>JAFWDI010000022.1 GCA_017513125.1 Lachnospiraceae bacterium | reverse complement strand
GCGGTGAACTATTCGTACGAGGGGACCGAGATCGTGATCATGGTCGAACAGGATCCCCGCGGCTCCGTCACGATCACGTTCGTGAACCACGGAAACACGATCTCGGAATCGAAACTGAAACGCATCTTCGAGCAGTTCTACCGGCTCGACACCGCGCGCAGTTCGAAGAGCGGCGGGGCCGGTCTGGGACTGGCGATCTCGAAACAGATCGTGGAGACGCACGGCGGGACCATCCGGGCCGAAAGCGCGGACGAGCTGATCGTGTTCACGGTGGAACTGCCCGCGGAGCCGGGAGCCGCGCCCGTACCGGAGACGGAGAGCGACGACGCCTGAGCGGGACGGAACCGGCCGCGGCCGGGAGCGTTTATCACGAAAACCGCACGCAGATGTGCGAAAACGGCAGGAAAGCCTGCATAAAACCGGGACGGAAACGTAAGCCCGTCTGAAAGAACGAAGCTCCTTCTGATGTTAAGGTTTCATCAGAAAGGAGCTTTTTTATGTATGCCATGAATTCGATCGCCGCGGAATGCGGCGGAAAAAGGACTGCCGCGCGCAGCGGGAAAACGCGGGTCGCCGTGATCTTCGGCGGCTGCTCGCCGGAACACGAAGTGTCGCTGCAGTCTGCGGCGGCAGTGATCGAAAACCTGGATCCCGTGGAGTTTGAGGCGGTGCCGGTCGGCATCACGAAGGACGGACGCTGGCTGCGCTATGAGGGCGGCCCGGAACGGATCGCGGACGGCAGCTGGACCGAGGGTCCCTGCCGCCCGGCCCGGGTCACACCCGACCGCGGCGCGGGACTCCTCGCGGATGAGCCGGTCGATCTGGCCTTCCCGGTGCTTCACGGACGAAACGGGGAGGACGGGACCGTGCAGGGACTGCTGGAACTGTCCGGCGTTCCGGCCGTCGGCTGCGGAACGCTCGCGTCCGCGATCTGCATGGACAAGGACCGCGCCCACAGGCTCGTGCGTCTCGCAGGGGTGGAGGTCCCGCGCGGACGGACCTTTCGCAGGCAGGAGATGCCGTCGGACGAGCGCGAGGTGGAGAAGGTCATCCGGGCGGCCGCGGAGGAGTTTGCGCTGCACGCCGGCGGACAGCCGGAGCTGTTTGTGAAGCCTCTGCGCGCGGGATCGTCGTTCGGGATCACGAAGGTGCGCGGGGCGGAGGCATTGCCCGCCGCGGTCCGCGCCGCGTTCGAATACGACGACGAAGTCATCGTCGAGGAGGCGGTCCCCGGCTTCGAGGTCGGCTGCGCGGTCATGGACGGTCCCGACGGCCCGTTCTGCGGCCGCGTCGACGAGATCGAGCTGGCGGACGGTTTCTTCGATTTCCGGGAGAAGTACACCCTGGAGACGTCGAAGATCCATTGCCCGGCGCGCATCGACGAGCTGACCGAGAAGCGCGTGCAGAAGTGCGCGAAGGTGATCTGGAAGGCGCTCGGCTGCAGCGGCCTCGCCCGCGTGGACATGTTTCTGACGCCCGCGGGCCGCATCGTCTTTAACGAAGTGAACACGATTCCCGGCTTCACGACCCACAGCCGCTATCCGAACATGATGAAAGCGGCCGGTCTGGGCTTCACCGAGATGCTCACCCGGCTGATGAGGCAGTATCTATGACGACGTACGAACTGGACAATGAAAGAATCTTCCGGGGCGATCTCCTGCTGGTCAATGCCTCGCACCCCCTCCGCGCCGCCTGCGACCGGGACCTGCGCCCGGCGTTTCCGCGCTGGCCGAAGATGCTTCTGCGCCGCCCGGCCGCCCTCGCGGTCCGGCAGACACTCGAGCGGATCGGCGCCGGCGACCTGATCGTGCCGGTGAGCGCCTACAGGGCGCCCTCCGAACAGAAGTCGCTCTACGCCGCGGCCCTGCGGAAACACGGGGAGGATTATACGCGCAAATACGTGGCGCTGCCCGGATGCAGCGAACACGAGAGCGGCCTGGCGGTGGACCTCGCGCTGAACGTGAAGCGGATCGACCCGATCTGCCCCGGCTTCCCTTACGACGGCATCTGCGGCGAGTTCCGCACGGAGGCCGTGAAAAACGGCCTGATCGAGCGCTATCCCGAGGGAAAAGAGGGCGTGACCGGGATCGCGCACGAGCCCTGGCATTTCCGCTACGTGGGCTGGCCGCACGCGGGTTTTATAACGGAGAACGGTCTCGCGTTCGAGGACTATATCGGGCTGCTGCAGAGCGATACGGAGCCCGGGAAGCCGCTGGTGACGAAGGATCGGAAGAGCGGGATCGTAAACGAGGTCTTCCATGTGCCGGCGGACGGAGGGAAGGTGACGCGGCTGACATTGCCGGACAATGCCGTCTATCAGTTCTCCGGGGACAATGACGAGGGATTTATCGTGACGCTCTGGAGGAGAGAGGCATGAACGGCGAAGGTATGGACCGCGCGTGGATCGAGATCGATACGGACGCCCTCGCGGACAATATCTCGGCCCTCCGCGGCATGCTCCCCGCCGGGTGTGAGCTCAGCGCGGTCGTGAAGGCGAACGCCTACGGCCACGGGCTGATTCCGGTCAGTCTGGCAGCGCAGGCGTCCGGCGTGCGGCACTTCTGCGCCGCCTGCTGCGACGAAGGCATCGCGCTGCGCGAGGCGGGTGTCCGCGGAGAGATCCTGATCCTGGGATATACCGCGCCGGAGCGCGCGGATGAACTGATCCGGTACCGCCTGACGCAGACGCTGGCCGACGCGGAGCACGCGAGGGCCCTGAGCGCGGCGGTGACGGCCGTAAGGGCCGTGCGGCGCAGATCGATGCCGGCTGGGGGAAGAGGACTGCTTCATGCGCATCTCTCGGTCGACACCGGCATGCACCGGCTGGGGTTTTCCACAGGGGATCCCGCGGCGGCTGCGGCGGCCTTCGTGCTGCCCGGCCTGCGCATTACGGGTATCTTCTCGCATCTGGCGGTCCCGGAAGGGAACGGACCGGAGGCGGCTGCGTTCACCGACCGCCAGGCGGACCGGTTCGACGCGTTTCTGGAAGGCCTGGAGGAGAGAGGAGTCCTGAGGCGCGGGGCCGGACCGGGCGGCGGATACCGGGATGCCGCGGGCGGGATCCTCACGATCCATCTGCAGAGCAGCTACGGTCTTCTGAACCGCCCTGATCTGACGGAACGGTTTCATTGCGGGCTCGTGCGCACGGGCGTCGCGCTCTACGGAGTAAAGAGCAGTGAGGCGGACCGCCTGCGTCTGGAGCCCGGCACTGCCGCGGGTCCGGATCTGCGCCCGGTGCTGTCGCTTCGCAGCCGTGTGGTCTCGGTGCGCACGGTGCCGGCCGGCGAGTGCGTCGGCTACGGCATGGCGTTTCGGGCGGACAGGAAAACGCGCGTGGCGGCGGTCGGCGCCGGCTACGCGGACGGCGTGCCCCGCAGTCTGTCGTGCGGCGCGGGCAGCGTGATCATCCGCGGCCGGACAGTCCCGGTCTGCGGGCGCGTATGTATGGATATGTTCCTGGCGGACGTGACGGATCTGCCGGATGTTCAGCCGGGCGATGCCGTGACATTGATCGGAAGGGACGGTCCGGAGGAGATCACCGCCGCGCAGATGGCGGAAGCGGCCGGAACCATCGCGAACGACCTGCTGAGCGGGCTCGGAAGCCGGCCGTTCCGGATCTGCGGCCGGGCAGCGGGCCCGAAAGCCCCCGGACAAAAGAAAACGGAGCCCCGCCCGGCGGGCAGGACTCCGGCATACATGACGGGATGACCGGCATTATTTCGTGGAAGAATTCCAGAGAGCTCCGATGACCAGCTCCTCGATGTTCGTGATCTCGGCGCCGCCCTCGAGGTCCGCGAAGACCTTTACGAGCGCGTAGTAGGGCTCCGTCTCGGTGCCCGCGCCGTCGACACGGCAGAGGAACAGGTAGTTCATACCGGCCACGACCTGCTCTTCGAGGAGGGCGACCGGGGTGAGCGCGGCTCCGTCATATACTTCGCACGCAGTGTCCATAACGGTCTGCAGATCTTCGGTGATCTCCGAAGACTCCGGAGCCGACCATCCGCCCGCGGCGGTACTGTTCGAAGGCGCTTCGGTGAGATCGTGGAAACCGGCGATCTCCGCACCGCCGTTCGTATCCTCGTAGACGAAGACCAGCGTATAGTGCGGCTGTGCGTTCGGAATGACGGTCTGCGCACGGCAGAGATAACAGTGGTTCGTGCCGGCGGCGGGCTGTGAAGCCAGATAGGCTTCGGGCGTATAGCCGACGCCGTCCAGGCCTTCCATGGCACGGTCGAATACATCCTGCCGTTCCGGGGTGACCTCCGTGCTTTCGGCCATGCTCCAGCTCCCGACCGCGTGGCTTTCGCCGGAACCGCCGCCGGGCTCGCCCGGAGTCTCCGGCGCGTTCGTTTCCGCAGCGGGGACGGTCTCGACGGCAGCGGCGGGTTCGGTCTCTGCGGGCGTGTTCGTGTTCGAGCCGCAGGCGGACAGCATGCATACGGCCAGCGATGCGGCCGCGGCCAGGGCTGTGATCTTTTTCATGTTCATAAGGTCATTCCTTTCTTAAAAAGTTATCCGGAAATATGCCTCGTGATCCGTGCGGCAGGGGGCGCCCCGCGGGCGCTTTCCTCCGCTCAGAGCCATCATAAACGGAGAGTTCCGCGCGCGCAAGCACCGGGCGCGAACCGTCATGGCCCGGTCGGAAAAACGTTGGAAAAATGTAAGCAAGATGGATAAATCCGGCGCAAACATGACCGGAACGGCCCGAAACTGCTATAATAAACGCAGCGGGCCGGGCAGAAAGACCGCGCCCGGACAGTCCCAAACGGAGGAATACACATGAGATCTTTTAAGAAAGCGATTTTGCTGGCGGCGGCCTTTGCCATGGTGCTGGCGGCGGCTGCCTGCGGCTCCCGCCGGGAAGACGCGCCCGCGCCCGAAACGCAGGCGCAGACTCAGCAGGCTGAGACGGAGCGGCAGACCGAAGCGCCCGAAACACAGGCGCCCGAAACACAGACGCCCGAGACCGCGGCTGAGGCCGGGACACAGGCGCCCGCTCCTTCCGGAGGTTCCGCGGATAGCGGTTCGTTTCCCGCCGAAGCGGCCGGCGTTTATTACTTTTCGAGCGGCGCTGGCGGCTGGGGCACGGAGGTGACATTGAATGCGGACGGCACGTTCGAGGGATACTTCCACGATTCCGATATGGGAGATACCGGCGAAGGCTATCCGAACGGCACGTTCTATTTCTGCGAGTTTAACGGACGTTTCGCGAACGTCCGCCGCGACAACGACACGACGTGGTCCATGACGCTCGAAGAGCTGAACGTGACGAGCGGCTTCGACTACGAAGCGTACATCGAGGACGGCGTCCGTCATGTGCCTTCGAATCCCTACGGATTTGAGGCGGAGCCCGGAACCACGTTTTACATCTATTCGCCGGACCACCCGGCGGCGGGGATGAGCGAGGAATTCCTGAGGTGGATCGAGCCCCGGATGTATGCGGATCCGCAGCCGGAGGGGCTGAGCGTATATGTGATTCATAACACGACCGGAGATTACGGTTTTTATCAGGCGACGGCTGATTAAGTTTTCAGAAAAGGAGAGAAGATATGAAATTTACGGCACAGACGAAGGTCAATGACATCCTTCAGCAGTTTCCCTGGCTGAGCGACGAGCTTCCGAAAGTCGACTCGCGCTTCGAGATCATTAATAACCCGCTGGCCCGGGCGTTCCTGGGCAGCGCGACGCTGCAGACGGTCGCGGATAAGGCAGGCATGGATTCGGCCGAGATCATCCGGATGCTGGAGCAGCTGATCAAGGATCACGGTGATCCGGGCGCGAAGCCGAAAAAGTAAGCAAAAGGAGAAAAAACGAAAATGAAAAAACTGATCGGTATCATTCTGGCTGCGGCCATGGTCTTCTCGCTGGCAGCGTGTTCCTCGTCCGGCGGTTCGGATCAGGCGGCGCCCGAGACCGAGGCTCCTGTGGAGACTGAGGCCCCCGCGCAGGACGAGACGGTTCCCGCGGAACCTCAGGCGGAGGGGATTCCCGCCGAGGCGGATGCGTTCCTCGGCACCTGGGTGTGCGGGCGCGCGACGATCACGTTCGTCCGGGAAGACCTCGGGATCAAAGCCACCGTCAGATGGGCGGGCAGCGCGGCAGAGGTCGCGGAGTGGAACTACGCGTTTGACGAGTATGTTCCGGAAGTCCCGGCGCTGATCGACCACAGCACCGGACTGCTGACCCACCTCACCTACGGAGAGGACGGCGAGATTGCGGAGAGCGAGGAGATCTATTCCGACGGACACGCGGAGTTCATCCTGAACGAGGACGGCACGCTCCTGTGGAACGATAAGACCGAGAACGCCGGCGAAGACATGGTGTTCGAGTATGTCGAGATCGTGGAGACCGGAGCTCCCACGGAGCAGGAGTTCGTCGATGAGCTTTTCCGCGTCATCGGCGAGATTCCGCAGGGCACGGCCGGCTCATCCCTGGCTGCCGCGCAGGCCGCTGAGGAAGTCCTGCAGTTTGCCGCGGATCATGACCTGGCGAATGCCGATATCGACACCCTGCGCGCGAACATGCTGGCCGCCTGGGAAAGCATGACGCCCGAAGAGCAGAGCGCGTTCGACTCGAACCTGATGAACGTCGTTCACATGCTGGATGACAGTATCTCCGACTGGGGCGCGAACACCGGCGTGTTTGAGGACGCCGGCGTGGCCGAGGCGATGTCCTCGCTGGTGAACGACCCTGCGGCGCAGGAGGCCTGGAGAACGCTCGTCGCAAACATCATGACGATGGGAAACAGCGACGGTCAGTGATCTCATAAGGATGTTTACTAATCGAAACGGTGCAGCCTTTTCGGGGCTGCACCGTTCTTTTTTATGACAGAGCATACCGCACCGGGAAAGCGGAGACCGCCCCCGCGCGCAGCCGGCTCAGCGGCTGTTTTGAAGGAGATCGTAAAACCGGTCATGGAGCCTATGCATCTCATCAGGCGCTTTCACGGAGTGCCGGTACATGAATCTGTCGCCGAAGCTGCTTCTGAAGACGGCGCCCAGTATGGCGGCGGTAAGCCCGGGCGGAAGGATTCGAAAGACATTCAGCTTTGCGGGGGACAGTTTCATCCTTTTTTTGAAAGAGCCTGCATGTTTTCCCGGATCCTGCGCGCGGTCTTCTTCATCAATTCCGCGTCGCTCCCGGCATGCTTCGGGTCCGCCGCCTCGTAATATGCATCGGCGATCGGAACGACCATCGCCAGATGGCAGATCTGCCAGACGTGCATATCCGGAACGATCTGAACGGGGATCCCCGCGGAGCGAAATACGTCTGCCAGGACCTGCTCCCTTCCGTCCGTCTTTCCGATCGTCGTCGGCTGGACCGGTCCCGGCGTCAGAGCGGCGTCCAAAACGTCACCGTTAAAGCCGCCGCCGGCTCCGGGAAAAGCGGGCAGGATCCTGCCTTTTCCGCAGACAGCCTCCCATCGCTCGAGGGGATCCGTTGAATTCACCATGGTCACGATGGTGGGAGAGACATTCTCTCTGAGTTCATCCAGCGCGGCCGACAGCTGGTTCTCCCGCACAGCCAGAAGGATAAAGTCATAGCGGTCTGTTTTCTCAAGGGAGGATAAAACACGCGCTTTCGCGGTCCGGATCTGCCCGTTTCGGATATACAGAAGGCCGTTTTTTCGAAGGCTTTCCAGCCGTTTTCCTCTGGCGTACAGGCTGACGTCGTGTCCCGCTTCGGAGAGCAGGGCTCCGTACAGGCTGCCGATCACGCCCGCTCCGCAGATCAGTATTCTCATCAGCTGTTCCCTTCGCACAGCCGGGAAAGCTCCCGCGCCATCCGTTCCGGATAAAACAGCGCCATATCCCCGTGATCCATCCCCTCAAAGCTTCTGAAGACCGTATCCGGAACGAACTTTTTCATATACTTCAGGTCCCAGTCTCTGGCCTTGCGTTCCTTTTCCGCATACCAGTAATGGACCTTCCCGGAAAACCGCATGATCTTCTTCGGCATCTGATAGTTGTTGCAGGAATCGAAGGTGTTCCAGAGCGTCTTATATGTGCAGTGGCGGAAGATATCGGCCACGTACTTCAGATCCTCCTCGCTGTAAGAGGTGGAACTGAAGGCCTTCACGACCGCTTTTTCCCCGCCGATCTTACCGAGAGCCATCATGGCGAAATCCCGCAGCGCGATAAAACGGGTCAGTATCCACGGCAGCTGATAAGGTGTGATGCCGCCGTCCATTACATAGTTCCGCGCTTTCAGTTTTCCGTCGGCCGCCATCCGAAGAGCGATGCTCCCGCCCATGGAGCAGCCGTAGATCGCCTTCACTTCCCGAATGCCTTGGGTCAGAAGGTCCTCCGCCAGCTCCGAGGCGGTCCTTTCGACCGAGACGAACTCGGAACCGTCCAGGAGGTCGTATCCCGGAAGGGCGGGTATCAGCAGGTGATACTGTTTTTCCAGAAGCGGAACGACCCTCTCAAAATAATCGTACGTTACCAGCGACGGGTGTATCAGCAGGATGCATTCCGGGTTTTCGGAGCCGTATTCATAGATTCTCATGTGTTTTCGAACCTCCGGAGATTCGGCCGGCGGATCATCCCCGCTCCTTATTTCCTGGCCACGACCGTGATCCATGGTCTTGACGGGTGATGGTCGCTGAACACGTCAGAGAAACCGGCGGCTTTCAGGGCCGCTTCGATCTGTTCCGGCGTATAGCATTTCATGCCTTCGATGATCCCCTCAAACCTGGTTCCGGCCGCATCCCTTCCGTCGGATTCGTTGCAGATCAGGAAGATTCCGCCGGGCTTCAGCACCTTCGCCACCCGGGCAAAGGATCTCTCCGGCCCGGGCCAGAAGTAGATGGTCTCAAAGGCAGTGGCGAGATCGAATGCCTCATCCGGCAGATCCAGCTCCGACACATCGCCCTGCAGAACATCGCAGCGGCCGGCATCGATCATTTTCCGGTTGTATTCTTTGGCCTTCTCGACGGAAAGCGCAGAGTAGTCGACAGCCGTCACATGAGCCCGCGGGTACTTCTTCAAAAGCTCGCCCGCGTTTCGCCCGGCGCCGCAGCCCAGGTCGACCGCTTTTTCGGGCATGATCTCCGGCAGATGTGCCAGGCCCCAGTCGGCCAGCTTCGCGTGGCCGGTGTTCATGGAGCTCAGCATGAGCTTTCCCAGTCTGCCTTCCGGTTTTCTCGTCTGATTTACGAAGTCCTTTATAAGTCCCACAGAAATGACCTCCGATCCCGATCTCGTCATACGATCTATTAGTTGCAGCTAACCATGGATCAAAAAAGTATGCCTTACCGTCCTGCTTCCGATCTCCCGCACGCAGGAAGCATTCGCGGCCCGGGATCCGGTCTTCCGGGAAGAGATCAGGTTTCAGAATAGGAGAGAACGGGTTAGCAATATCTAACCGACTCATTCTATTTTATTCCGATCTCCGCGGAAATCAAGACGGATTTGGTCACTGTCGGTGCGGAGCCGCTCACATTCGGAGCAAATATAAAAGCGGATGATATTCTGCCGAATGTCATCCGCTCTGACTGACGATGCCGATACCGTGATGCCGGAAATTTACTTCCCGAGCTTTCCGAGCGCGCCCAGCGCTCCGGGCAGGTTCAGCTGGCTCAGGTCGATGCCGGAGAGATCCAGCTTCGAAAGATCCAGATCCGCCAGGCTGAACTTCGAGGGATCCAGGCCGTTCTTCTTCGCGAAATCGAAGACGCCGACAACGTCGGACTTCTCAGCCTTCACGCCGTTTTCTTTCAGGATGCCCAGAATGCCGTCGGCGTCCTGCTTCTGAATAAGGCCTTCGTTCAGTTTTCCGCTCTGAATGAGCTCGACGACTTTCGCAATGATCGCACCGATATCCATGTGTAGCTCCTTTCTTTTGCAATGATGATCCGCTTGCCTGCGGCTGCCAGCCTTTTTCCGCCGGCGAATGTCCGGGCGGGCGCGGGAACATTGCCGTAAAAACTTAAAAACATTATATCATGATTCGCTGTTTCGGATATAATGAAATCAATGATTTTGAGATCCGGCCGGCAATTGCGGCCTGTATCATGGACCGAACATTTACAGGAGGAAGACCGATATGGCTGAGACCAGACCTTACGTCCCGTGGGACCTGATCAAAAACTTTATGATCGACGCGTTTAAGGGTTACGGCGTGCCCGAGGAGGACGCCGCGATCTGCGCAGACGTGCTGATGGAGTCGGACCGCCGCGGCATCGAGAGCCACGGCTGCAACCGTTTTAAGCCGATCTATCTGGACCGCATCGAGAAGGGCACGCTGCTGCCCGTCACGAACTGGGAGATCCTGAAGGAGACGCCGACCACCATCGTCATGGACGCACACGACGGCATGGGCATGGTGGCGAGCCATGCGATGATGACGCGGCTGATCGAGAAGGCGCGCGCCTACGGCATGGCCGGCGGCGCTATCCGGAACTCGACGCATTACGGCATCGCGGGATACTGGACGTCGATGGCTGCGAAGGAAGGCATGATCGGCATTACCGGCACGAACGCGCGTCCGTCGATCGCGCCGACGTTCGGCGTCGAGAACATGATGGGCACGAACCCGCTGACGTTCTCGCTGCCGACGGATGAGGAGTTCGACTTCTGCATCGACTGCGCGACTTCGATCGTGCAGCGCGGGAAGATCGAGTATTACGCGCGCGAGGGAAAGCCCACGCCCGCCGGGATGGTCGTCTCGCATGACGGTTCGACCATGACGGACAGCGACGAGATCCTGAAGGCGCTCGTGGACGGTACCGCGGCGCTCGCGCCTCTGGGCGGAGTCGGGGACGAGCTCGCCGGCTATAAAGGCTACGGCTACGCTGCGGTCGTCGAGATCCTCTCGGCGGCGCTGTCGGGCGGAAAGTTCATGAAGGCGCTGACCGGTGTCGACGAGAACGGGAAGCCGCGCATGTACAGCCTCGGACATTTCTTCTTCGTCGTGAACCCGGAGGCGTTCATGGGCGAGGCGGAGTTCCGGAAGATCGCCGGCGACATCTGCCGCGCGCTGCGGGCGTCGCAGAAGGCGCCCGGACAGGAGCGCATCTACACCGCGGGCGAGAAGGAGTACGAGAAGTGGCTCGAGCGGAAGGATAAGGGAGTTCCCGTGGGCGAGGCGGTCCAGAAGGAGATGATCGCGGTGCGGGATAAGCTGGGGCTGGATTATAAGTTCCCGTTTGAGTGATCCCTGCGGTGCGCACGGCGGAAGCTGTTCGGCGCTCCCTGAAGGACGAAGATCTCACACACTGAGAAAAGCGAGGGTACCGCTCGAATTTGACGGGAAACCCGATGGTTTCCCGCCTCAGTCGAGCTGAAATGTTTGTGCGGATACAAACATTTCCCCCTCGCTTTTCTATGTGTTCGATCTGTCCTTCACGGTCGCACTTCAATGCTTCCGCCGTGCGCAGCCGCAGGAAGATTTCTTAACACTTTTCTTACATCTCAATGAATACTCTCTGCATCCCCCTCCTCTAAGCTGTATCACAGAGAGGAGGATGGGCCATGAACACAGTCATCGGGAAGGAGATCTATGCGGGCGCGGCCTGCGCGAACTTCATGCAGTCCCCGGAATGGGCGGATGTGAAAGCCGGCTGGAAGCACGAATACGTCACCGCGGAGCGCGGAGGCGCGGTCGCCGGCAGCATGCTGATTCTGGTGAAGGAGCTGAAACCGCTCGGCACTGCCTTCTGCTATGCCCCGCGCGGCCCGGTCTGCGACATGCACGACCGCGGCGTGCTCGAAGAGCTCGTGGGGAAGGCGGCAGACATTGCCCGCGGATACCGCGCCTTCGCGCTGAAGATCGATCCGCTGATCGACGAGAGCGATGAGGAGGCCATCGAGAACCTGTCTTCGCTCGGGTTCGTCTGGGCGCCCGAAAAGGTCGGCTACGACAACATCCAGTGCCGCGAAAACTACGTTCTGAATATCGCCGGAAAGAGCGCGGACGAGGTCTTCTCGGACTTTCACCGCAAGTGCCGCTACAACATCCGCCTGGCCGAGCGCCGCGGCGTGACCTGCGGCTTTTACGGCGCGGAGCGGCTCGACGACTTCATGGAACTGATGCGCCAGACCGCGGAGCGGGACGGCTTCCACATGCGGGCGAAGTCCTATTACGCGAAACTGCTTGAGAGCTTCGGCGGGAAGGCCCGCCTCTGCCTCTGCGACCTGGACGGTGAGACGCTCTCCGGGGCGCTGTGCATCGAATACGCGGACCGGCTCAGCTACGTATACGGCTGTTCCTCGAACGATCACCGCAACTGCATGCCGAACTATCTGATGCAGTGGACCATGATCCGCGACGCCTGCTCGAAGGGGCTCTCGGTCTACGATTTTCAGGGCGTGCCTTACTGGTACGATGCCCGGCACAGAAACTACGGCGTCTACCGCTTCAAATCCGGTTTCCGCGGCGCCGTGAAGACCTACGCGGGTGAATTCGACTTGTGCCTGAGGCCGGTTTTGAGTACTATCTTCAATGTGGCCTGGGGCCTGAAAAAACGCATGACGCACCTGGGCGGAGCGCTGAGAGACAACCGCGACGCGCTGCCTGCGGCGGCTTCCGCTGCCGCGCCGGCCCGGTCGGCATTGTCCCCGAAAACATCACCTGTGCGCGCGGAGGGAAGGATACCGGCATGATCAGGATACTGATAGTGGAAGATGACCCGAATATCGCGAGGACCATCGAAGTCACGCTCTCGCTCGTGGGCTACGGATGCGAGATCTGCGGAGAGGGAAATGAGGCGGCTGCGCTTTTGGAGAGCGGCCGCTTCGATCTGTGTCTGCTGGATGTGATGCTTCCGGGCGCGGACGGCTTTGAGATCGCGGAGCGCACCGCGGGCTGCGGCACGCCCATCATTTTCCTGACCGCGAAGGGCGACATCATGGACAAGGTCAAGGGCCTCCGCATGGGCGCCGAGGACTATATCGTGAAGCCGTTCGAGGCCATGGAGCTCCTGGCGCGCATCGAGGTGGTGCTGCGCCGCTGCGACAAGGGCGAGAGCGCGTTCGATTACCTCGATATCCATGTCGACACGAAGAAACATGCCGTGACGAAGGCGGGCGTCCGCGTCGACCTCACCCCGAAGGAGTTTGACGTGCTCCTTTTGTTCCTGCAGAATATCGACGTCGCGATCTCGCGCGAACGCCTGCTCGCGGCCGTGTGGGGCTATGAGTATTACGGCGAGACCCGGACCGTTGACATCCATATCCAGCAGATCCGCAAAAAGCTGGATCTGAAGCAGCATCTCGTGACCATTCCGAAGCTCGGCTACCGCCTGGAGCGGGCCGGAAAGGCCTGATCGGCGGAAAGGCCTGATCGTATGAAACTCTGGCAGAAGATCTTCCTGATATCCCTCGCGTTCGTGATGCTGGCGGTCAGCGTCACGGCGATGGTCGTTGCCAGGGGATCGTTTACGTCCGGCATCGAACAGACCCGGACGGCCGCGTTTCACCGCCATGAATACGTCTCCGGAGGCATCGTCAATAAGATCTCTTTCGAACGGGTCCGCTCGGATAAGCTGGTTCTGGCCGAGGAGGATGTGCTGGCTTATGTCTCGGAAGTGATCGACTCCTATGCGGGTTCCGGGATGGGGCTGGCTGTTTACAACGGCGGCACCCGGATCGACGCGTCACAGACGGACGCCCCTGCGGAAGTCCCGGACCTGATCGAGGCGGTCGGCGGCGGGGAGACCTGTTCCGTCATAACAGGCGACCCGGAGCGGATCATCATCGGCTCTCCGCTTGATCTCGAAGGCTATTCCTTTTCGCTGTACACTTCGCACGACATCAGCAGCATCTACAGTTCTTACGCGCAGATCCGGAATTTCATCCGGATCATGAGCGCGCTTTTCGGCGTCATATCCGCGGCGCTCCTCCTGACCGCGGTGCGCCTGCTGCTGCGGCCGCTGGACCGGATCAACGCATCCATCGCGTCGATCGCGGACGGAAGTTATGACGCGCGCGTCGCTCCGGAAGGGAGCGCGGAGTTCGCGACACTGGCCCGGAACGTGAACATCATGGCCGGGGCCATCGAGGAAAACGTCGAAAACCTGACCGAGATCGCGGACCGCCGGAAGACATTCGTGGATAATTTCGCGCACGAGATGAAAACGCCGCTCACTTCGATCGTCTGTCTGGCGGACGTCATGCGGATCAAAAAGGACCTGAGCGAGGAGGAGCGCGTCGAGTACGCGGATATCATCGCCGAGGAGGCGAAGCGCCTGAAGAACCTGTCCGGGAAGCTGCTGGAGCTGACCGTCGCGGGACACGCGGAGCTGGAACTGCGTGACATCGAAGCCGCGCAGTTTCTGGATGAGACCGAGGCGGCGCTCGCGCCGGTGGCCGCCCAGAGGAACATGCATCTGCAGGTGCGCGTGCAGGAGGAAGTCCGCAGGGAGCGGCTGACGGTCCGGGCGGACCGGGAGCTGCTGTCCTCCCTGATCTTTAATCTTACGGACAATGCCTTCAAGGCCAGCTCCGAGGGAGACACCGTGGAGATCGCCTGCTTGCGGAAAGAAGAGCGGCTGCTCCTCACAGTGACGGACCGCGGGATCGGCATGGAGAAGGAAGAGCTTCGCCGGATCACGGAGCCGTTCTACATGGTCGACAAGAGCCGGTCGCGGAAAGCCGGAGGCGCGGGCCTGGGGCTGGCGCTGTGCCTGGAGATCGCCAGACAGCACGGGGCGCGGCTGCGGATCGCGAGCACGCCGGGGAAGGGGACCCGCGTGACAGTGAACTTTCCGCTTTCCGGTGCGGATGTGAAAGACACGGAAACAGGAGGCGGAGATGAGAAGGATGAGTAAGTGGCTGCCGTATGTGCTGGCGGTCCTGATCATTGCCGCCTGCTGCGGCGGAATCGAACTGTCGCACTTCTTCCTCCCCGATTACCGCGATGAAGTCACGGAGATCGAAGAGGAGGATGACAGTGCCGCGTTTTATCTGGATTACCGGGTAAGAGACGTCCTCTGGCCCTGGAACCTCTATGAGGAGGGCGCGGCCGGGCCCGTGACGGACATAGAGGAGCGCGAGAGGGCGGTCTGGATCGCCTGGCAGCTGATGGATCTGTTTGCCGGCGTTGACTCCTGGGATGCGGCGATCGGCGAGAAGCTGGAGGTGATCCCGGGGAACCGGCAGGAAGATCCGGCCGCTGACAGGGACGCGGAAACGCGGGCCGCCGAACCGGCGGACGGGGAAATGCAGGCGGACGGGTATGCGGAAATGCAGATGGACGCGGATGCGGAGCGGATGGAGGATCCGGGCTCGCTGTTTGACGGGGATATCTATGTGCTGCACGACGTCTCGTTCCGGACGCGAAACGGAGAAAAGTATGTGCTGAACCTGGCATATACGGAGGACGCAGTCCTGTATTACTCCTGCGTATCGGACGCGGACCGTGCCGCGTCATTTGAGGATAACACAGCCGCCTGCGAGTATCTGAACAGCAGTATTGTGGAGTTCCGTGATATCCTTTATACGGAAGGCTACGGGTACGTGGAGAGCGATACAGGGTATGCGTCAGGGAACTGCTTCTATGATTATCTGAATTATCTGGAAATATTCTCGTCGTACTGGACGGAGGGGGATCAGATGCCGGACCGGCAGCAGGAGGTGTTCTACCGGCAGCTGTGGCTCCTGGAGTCCGGGACCAGTTCCGGCGTCAGCAGCGACGGAAGCATCATGAGCCTGGAAATGTATCAGGGCGAGGAACGGATGGTGCTGTTTTTCGGACCGGGAAGCGGGCGGTTCCTGGGGTTTGCGATGCAGCCGGAAGAGTGATCCGAAGAACGGCGCGGCGTCTTTGGCATTGCCCGAAAAACGGAAAATGATTTATAATCATGCCGGGTGGTCCGTCGGAAGATCACCCGGCATTTTCTTATCTGAGGAGGCGCACCATGAACCCCATGAAACTTCTGGCTCTGAAAGGCCGTGTCGACGTTTTCAGAAACGATCACCCGAACGTGATCGCTTTTCTGAACGGCGCACAGAAATACGTCGAGGAGGGCTCCGTGATCGAGATGCGCATCACGATGCCCGACGGACGGAAAGCCGCGACGAACTTCGTCGTGAACGCGAACGACATGCAGACGATCGCCGGCCTGAAGGAAGCGCTGTAACGCGTCAGACGTCGGAGGTAGTGCCATGGCGCGGAGATCCGGAAGACCTTCGGTCACGGACGTGTTCGGCTTTCTGGCTCCCGGGAAGGGGAAGAAAGTCGAGTACATCGAGCTGATCTACGATCTGATCTTTGTGTACCTGATCGGCAGGAATAACGCCCTGCTGGAGGTGGAGAGCGGCTTTTTTACGGGGAGGATGTACCTTACGTACGTCCTCTCTTCTCTGATCGTCCTGCAGATCTGGTACATGAGCGCCGTCCTGATCAACCGTTACGGTTCGAACGGTGTGCTGGACCATGTCTTTCTGTTTATCAATATGTACCTGCTCTACTATCTGGGGCGAGGCATCCGCCCCGACGGCGAGGGGATGTACGGGTTCCTGACAGCGTGGGGGCTCATCATCCTGAATCTGGCGGTCCAGTACGCGATCCGTCTGGTCCGGGCGCGCAGGGGAGGGGCCGTAACGATCTGGGAGCAGATGCATCTGCAGTATCATCTGATCCATCATCTGATCCAGGCGGCCGTCATTTTCGCGGCCATTCCGCTGTACCGCTTCAGCGGACGTGTCTTTCCGCTCGCGGCGGTGATATTCGGTTTCGGCGCATTGATCCTGACCGAGCAGTTCGACCGCCTGGTGCCGGTGGATTTCGAGCATCTGACCGAGCGCGTCATGCTGTACGTCGTCTTTACGTTCGGCGAGATGATCGTGGCGATCGCGGGGTATTTTTCGGGCGGCTTCAGCCCTTCGACATTATATTTCTCGCTCTTTGCGTTTCTGATCGTGGTCGGGCTGTTCTTAAGCTACGGATATCTGTATAACCACGTCATTGACCGGGAGCGGATCACGACCGGGACGGTCTACATGCTGATCCACATCGGCCTGATCTTTGCGCTGAGCAATATCACGATCGGCCTCGAATTCATGCGGGAACCCGCGGTGACCTCGGACCTGAAGACGATCTACCTGATCGTCGCGTTTGTCGGGTCCTTCGTGTTCATGTTCCGCATCTGCGGATACGCGAAGGAAAGCTGCCGGGCGGGACGGGCGCTTCACGGATGGATCATCCTTTTCTGTGCGGCGTTCGCGCTGGCGGCATGGCTGCTGAGAGGAAGCCCGTGGGCCGGCATCGCCGCGGCGGCGGCGTTCGTGTTCGCGGTGTTCGCGGCGGTCGTCCTGCGGTGGCGGCGAGGGGCTGCCGAAGAAGCGTAAACGGTTTTATCATGATCTGAACCGGCAGTCCGGATGAGCGGAGGGAAATGATGGCCTGCGCCGAGACCCGAAACGGAAGAGAAGATTTTGCGGCGGTCTATGACATGTATTACGGCCGTATCTTTAAGTACGCCTATTCGCTTCTCCTGAAACGCGAGGACGCGGAGGATGTGACTGCGGATACTTTTCTGGCCGCGTATGCGAATTATGACCGCTATGATCCGGGAAGAGCCTCGGTCGCGACCTGGCTCACGCGAATCGCACATAACCGCGCCGTGAACTTCCTGCGATCGCCGGCTCATGCCCGGCGCGGAAGCCTGCCCGAATGGCACGAGCTGCCCGACACGGCGGATCACACCAGACGGATCGAGGCTTCCGATACGGTCCTGCGTCTTTACGCGCGCCTGAGACCTGACGAGAGAGAACTGCTTAACATGCGCTGCGTGATGGAACTGAAATTCAGTGAGATCGCAGCGCTGTTGTGTATACCCGAAAAGACCGCGAACAAGCGCTGGCAGCGCCTGCTCGCGAAGTGCCGCACGCTGCTGGAAGACTGACGCGGTCCGAAGCGCCGGCAGCCGGCCGGAAACTCCGCCGGTGTCTCCAGATCCGGCGCCGGCTTGTATAACAGACGAACACCACTGTAAGGCATAAGAGAACGAGTGAGGTTATTATGAGAGCGTGGACGGATAAAGACGTGGAAAACTTAATAAGAGAAGGCATCGTTCCGGACCCTGCGCATAAGAATCGTCTTCGGGAGCGGCTGTTCGGAGAGAACAGAGAACTGGATCTCGGCGATCTCGCCGAGGTGGCCGGAGGCACGGCGCTTCCCGCGTCGGAGGAATGGAAGCCGTGGACCGGTTCGGAGGAGGACCCGGCGTGAGCGCGGGACATGTGATCGAAAAGCTGGCGGAGGACTATCCTCTGCTTTACCTGGATCCCGACCGCGACGATCGGGATGCTTACCGCCGGGTCGTCCTGCAGGGCCGTGATCCGGAGCGCAGGACCCTCGCGCACTACCGCGGCGGTCCCGGCGACCGGGACGAGACCGTCGACACCCCCGCCGGACCGGTGCGGGTCGTGACGCTGGGAGACCGGCATGACTTCGAACTCGTGATGCGCGGAATGACGGCCGCGAAGGCCGGTCCGCTGGCGCCGGTCCCGAAGAGCCAGGGCGCCGCGATGGTCACGGTGTTTAACTGGCCGAGGATCCATGCGCATCTGGCACGGTTCCCGGAGGAGGAACAGGCCGCGGAATTTAAGCGCTTCACAGCGGTCCGCGAGAATTATATCGACATGCTCGCGGTGCTCTCGCGCGGGCCCTACAGCGGCGTGGACGCCGCGGCGGCCGGCGAGACGGAGAGCGAGTGGCTGGCATTGTCCGACACGATCCGCCGGTACCATGAACTCACGCACGTGATCTGCAGACGTCTGTACCCGGACGACGTCGACCCGGTGCGCGATGAGCTGATCGCGGACGCGGTCGGGCTGTGTGCGGCATACGGGCGCTTCGACCCGGAGAAGGAGAAGCTCTTTCTGGGCATAAAAGACGGGCGGTATATCGGCGGACGGCTGGAAAACTATACGGATGAGCCGGAGGTGCTGGCGAAACGGGTCCCGGCCGATCTGGAACGCATGAAAAAGATCATTGAAGAACATCCCGGGGCGGAACCGTTCGGGCTGATTCCGGTTCTTATGGAAGGATGACCGGTGCCCGCCGGCCTGCGGCGGGCCGTGTTATTGAAACCGGCGGGTCTTTATGGGATAATATTGCATTATCGGATCCGGACGGACAGACCGGAATATCGTTTCGGTAAACGAAGGAGAGCGCTGTGGCTGAGAATGAAAAAAAGAGCATTTTCCGGCAGAAGGCACTGGACCGCATCAACTCCCCGGAGCAGCTCACGGATTACCTGCGCGTGACGAACCCCGGCATCTGGCTGGTGCTGATCGCCGTGATCGTGCTGCTGGCGGGGATCGTTGCGTGGTCGGCCGTGGGCACGCTCGAGACGACTGCGGATGCGACGGTGGTCGTGGAAGATCACACCGCTACGGTCGTTCCGCTGGGAGCCGAGACTCTGGACGCCGGGATGCCCATGCGCATCGCCGGGCAGGAGTACGTGATCGCCGCGTCGGACACCGACGAGTACGGCCGGAGTATAGGCGCGGCGGAGGTGAACCTTCCGGACGGCACATATGAAGGAATCGTGGTCGTGGAGCAGATTCACCCGATCCAGTTCCTGCTGACGAGCAGGTGATCCGTTCATGAGCATGCAGAGAGTAAAACCTACGGTCACGAAGGGGGTCGCGAAAGTCCCCGTGGTCATGCAGCTGGAGGCGCTCGAGTGCGGTGCCGCGGCTCTGGCCATGGTGATGGCTTATTACGGCAAATGGGTCCCCCTGGAGCAGGTGCGCCTGGACTGCGGCGTTTCCCGCGACGGATCGAAGGCGAAGAACATCTTTCTGGCGGCTCAGCACTACGGTTTCGATGTGAAGGCGTTCCGCTTCAGCGTGGAGTCGATTCGCGAAAAGGGGCAGTTTCCCTGCATCATCCACTGGAACATGAACCACTTCGTGGTCCTGGACGGATTTAAGGGAAAGTATGCATACCTGAACGATCCCGCCCGCGGGACCGTGAAGGTGACGATGGAGGAGTTTGACGCTTCCTTCACCGGAGTCACGATCATCCCCGTTCCGTCGGCGGATTTCGAGCCCGGCGGAAAGCAGAAGAGCACTCTCAGCTTCGCCCGGAAGCGCCTGATCGGCGCCGGCGCGGCAGTGGTCTTCGTCATGCTGACCACGGCGATCGGCTATCTCTTCGGCATCATCAACTCGGTCACGTTGCGGATCTTCATGGACCGCCTGCTTACGGGCATAAACCGCGAATGGCTGTATCCGTTTATATCCATGCTGGCATTGCTGGCACTGATCCAGATCATCGTCGCCTGGGCGCAGGCGATCTATTCCCTGAAGATAAACGGTAAGATGACCATCATCGGCAGCACCACCTATATGTGGAAGGTGCTGCGCCTTCCGATGGAGTTCTTTTCCCAGCGGCTGGCCGGCGACATCCAGTCGCGCGCCGGCATGAACGCGAGCATCGCGGGAACGCTGGTAAACACCCTCGCCCCGCTCCTTCTGAACACGGTCATGATGGTCTTTTACCTGATTCTCATGATCCGGCAGAGCCTGCTTCTGACCCTGATCGGTCTGGCGGCCATGATCATGAACATCTTTATGTCCCGGATCATTTCCCGGAAGCGGATCAATATCACCCGCGTGCAGATGCGCGACGCCGGAAAACTCGAGGCCGCCACGGTCACGGGTGTCAGCATGATCGAGACGATCAAATCCTCCGGCGCGGAGAACGGCTTCTTCCAGAAGTGGGCCGGCTATCAGGCGTCCGTGAACGCGCAGAACGTGAAAGCCGCGAAGACGAACTCGATCCTCGGCATGCTTCCGGCGTTTTTCAGCATCCTGGCGAACTACGCGGTGCTGATCCTCGGAGTCTGGCTGATCATGCAGAGACAGTTCACGCTCGGCAGCGTCCTGATGTTCCAGGGCTTCCTGGGCAGTTTCATGGCCCCGGCCATGACGCTGGTCAGCGCCGGCCAGAGCATTCAGGAGATGCGCACGCAGATGGAGCGCGTCGAAGACGTAATGGAGTATCCGGACGATCCGGGGCTGAAGGACGAGTCGCCTGAGGGGACGGAGTACCGGAAGCTCCGGGGGAACATCGAGCTGAAGGACGTTTCCTTCGGCTTCTCCAGGCTGGAGCCTCCGCTGGTCCGCGATTTTTCCCTGACGCTGAATCCCGGCGACAGGGTCGCCCTGGTGGGCGCCTCGGGCAGCGGAAAGTCGACGATCGCGCAGCTGGTCTCCGGACTCTATCAGCCCTGGAGCGGCGAGATCCTTTTCGACGGAAAGCCCCGCAGCGCCTATCCGCGCGAGATCATGGTCGGATCGCTGGCGGTGGTCGATCAGGAGATCATCCTGTTCGAGGATACCGTCGCGAATAACATTAAGATGTGGGATGAGTCCATCGAGGACTTCGAGATGATCCTGGCGGCGCGCGACGCGCAGATCCACGACGATATCACGGCGCTTTCCGGCGGCTATCAGCACCGGCTGACCAGCGGCGGAAAGAACCTGTCAGGCGGCCAGAGACAGCGGCTGGAGATCGCCCGCGTCCTGGCGCAGGATCCCACGATCATCATTCTGGACGAGGCCACCTCGGCACTGGATGCGCGCACCGAGTATGAGGTGGTGAACGCGATCCGCGCGCGCGGCATCACATGCATCGTGATCGCCCACCGTCTGTCGACGGTCCGCGACTGCGACGAGATCATCGTGATGGACCACGGCCTGATCGCGGAGCGCGGCACACACGAAGAGCTGATGAAGCTCGGCGGCCTGTACGCCGACCTCGTGGCGAACGAGTGAGGAGGCGGAGCGTATGGGATGGTTCAGTAATCAGATCGAAGAGAGACGCAAAGCCGACCAGCAGCTTCTGGAGGATTCCTTCATCCGTGTGTCCGGAGTCGTGCTGGGTCACCGGCGCGCGGAGATGATCGGCGACGAGCGGATCATCACGAAGAACGCGATCGATGAGATCCTGAAGTATTATCATTTTAAGCCCGTCGAGATCCCGGATTCTCTCGAGACCGTGGAGGACCGCCTGGAGTACAGCCTGCGGCCCTGCGGCATGATGTACCGCGAAGTCGAGCTGAAGGAAGGCTGGTATAAGGACGCTTACGGCCCCATCCTCGCCTTTACGAAGGAAGAGGGGCTTCCGGTCGCGCTCCTGCCCGGCGTCGCGGCAGGGTATATTTACCACGACCACATTACCGGAAAGCGCATTCCGATCAATGCCCGGAGCGCACAGCTCTTCGAGACGGAGGCGATGTGCTTCTACCGCCCGCTTCCGCAGAAGAAGCTGGGAATTCCCGACCTGATGCTCTATATGCAGCGCTGCATTTCGCTGAGCGATCTGGGCATGCTCGTGGCGGCTTCCCTCGCGGTGGTGCTGGTCGGCCTGCTGATGCCGCGCATTACCAGGGCGCTGACGGGCCCGGTCCTGGCGAGCGGCCGTGCGGACGCGCTGATCGGCATTGCGATCTGTATGGTCTGCGTGGCGCTCTCCTCGCAGCTGCTCGGCAGCATTAAGAGTCTGATACAGACCAGACTGAACACGAAGACTTCGCTGGGTGTATCGGCGTCCATGATGATGCGTCTGCTGTCGCTGCCCGCGAGCTTTTTCCGCAAGTACAGCCCCGGCGAGCTGAAGAGCCGTTCGATGGCCGTGAACCAGCTGTGCAGCATGCTGATGAGCATGGTGCTGTCCACAGGTCTGACGTCGCTTTCCTCGCTGCTGTATATCCCGCAGATCTTCAACTTCGCTCCGTCGCTGGTGGTGCCGTCCATCGCGATCGTCATCGTGACCGTAGCGTTTTCCGCGATCTCCACGATCGTCCAGATCGGCATCAGCCGCAGGCAGATGGATCTGTCCGCGAAGGAGTCCGGCATGAGCTACTCCGTGATCACGGGCGTCCGGAAGATAAAACTGGCGGGCGCGGAGAAACGCGTCTTCGCGAAATGGCTGAATCTGTTCGCGGATCTGTCGGAACTGAGCTTTAACCCGCCGCTGTTTATCAAACTGAACGGCGTCATTTCGGTCGCCATCAGCCTGATCTCGAACATCGCGCTGTATTATCTCGCGGTCCGGAGCGGGATCAGCCAGTCGTCGTACTTCGCCTTTACGGCGGCTTACGGCATGCTGATGGGCGCGTTCATGTCGGTGTCGGGCATTGCCCTGCAGGCTGCCCAGATCACGCCGATTCTCGAGATGGCGGAGCCGTTCCTGAAGACCGAGCCCGAGACCGCGTCCGGGAAGAAGATCGTCACGGAGATCAGCGGTTCCATCCAGCTGGAGCATGTGTCGTTCCGCTACTCGGACGACCAGCCTTACATCCTGAACGATCTTTCGCTGACCATCAGGCAGGGCGAGTACGTCGCGGTCGTCGGAAAGACCGGGTGCGGCAAGTCGACGCTGATGCGCCTGCTCCTCGGGTTCGAAAAACCGGAGCGGGGGACGGTGAGCATCGACGGGGAGGACATCGACCGCTACGACCTGCCGTCGCTGTGGAAGAGGATCGGAACGGTGACGCAGGACTCCGGTCTGTTCCAGGGAGACATCTATTCGAATATCGTGATCTCGGCGCCCGAGCTCACGCTGGAGGATGCCTGGAAGGCCGCGGAGAAGGCGGGCATCGCCGACGATATCCGCGAGATGCCCATGGGGATGCACACGTACATCTCCGAAGGGCAGGGCGGTATTTCCGGCGGCCAGAAACAGCGGATCATGATCGCGCGGGCGATCGCCCCGAACCCGAAACTGCTGCTTCTTGACGAGGCGACGAGTGCGTTGGATAATAAGACGCAGAGGCAGGTGTCCGAGGCGCTCGACGCCATGGGCTGCACCCGCGTCGTGATCGCCCACAGGCTCAGCACCATCCGGCACTGCGACCGTATTCTGGTCCTGGACGGCGGTAAGATCGTCGAGGACGGAACGTACGAGGAGCTGATCGCGCTGAACGGTCTGTTTGCCGATCTGGTCGAAAGACAGCGGCTGGACAGGGGCGATATCGAAGGTAAGTGAGACGGACGCAGATAACGGAGACGCCGTCTTAAAGGAGAAAAGATGCTGAACATTACGAAGACTCTGGAAGATGAAAAGGCTTTCTTTGCGCTGGAAGGGAGGCTGGATACGCTGACCGCCGGCGAACTGGAGGAGCAGATCAGGGCTTCCCTGGAAGGCGTGAACACGCTGACGCTGGATCTCGAAAAGCTGGAGTATATCTCGTCCGCGGGACTGCGGGTGCTGCTGGCCGCATGGAAGATCATGGATGCGAAGCAGGGCCTCATGAAGCTCGTCCGCGTGAACGAGACCGTGATGGAGACGCTGGAGATCACGCATTTTTCGGATATTCTGAACATCGAGACTGTGTGAACGCGGATCGCGATGTGATACGGACCTGAAGAACGGCGCCCGGGAGACCGGGCGCTGTTTTCGTTTCGAACCTGTGATATAATAGCCGCATGAATTCCATGATTGAAAAACTCGGCGATCACATCAGCGGGAAAGTCGACTCCCGCCCTGCAGTCGCGCGCCGCATGCTCGCGGCCGCCTGGTCGCTCGTGGGCTGGAAAGGCTCGCATTTCCCGTCGAAAGAACGCTGCGCCTCGCAGGAGTACCTGCAGGCGGTCGTTTCGAACCTCCTGTCGAAGATGATCCGGAACTCGAAGGACGCTGCCTTCGTGAATATTTTCATGCCCTGCGAGATCTTCCACGCGATGGACATGAAGGTGATGACCCCGGAGGCATTCTCCATTTACATCGTCTGCACGGCCGCGGAACGCGCGTTCCTCGACACGGCCGAGCGGAACGGGACGCCCGAGACGCTCTGCTCGATCCATAAGGCCCTGATCGGAGCCTGCGAGTCCGGGGTCTGCGCGCCTCCCGCGCTGGTCGTGAACACCACGCTGGCCTGTGACGCGAACCAGCTGACGTTCCGCGAGATCGCGGGGCACTGGGGCGTGCCGCATCATGTCATTGACGTCCCGTACTCGGTCTCTGAGGAGTCGGTGGCCTATGTGGCCGATCAGCTGCGCGCGCTCGTGCCCGCGGTAGAGGAGGCCGCGCACCGGAAGCTTTCGGAGGAGAAGCTGCGCGAGGCGGTGGCCCGGAGCGGCCGGACGCTGAATAATTATCTCGATTACCTGGCGATGCGCCCGGAGAAACACCTGCCGGAGACGCTGACGCCGGAGCTTCTGAGTTCGATCGCAAACCACATCTTTCTGGGCAATGCCGAGGCCGAGACCTACAGCCGCATGCTGCTCGCCGATCTGCGGAAAGCGAAGGACATCGGCGACAGAAAACGGGTGTTATGGATGCATGTGACCCCGAACTGGCAGGACGACCTGAAGCAGGTCTTCCAGTATGAGAACGTCGAGATCATCGGCTGCGACATGGCCTATGACGTGCTCGGCTGCGGCTGGGAGATGCCGGAGCCGGATCCCTGGAAGCCCTACGAGAGCATGGCGCGCAGGCTCGTATATGACACGTTCAACGGAGCGGGCGAGCGCCGCATCGAAGCGACGCTCGAGAAAGCGCGGTCCATGAAGGCCGACGGCGCGGTCGTTTTCTGCCAGTGGGGATGCAAGCAGACCCAGGGTATCGCGGTGCGCGCGAAGAAAGTGCTCGAGGAGAACGGGATCCCGACGCTGATCGTCGACGGCGACGCGGCGGACCGTGCGAACGGCGGCGGGGGTCAGATCCTGACGCGCTGCCGGGCGTTCACCGAGATGCTGACGCAGGCCGGCGCCGGAGAAGGAGGTGCGGCATGTTGACGTATCTCTGCAAATATACTCCGGTCGAACTGCTGACCGCGCTGGGAGCTTCGCTCGAGGCGCCGAACACCGAGGCGGCGGACTTCGACCGCTCGGACCGGCTCATCCACCCGAACGTCTGCTCTCACGCGAAGATGCTGACCGACGCGCTGGTGCGCGCCGGGGAGTGGGACTGCGCCGGCTGCGAGGGCTGCGGGCAGACCCGCGGGCAGAGGGAGCTGATCCTGACGAACTGCTGCGATTCGATCCGGCGGGTCTGGGACAGCTCGGACCTGTCCGGGATGGAGTTCGCATTCATGCTGGATCTGCCGCATACGGACACGGACGCGGCGGTCCGGCTCTATGCCGGCGAGCTGGAACGGCTCGCGCGGGAATATGAGGCGCACGCGGACGGCGGGGACGATCCGGCCGGAACGGAAGCAGGGGCCCCGCTGCGGCGCGGCACATGGGAGCGCAGGCGGCTTCTGGACGAGTGGCAGGCCGCCTCGGACCTCTGGGCGCAGCTGCGCGGAGGCGTCGGGGAAGAGGCGGAGCCTTTCGTCGCGGTCCTCGGGGCGCGCGTGCCGGACGGACTCATGGTGCGCATCACCGACGGGCTCTGTCTGCCGGTGAGGGATCTGACCTGCGGCGGGGTGCGGACATTGCCCGCGCCGCCCGCGGACTTCGGAGAGCGGCTGGAGGCGGGGACACTGCCCGATGAAGAACTGTTTTCCGCCTACGCGCGGGCGCTCCTGTCCCAGATCCCCTGCACGCGGATGATGGATACCGGCCGGCGGGCGGAACTCACGGCGATCCCGGGACTGGCGGGCATCGTTTACGAGACCGTGCGGTTCTGCGACTACTACAGCTTCGAATTTTCGCAGACCGCGAAGACGGCGCGGGTGCCGCTCCTGAAGATCGAGAGCGACTACACGGACCAGAGTTCCGGCCAGCTCGCGACGAGGATCGAGGCGTTTAACGAGACACTGCGCGGGATGTACGGCGTGCGGGCGAAGACCCGCGGAGCATCGGCCGGGGATCCCGATAAAACAGTGAACGGAGAGGATATGACGGAAGAGATCTATGTGGGGATCGACAGCGGTTCCACGACGACGAATATCGCGGCTCTCGACCGCGAAGGACGGCTCCTGGCCTCCCTGACCCTGCGCACCGGCCCGAAGGCCGGACCGGCGGCGGAGCGCGCTCTGGCGGGGCTGAAGGAACGGCTCGCGGCAGACGGGCACGACCCCGCGGGCATCCGGCAGATCACCGCGACCGGCTACGGGCGGGACAGCATCGGTTTCGCGGATGACGTGAAGACCGAGATCAGCTGCCACGCGCGCGGGGCGCACTACATGGACCCGGCCGCGCGTACGATCATTGACATCGGCGGGCAGGATTCGAAGGTGATCATTCTGGACGAGGAAGGAAACGTCCGGAACTTCATCATGAATGACAAGTGCGCCGCGGGCACCGGCCGCTTCCTCGAGAACATGGCGCGGACGCTCGAGACGGATATGGACGCGATGTCGGCTGCCGGCCTTTCCTGGAAGAAGGACCTCACGATCTCGTCGACCTGCACGGTCTTCGCGGAGTCGGAGGTCGTGTCGCTGGTCGCGGAGAACGCCGAGACGCCGGACATCATCCACGCGCTGAATAAGGCCGTCGCGAAGAAGACGTCCGCCATGGCGCTGCGCATGGGCAGCGAGCCGCCGTACCTGATGACGGGCGGGGTCGCACGCAATGCCGGCGTGGCCGCCGAACTCTCGGCCGGCGTGGGCGCGCCCGTGAAGATCGCGGAGCATCCGGATCTGGCGGGTGCGATCGGCGCGGCCCTGTACGCGATGAAAGAAAACTGATGCGCCTGAGGAAAACTGTGAAGCGAGACTTCGGAAAGGTGATTCATGCTGATATTGTTTCGTGATTTTATTACCAGTTCATGGGGGATGACGTTCCTTCTCTGGACAGGGATGATACTGATGGTGACCGGTATCATCCTGTACGTCATGTCCTCCGGGTTCGACGTAAAGAAGGCGGGGCACTGGTCGATTCCGCTGTTCCTGCTCGTGTTCGTCTATCTGGCCTTCTTCTTCGCTTCTCAGGACTCGGACATCTCGTCCATGAGCGTGTTCCTGGGGTCCATGCCTTTCGGGCGGGATTTCTCGGGAGCGAGCAGCGCGGTCGGCACGGCCCTGAACGGCGGGAATGTGCTGGCCTGGGCGGAAACGCTGCCGATGGATATGATCAATGCCCTGGCCGACGGCCTGAGGCTGAGTGCTTCCGACCTGGCCGGAATCATCGTACTGATCGCGACGTTCGGAAGAGTGATCGTCCTGACCGTGGTCGCCAAACTGTTTCAGAAGGTCATTGAACTGGTCATAACCTTTCTCCCCCTGAAATGGCTGTGGTGGTGGGTCATGCAGGCGTTCGCCGCGGTTTTGACCGTGGTGGTCCAGTGGCTGGTCTATTCCGCGCTGCTGCCGAGGATCTCGAGTCAGGGAGAAGTCGTCGTGAATCTGATCGTCGCGGCGGTGGCGTCGATCGTGACGATCGTCGCCGTCGTGCTCGAGATAGTCATGATGTGCAGACCGGAAGGCAGGGTCATGAAATTTTTCGAAAGGGTAACAGGATTAACGTACTTCCTGAACCATCTGGCGGAGACCATGATCGTCAGCCTGATCGTGATGATCGCCGGTATGTTCGTGGTGGCAATGGGCGTGCAGCAGCGGCTGGCAGCCATCCTGAACCAGATCGATGCGGTGATCGCGCTGGGCATTGGCCTGCTGGCGTTTCTGGCGGTCTGGTGCTTCGTCTTCTTTCTGTTTAAAGAGTGAGACGGCGGCGCGCCATGCCGGCGCAGCCGCGGAGTTCGCATGAAGCTTAAGACGGAGCCCCGACGGTCCCTGAGGAGGTAAATGATGAAATATCGCACGGACAAACACGGAGATCCCGTCTCGATCCTCGGTTACGGCTGCATGAGATTCACCAGAAAAGGAACGGGCATCGATCTGGAGAAAGCCGAAAAGGAACTGCTCTGCGCCTATGAGGCGGGAGTGAACTATTTCGACACCGCGTACCTGTATCCCGGCAGTGAAGCCGCCGTCGGCGAGATCTTCGCGCGGAACGGCCTGCGGGAGAAGGTGAAGATCGCGACGAAGCTGCCGCAGTATCTGGTGCGGAAGGCGGAGTCGATCGACAAATATTTCGACGAGGAACTCTCGCGCCTGAAGACGGACTACGTCGATTACTACCTGATGCACATGCTGACGGATCTGGAGGGCTGGAACCGCCTGAAACGCCTGGGCATCGAGGACTGGATCGCGCGGCAGAAGGCCGCCGGCCGGATCCGGAACATCGGGTTCTCGTTCCACGGGAACACGGACGTCTTTCAGCAGATCCTGAACGATTACGACTGGGACATGTGCCAGATCCAGTATAATTACCTGGACGAGGTCACCCAGGCCGGGCGCGCCGGACTGCGGGCCGCCGCGGCGAAAGGCATTCCGGTCGTGATCATGGAGCCGCTGCGCGGCGGGCGTCTGGTAAACGGACTGCCCGAGAAGGCGCGGAAACTGGTCGCGGACGACGCAAAGGGCCGCAGCGCCGCGGAGCTCGCCTTCCGCTGGCTCTGGGACCAGCCGGAGGTGACCTGCGTGCTTTCCGGCATGAATTCGCTCGCGATGGTGCAGGAGAACTGCTTCACGGCCTCGGAGTCCGAACCGGGCATGCTCACGGAGGAGGATCACGCGCTGATCGCCGCCATCCGCGACGCGATAAATGAAAAGACGAAAGTCCCCTGCACAGGCTGCCGCTACTGCATGCCCTGCCCGCAGGGAATCGATATCCCCGGCACGTTCCGGTGCTATAATAGCATGTACATCGAAAGCAAGATGTCCGGCCGGACGGATTACCTGAAGACCGTGGCATTGAGAAAGGACAGCGTGGATCCGAAAAACTGCGTCGGCTGCGGAAAGTGCGAGCGCATCTGCCCGCAGGGGATCCATGTGATCGAAGAGCTGAAGACCGCGAGGAAAGCCCTGCTGCCCCCGCCGATGGCGGTCGCGGGCGCGGTCGGAAGAAAGTTTTTCATCAAAAAATGATCGGAATGACGGCATTGCCCATCGCGGGGAAATGCCGGATCGGATGCCCGCTCCGGCGGGCGGGGAAAGGAGTTTTTCATGGGAAAGATCACGAAGGATATGACGCTGCGTGAGATCTTCGATCTGGATCCGTTCCTGGAGACCACGCTCTCGAGGCAGGGGATCAATGCACTGGAGGGCCCCGCGCACTACGACGACACGCTGGAGAAGGCGATGCTCGACTTCGGGTATTATCCGGACAATGTCGGGATCACCGTGGATTCGCTGAATATGCTTTTGGAAATGAGGAGTGAGGGATGAAAACATTAGTCGTATATTTCTCGGCCGAGAAGGGCCGCACGAAGAAAAAGGCGGAGGAGATCGCGGCTATCGCGGGCGCGGACCTCTATGAGATCAAACCCGTCGAGCCCTACACGAAGGCGGACGTCTACTGGCCGAATTTCCGCTGCCGCTCGGTCGTCGAGATGCACACGAAGGGATTTCGCCCGCCGATCATCACGGACGACCTGCCCGACATCGCGCAGTACGACGTGATCTTCCTGGGCTTCCCGATCTGGTGCGCGGTCTGCCCGCAGGCCGTAAACACGTTCCTGGAGGCGCTGGACTTCTCCGGGAAGACCATCGTGCCGTTCGCGACCTCCGGCGGAAGCGGCTGGGGCCCGACGGACGAGGCATTGTATCCGAGCTGTTCGCCGACCACGGTCTGGAAGCCGGGTAAGATGGTGAACCGCCTCGCGGGCGCCCAGATGGAAGCGTGGGTAAAACAGTATATCTGAGTACAGACCGCCGGCGAGCGCGGCGGACGGAGAGCATTATGAGTACGAAAAAGAAAAAAGCCGAGACACTGTACGATACCGAAGCATACCTTCAGAAGATGGACGCGTATTTCCGCGCGGCGAACTATCTGTCCGCGTGCCAGCTCTACCTGCTGGACGATCCGCTGCTGAAGGAGCCGCTGAAGCCGGAGATGATTAAGAAAAAGATCGTCGGCCACTGGGGCACGGTTCCCGGGCATAACTTCGTGTACACGCACCTGAACCGCGTGATAAAGAAGTACGATCTGGACATGATCCTGCTGTCGGGCCCGGGCCACGGCGGAAACTTCTTCATCGCGAACACCTGGCTCGAGGGAAGCTACAGCGAGGTCTACCCGAACATCAGCCGCGACCTCGAGGGCATGCAGAAGATGTTCAAGCAGTTCTCGTTCCCGGGCGGCGTGCCGAGCCACTGCGCGCCCGAGACTCCGGGTTCGATCAATGAAGGCGGCGAGCTGGGCTACGGCATCGCCCATGCGTTCGGCGCGGTCTTCGACAATCCCGATCTGATCGCCTGCGTGACCGTGGGCGACGGCGAGGCGGAGACCGGCCCGCTGGCGACCTCCTGGCAGTCGAATAAATTCCTGAACCCGATCAGCGACGGAGCGGTCCTGCCGATCCTTCACCTGAACGGATTTAAGATCGCGAACCCGACGATCTTCGCGCGTATCCCGCGCGAGGAGCTCGAGAGTTTCTTCCGCGGCTGCGGCTGGCGGCCTTACTTCGTCGAGGGCGACGACCCCGCGGAGATGCACCGGAAGATGGCCGCAGTCATGGACGAGGTGATCTGCGAGATCCGCGCGATCCAGAAGCACGCGCGCGAGGAGAATGACCCAGAGCGGCCGGTGTGGCCGATGATCGTGCTGCGGACCCCGAAGGGCTGGACCGGCCCGAAGACCGTCGACGGAAAGAAAGTCGAGGGATCGTTCCGGGCGCATCAGGTCCCGATCGCGATGGATAAGCCGGAGCATCTGGCGCTGCTCGAGGAGTGGCTGAGAAGCTATCGCCCCGAGGAACTTTTCACGGACGAAGGCCGGCTGATTCCCGAGCTCGAGGAGCTCTGCCCGACCGGAAACCGCCGGCTCGGCGCGAACCCGCACGCGAACGGCGGCCTGCTCCTGAAGGAACTGCGGCTGCCCGACTTCCGCGACTACGAGTTCCCGGTGCCGGGCCACGGCGACGTGGACGGCCAGGATATGCTCGTGCTCGGAAACTACGTTCGCGACCTGCTGAAACTGAACGCGGAGAACCGCAACTTCCGGATCTTCGGCCCGGACGAGACCGCGTCGAACCGTCTGAGCGCGGCCTTCGAAGTCGAAAACCGCGACTGGAACGGCATCCTCGAGGAGGACGACGAGTTCCTGTCACGTTCCGGCCGGATCATGGACTCGATGCTGTCCGAACACATGTGCGAGGGCTGGCTCGAGGGATATCTGCTGACCGGCCGCCATGGCTTCTTCGCGACGTACGAGGCGTTCGCCCGCATCATCGACTCGATGGCGGCGCAGCACGCGAAGTGGCTGAAGGTCTGCAATCAGATCCCGTGGCGCGAGGAGATCGCCTCGCTGAACCTGATCATGGCCTCCACGGTCTGGCAGCAGGACCATAACGGCTTCACGCATCAGGATCCGGGCTTCATGGACCACATCGCGAATAAAAAGGCCGACGTCGTCAGACTCTACCTGCCGCCGGACGCGAACTGCCTGCTGTCGACGTTCGACCACTGCATGCGGACGAGGAACTACGTGAATGTCATCGTGGCCTCGAAGCATCCGCGTCCGCAGTGGCTGACGATGGACGAGGCGATCCGGCATTGCTCGCAGGGCATCAGCATCTGGGACTGGGCGTCGAACGACCAGGGCCAGGAGCCCGACATCGTGTTCGCATGTGCGGGCGAGACTCCGACGATGGAGGCACTGGCCGCGGTGTATATCCTGAATCAGGAGCTGCCCGAGGTGAAGATCCGCTTTATCAATGTCATCGACCTCTTTAAACTCCAGCCGGCCGCCGAGCATCCGCACGGCCTGACGGACTCGGAGTACGACATGCTCTTCACGACGGATAAGCCTGTGATCTTCGCGTTCCACGGCTACGCGAGTCTCGTTCATGAGCTGACCTACCGCCGTCATAATAACCGCCTGATGCACGTCCGCGGCTATCGGGAAGAGGGCACGATCACGACTCCGTTCGACGTGCGCGTGCAGAACGACCTGGACCGCTTCCACCTCGTGCAGGAGGCGCTGAAGAACCTGCCTTCGCTGGGGAACCGCGGTGCGTATCTGTATCAGAAGATGAGCGATAAACTCGTGGAGCATAAGCAGTACATCGCGAAGTACGGCGTGGACCTGCCGGAGGTCGCGACCTGGATCTGGGATAAGAACTGAGCGGAGGAGAACGCATCAGGCGTTCTCCGAAGCGATATGGCATGTGCCTGCGCAGCAGGGACATGTCCGCCGACAGGCGGATCGCGGTTCGGGCTACGGGCCCGAACGCGACCCAGGAGGAGAACGCATCAGGCTTCTCCGAAACGCCCCTTTTTTGGAGGAAGAAAACATGATCGTGAAAGACTTTTGTTTTGCCAGCGCGTCGGGGCTCTGCGACATCCATGCGCGCTCGATGACGCCGGACGAGGGCGAGCCGAAAGCCGTCGTGCAGATCACGCACGGCATGGCGGAGCATAAGGAGCGCTACATGTGGCTCGCGGAGCGGCTGACGGAGGCAGGCTATGCGGTGTACTTCATGGATCTGCTGGGCCACGGCGAGTCGGTCGCCTCTGAGGATGATCTCGGCTATTTCGGGGACGACGGCGTGAACTCGCTCCTGAAGGACATGCGCGAGCTGAACGAGATCGGGCACTCGGAGCTGCCGGGCCTGCCCTACGTGATGTTCGGGCACAGCATGGGGTCGTTCCTGACCCGCGCCTACACCGCGAAGTATCCTTCGACTTTCGACGCGGCGGTCTACTGCGGCACGAGCGGCCCGAACGGGGCGGCGAAGATCGGCCTGATGATGGCGAAGAGCGCCGAGAAGAAAGACCCGCACGACCGGCCCGCGAAGCTGAACAACATGGCGTTCGGCAGTTATAATAAGCGCACGGAAAACCGGACCCCGGTCGACTGG
>JAFWDI010000021.1 GCA_017513125.1 Lachnospiraceae bacterium | reverse complement strand
TTAGGAGGCGCCCGTTTTATCCGTTAAACTACGGGAACAACTCCGCTCGGCGCATCCGCGCAGCCTCCTGCGCCGCACGCCGAACGTATCAGATTTTATCAATTGGCCTTTCGGCTGTCAATGCACGCTCCGGTCACTGCAGCCACCCGAACGGATCTCCGGGCTCCGGCGCCTCCCCCGGAGGCAGCAGACCGCCGTCGGGCCACTGGTCCGCGCCGGGCATCTGATGAGGCATCTCCAGCCGTCCCTGCAGCCAGATCTCGCCCTTGAATCGGCGGCCGATCTCGGGGATGCCGGCGAGGTCGGCGTCATTGATCGCGACGTCGAAGATGATGTCATTGCAGTCGACGGTCAGCACGTGCACGGTCTCGCCGGTCCAGCGGTTCTGTACCTTCTGCGTCTCGAGGATGGTTCCGAGCACCGAATAGTGATCGCTCTCGACCCCGCAGGGCATGAACGTCGTGTCAATGACCGAATAGACGTCCTCGGTCATCACGCGTTCAGCGATGAGCGCCGCCTCGTTATACTCGCCGATGGTCAGGGTCTCCATGGCCTCCTCGTCACCGCGCTTCGCGGCCTCGATCAGCTCGATCTTCGCCTGCGAGAACGCGCGGGCGACCTCGACCTGGTCGACGGTCTTATGCAGCGGGAGCATGACGCAGCCGTTTACCGAGAGTCCGGATAGCTTCACGCCGCCGCTCTGGACGGCGATCTCGGCATTGCCCGCGCGGCGCTCGTACTGGATGCCGTTCTCGATGAAAAAGATCAGCATGAAGCCGAGCTTCGCATCCTCGAGAAAGCCCGAAAAACCGGCCTTTTCCATGTGCCGCTCGACCTGGCAGGGCACGGTCGTGCTCGTGTTCCTGCCGCGCAGCCACGGGTAATAGAACTCCTGGCGGAAGCTGCCGTCCTCGCGCCAGCTGCCGCGGAGCGTTACTCCCAGGCCCTTCGCGATATTCACGTCGAGCGCGACCTGCTCCTCGCCGTCGATCGACGTGAAGCGGGTCTCGGTCGTGAACTCACGGGTTATTTTCTTCATCAGCCAGTCTTCATCGCGGCGGCTCTTCAGGCCCGCGAAGCCGATGGCTCTCATAAATCTGTGCAAACTGTTCGCCTTTCCGATACTGCTGAAAGCGTTTTCGTCAATGTTTTCGCGCCGCGGACGCGGTCTGTCAGTCCTTCGGGCGCATCTCGGTCATGCCGCCCATGTAGGGCCGCAGCGCCTCGGGGATCCGCACGCTGCCGTCGGCCTGCAGGTTATTCTCCAGGAACGCGATGAGCATGCGGGGCGGGGCCACGCAGGTGTTGTTCAGCGTGTGAGCGAAGTACTTCTCGCCGTTCTCGCCCTTCACGCGGATGCCCAGGCGGCGCGCCTGCGCGTCGCCGAGGTTCGAGCAGCTGCCGACCTCGAAGTATTTCTGCTGGCGGGGCGACCACGCCTCGACGTCGCAGGACTTCACCTTCAGGTCCGCGAGATCGCCGGAGCAGCACTCGAGCTGGCGCACCGGGATGTCCATCGTGCGGAAGAAATCGACGGTGTTCTGCCACAGACGGTCGTACCACATCATGCTGTCCTCGGGCTTGCAGACGACGATCATCTCCTGCTTCTCGAACTGATGGATGCGGTAGACGCCGCGCTCCTCGATGCCGTGGGCGCCCTTTTCCTTGCGGAAGCAGGGCGAATAGCTCGTCAGCGTGTAGGGCAGGTCCTTCTCGTCGAGCATCTGGCCGATGAACTTGCCGATCATCGAGTGCTCGGAAGTGCCGATCAGGTAGAGGTCCTCGCCCTCGATCTTATACATCATCGCGTCCATCTCGGCGAAGCTCATGACGCCGGTGACGACCTCGGAGCGGATCATGAACGGCGGCACGCAGTAGATGAAGCCGCGGCCGATCATGAAATCGCGCGCGTAGGAAAGGATCGCGGAGTGCAGGCGGGCGATGTCGCCCATCAGATAATAGAAACCGTTTCCGGCGACCTTTCTCGCGCTGTCCAGGTCAATGCCGGCCAGCCGCTCCATGATCTCGGTGTGGTAAGGCACCTCGAAATCGGGGGTGACGGGCTCGCCGAAGCGCTGGACCTCGACGTTCTCGCTGTCGTCGCGGCCGATCGGGACCGACGGATCGATCATCTGCGGGATGCGGTACATGATGTTTTTGATCTGCTCGCGCAGCTCGGTCTCCTTCGGCTCGAGTTCGGCCAGGCGCGCGTTCGCGGCGGCCACTTCGGCCTTCACCTCGTTCGCCTCGTCGATCTTTTTCTGGCCCATCAGGGCGCCGATCTGCTTCGAAAGCTTATTTTTCGAGGCGCGGAGGTCGTCCGCCTCCTGCTGCGCGGCGCGCACCTCGGCGTCGAGGGCAATGACCTCGTCCACCAGGGGAAGCTTCTCATCCTTGAACTTCTTACGGATGTTTTCCTTGACTGCCTCGGGGTTTTCTCTGACGAATTTAATATCCAGCATGGTGTTTTTTCCTTTATATCCTTTCCGCGGTCTCCCGCGATGTAAATGATCAGTTCTGGATCATGGCCGACTCGAGCGCGCGCACTTCCTCGCGGCTCAGGTCCATCTCGGGCTCGCCGTTGATCACGCGCTTAATGTACGGGTAGCTGCCTTCGCGGGCGTGGATGACGTTCAGGATGAAGCCGTCATTGCGCTCGTCGAGCAGCACCAGCGCGAAGCTCATGATGCCGCCCATCTCGTTCGAGCTGTTATAGCGCACGATCGAGATCTTCCGGAACGAAGCGCCGACCTTGCGGTCGAGCTCGTCCATCTGCGCTTTCTGGTTCTTCAGGCCCAGATCCAGCCGGCGGACGTCCCTGGCCGTGCGGGTCAGGCGGTCTTCGAGGCTCTTTCCGTCCGAGCCCTGCATGAACGCCTCATAGCGGCGCTGCAGTTCTTCGACGCGCTTCTTCTGTTTCACGTTCATCACCAGAAGGATGATCACGAGGACCAGAAGCACGACTGCGAAGATCAGAAAGATCAGTTTCAGGTCTATGTTTATGCCCAGACCCGAGAGGATCCGGTCCAGTGTTCCCTGTCCCATATACGAACTCCTGTCAATGCTTGGGTGTGCCGCGGCGCGAAGCGGGCGGCGTTTTCATGCATTTTCTGTGTTATGTAAATCTTTTCGCGGCCTTTTCCGCTTTATGTCGCTCTCCTCAGCCGCGCAGCTGCTTCAGCAGGCTGCCGAGGCGCTCCAGCTCGTCCAGAGACGTGTAATCGATCTCGATCCGTCCCTTGTCGGCCGAGCGGCGGCGGATCTTTACTTTCGCGCCGACATGTTCGGCCAGATCCGTCTCCATCTTCTTATAAAAGAGCGTGGTCTGATCGTCTTCCGCGGGTTTTTCGGAGCGGTATGCCTTCGGGTCCAGGATCTTTTCGATCGCTTCCGCCGGCCTGCCGCACAGAGCCTCGGCCGCGCGGACGCTGAGCCGTTCTCTCACGATGTAGTCTGCGACCTTTTCCTGCAGTTCCGGACTCTCCAGAGAAAGCAGCGTGCGCGCGTGTCCGCCCGACAGCGAGCCTTCCCGGACCATGTTCAGGACCTTTTCCGGCAGTTTGAGCAGCCGCAGCGAATTGGTGACGGCCGCGCGGCTCTTGCTGACGCGCTCCGCGACAGACTCATGCGTCATTCCGTAGTCGTCGATCAGCTTCTGATACGCCTGCGCCTCTTCGATCGCGTTCAGATCCTCGCGCAGCAGGTTCTCGATCAGTGCGACCTGCGCGTTTTCAGCGTCGGTGTACTCGCGGACGACGACCGGGACTTCCTTCAGTCCGGCCATACGTGCAGCTCTCCATCTGCGCTCCCCTGCAATGATCTCATAATACGATCCGCGGTCGCGAACGATCAGCGGCGTGATCACTCCGTGCAGCCGGATCGAGTCCGCCAGTTCGGCCAGAGCGGCCTCATCGAAGGTCTTTCTGGGCTGAGCGCGATTCGGCTCGACCTTTCCGATCTTTACAAAAAGTTCGGATTTTGCCGCGATTTCTTCACTTTTTTCGGTTTTTTCCACATTTTTTGTGGAAACATCGCTCGAAGCGCTCTTTTTTTCCACTTTTCCGGTCGACGGGATCAGTGCGTCAAGCCCTTTTCCCAGACCGCCTTTTTTGACTGCCATACGTTCTCCTCGCCTTTGAGGCACCGCGCTCAGCGGCTTTTGATCACTTCCTGCGCGAGTGCTCGATAGCTCTGCGCGCCGGTCGATCGACTGTCATAAATATTGATCGGGAGGCCATAGCTCGGAGCCTCCGCCAGACGTACATTCCGGGGAATGAGCGTTTCGTAGATCTTCTGGTCGACGTTCGCTTTCACATTCTCCACGACCTGTTCGGACAACTTCGTGCGGCTGTCGTACATCGTGAAGACGATTCCTTCGATCTCCAGGCGGTCGTTCAGACGCTCCCGGATCAGATCGATCGTGTGCATCAGCTGGCTCAGGCCTTCCAGCGCATAGTATTCGCACTGGATCGGGACCAGAACCGAGTCTGCCGCAGTCAGCGAATTGACCGTCAGAAGGCTCAGCGACGGCGGACAGTCGATCAGAACGAAATCGTACCGGTCGCGCACGGTGTCGAGCGCCTTTTTCAGGCGGAAAGAATTGTCATCCATGCTGATCAGCTCGACTTCGGCTCCGGAAAGGCTTACATTGGCCGGTAAAATGTCCAGATTTGGCAGCTGATCACGGATCAGCGCCTCCTCGATCGGACAAAAACCGATCAAAACCTCATAGATCCCGTTTTCTGTGTGATATTTATTGACTGCCAGTCCGCTGCTCGTGTTTCCCTGGGGATCCATATCGACGACCAGCACACGTTTTCCCGCCTCTGCCAGACTGGCAGAGAGGTTTATCGTCGTGGTGGTCTTTCCGACGCCTCCCTTTTGGTTCGCCACAGCTATAACTCTGCTCATTATCACTCCTGTGTTTTCGTACAGTTGACGAGGTCTGACCCCAAATGCGGTCAGACTTCGAGTACAGTTTATCATATCGGCATTTATTATGCCATGTTTCACGTGAAACCATTTTCTATATATGTTTCACGTGAAACGGTGTTTCGTATGATCGTTTCACGTGAAACGTTGATCTGTCTGATTGTTTCACGTGAAACAGTCAGAAAAATCATCAAAGCGGTTTCTTTTCCGGCATTCCGGCCCTTCTGGGATACCGGCTGTCGACTTCCTGATCTCGGCGAACATGAACCAAAACACGCGAAAGGTCTGTTCCGGGGATCTGTGGAATAGATATTCCGGAAACAGAACAGGAGAGTTCTTCAAGCGCACGCGCCGAAAGATCGATCTCTTCATAAGCCGAATCGGTCTTGTAAGCCACGAATTCGCCCCCGACCTTTAAAAACGGCGTGCAATACTCCAAAAGCACCGGAAGAGCAGCGACGGCCCGCGACACCGCCAGGTCGAAGGTCATGCGATAAGCCGGATCGCGCGCCAGATCCTCGGCACGCGAGTGGACCGTAGAAACGCCGGTCAACTCGAGCATAGAGATCACTTCATTCAGAAATCCCACTCGTTTATTTAAAGTATCCGCCAATGTCACTTCGATCTCAGGAAATGCGATCTTCAGCGGCACTCCCGGGAAACCTGCCCCGGTACCGATATCGATCATACGGAGCCCGGCAACATGCGAAGGAAGTGAGATCGCCAGCGTCAGGCTGTCCAGAAAATGCTTTTCGAGCACATCCTTCCATTCCGTGATCGCCGTAAGGTTCATCTTCTCGTTCCAGCGAAGCAGGAGATCATAATATAGAAGAAACTGCTCCAACTGACGGTCGGAGAGCGTTACGCCCATCTCAGACGCACGTTCCCGCAGCTCGTTCGATCTCTCGAAAACTTCCGAAGTCATTCCGCGCCTCCTTCCGTATCCCTGCCGCTGCCTCTGAGCCATACCAGAAGCACCGAGACGTCTGCCGGAGAGACTCCGGCGATACGCGACGCCTGTCCGACCGTGGCCGGGCGGAACTTCTGCAGCTTCTGTCCGGCCTCGAGGCGAAGGCCCCGGATCTGCAGATAATCGATGTCGTCAGGCAGCACTTTCCGCTCGATCTTCCGGAACTGCTGCACCTGAAGCTCCTGCCGGGCGAGATACCCCTCGTATTTGATTATTATGTTAACCTCTTCGGCGACATCCCCCGGAATCTCCCCGCGCTCAGCGTCCAGCGCCGCAGCCGCAGTGTAATCGATCTCCGGTCTCCGGATCAGGTCCGCCAGCGAGGCTCCGCTCTTCAGCTCGGTGCTGCCGCGCTCCCGAAGGAAGGCATTCACATCCTCCGTCGGACCGACATGGACCGCCTTCACCCGCGCGACTTCCGCGTGGATCCGTTCCCATTTCGCCAGAAAACGCTCGTAGCGCTCATCAGAGATCAGTCCGACCTCGTGTCCGACCGGCGTGAGGCGCTCATCGGCATTGTCCTGACGCAGCAGAAGACGATACTCTGCGCGCGAAGTCATCATGCGGTACGGCTCACGGTTCTCCTTCGTGACCAGATCGTCGATCAGCACGCCGATATAGGCGTCGGCCCGGTCGAGAGTCACGGGATCCTGCGCGTGGATGCGCCGCGCGGCATTGATCCCCGCGATCAGACCCTGCGCAGCCGCCTCTTCATAGCCCGAGCTGCCGTTAAACTGCCCGGCGCCGTACAGTCCGGCGATCTCCTTAAACTCCAGCGACGCCTGCAGCTGCTGCGGATCGACGCAGTCGTACTCGATCGCGTAAGCGTTTCTCACGATCCGGCAATGCTCCAGACCCGGCACACTGTGGATCATATCGTGCTGCACGCGCTCCGGCAGTGAGCTCGAAAAACCGCTCAGGTACTTTTCGCTCGTGTATGCGCCCTCGGGCTCCACGAAGATCTGGTGACGGTCCTTTTCGGCGAACCGCACGACCTTGTCCTCGATGGACGGGCAATACCGCGGCCCCGTTCCCTCGATCACACCCGTGTAGAGCGGAGAGGAGTCCAGGTTTTCGCGGATGATCCGATGCGTGGTCTCGTTCGTGTAGGTGAGCCAGCAGAGCTCCTGCTCCTTCTGCACCGCGGCGGGATCCGTCTCGAACGAGAACGGCACGACCGGAACGTCGCCGTACTGCGGCTCCATCTTCGCATAGTCGATCGTGCTTCCGTCGATGCGCGCGGGCGTGCCGGTCTTATAGCGCAGCAGCCGGACGCCGAGCGCCCGAAGCGAGTCGGAGAGGTGTGTGGCGGCCTGCAGTCCGTTCGGGCCGGTGTGCGTGATCACGTCTCCGTAGAGACAGCGCGCGTTCAGGTAGGTCCCGCTCGCGAGAATGACGCAGCGCGCCTCCCAGACCGCGCGGGAAGCCGTGACGACGCCGGTGACGCGGCGTTTTCCGTCCGGACCTTCGCCGGTCAGCAGCTCGCAGATCTCTCCCTGCACGATCCGCAGGTTCGGCTCGGCCTCGAGCGTCTGACGCATGCGCCGCGTGTAGGCCTGCTTATCCGCCTGCGCCCGCAGCGAATGCACCGCAGGGCCCTTCGAGGCGTTCAGCATCTTCGACTGAAGGAACGTCGCGTCGATGCATCGGCCCATCTCGCCGCCGAGGGCGTCGATCTCGCGCACCAGGTGGCCCTTCGAGCTGCCGCCGATGCTGGGATTGCACGGCATCAGGGCGATACTGTCCACACTCACCGTGAACACCGCCGTGTCGCAGCCGAGACGCGCGCACGCCAGAGCCGCCTCGCATCCCGCGTGGCCGGCCCCGACGACGATCACATCACATTTTTCACGCAAAACATCCGCCATAACGTTCCCGCCGCGCCTGCGCGCGGCCCTTCGTGTTTTCCCGGGGGCCTCCCGGGATCTTTCGATTTACTTCCCCATGCAGAACTCCGCGAAGATCTTATCGATCAGCTCGTCCTCGACTTCCTCGCCGAGGATCAGTCCGAGTTCGCGGTACGCATCTGCCAGGTCGATCGTAAACATATCTTCAGGCATGCCCGCTTCGATCGAGCCGCGAACCAGCCCCAGGCTGTCCTTCGCGGCCGCGAGCGCCTGCCGCTGGCGCGTGTTCGCCAGCCAGACGTCCTCCGCCGGCTCGAGTTTCCCGGCGAAAAAGAGTTCTTCGATGCGCGCTCTCAGTTCGGCCAGGCCGGTTCCGTCGACCGCCGAGAAGCGGATCGGCTCCGCACCGGCCCCGGACGCCCCGGCCGCTGCCGCCCAGGCGGTTTCGGCGGGAGAGGCATGGACCTCCCCGTCCCCTGAACGGCCCTCCGGACCGCCGTCTTTCGTCAGATCGGTCTTATTCAGCAGGGCAATGACCCGTTTCCCGCGCACGGCCTCTGCCAGACGCAGGTCTTCGTCGTCGATACCTGAGTCCGCGTCCGCCACGAGCAGCACGAGATCCGCCGCGTCCAGCGCCTTCTTCGCGCGATCCACGCCGATCTGCTCGACCGGATCGTCCGTATCGCGGATGCCCGCGGTATCGATCATGTTCAGGGCGAGTCCGCCCCAGGTCATGGACTCCTCCAGCGTGTCGCGCGTCGTTCCCGCGATATCCGTCACGATCGCACGGTCCTCGCCCAGAAGCAGGTTCAGGATGGATGACTTTCCGACGTTCGGCTTTCCGGCCAGTACGGTGCGGACGCCCTCCTTCAGGACGCGCTCGCGTTCGGCTTCCTCCAGAAGCACCTGCAGCCGGGCCTCCCAGCCGACGAGTTTCTCCGCGAGCTTCCCGCGGTATCCCTCGATGGATATGTGTTCGGGGTCGTCCATGGCGGCCTCGATGAAGGCCATCTCGTAAAGGATCTGCTCCCGCAGTGCACGGATGTCCTCCGAGGCTTTCCCGCGGAGCTTGTCCAGCGAGGCTTTTCGGGCCAGTTCGTTCTTCGCGCCGATCAGTTCGCCGACCGCTTCGGCCTGTGCGAGGTCGATCCGGCCATTCAGGAAGGCCCGCTTCGTAAATTCTCCGGGTTCGGCCTGCGCCGCGCCGTTTTTCAGGACCAGTTCGAGCACCCTGCGCAGAACGTGGGGTCCTCCGTGGCAATTGATCTCGACGGTGTCCTCCGCGGTGTAGCTGTGCGGCGCGCGCAGCACGGTCACGAGCACCTCGTCGACCGGCTCCCCGCCGTCCATGATATGCCCGTACAGCACGGTGTTCGCGGGAGCTTCCGCGAGCGCCGCGGGAGGCGCGGCTTTCAGCCCGGCCCCCGTCCCGGCTTTCTGCCCGGCTTCCGATCCCGCATCCGGTCCGGCGTCCGGTCCCGCAGCGCGGCCGGCGCGGAACACGCGGTCCCCGACCGCGAACGCTTCCGGGCCGCTGATCCGCACGATCCCGATCCCGGAAGGCGTCAGGCTCGTCGAAACGGCTGCTATCGTGTCATTGCGAAAACCTGTCATGGCATGCCTCCGCGGATAAAAAGACCGCCTGCCTCATATGAAGCAGGCGGTCCGCCTTTTACGTCCTGCCCCTTACTTCTTCAGACAAACGATCACGTGTCTGTAGGGCTCTTCACCATCGCTTCTGGTGGTCACATAAAGGTCGTCCTGCAGCGTCGAGTGGATGATCCGGCGCTCGTAAGGGCTCATCGGCTCCAGCGAGACGGACCGGCGGGTCCTGCGGACCTTCGCCGCAATGCTCTTCGCGAGCTTCTTCAGGGTCACCTCTCTGCGGTAGCGGTAGTTCTCGGTATCGAGTCTGACTCTGTAGTAATCGTCGGTCTTTTTATTTACCGCGAGCGAGCACAGGTACTGCAGCGAGTCGAGCGTCTGCCCGCGCTTTCCGATCAGAAGGCCCATGTCGTCGCCCTCGATCTCGATCTCGATGCTCTTATCCTCCTCATCGACGAACACGTCCAGATCAGCCTGCACGTTCATCGCGTCGAGCACATCCTCGAGGAACTTCCGGGCGATATCTTCGACGTCCTCGACGGCCTTTCTGGCGCGGATGACCGCGTCCTTCTGGCCCAGCCCGAACAGTCCCTTCGTTTCTTTTTCAATGACCTCGTACTCCAGCCGGTCGCCGGTGACCTGAAATTCCACAAGCGCCGCAGTTACTGCTTCTTCTACGGTCTTGCCGGTAAATTCTTTAAATTCCATTTATTTTTTCTTTCTCTTTCTGCGGTAGCCGTCCGAGGACTGAGGATTTTCGCCGTGGGCGGCATTATAATCCTGGACCATGTGGACACGCGCTGCCATCGACATCCCGGACTCGCCCCGCTTCAGCGCACGGGCTCTCTCCTTCGCGGCTTTCGGATCTTCCAGCGCCTGAGCGGCATACTCTTCTTCGTAATCATAGACCGAGCGGCCGGTGTAATTCGCCATGGTCTGGCCGGACTGGATCTCATCCTCGTCGGTGGCCTTATCCAGCTCGTTTACACGCGCGAAACCGGCCTGGATGCGCTGGCGCTTCGTGGTGCCGGCGATCGAAGGATCCTTCATCTCGGCCGCGCGCTGGGCTGCGGACTTTCCGCGCTCCAGAGCCTTTTTACGCTTCGCCTCGGCTTTTTCGCGGTTCGCCTCGATCAGCGCGTCTCCGTCGATGTCCTTCAGAGAGCGGTTGATGATCACGATGATGATGGTACGGATCACGGCGCTCGCGATCCAGTACAGGCCGATACCGATGGGAAGCATGAAGCAGATGATCAGCGAGAAGATGGGCATCGTGTAGTTCATGCCCTTCATCATGCCCGCGCCCGCCTGATCGTCCTGGATCGTCTGCTGCGAGCCCGCGGTCGTGATCTTCACGCTCAGGAACTGAGTCAGTGCCGCCAGAATCGGGATAATGATCATGGCGGAAAGGATCTTCTGCGAGGGCGTCGCGGTCAGGTTCAGCCCGAGGAACGAGTTAAAGTGGTTGATCTTATCCACGTTCGTGGCGATCACTTCGCTCGCGGCCGGGAACGCGGCCTTCAGGCCTTCCCACTGGTTCGTGAAGGTCGCCATCACGTCGATCAGCCAGTTGTTTCCTGCCTCGGTGCCCGCGATCGCGGTGTAGGAATCGATGTTAAAGTTCCGCATCCCTTCGATCACGGTCGCGAACTTCCCGGCGAAACCGGACGACGCGGGATCGATCGCCGTCACGATGTTCATGAAGACCGCCTTAACGGCGCCGACGTACGCGGGAACGTTCCGGATAACGGCATACAGACCGTACAGGATCGGCAGCTGGATGATGAGCGGAAGGCATCCGCTGGTCATGCTGGCGCCGTACTTGTCATAGACCGCCTGGATCTCGTCATTCATCATCTGACGGGACTCCATGTCGTTCTTTCCCTTATACTTCGACTGGACCTTTTTGATCTCGGGCTGGATGAAGTTCGTGATCTTCGTGGTCTTCTGCTGCTTGATCGTCAGGGGCAGCAGGACAATGTTCACGAACACCGTAAAAATAATGATGCAGAGACCGATGTTCTCTATCCCGATGCGCGCCAGGCCGTTATAAATGGCATTCATAATAATGCCGAACAGCTGTGCGATCCATCCGATGATAGGCGTCGTGCTCTGCGTCAGTACTGCAAATGGTATCAAGACGTTTCCTCCTCCGGTCAGGGCACCGGATCGTATCCTCCCTTACAGAAAGGGTTACAGCGAAGAATGCGCCATACGCTCAGCGCAGTGCCCTTAAAAAAGCCGTACTTCTGATACGCTTCGAGGGCATACTCCGAACAGGTGGGCGTAAATCTGCAGCAGGGATATCTCTTTAACCCTGAGATAAAGTACCTGTAAAACTTAATGACTGCGATCGCTGCTTTACTCATACATTCGTCCGCAGCTTCCCGTGGCGGCGGAAGAGGTCTGTGACCGCTTTCTCCAGCACACGGTAGTCCGCATCTTTTGCCTCCGCTCTGGCAATGATCACAATATCCGACCCTTTGTCGAACATCGCGTCATCCGTCCGGATGATCTCACGGATGACTCTCTTTATCCGGTGGCGGACCACACTGTTCCCCACCTTCTTGCTGACGCTGATTCCCACTCTGTTTATGTCCTGAGCATCCGGATCCTCAGTTTCCTTTACGTACATGACCAGGAAGCGGTTCGCTTTCGAACGCTTTTCTCTGTATACGGCCGCAAACTGAGGATTTTTCTTCAGGGAGTGAAATCTGCTCATAGAGAAAAAAAGACCACAGATAATGCGGTCTTATGCGGAAAGTACCTTTCTGCCCTTCGCTCTTCTGGCGGCGAGGACCTTGCGTCCGCCCTTCGTGCTCATTCTGGCGCGGAAACCGTGTACTTTCGATCTGTGCCTTTTGTTCGGCTGAAATGTCATTTTCATGATGTGTTCACTCCTCCTGATATCTGAATATATTTAGGTAAAAAAGGGCGCAATAACCCCTTTTTGCGCATATACGCTTGAATATTATATTTAACAGGCTTATTTGCGTCAAGCACAAGTTCGGAAAATAATTTTCCACACAAGGGGTCCGTTTTGTGGAAAAAATTGTGGAAAAAGGTGTAAAACCACAGGATTTTGCGGTCGGAGACTTTCCAAATCCCACAATATGTGGTAGAATGTGACTAACTATCTGAGAATGGTGTTTTATGCTTATGTCCACTTTAACCGTTATCAACGACAGATGGAGCGAGATCCTCGCCTCCGTAAAAGAGGATTACGAACTCTCTTCCATTAACTTCCGCACCTGGCTGGAACCTCTCCGGGTGACGGACGTTCTGGAAAGCGAGAATAAAGTCGTGATCTCCGTTCCGCTCGAGAAAATGGCGATCGACTACATTGACCGGAAGTTCAAGATCTTCCTCCGCGTGAAGATTGAGGAGTTCACCGGTTTCCGCTGCGATGACATCATTTTCGAGAGCAGCCTGGACGACGGCCGTGACGAGTTCCCGGAGACCAGGCCCGCGAAGGAGGCTTCCGCATCCCCGTTCTATAAAGAGACGAACCTGCAGGAGCGCTATACCTTCGATAATTTCGTCGTGGGATCGAATAACATGATGGCCCACGCCGCCGCGCTCGCGGTCGCGGAAAACCCCGGCCAGATCTATAACCCGCTGTTCATCTACAGCGGCGTCGGTCTGGGAAAGACGCACCTGATGCACGCGATCGGAAACTTCATCTTAAAGAACTCCCCGGAGAAAAAGGTCCTTTACGTATCTTCCGAGGTCTTCACGAACGAGCTGATCGACGCGATCCGCGTGAAGAACGGCTTTACGACCTCCGATTTTCACGAAAAGTACCGGAACATCGATGTACTGCTGATCGACGATATCCAGTTTCTGATCGGCAAGGAGAGTACGACCGAGGAGTTTTTCCACACGTTCAATGAGCTTTATAACTCGAAGAAGGCGATCGTCATCTCGAGCGACCGCTCTCCGAAGGAGTTCGCGTCGATGAACCTTGAGGAGAGGCTGGTCTCCCGGTTCGAGTGGGGCTTCCCCGTGGATATCCAGGCGCCGGACTATGAAACGAGAGTCGCTATATTAAGGAAAAAAGAGGAGCTGGAAAACTTCCGCATCGATAATGAGGTGATCCAGTACATCGCCCGGAACATCACGACGAACATCCGTGAGCTCGAAGGCGCCCTGACGAAAGTCGTCCACGGTTCGCGCCTTACCGGACAGGAGATCGACCTGGAGTTCGCCGAAAACGTTCTGAAGGACATGATCTCGAGCGACCGCCGTGAGACGCTCACTCCTTCGATGCTGCTGGAGATCGTGGCCGATCATTTCGTGGTCTCCTCCGACGATATCATTTCCGCCAGAAGAGATAAGGAGATCGTCATTCCGCGCCAGGTCGTCATGTACCTCTGCCGGAACGAACTGAATATGAAGCAGGAAGCGATCGGCCGGCTGCTGGATAAGGATCACTCGACGATCATTTACGGCCTTAAAAAGATCGACCAGCTGCTGAAGACGGACGAGAGTCTGCGCACGACGGTGGAGGTCCTGAAGAAGAAATGTTCCTCCTACAACACCTAGTAGCGTTATGAGTTTCTTCCTATATAAATATACCAGATGTACACCGTCATATGGAAAACTCTGTGAATAGAAAGTGGAATGTCTGTGGAAAGAGTGTGAATAAAAATTGACAGGATTAAACTGATTATGTTATCTTTGAAAAGTCCTGATTTTCCCACCTCTTTTCCCATACTTATCCACATGGTTTTCCAGTGATTTACACCTGTATTATTTAAGGTGAAAACATGGTTTTCCACGTTTCCACATCGCCTACTACTAATACTGCTGAATCTATCTATACATAGACAGATAAGATGCGGCGGATACGAACCCATTAAAGGGAAAGGAGTTTTCCACAATGAAGATCAGTATTCAGAGATCTGAACTCGCAGAGGCATTGAGCATCGTCACGAAAGCGGTCCCGTCCAGAACCACGCTTCCGATCCTGGAGTGCGTGCTGGTCGAGGTGAGCGGAAGCCGCGCCATGATCTCTGCGAACGACACCGAAATCGGCATCCAGACCATCGTGAAGTGCGAGACCGCGGAGGAAGGCACCGTGGCGATCGACGCGAAGATCTTTACGCAGATCATCCGAAAGCTTCCCGAGAACGTCGTTACGATCGCGACGGATGAAAATTATAAAGTTTCCATCGACTGCGAGGCTTCGCATTTTGATATTCCCGGAAAGGATCCGGAAGAATTTCCGGAGATTCCGCGCATCCGCACGAAGAGCATGTATGTGATCAGCCATTTCATGCTGCGTGAGATGGTGAACCGCACGAATTTCTCGATCGCTCCGATCGAGGAGAGAGGAAATGCCCTGATGAGCGGCCAGCTCTTCGAGGTGAAGGATGACTTCCTGCGCATCGTGTCGCTTGACGGCTACCGCATTTCGATCCGCCGCGAACAGCTGAAGGATCACAGCGAGAACATCAGCGTAGTCATTCCCGGTAAGGCTATCGCGGACGTGGCGAAGCTGCTCTCGGGCGATAACGAGAAGGAAGCGACGATCACTGTGGACGATAACCACATCATGTTTGAGTTTGACGACACGAGAGTGGTGTGCCGCCTGGTCGACGGAAACTACTTCGCGATCGATAACATCCTCTCTCTCGATTACGAGACGAAGATCATCGTAAACAGAAGACGCTTCCTCGACTGCGTCGAGCGTTCGAGCCTGCTGGTCCGCGAGATGGATAAAAAGCCGGTCATCCTTAACATTAAGGACGGAAATATGAACATTTCCATGCGCACCGGCATCGGTAAGATGGACGAGGACATCGACATCATGAAGATGGGCGGCGACATCATGATCGGCCTGAACCCGAAGTTCCTGTCCGACGCACTGAAAGCCATCGACGATGAAGAAGTGAGCGTCTATCTGATCAATCCGAAGGCGCCCTGCTACATCCGGGACGACCGGAATTCCTATAACTACGTGATCCAGCCCGTGAACTTTAAGGTCACGGAGGACTGACGCGGGGAGACATTGACCGGAAAGGACGCAGGTCCGAAGGAAAACGCCATGGAATACGCGATCTATGATGATTTCATAAAGCTCGGCCAGCTGCTGAAGGTCTGCGGCCTGGTGGAAAACGGAGCCGAGGCGAAGGAGGTCATTCAGGCCGGAAAGGTGCTTTATAACACCGAGGTCTGCACGCAGCGCGGAAAAAAGTGTTACCCCGGCGACCTTGTGGAGTACGCGGGCGAGGAGATAAGGGTCGTTTAAGTGTATATAAAATCACTGGATCTGAAAAACTACAGAAACTACGCGAGGATGAACGTAGTTCCGGATCCGGGGACGAACCTCTTCTACGGGGAGAACGCGCAGGGAAAGACGAACATCCTGGAGGCGGTATACGTGTGCAGCGTGAGCCGCTCGCACCGGGGAGCCCGGGAAAAGGAGATGATCGCCTTCGGCGAGGAGGAGGCGCACCTGAAGTGCGAACTTTCGAAGAAGGGACTTTCCCATCGGATCGACGTACACCTGAAGCGTAATAAAAATAAAGGCATCGCGGTGGACGGGCTGCCGATCCGCCACACGAGGCAGCTGCTCGGGCTTCTTCACGTGATCATCTTCTCGCCGGAAGACCTGCGGCTGATAAAGGAAGAGCCGCGGCGGCGCAGAAAGTTTCTGGATATCGAGCTGTGCCAGATCGATCCGGTCTACGCGGACGCGCTCTCGAAGTACCAGCGCATCCTGAACCAGAAAAACACGCTGCTGAAGGATATCTATTTTCATCCGGAGCTGCGCGACACCCTGGCAGTCTGGCAGGAGCAGCAGGCGCGGTATGCGCGGGTGATCATCCAGAGCCGCAGGGATTTTATCGAACGGCTGAACCGGAACATCCGCACGATACACGCGGATATCAGCGGCGGGCGCGAGGAACTCGTGCTGAATTACGCGGTCAATGTTTCGGAGACCGAAATATTGAAAAAGATCACGGACGACGAAGAGCGGGAGATCCGCTTCCAGAAGTCGCTGTCGGGCCCGCAGCTCGACGACATCGTCTTCGAGATCAACGGCCGCGACGTGAGAACTTACGGATCGCAGGGACAGCAGCGGACCGCGGCATTGTCCCTGAAGATGGCAGAGATCGATCTCGTGCGCGGGACGATCCACGACAGCCCGGTGCTGCTGCTGGACGACGTCATGAGCGAGCTCGACGAGAGCCGCCAGGAGCACCTTCTGGAGAAGATCCAGGGGCTGCAGACCTTCATCACCTGCACGGGGATGGAGGACATTAACAGAAAAGCGAACATCGATAAGATCTTTCTCGTGAAAGAGGGGAGCTTAAAGGAGGAATAATGGCAGAAAAGCATAACGCCGTAGATGATTATAATGCCGATCAGATTCAGATTCTGGAAGGCCTCGAAGCGGTCCGGAAGCGTCCCGGTATGTATATCGGAACGACTTCTTCGCGCGGTCTCCACCATCTGGTCTATGAGATCGTGGATAACTCGGTCGACGAGTCCCTCGCGGGCTTCTGCGACGAGATCCATGTGACGATCAGCGAAGGCGAGATCATCACGGTCGAGGACAACGGCCGCGGCATGCCGGTCGACATCCACCCGAAAGCGGGCGTACCCGCGGTCGAGGTCATTTTCACGCAGCTGCACGCCGGCGGAAAATTCGGCGGCGGCGCGTATAAGGTCTCCGGCGGCCTGCACGGCGTGGGCGCGTCGGTCGTGAACGCGCTTTCGGACTGGACCGAGGTCGAGATCAAGCGCGACGGGAACATTTACCGCCAGCGCTACGAGCGCGGAAAGACCGTGACGAAGCTCGAGATCATCGGTAAGTGTAAGAAGAGTGAGCACGGCTCGAAGGTCTCCTTCCGCGCGGACGAGACGATCTTCGAGGAAGTCCTCTACGACTACAGCGTGCTGCGCGCGCGGCTGCGCGAGATGGCGTTCCTGACGAAGGGTCTGAAGATCAGCCTGAAGGACGAGCGCGGCGAACAGGACGTCGAGGAGACGTTCCACTACGAGGGCGGCATCAAGGAGTTCGTCACCTACCTGAACCGCAGCACGACCCCGCTCTATGAGGACGTCATCTACTGTGAGGGCGTGAAGGACGACATCATGGTCGAGGTGGCCCTGCAGCATAACGACTCCTATAACGAGAACTGCTACAGCTACGTAAATAACATCACGACGCCCGAGGGCGGCATGCACCTGACCGGTTTTCGGAACGCGCTGACGAAGACGTTCAATGACTACGCCCGCGGCCAGAAACTGCTGAAGGACAGCGAGCAGAACCTCTCCGGCGAGGATATCCGCGAAGGTATGACCGCGATCGTCAGCATCAAGATCGGCGAGCCTCAGTTCGAGGGTCAGACGAAGCAAAAGCTCGGAAACTCCGAGGCGAAGACCGCGGTCGACAGCGTCGTCAGCGAACAGCTGCTGTACTACCTGGAGCAGCACCCGCGCGAAGCGAAGGCCATCTGCGAGAAGGCCATCACCGCGCAGCGCGCCAGAGCCGCGGCGAGAAAGGCCCGCGAGACCGTGCGCAGAAAGAACGCGCTGGAGTCCGCGACACTTCCCGGTAAGCTCGCGGACTGCTCCGACAGGAACCCGGAGAACTGCGAGATCTACATCGTCGAGGGCGACTCCGCCGGCGGCTCCGCGAAGACCGCGCGCTCGCGCGCGACCCAGGCGATCCTGCCGCTCCGCGGTAAGATCCTGAACGTGGAGAAGGCCCGCGAGGACCGCATCTACGGAAACGCCGAGATCAAGGCCATGATCACGGCCTTCGGCACGGGCATCCGCGACGACTTCGACATCTCGAAGCTTCGCTATCATAAGATCATCATCATGACGGATGCCGACGTCGACGGCGCGCACATCGCGACGCTGCTTTTGACCTTCATCTACCGGTTCATGCCGGAGCTGATCCGCCAGGGTTACGTTTATCTGGCGCAGCCGCCGCTGTATAAGATCGAGAAGAATAAAAAGACCTACTACGCCTACAGCGATCAGGAGCAGAACGATATCCTGAACAGCGTCGGCCGCGACGGCGTCCGCATCCAGCGCTATAAGGGTCTGGGCGAGATGGACGCTGAGCAGCTCTGGGAGACCACGATGGATCCCGAGAAGCGCATCCTGAAGCGCGTGAACATCGACGACGAGCAGGCGTCCGACCTGGACCTGACGTTTAACACGCTGATGGGCGACAAGGTCGAGCCCCGCCGCGAGTTCATCGAGGCGAACGCGAAATACGTGACAAACTTAGACATCTAAGGCACGGAAGAAGGAAGATCAGATGGATCAGAACATTTTCGACAAAATTCACGAAGTCGATCTGAAAAAGACGATGGAGGACAACTACATCGACTACGCGATGAGCGTCATCACCTCGCGCGCGGTCCCGGACGTCCGCGACGGCCTGAAGCCGGTGCAGAGGCGTATCCTCCACGCCATGATCGAGCTGAACAACGGTCCCGACAAGCCGCATCGTAAGTGTGCGCGTATCGTCGGTGATACGATGGGTAAATATCACCCCCACGGCGACAGTTCGATCTATGAAGCGCTGGTTAAGCTGGCGCAGGATTTTAACACGCGCTATCCGCTCGTGGACGGCCACGGAAACTTCGGTTCGGTCGACGGCGACGGCGCGGCCGCCATGCGTTACACCGAGGCGCGCCTGTCGAAGATCTCGATGGAGATGCTGTCCGACATTAATAAGGACACCGTCGATTTCATGCCGAACTTCGACGAGACCGAGCGCGAGCCGGTCGTTCTGCCCTCGCGGTTCCCGAACCTGCTGGTGAACGGCACCACGGGCATCGCGGTCGGCATGGCCACGAACATCCCGCCGCATAACCTGCGGGAGGTCATCGACGCGGTCGTGAAGATCATCGACAACATCATCCTCGAGGACCGCGACACCACGATCGATGAGGTCATGGACATCATCAAGGGACCGGACTTCCCGACCGGCGGCACCATCCTGGGCCGCGCCGGCATCGAGGAGGCTTACCGCACGGGCCGCGGCCGCATCCGTGTGAGCGCGGTGACGGACATCGAGCCGCTGAAGGGCGGAAAGAACCGCATCGTGGTCACCGAGCTGCCCTACATGGTGAATAAGGCAAAGCTGATCGAAAAGATCGCCGAGCTTTATAAGGAAAAGAAGATAGACGGCATCGCGGATCTGATGGATCTGTCCGACCGCTCGGGCATGCGCATCCACATCGACCTGAAGAAGGACGCGAACCCGAACATCGTCATGAACCAGCTGAACAAGCACACGCAGCTGACGGACACGTTCGGCGTGAACATGCTGGCGCTGGTCGACGGAGAGCCGAAGATCCTGAACCTGCTCGAGGTGCTGCAGTACTACCTGAAGCACCAGGAAGAGGTCGTCACCCGCCGTTCGAAGTACGAACTGAACAAGGCTGAGGAGCGCGCCCACATCTTGGAGGGTCTGCTGATCGCCCTGGATAACATTGATGAGGTCATCCAGATCGTCCGCTCGTCGCGCACCACGCAGGAGGCGAAGGAGCGTCTGTGCGAGCGCTTCGGCCTGACCGACCCGCAGGCGCAGGCGATCGTCGACATGCGTATCCGCGCCCTGACCGGACTGGAGCGCGAGAAGCTCGAAGCCGAGTACGCGGACCTGCTGGACCGCATTGCCGAGCTGAAGGCGATCCTGGGCGACCGAAAGAAACTGCTGGCGGTCATTAAAGAAGAGATCCTGATCATCAGCGCGAAGTTCGGCGACGACCGCCGGACGCAGATCGGCCGCGACGTGGACGAGCTCGCCGACGAGGATCTGATCGAGGAGAGCGACGTCATCATCACGAAGACGAACCTCGGCTACATCAAGCGCATGGCGGACAGCACGTTCCGCACGCAGGGCCGCGGAGGCAAGGGCGTGAAGGGCATGCAGACCATCGAGGATGACTTCATCACCGATCTGCTGATGACGACGACGCACCACTACATCATCTTCTTCACGAACCAGGGACGCGCTTACCGGCTGAAGACCTACGAGATCCCCGAGGGCTCGCGGACCGCACGCGGCACGGCGCTCGTGAACCTGATCCAGCTGAACGCCGGCGAGAAGGTCACGACTGTCATTCCGGTGAAGGATTTCTCGGACGATCATTACCTGACCATGGCCACGAAGAAGGGCCTGATCAAGCGCACGCCGCTGTCCGAGTACTCGAACATCCGCCGGAACGGCCTGCAGGCGATCTCGCTGCGTGAGGGCGACGAGCTGATCGAGGTGAAGATCACGGATAACACGAAGGATATCCTGATGGTCTCGCGCGACGGCCAGTGCATCCGCTTCCACGAGAGCGAGGCCCGCATCACCGGCCGCGTGTCCTACGGCGTCATCGGCATGAAGCTGAAGGGCGACGACGAGGTCGTCGGCATGCAGCTCGATGACCAGGGCGACTTCCTGCTGATCATCTCCGAGCTGGGTAAAGGAAAGAAGACCCGCATCGAGGAGTTCAGCCCGCAGAAGCGCGGCGGCCAGGGCGTGAAGTGCTATAAGGAAAATGACAAGACCGGACCGCTGGTCGGCGCGAAGGCCGTGACGAAGAAGGAGGAGATCCTCGTGATCACGACCGAAGGCACGGTCATCCGGATGAAGATCTCGGGCATCTCGACGCTCGGACGGATCACTTCGGGCGTGCGCGTCATTAAGCTGAACGAGAAGAAGGGCGAAAAAGTCGCGAGCTTCTCGAAGGTGCGCGAGCCGGAAGAGGAAGAGCCGCAGCCGGATGACGGACAGTCGAAGCTGAACGTGTAAGAGCGGATCCGGCGCCGGCGGAAAACTGATGTCGTAATAAAAACAGAAACCTCAGGGCGGGGCTGCCCGGGGTTTCTGTTTTTCATTGGCGGAATTACATTGGCGGACTGCTCAGTTACTCATCGAGCTCAGCCCCCGGAACGTCAGGCCCTGTTCCTGAAGCTCCGCCGGAAGGGCGTCCCCGGCGTACTGCCGGTAAGCGTCTTCCGTCAGCCGGATATAGCCGTCCTGCACGCCGGTGGCGACCAGGCTCTCCGCCTCGAAGAAGCTCATGTTCGCCGTATCGGCCACATAGATGACCGGATTCGAGATCTCCTCGCCGCCGGGCACCTCCAGGGTCCCGTCAAAATGATACGTCCGGAACTCGATCTGTCCGACCGACATGAAAGTGGTCTCGATCAGCGAGTCGCCGTCCACCCCCAGCAGCGCGTCCTCCGTCAGGAAGGCTCGCAGCGCCGCCGTTTCCGCGGTCGAAAGACTCTCCGGCAGCAGATAGAGACGCACGCCGGCGGCGACCAGGTCCTGCTCTTCCGGGGACAGGCTCAGGCCGCGGTCCGTGAGATAGTTTACCGAGGCGGTGTAATAGTGAACGTCCTCGTCCGGGACCGTTTGATAGAGCCCCATGGCTTTCCACTCCGCCAGCGTTTCCGCGGTGAAGAGATCATAGTGCATGAGATAGACGCCGTCCTCGCCCTCCAGGCTCTGATACCAGCGGAAGACGTCGACGGTCAGCGCATCCATGGCTTCCCGGAAGGCGTCTCCGTCTTCGCGGATGGAAAAATGGTCAATGCCGTAATACCGGTCGCTGTTCGCGCATCCGCCGCAGAGGAGGATCAGGAGAAGCGGCAGAACGAAGACGGGCAATAGTTTTTTCATGAAAAAAGGCCTCCCGGGGGTCGGTGAGTCTGGGATAGCGGCGGCCCCTCAGTGACAGTTGTAGCAGAGTCTGCGGAGGGTGTTAAGAGGAACAAAGGATTCTGAATGAATCGTTAATGAAAACTTAAGCGGGCGGGGCGACGCGGCCGCGCCGGCGAAGCCGGGTCCTCGAAAGCGGTTGACACTGCCCGTTTGTTTGGATAAAATCTAATTTGCGCCGCGATAATGAAGCGGTGCATAAACGAAATCGTGACAGCGGTTTCGGCTCTTTGGAGAAGTACCCAAGAGGCCGAAGGGGCGCCCCTGCTAAGGGTGTAGGTCGGGTGACCGGCGCGAGGGTTCAAATCCCTCCTTCTCCGTTCCCTGGAAATCTCGAAAATCCTTATTTTTCAAGGGTTTTCGAGATTTTTCTTTTGCCGGAAAAGTGGTCTAATCGTGGTACATTTCGGAACCTTGTACCACACTGGAAATCAGCTGGTTTTTTCTTTCGAAAAAACTTTATTGATCATCTCCACACGCGCCTCGTCTTCCTGGTTATCATAGACGTAGTAATTGAACGTCGTCGCCGTGTTTGTATGTCCGGCCTGTGCACGGACCAGATCGATCGGCACGGAAGAATTTACCATGGTCGACAAATACGTTTTGCGTATTTTGTGCGGTGAACGTCTGGGAATGCCCAGGCTGTCACAAATGTGGTAGATCTTCATCTCAAGGTTATTCGGCGTGATGACATGGAACATGAACGCATCTTCATGGTCTGACCGCTTCCGGATCTCGTCGACGTAATCGAAGCAGATATCCGGGAGAAGTACCTTCCGGGGCTCAGCATTGCCCTTCAGGCGGTCTTCGATCTGATACGTGCGCGTCTGCCATGATCCGTCAGGATTTCTCACCTCCGTCGCGGAGAGAGACCGATGCACCAGCACGGAATGATGCTCCCTGTCGAAATCATCGAAGCTGAGAGCCAGCGCCTCTCCGGGCCGCATACCGGAATAGAACATGATGACAATGCAGTAATACACCAGGTCTCCGGTTTCTTTCGCCAGCTCACAGGCTTTATCGATGACCATGCCGGTCTCCCGGATCGTGAAGGTCTGCGAAGCCGCATCTTTCTTTTCGACTCTCCGGAAATCCCGGGCCGGGATCTTAAACATCCCGCAGGGACTGGCGCAGGTTAGCTTTCCGTCACAGATCAGGTAGTCGTAGACCTGCCTCCAGATCGTGAACATGTTCCGGTAGGCCTTTGCGGTCATGTCATATTTGCGGATCATCTGATAGCTCCAGCGCTTCAGGTCGATCGCAGTGATCTTATCCATGGGCGTATGAAGCAGCTCTTTTGTGAGCGGTTCGCTCAGATAATGGCGCTTGTATTCCGTCTCCAACCGGTGAACACCGTTATTCCGGTTCGTGAGCAGTTTCAGTTCCAGCCACTCATCGAAGACCTCCGCGAGGCTCGGAACAGCCGAATCCTTTATGAAATAAAAATCATACAGATAATCAATCAGCTCTTGTCGTGTTTGTTTCCCCACTTTCTTAAGTTTGCCATCTTTACGGATACGGGAGAACCATCTCTGGTCCTTCCCCTGCCCCTGGGCTATGGAATACTCATGGATCATTAAAACAGCTTTTTCTTTTTCCATAATCTCTATAACATCCAGGATGCTGTCAGAGGGCATTGTACCATTTTTTTCAATGTAAGAAAGCAGCTCTGCTACTGTGAGCTGTTTCAGTTCTGTTTCTTTCAGCATGCAGAGCCACCTCCTTTCCATCACTCATCAGTTATTCGGAAGTCTTACCGTGATCCGGGGCAGAACCGGAACAAAGCTTTCAAAACTTTTTTTATTTGAAAGGCGTATCCGCTTCCGACATTTTGAAAAAGGTTTCTGTGCTTTGTTCTATGTTCTGCGCGTTCTGTTCGATCCGCTCCCAGGTCCGCTGTTTCCCGTACCAGGGAAGGTAGTGCTCTGCAGCACTCTTCTTCCATCCGATCACGGAGTTATTCATGATGTCATTGATCTCACGGATCTTCGCCTTGGCCGGCTCATCCTGACAATGCAGAGCCTCGCTGTAAAGCTGCCTCGAACAGACATACTCACCCTTATATGCATCCAGAAAAGTCTGGATCAGCCCCGCAAGCGTATCGTCCGGCATGCACTGCTTCTGGATCTGCAGGAGCTGAGGCTGCAGGTGTTCCGGGAACTTTAGCTCGAAATGGCCCGCGCGATAGATTTGCATCGCCTCTGCCCAAACCTGACAGATGTATGCTCTGGACGCAGTTTCATCCGCCAGAATGTGTGTGTCTGCCTGATCACTCTCCACGATTACGGGCAGGAAGCGGCGGTTTCCGGTCCGGTCCAGAGGCAGAAAGTCCTGTCTGTTCGTCGTTCCGATGAACACGATCTGCCTCTTCCAGTCCGTCGGATACACGGAGTAGGGGACCCGATACGTGTCCTGTGTCCGCGAGAGAAAGGCCTTGATCTCTTCGTTGCTTTTCGAATTATTGACCGCGAGCATCTCCGACATCTCCGCGATCCAGTGCCGCTGCAGCCGTTCATGGATCTTCCCGTCATCGAGTTTTCTGATATCATCTGTGAACCACTCGTCACGCAGGGCCAGGAACCGGGCAAAGGTGGATTTGCCCGCGCCCTGGCCGCCGACCAGCGACAGCATGTAGTCGAACTTGCAGCCGGGCTCGTACACGCGGCAGATCGCACCTAAGAGAAACAACTTCATGACCGTCTCCGTGTACTCATCCACCGGCGCGCCCAGGAAGTGATGCAGCACCTCTCGGATCCGTTTCTTGCCATCCCAGACGATCGCCTCCAACGCTTCGCGCACGGGATGGTATTCCCGTTCGCCAGCAACCAGGGTCAATGCATAGCGGATCTTCTTTTCGTTCACCAGTCCGTATTTTCTGTCGACATGGGACAGCAGGCAGATGAAGCCGTCGTCGGAGAGCGTTTCGCCTGCTTTCATCCGGAAAAGATCTTTCATCACATCGATCCGTCCCGTGAAGCGGTTCAGCGAAAAGGCGCCGGCCAATGTGGGATCCAGCCGTAAAACCATCTCACAGTTTTCTGCGTTCTGCTTTACAGTTCCATGATCTGTTCTTACCAGGCAGTCCAGGACTTCCTGTTCTTCCAGGGTCAAATATCTTTGTTCCAATTACTTCACACTCCTTTCTTTTATGAGTGATTCCTGATCTTCCTCCGTTCCTTCGTCCAGGATCTGCAGGAGATACAGGATCTTTTTTTCTTTCGCCAAAGCCTCCAGAAAGCACGGATGCCAGTTCTCATCAGTGGTCTTCGGCGCGTATGTTTCTTTCCATTCACGCAGCCTGGTCAGGCAATGCTGCAAGTCTTGCCTGGTCTTCTGCAGCGCGGCAGTCTTTTTCGTTGCCGGGTTCTCCGGCTCCGGATGTGGAGGCTCACCGGTTTTGATCGGCCCGGGTCTCTGCCTGTACGGAGGAGTTTCGTCATAGGAAATGTGGAATGCCTCCGCGATCTCCACCGCGCATGCCCGCAGGTTCCGACCGCCTTGCAAAGCCGAAAGCAGATCCACTGCGTCGCCGTCTGCCCCGCAGCCGAAGCAGTGATAACGGTCATCCAACTTCAGGCTCGGGTGGTGGTCGTCATGGAAAGGGCATAAGGCAAACCCGTTCCGCTGCACCTGCAGGCCCTGCCACTCAGCGACATCTCTGGCGCGAACGTGAGTCTTTACGGCTTTGAATACATCCATATGCGATGTCAACTCCTCTCAGTCGATTTGAGGTTGGACCTACAGAAAAAACCCTCCCCCTAATAAAGAAGGGGACGGTTTTTCGAAGAGATTCGGGAATTTGAAAAAGAAATTTTCGAAAAATGGAAACGGTCGACCAGAGGTTTTTCTTGCGGAAATGCAGAAGTAGGTCAAAGAGAAATGAAAATCCAGGCGGACCTAGTGAAGGCGGAAGAGCGTCTGCATCAGTATAGCGAGCACTGCCTTCATGGACAGGTTTTGCAAACCGCCCATTCCGGCCGGTCGCTGGCCGACCGAAGAGGTTTAGGGGAGGGCCCCTGAGACCCCCTGCTTTAAAAAGGAGTTTTGGAGATATGATCTATTTGATAACAAGTACGACCAGATTTCGAGTGAAAAGGTCGCGCAGACTACCGGTTAAATCTTGAAAAACAAGCCTTTATGATATAATTTTTTATGGACAATGCAGAATCGTACACCTTTTTCTCCTGATATGGAAAGAGGTGTTTGGTTTTGTTTATATGTCCATGGATAGATACTAAAACACCAGAACGGAGTTGTGCTTTATGTTGAATGCATCCATTATCATTCAGAAACCGATTCACACCCCAGATATGGATCTTTACCAGTTCTTGCTTCATAGGCCAAAAATCAATGCATCTCCAATCCTGTGCAGATGCCGTTCGCAAGAACTATCATTTTCTCGGTTACAGCAGGATAGCGCAAGCTATGCGGTGGCGCTTGCTTCTGTTGGCGTCAAAAAAGGGGATATCGTTCCAATCTGTTCAGAGCCTTCTATAGAGGCGATTATCATGTTTTTTGCACTCAACCGATTGGGTGCAGTAACAACTTTTTTGAACAATACAGCAAGCATACAGGAAATAAACCGTTACATGGAGGATTTTTCTGCATCGATTCTGGTAGGTTCAAAAAACCTGATTAAACGTGCAGATTATTTAACCATCAAGGCTGACAAGATGGTTGTTTTAGACTCGGAAAAGGAAATATTAACAAAAGATGTTCCAGCCATTAGCTTATCCAAACTCATCAGAGAAAGTGCGGATAGTTCTGTCATTCTTGACATAGGCGGCAAAAAAGATTATGCGCACATTTCTTATACTTCCGGCTCTACAGGCGCTCCTAAAGCGATCATGATGACGAACGAAAACATTATAGCTGCAATCATTTCTTTAAAAAAAGCGACCATGCTTCGCATTGGGCCTAAAAAAGAGAGCCTTCAGATTGTACCGTTCAACTATCCTTATGGGTTAATTGTATCTGTATTACTGCACATGTATTGTGGTACGATAGTGGCTCTGTCTCCAGGCCTTACGTTAAAAAATATCAGCGAATTCTTCAAGATATATCGACCTTGCTATATTAACGGAATACCTTCTTTTTACACGGCCATGGTTCAGGATCCTGAGATTCAAACAATGGACTTATCGTGTATCCGCTTCCCAATTACGGGAGGCGATACCCTAGATGCCAAAACAGAACAAAGAATTAATGCTTTTTTGCATGAGCATGGGAGCAAGGGAGTTATCTCTAATGGTTATGGAAACGGGGAGGGCGGCGGCTGTATTCTCAACCCAACAGCTGTTTTACGAAAGTGTGCTTCAGGGAGTTGCGGACGACCTATACCTGGCCTAAGCGTAAAATTGATTGATGATAAGACCGGCAACCCTGTACCGATTGGCGAAATCGGCCGGCTCTGTTTTTCTGGGACGAATCTCATGGTAGGTTACTATCAGAATGGACGTGTTGCTTCTGACATGTTCGTTACAGACGAGCAAGGAAACCGTTGGTTTTATACTGATTCCTATATGCATATGGACAGAAGAGGCTGGATGTTCATGGATGGCCGGGAAAGACGGTTTTTTATCACGTTCGATGAACATGGCTCTCCTTACAAGGTTTATTGTGAACATGTGCAGAAAGCGCTCTTGGAAAACTGCCCTGAACTGCAATCCTGCGCAGTGGTTCAGAAAGCAAACGACACCCGAAGCTTCATACCTGTTTGCTATCTTTGTTTTTTGGATGATGTCGATGCTTCAGCTTGGGAAGCAATAATCAGTCGATTAAAGAACAGTATTCAGAAAGTGCTTCCGAATTGTGCGATACCTAAGGAGTATCACATATTAAAAGAACTGCCATTGAGTCAAGCCGGTAAGGTCGATTACAGTGCGTTGGAAAAACTGGCGGATAAATGCGAGGCATAAATGGTAAAGCAATTAGTGAAGACGGATATAACTGATCGAACGCTGCTATGATGCATGCTGTAGCAAAGAGGATGCAATTATTAGTGGGCAGATGAAAAAAGAGAAAATGAGCATAGTTAATAGTATTGCTTCTTTCGTCCATATGCTTCGTCTCCCCAAGCCGGAGTATGAGGTCTACTGCCGTAAGAAACGTTTGGAGCGATTCGAGAAATATGGCGGGCAAGTCCGGCATCTGAAGCTCCATTCCTTGGTTCACCGCTTTCTGATTCCCTTGATGAAGGTGAATCTGTGCCTTGGCGGCAAGCGCCTGATTGTCCTCCGGGATGACCGCAAAAAGACGAAACGCCCTGTTATCTTCTGTCCGACCCACATCGGTGGCGTGGACATCGAAATGTCCTTTCTTGCGATCAAGACTCCATGCTGGATATTGTTGGGTGATCCAAGGGAACTTTATAAAAGTCTTGACGGAATGCTTCTCCAGATGAACGGCTGGATTCCTATGGATGTACCTATAAAAGAAGATCGTGTTGCAGCCAAAGCACAGATGACGGCATTGTTACAAAAAGGCGGCAATCTGCTTTTGTTCCCAGAAGGTGCTCAGAATGTCAGCGTTAATGCACTGTTGAGTCCTTTGTATGCCGGAGCTGTTGATTTGGCGATCACTTGCGGAGCGGAGATCGTCCCCATTGCCGTCGGAAGGGACGGCGACAGGTATTATTTCATCCTCGGGGAGAATATCTCCTGTGAGAACCGATCCTATGAGGATCGCTTTCGCCTAACAGACGAGCTGAGGGATCGGATAGCGACACTTAAATGGGAGATCATCGAGCAGCTTCCGCCAATTAAGCGGGCGGAACTATCAGAGACCGCTTATGATGACTTTATAAAAAGTGTCATTACCATGAATACAGAGTATACCTTGACAGTGGAAGATATTAAAGCGGAACTGTTCCATCCAAAGGGTATTACTGAACCGGTAGAGACATTTGCTTTCATGGACAATCTTATCCCTTGCCGGGAGAATGTGTTTTTATTCAATAAGCGGCTATCGGGTCTTTCATTTTGATAATTATAATTGTTTCGGCACTATTAACCGGATATTGTTGGATCCTTCCCCTTCCGAATTATAGTTCTTCCTGTATCGTAACGCCGAGAGAGCTGCTTGATATATTGGGTGAGAAGTAGATGAGGCGGGATCATTAGCGAAAACATCCACGGGGAGATCAAGTACTATCGATGAAGGAGAGGCGCCAGGCCACATAAAATGTGGTACAACTCGTGGTACAGAGGGCTGACAGCATCCCGGAATCTCCTTTCTTTTCAAGGGTTTTCGGCGTTTTGGCCCTCCAGTTCAAATCCCTCCTTCTCCGCTCCCGTAAAATCTCGAAAATCCTTTTTCAAGGGTTTTCGGGATTTTTTCTTTTCGAAAAAGCTTTATGGATCATCTCCGCACGCGCATGTCTCCAAACGGCCCGCATCTCTGTATAAAAAGAAGCAGGTGAGCCCCCGAAATTTTCCCGAAAAAACTTGAATTTCAAAGAAGTATCGGGCATATAAAATATCAGCAGGCATAATCCCGAGAAAACGTGAAAGGAAGATCATAACATGAGCGAGGAAAAGAAAGACCTGGAACTGACGCAGGAACAGCTCGATGCCGTGGCGGGCGGCGGCCCCAGCGATATCAGGCTGAGGTCACTGGAAGAGCTCGAGAGCGCTCCGTTCTTCGAGGAGATGACGAGCATGTTAAGGAAGTTCCTAAATGAGAGGGACCTGAATAACGCGGACCAGATGCATGAGCTGGTGCTCCATCTCGGAGTTATCGTCAGAAAGAACCACTATTTCATGAACGAGGAACTGAGCCTGGAGTTCATTGAGAAGTATCGGTATCTGGTCTGATCCGCATGACCGCGCGGTCTCGGATATGCGGACGAGTATTGCGACGTCATATTGAAAGGAGAAAGTATATGAATGAAAAGGACATGAACGAACTGTCTATGGAAGAACTGGAAAAAGTTGCCGGAGGAAATATCGATCCGGATACACCGTTGAAGACCGTAGCGGCGCTGAAGACCATCCTGGCGGCTAACGGACCGGGAGAGGTCGGTGACATGCGTGACGGGGAAAAGCTGATCCTGGCGACGACCATTCCTGCCGGGAAAGAGTTTAAGGTATATATCGAGTATCAGGTGAACGGGTATATCTACTCGAATTCGAACATCAATCCCGACATTCCCGGATACACTTTCTTCTATGTGAAAGCGGACGATGTGAGGTTCTTAAACTGACCGGTTGGACTGAAGACGGGCCCATGGAAGACTGAAGACGAGCCCCTGTGAAATGAACGAAACGGGGAGAAAAATCGGAACAGAACAAAAGAGCCGGAGAATGATCTTCCGGCTCTTTCTCTTTTCCGATCGACGAGAGGACACCGGTGTAAAATGGCAAATATCATAACCGGAATCCGAATAGTTATCAGCGCAGTTCTGCTGTTTTGCCCGGTATTATCTCCGGCGTTTTTTGTGCTGTATATATCTGCCGGAATCACCGATATGATCGATGGAGCCGTGGCCAGGAAAACAGGTACTGTCAGCGAGTTCGGTTCAAAGCTGGATACGGCTGCGGATATCGTATTCATAGCGGTATGCCTGATCAAACTGCTGCCAGTAATGCATATTCCGGTCTGGCTCTATATATGGATCGCAGTCATCGCTTTTATTAAAGCGGCGAATATTGCGGCAGGATATATCCGACAGAGAGAATTCATCGCTGTGCACTCCATATTAAACAAGGTGACCGGAGGGCTGCTGTTCGTTTTTCCGCTGTCGCTGACATTCGTGGATCTCAGATATAGTGCCGCGGTCGTTTGCACGGCGGCGACGATAGCGGCTGTTTATGAAGGATATTTAATTCGGGCGGGAAGAACCGCTTAGCGACGAATCGTTATTTGCACGTGAGACAAAAAGAGTGCGAAAGACTTTTTGGACGCGATCTCCGGGAACGCGGAGATCCGGGAGTTCCTGGAAACGTATCAGCTGCCGGAAGGGAAAGACCAGGAAGACGGCCTGATGGAGGTCGCCGCGAAATTCGGCTATGAATGCACGAAGGAAGAACTGAAAGAGGCCTACGCCGGCAAGGCGGAAGAACTTAAGGCAGCCATGGCCGCCGCGGAAGACGCCATGCGGGAGATCTCCCCGGACGAACTCGCTCAGGTGGCCGGCGGAAGCTGCGCGGCGGAGGACCTGTTCGCTCCCGCCGAAAAACAGGTGGAAGGGTGTGACAACTATCAGTTCGTAATGACCGAGTGCCCTTCGCTGATCTATCCGCCCATCTGCGATTATTTATTGAATTCGGACGATTATGATCCGAATAAAGACGAATGATAAACGACGCGTTCCGATATCCCTGCGGACCGGCGCCGGAGAGACCGTGAAAAAGACCCGCCCCGAGAGGAGCGGGTCTTTTTTGTGTATGGATAAAAAACCGTGACGGACTTGTAAGATTTGTGTAGGCAGGCCTCAAAGAACGGCGGGAAAGGAAACTTTATACTGGAGCAGGCAAACCGAAAAAAGGAACACACCGGAGAAAGGAAAAATGTATCATGAGCCTGCTCGAAACCAGAAATCTCAGAAAAGTCTATAAGACCCGTTTCGGCGGCGCCTCCGTCGAAGCGCTTAAAGACGTCAGTTTTACAGTGGAACCGGGCGAATACGTTGCCATCATGGGCGAGTCGGGATCCGGAAAGACCACGCTTCTGAACATCCTCGCTGCCCTCGACAAGGCCACGGAAGGCACGGTGATCCTGGACGGCATGGACCTCACCGGCGTGAGGGATAAAAACGTCGCCGGCTTCCGAAGGGATAATCTGGGGTTCGTATTCCAGGAGTTCAACCTCCTCGACACGTTCTCCCTGGAAGACAACATCTATCTCCCGCTGGTGCTGGCCGGAAAGAAGCACGCGGAGATGAAGGGCCGCCTGGACCCGATCGCGGCCGATCTGGGCATCTCCGACATCCTGAAAAAATATCCCTACGAGGTCTCCGGAGGCCAGAAGCAGCGGGCCGCCGTCGCGCGGGCGCTCATCACGCACCCGAAGATCATCCTGGCGGACGAGCCCACCGGCGCGCTCGATTCGAAGTCGTCCGACGAGCTTCTCGCGCTGTTTAAGAAGGTCAATCACGCGGGCCAGACCATCCTGATGGTCACGCACTCCGTAAAGGCCGCGTCCCACGCATCGCGCGTCCTCTTCATCAGGGACGGCGTGATCTTCCACCAGATCTACAGGGGGCAGTCGACCGACCGGCAGATGTATCAGGCGATCAGCGATACATTGACGGTCCTCGCGCGGGGCGGCGGCAGATCGTGCGGCGATCGTACGGGCAATGCCGGCTCGGGCAATGCCGGCTCGAGCCATGTCAGTACGGGCAATGCCGGCTCGGGCCATGCAGCATTGGGAGGTGACCGGAGATGAAACTCGCATTCTACCCCAGGCTGGCCTTCGGCGGCATGCGCAAAAACGGCCGCCTCTACCTGCCCTACATCGGCGCGTGCATCCTGATGGCCGCGGTGTTTTACATCATGCACTTTCTCGGGTTTTCCCATATGCTCGAGGGCTTCACGGGCGCCGGCACCGCCAGAGACATGCTGCGGCTCGGAACGGTCGTAATGGCGATCTTCGGGACCATCTTCCTGTTCTATACGCAGTCAGCGCTTATCAAGGGAAGACTCCGCGAATTCGGCCTCTACAGCGTGCTGGGCATGAACCGGCGGAACCTCGGGATCCTCATATTTTTCGAGACGGCCATCACCTGGCTGATCGCTGTCGCGGGCGGACTCGCTGCGGGCATCGGCTTTTCGAAGCTCGCCGAATTCGCCTTCCGGAAAATGGTCGGCGCCGGCGCCGGTTACCGGTTCACCGTCCATCTCCCGTCGGTCTATGCCACGGTAGTGGTCTACGGCGTCATTTTCCTCCTGATCTTCCTGAACGCGGTCAGGCAGGTGGGCTTCTCCCGGGCGATCCAGCTCGTCAATGCCGAAAAGGCGGGCGAAAAGCCCCCGAAGTCGAACTGGTTCGTGGGCATCCTCGGCCTGGTGATCCTTCTGGCCGGCTACATCGTCGCGCTCAGGATCAGCCAGCCGGTCTCCGCGCTTCTGGTCTTCTTCGGGGCGGTGGTCCTGATCATTATCGGGACCTACCTGGTGCTCATCGCGGGCTCCGTGCTGCTCTGCAGGATCCTCCAGAAGAATAAGAGCTACTACTACCGGCCGGACCACTTCGTATCCGTGTCCTCCATGACCTACCGGATGAAGCGAAACGGCGCGGGCCTGGCCTCCATCTGCATCCTGCTCACGATGATCCTGGTCATGGTGTCGTCGTCCTCCGCGCTGTACTTTAACTGCGACGGGACCCTTCGAAACACCTATCCGGGGCAGCTGAACTGCTCCGCCATGAACTACGGCTATGACGCGGAGTATGACGAGATCGCCGCGCGGATGCAGGCCGATCTGCTCGAACGGACCGAGGAGTTCGGGGCGGAGGCGGACCATGTCATAAGCGTCAGCGGCTGCAGCCTGGCGGGGTATTTTGAGGACGGAAGGCTCCGGACCGACATGGACCCGATGAGCGATATCACCGCCATCGATTACGACAAGGTCGCCCAGGTCTATTTTTATGACGCGGACACGTATAACAGACTGACCGGAAGCCGGGAGGTGCTGTCCGCGGGCGAAGCGCTGGTGGGCGTTCAGGGCCGCCTCGATTTCGGCGATGAGCTCGGCATCGGCGGCGAGACCTTCCGCGTCGCCGGAAGGTTCGATCCCCGTGCCGGCGACTTCCGTTACGCGGCCGGTAGCTCCGTCGTCTCGACGTTGTTCGTGGTCGTGGATGACCTGGACACTGTCGGAGCGCTCTTTAACGGCTATACGGACGCACGCGGCCGTCAGATGCTCACATGGGAATGGCACTGCTACTTCGATACGGATCTGGACGAGGCGGGCCAGAACGAGCTCAGCGACGATCTCCACGGCCGCATGGGGGATGAACTCTATCCGCGGGACTTCTTCGGCGTCCGGTGTGTGAGCAGGGCTTACGAGCGCACGGAATACCTCGCGATGTTCGGCGGCCTGTTCTATCTGGGCATCCTGCTCAGCGTCGTCTTCCTCGTGTCCTGCGTGCTGATCATCTACTATAAGCAGATCTCCGAGGGCTTCGAGGACCGGGCCAGGTTCGGGATCATGCAGAAGATCGGCATGACCGGCGGAGACATCCGAAAGAGCGTGAACTCCCAGATGCTCACGGTGTTCCTGATCCCGATCGTGTTCGCGTGCGTTCACCTGGCGGTCGTGCTGCCGTTCATCAACAAGATCCTGATGCTGTTCGGCCACAACGACCTGCCGCGGCTCCTGATAAGCGCGGGCGTCTGCGCGCTGATCTGCGGTATATTTTACGCGGCGATCTATAAGCTCACGTCGAACGCGTACTACAGGATCGTGGCGTAGGAACGCCTTACGGCGCGAAGCCATATGAAGAAAGACCTGCTCCGGAAGGAGCAGGTCTTTTTTCGTGTAAAGACGTCAATGCAGGGGCGGCTCACGAGTCGAAGAAATGCTGCCCGTCATCCGTCACCAGCCGTTCGGTCCGCGGATACTCATAGATGTCGTCATTGTCCGCATTCGCCTCCAGATACGCGGCGAACTCATTCGCGTACCACTTCGCCATCCCGAGATTATGCATCAGGTAATGCCCGCAGTTCTCGGGCGCGGTGCCGGGCACCTCCTGCGCGTCGTTCACGGCCCGGAAGGCCGCCAGCATCAGCGGCCAGACCTCGCGCGGCGTGCGCTCGCCCTTCAGGATGAGATAGAAACCGGTCAGGCAGCCCATGGGCCCCCAGTAGATCACGTCGTCCTTCCAGTCGGGGTCGTTCCGCAGGAACGTGGCAATGATATGCTCCAGCGAATGCATGGCTCCGACGTCGACGACCGGCTCCCTGTTCGGCCGCTTCAGGCGGATGTCGTAGGTCGTGACGGCGTACTCGCCCAGGTGATCGACCCGGCTGGTGAAGATGCCGGGCACTACGCGCGTGTGGTCTACCGAAAAGCTCTGAATCAATTCCATGTCTGTTCTCCTTTGCTTCGAGAGTGGTGATCGCTTAGTTCTTCTATTATATTATGGCAGCGAAAAAGTGTCATCTTTCGCTAACAGCATAATATTTTAGCTGTTAGAATATTTTTTCGCCGGCCGGGGTATAATCGAACCATATTTTCCACAGAAAGGGACCCGCCATGGCCGACTGGGACCGCCTCCTGAACATCCGAACCACCGGCCGCGACAGCACGAACGCCGACTCATACCGTTACCCTTACGAACCGACGCCCTACGCGGTGCTGGAGCGCCTCGCGCGCAGCGGCTATATCGATAAGCGCAATGTCGTCCTCGACTACGGTTGCGGCAAGGGCCGCGTCGGCTTCTTCCTGGCCCGGCAGACCCGCTGCCGATGCATCGGCGTGGAGTACGACGCGCGGATCTACGGCGCCGCGTGCGCGAACCGGGAGACCGCGGCTGCCGGCGGGCGGGTCGAATTCGTCCACGCGAAGGCGGAGGAATACCCGGTTCCGGCGGAGGCAGACCGCTTCTATTTCTTCAATCCCTTCTCCCCGGAGATCCTCCGGAAGGTCATGAGCCGGATCCTGGAGTCCCGGGACGGGCGGGAAACGCTCCTGTTTTTCTACTACCCATCCGACGAGTACGTGGCGTGGCTGATGACGGTGGACGAGATGGTGTTCGTGGACGAGATCGACTGCAGGGACTTGTTCGGCGGGGAGGATGAGCGGGAGTGTATTTTGGTGTTTGGACTCGGCGGTGTATAATGACAAGGGAGGCATGTTATGAATAATCCATTGAATTCGGCTCCCCGGGACGACGATTCCTATTCGGAAAAGAACCATCTTCTTTATCTAAAACAAAAAGAACTGCTCGAGACCTTCCTGGAAAAGGGAGCCATCTCCCGGGCGCAGTATGAGAAGAGCTTGCACGACCTGACGGAGAAGATGGGCGAGACGCCGGCGTGAGGCCGGCATTGCCCGCAAGGAGGACAGCATGAAACACAAAGTCAGACTCACGGTCATCGATAAGAAACTCTACCCCGAACTGCAGGCGCAGTACTGCGCCGATCCGCAGTCCGGGCCCTGCCCCTGCTACCATGTCGGAGACGTCTTCGAGTTCTTCCGCGACGGCGAGCGGGACGACTTCTGGCACTGCGGCCTGAACACCCTGGTGCACACGGACGCGGATCCGGCGACGGTGGCCGGCGGGCCGGAGATGCCGCATTGCTCGGAGCTGTGGGACGCCATATCCCGGTATATTTACACGGGGCTGCAGGGCGGCTCGATCATGCAGGGCTGGATGGAGCGCGAGAACGAGATGATCGCGTGCTGCTCGGACGGGACGCGGCCGGTGATCTTTAAGATCGAGAGGATCGATTACGAATGATCCGGTCGAAGCTTCGGCGAGAAGGAGGACCGCACCCCATGACCGCAGAAGAACTCTGGAAACAGTCCGGTCTAACCGGCACATATGAAGCGTGGGCCTTCGGGGGCGCGCCGGACCGCCTGGCGGAGCTGGTGCTGCAGGGTGTGAAGACCGCGACCTGCTCAGCGTATGACCTGTACCTCGAGGAGCGGGAGCCGCTGCCGAAGGAGGGAGACCTCAGCGTCATCCTGAACGCGCGGGACGAAGCGGTGTGCATTATACGAACGACGAAGGTGTACGTGACCGCGTTCGACCGGGTCACCCCGGAGCACGCCTGGAAGGAGGGCGAGGGGGACCGGTCGCTGGAGTATTGGCGGAAGGTCCATGTGGAGTTTCTGACCGGGGAGCTCGCCTCGATCGGGCGGGAGTTCAGCGGGCAGGCGCAGGTGGTGTGCGAGGAGTTCGAGGTCGTGTATGCGCCATATGAAGGACGCAATCGCACCGTATTCGTGTACGGCACGCTCATGACAGGGGAGCGCGCGGCATGGATGCTGGATGCCGGGTCCTGCTTGGGGAAGGCGTATGTGAACAGATACGCCCTGTACGATCTGGGAAGCTTTCCCGGGATCGTGGCGGAGCCGGGCGGCAGCGTGCTGGGCGAGGTCTGGACCGTGCCCGACCGCACGATCGATGAGCTGGACCGGTATGAAGGCGAGGGCAGCCTGTATCACAGGGAAATGGTCCGCGCGGTGCTCGAGGACGGAGCATTGACCGCGGAAGCGTATATATACGCGGGACAGGTCCGCGGCGCGAGCGAGGCCTGGTGGGGCGCGTCGGACGATGCGCCGGTCTGGTACGCCTGCTACGGATCGAACCTGAAGGCCGACCGCTTCCGGTGTTATATCGAGGGCGGCGTCTGCAGGGAGAACGGAAAGAGTTATCGCGGATGCCGCGACCGGACGCTCTGGGCGGAGGACGATGTGCATAATTATCCCGGGGAGGTCTACTTCGCGAACCATTCCGGTACCTGGGGCGCGGGTGTGGCGTTCTATGACCCGTCGGGTCGCGGGCGGGTCCACATGCGCCGATATAAGATCACTTACGGGCAGCTGAAGGATGTGCAGCTGCAGGAGGGCCCGGGCCCGGCGTGGTATGACAGTCTCCTGTGTATCGGGTGGAAGGACGGCGTTCCGGTGTATACGCTGACGAACCATGCGCGCAGACCCGCGTCGGCGCCCAGCGAGGCGTATACCGATCTGATCGTGAGGGCGCTGCACGAGGAGTGTGGGTACACGGAGAAGGACGCAGCGCGGTATGTGCGGGCATGCCGCGGAAAAATCTGATACTCCGGCTCGGCGCCGACTGGCCGTTCGCAGAAAACACCGCAAGTCTTCCTTATATAAGAAGCAGCGGTGTTTTTTGTATCCGAAACGAGGACAGAATGTATCCGAGAAGACAGGAAAAAATTTTCTTCAAAAAGGTGTTGACACGATTAAACAGGTTTGGTAAGATAGCAAAGCTCGCCCGGAAAAAGGGCGGCGGAAACGGTACCTTGATAACTGAACAGTGCATTCCAAACGGTTCCTGAACGATTCCGAAGAAAAGGGCGAAAGTCCTTGAGGGAAGTTCAGAAGTTGAATGGAAATT
>JAFWDI010000035.1 GCA_017513125.1 Lachnospiraceae bacterium | reverse complement strand
GCCGGCGGCAGGCATGGCCCCGGAACGGAAAAGGAGACGTACCATGTACCAGTATGAGAGATATTTCGTCCGCGCGGGCGCCTGCCCGGTCATGCGGTTTGACACGGTTCCGGCGGACGCGGTCCGGCCGGTCGTCTGCATCGACGAGAGCGTCATTCCCGGCAGCTTCTTCGGCTGCGTGCAGTGGCTGATGAAGGATCTCACGACCGAAGGACTCGTGGCTCACGGCACCGACGAACTGCACATGTTCATCGGCGGCGACCCGAAAGACCACGAGAACCTGAACTGTGAGATCGACTTTCAGATCGAGAACGATCACATCGTGTTTTCCGAGACAGCCTTCGTCTTCGTGCCGAAGGGCTGCGCGCACAACATCGTTTCCGTGAAGGGCCTCACCCGGCCCGTCATGCACTATATCATGCAGGTCGACTCGTCCGTGTACCGAGCCGAGCCGGCAGCGGCGGCCGATCCCGCGGTGAAGCCCGCGGGGACCTACGACCGGAACGTCGTGTTTAAATACGCCCCCGTGAGCGGCGAGATCCCGCCGGCTCCGGAAGGCTTTCTGACGTTCCTGCTCTGGATCGATAATGTGAAGCTGCCCGGCGCGCCCTACACGGAGGCTGTGTGGTTCCACACGACGAACGACACCGGCCCCGAGAATCACATGCATGATAATCTGGACGAGTTCGTCGCGTTCATCGGCGGCGATCCCGAACACCCGGAAGAGCTGAATGGAGACGTCAGCTTCCTGATCGGGGACGAGCAGATCCACACGACGAAGAGCACGCTGGTGTACGTGCCGAGGCGCATTCCGCACTCACCGCTGCTGGTGCATACGCTGGAGAAGGATATGATCCATTTTTCCGGAGGGAACGGCGGGGATTACAGTAAGGATAAGGTGGAGTGAGGCTTCCTTGAATTAATAAGAAATAAAACTGCCCGGCCGATACAGCCGGGCAGTTTTTAATTTGTGTTTTGCGGCCGGGTATATTCACGCTCCGGTTATCCCCACATCCTCCTTCGGCAGCGACCGGAACTCCAGCGCGATCATGATGATCGCCAGCGTGATTGAGAGGATATCGCCGCCCGGGAAGGCATACAGCAGGCCCTTCACCCCAAAAAAGATAGGAAGGATCACCATCAGCGGCATACTGAACAGCACCGTTCGGGAGAGAGAGAAGATGACGGCTCTTAAAGGCTTTCCGACGGACTGGAAATACGCTCCGGCCAGCATGACGACGCCGATGACGAAGACCAGCGTGGTCATCGTCTTCAGAGACATGATCGCGAACTCGTTATAGAGTTCGCTCTCCTGGCCGAAGAGGTTGATGATCGGCTGCGGGAAAACATGGAAAACGACCGCTCCGATGGCGCCGATGATGACCGTCGTTAAGGCAGCCATAAAGAAGAGCTGGCGTATACGGCGGTACTTCTGGGCACCGTAATTATAGGAAAAGATCGGCTGCGTCGCATGTGTCACGCCGATGATGACGGCGGTCATAAGGCTGTTGATCTTCATGACGATGCCGAAGCAGGTCAGCGGGATCTCCGCGCCGTAGACCGACATGGAGCCGTAGCGGATAGCCTGGTTGTTCAAAAGAATCGTCACGAACAGAAACGCGATATTCGTAAGGAACCCGGAAATGCCGATCTTGCAGATGATTCCGACGCGTTTGGGCTGCAGGCGAAAGTCGGATTTGTTAAATTCCAGCGTTTTAAGCCGGAACATCCGGGTGATCAGGATGAAGAAGGTCAGGATCTGGCCCATGATAGTCGCAAGCGCAGCGCCCCGCACGCCCCAGTGGAAGACGAAGATAAACAGCGGGTCGAAGATCAGGTTTACGATCGCGCCGGCAATCATCGCGATCATGGACAGCCTGGGTGAGCCGTCCATGCGGACGATCTCATTCATAAACATGCCGCAGGAGATGAACGGGAAGCCGATCAGGACGATGCGGCCGTAGTCCATCGCATAAGGCATGACCAGATCGGTCGCGCCGAACACACGCAGAAGGATGGGCATGAGAAGCTGGGCGACGATCAGGACCGCGAGACCGTTGATCATCGCCAGGCAGAAACCGGTGCCTACGAAGTGGTTCGCTTCTTCCTCTCTTTTTTTGCCCAGGTTCAGGCCGACGTTCGCCGCGGTACCTGCGGCGACCATGATGCTTAACGCCATCATGATCTGACTGAAAGGAAAGACGACGTTCGTCGCCGCGTTTCCGAGGTAGCCGACGCCCTGTCCGATGAAGATCTGGTCGACCATGTTATAGATCGAGTTCACCAGCATCGAGATGACGCCGGGGATCGAGTAGGTCAGCAGCAGTTTTCCGATTCGTTCCGTTCCGAGAATGTTTTCCTTTTTCGCTTCCATGATGCATCCTTTTCTGTTTATGACTGTCAACAGCAGACGCCGGACGTCCCTGCGCCGGCGGCCGGGTGCGGGTCACAGGTCTTCGTAGTCCTGCTCCGCGGCCTTCAGTGTAAAGATGAATTCCGTTCCCACGCCCTCGGTGCTTATCACGTCGATCGTCTGTCCGTGGTTATGGATGATCTCGCGGCAGATCGCGAGGCCCAGCCCGGTGCTCTCTTTCGCGGCACCGCGCGAGCTGTCGCCCTTATAGAAACGTCCCCAGATCTTTTTCTGATCTTCGGGGCTGATGCCGCAGCCGGCGTCCTTGACCGAGATGAAGGCCGTTCCGCCCTTCCGGTAGGTCTCGACCCAGATGTCGGTCTCGTCGGCGGTGAACTTGATCGCGTTGTCGATCAGGTTATGCAGCACCTGCTCGATCTTCGGCTCGTCGGCGATCACGAACAGCTGTTCATCGTCGAAGGTCATGTCGAGCACGATTCCGCGCGGCACGCAGACCCCGCCGAAGGTGGCCGCGGTGCGGCGGATGGTCTCGTTCACATCGAATTCCGTCAGGTCCAGCATAGCACCTTTCGCCTCGATGCGCTGTAAATTCAGCGTGGTCTCGGCCATGTTCATGAGGCGGTCGGTCTCGTCGAGCACGACGTTCAGGTAGCGCTCGTGCTTTTCGGGCGGGATGGTCCCGTCGAGCATGGCCTCGAGGTAGCCCTTGATCGAGGTCAGGGGAGAGCGGAAATCGTGTGAGATGTTCGATACGAATTTGCGCTGGCTCGCTTCGGCGTCGCGCAGTTCGTCGGACATATAGTTCAATGTCGAGGCCAGCGAACCCATCTCGTCGTACTTCGAGATGTCCTCGATCCGGTAGCCCAGGTTCCCCTTCGCGTACTCTTCCGCGGCCCTCGTGATCTTCGCGAGCGGCCGCACGACCATGACGCGCAGCATCAGCAGGAAGACGAAGGACGCCAGGAAGATGATCAGTCCGGTCAGGCCGACCGCGCGCATGGTCTGCGCGCTGACGGCGTTGGCTTCGGCGGCCGGCGTGGTCATGACGACATAGCCGGTCACGGCGCGTGCCTCGGTGATCGGCGCGGCCACCGTGATAACGTCCTCGGAGTAGGCTCCGTAGAACCGGCTGATCCGGTAGTTTCCGCGGCTGCCCGTGGCGCCCCCGGCCCCGCGCGCGGCGGGGTCGAAGCCTTCGATCATGCCGCCCTCATACCGGCCGGAGGTGTCCGTGACGACTTCGCCGTCGGGGCGGACGATCCAGACGTCGGCATCGGTGAAAGTCGCGGCATGTTCTGCCTCGCGGCGCAGGAACGCGGACTCGTTCAGCCCGGGGTCAAAATCAGAACAGAAGCCCGCCAGATGGTAGGCTTCTTCATATAAATGGTCAGCGAGCCTCCGCTCGGCGCCTTTTCCGATCATCCAGGACGTCACGAACGTGATCAGCAGGAGACAGAAGATGCCGAAGCACAGGTATCCCAGCAGGAATTTTACGGTCAGTCGTTTTCCCATGGCATTCGTTCGCGGCAGGGCCGCTCACGGCCGCCGTTCAGCTTCGGTCCTCGAACCGGTATCCGATGCCCCAGACGGTCGCGATCGACCAGCGCTCATGCTCGCCGAGCTTTTCGCGGATGCGTTTGATGTGCACGTCGACGGTGCGCCCGTCGCCGGCGTAGTTGTATCCCCAGACGCGGTTCAGCAGCTGCTCGCGGGTAAACACGCGGTTCGGGGAAGTCGCCAGACAGTAGAGCAGTTCGATCTCCTTTGGGGCCATGTCGACCGCGATCCCGTCCACCGTGCAGGTGTAGCTGCCGAGGCTCACGGTGAGTCCCGGGTAGCTGACGGTCATGCTTTCGGGTTCGGGCTCCTCCGCTCCGGCGGCGGGAATCTGTCCCGAGCGCCGCAGCAGCGCCTTCACGCGCGCAACGAGTTCCTTCGAGTCAAAGGGCTTGACCATGTAGTCGTCGGCGCCCAGCTCCAGACCCAGGACCTTGTCGAAGACCTCGGTCTTCGCGGAGAGCATAATGATCGGAAGATGAGAGGACTGTCTCACCTCGCGGCACACCTGATAACCGTCCTTTCCGGGAAGCATCAGGTCGAGGACCATCAGGTCCGGCTTCCAGGAGAGGGCGGCGTTCACGGCGGCGACGCCGTCGTTTTCGATGCGCGTCTCATAACACTCCTTCTCGAGATAGAGGGAGATCAGCTCCGCGATGTTTTCGTCGTCATCGACGATCAGGATCTTCTGCTTATCTGCCATTATAAACTGCTCAGCTCCTCCTGCGTTGCGGTCCGGATCCCGGCATTGCCCAGGACGGCGGAAGCGGTCTTCGGCTCGTCGACCTTGAAGATCATGTAAGCCTGATCGCTCTTCGGCCCGCCGAGGAACGCGTACATGTACTGGATGTTCACGTCGTTCTGCGTCAGCACGTTCAGCACGCTGTTCAGGCCGCCGGACACGTCCGGGATGGCCGCCGCCACGACGTCGGTCAGGTTCGAGATATAGCCCGCCTCGCGGATGACGTTCGCGGTCTTATAGGGATCGTCCACGATCACGCGGGCAATGCCGAACTCGCTGGTCTCCGCGAGCGAGAGCGCGCGCATGTCAATGCCGTTTTCGGTCAGGACCTTCGTAAAACTGTTCAGTGCTCCGGGGCGGTTCGCCAGGAACACGGACACCTGCTTAATGGTCATGATATGCTCCTTTCTCCGTCAGAATTTCCGGTTATCGATCACGCGCACGGCCTTGCCCTCCGAGCGGGCAATGCTCTTCGGCTCGACCAGCGTGACCTTCGCCTTCAGGCCCAGCATGGACTTCAGGCCGGCCACGAGGTCGGACTGAAGCTTCGTGATCTCGCCGACATTGTCCGTGAACATCTCGGGGGTCATCTCGACCTTCACCTCGAGCGTGTCGGTGTTGTTTTCGCGGCCGACCACGATCTGGTAGTTCGCGGCGTAGCCCTGCTGGATCAGCACGGTCTCGATCTGCGACGGGAACACGTTCACGCCGCGGATGATGAGCATGTCGTCGGTGCGGCCCAGAAGTCTCGACATCCGCGCGTGCGTGCGTCCGCAGGCGCAGGGCTCGTGCGTGATGCGGCACAGGTCGCGCGTGCGGTAGCGGATGATCGGGTAGGCCTTCTTCGTGATTGCGGTGAAGACCAGCTCGCCGACTTCGCCGTCAGGGAGCGCTTCGCCGGTCTCGGGATCGATGATCTCGGGGATGAAATGGTCCTCGCAGATGTGCATGCCGTTATGCTCCGAGCACTCCCAGCTGACGCCGGGGCCGGAGAGTTCGGTCAGCCCGTAGATGTCGAACGCCTCGATGCCGAGGGTCTTCTCCACGTCTCTGCGCATCTCGTCGCTCCACGCCTCCGCGCCGAAGATGCCCGCCTTCAGCGGGATCTGCTCGGGAGTCATACCCATCTCCTTCATGCTCTCGCCCAGATACGCGGCGTACGAAGGCGTGCAGCACAGGATCGTGGTGTTCAGGTCGCGGATGAACATGATCTGGCGCTCGGTGTTTCCGGAGGAGGTCGGGACTGTCAGGCAGCCGACTTTATGGCTGCCGCCGTTCAGTCCGGGGCCGCCGGTGAACAGGCCGTAGCCGTAGGAGACCTGGCAGACGTCGCCCCGGGTCCCGCCGGCCGCGGTGATCGCGCGGGCGCAGCAGTCTTCCCAGAGGTCGATGTCCTCGAGCGTGTAGTATGCGACCACCCGCTTTCCGGTGGTGCCGGAGGTGGACTGGATGCGTACGCAGTCCTCGAGCGGCATGCCGCGCACACCGTCCGGATAGTTCTCGCGAAGATCGTCCTTCGTCGTGAAAGGAAGCTTCCGCAGGTCCGTCACGTCGCGGATGTCATCCGGCGTGATGCCCGCGGCTTCCATCTTCGCGCGGTAGCAGGGGACGTTTTCCCAAACGTGCTTCACCTGAGCGACCAGACGTTCGCTCTGGAGCGCTTTCAGGTCCTCGCGGCTCATGGTCTCGATCTCAGGCTGGTAATAATGGCCCATGATGGTGTTCTCCTTTTTCAGATAACATATGTTATTTATGCCTTCCGCCGTCCGGGGCCGGGCTTTTCGCCCGCCGTCCGGCTTCCGGCGGGGCGTCAGGCGTTTTTGCCCAGCGCGAACGCTTTCTTATTCAGTTCCAGGAACTTCGCCGGCACGGTCGCGTCGATCGCGGCCTGCCACGCCTCCTCGGGGGCGTCGAAGTAATGCGACAGCCGTCCCATCAGCACGAGGTTCACGGCCTTCGAGGAACCCGCCTCGTTCGCGAGGCTCAGGCAGTCGATCGCGTCGACCTTCGCGCCGGTGGCCTTCATCTTTTCGACGAGGCCGTCCGGATACTCGGCAGCTCCCATGATCACGGGCATCGGGTCGATCTGCTGCGTGTTCGTGACGATCTGTCCGTCCTTCTTCAGGAAGGAGATCCAGCGCGCGGCTTCCATGAGCTCGAAGCTGATGATGTAGTCGGCTTCGCCCTTATCGATGACGGGAGAGTTCACCTCGTCGCCGTAGCGCACATAGGTGACCACGCTGCCGCCGCGCTGGCTCATGCCGTGGACTTCGGATACTTTTACATCGTAGCCCTGGGAGAGCAGGAGCTGGCCCAGGAGTTTGCTGGCCAGAAGAGAACCCTGGCCGCCTACGCCGACGATCATGATGTTCTTCGTTTTCATCTTCAGGCCTCCTTTCCGACCATGCCCTCGAAGGCATCGAACTTACACATCTGCGTGCAGACACCGCAGCCCACGCACTGAGTCTGATCCACGACGGACTTTCCGTCGCGCATGCTGATCGCGGGGCAGCCGATGCGCATGCAGCTCTTGCAGCCGACGCACTTCTCCGTGTTCACGGACAGCGGCGGGTTATGCTTCACGTACTTCAGAAGCGCGCAGGGGCGGCGGGAGATGATGACCGAAGGTTCGGGAGCCGCGAGCTCCTCCTTCACGGCCGCGTCGCAGGCCGCGAGATCGTACGGGTCGACGACGCGCACACGGTTAAAGCCCATGGCCCGGCAGAGCGCCTCGAGGTCGATCTTCCCGGCGGGGTCTCCCTTAATGTTATAGCCGGTCGTCGGGTTCTGCTGATGTCCGGTCATGCCGGTGATCGAGTTGTCCAGAATGATGACCGTCGAGTTCGACTGGTTATAGGCGATGTTCGCGAGGCCGGTCATACCCGAGTGCATGAAGGTCGAGTCGCCGATGACGCCGACCGTATGTGACTCGCTTTCCGGGCCGCTCGCCTTATTAAAGCCGTGAAGCGCCGAGACCGACGCGCCCATGCACAGAGTCATTTCCATCGCGGACAGCGGCGCCGCCGAACCGAGCGTATAGCAGCCGATGTCGCCGAGGACCGTGCATTTGTTCTTATTCAATGTGAAGAACATGCCGCGGTGCGGGCAGCCCGCACACATGACCGGCGGGCGGACCGGGATGGTCTCGTCCAGGGTCACGCCTTCGGGCACCTCGCAGCCGAGCTTCGCTGCGACGAGATTCTGCGAGAACTCGCCGCAGATCGGGAAGAGCTCCTTGCCCTTTACGGGAATGCCGAGCTTCCGGCAGTGCTCCTCGAGGATCGGATCGAGCTCCTCGATCACGATGACTTCCTTTACGTTCTCCGCAAAGTCGCGGAACAGCTGCTCGGGCAGCGGGTTCACGAGACCGATCTTCAGATAGCTGGCGGAGTCGCCGAGTACCTCGCGCGCGTACTGGAACGACGTGGAGTCCGCGATGACGCCGACGTGCTCCGCCGCGTTTTCGCAGTACATCACACGGTTCAGCTCGACCCCGCCGTAGACGCGTCCCTCGCCGAGCGCCTTCAGCTTCAGCGTGCGCTCCTCGACGACCGGGTGCTTCCGGATCGCGTTCGCGGGCGTCATGACGTACTTCGCGATCTTCTTTTCATAAGGGACGGGTTCGGGCACGAAGCGCTCGGCGGTCTCGACGACCGACTGCGAGTGAGCCACGCGCGTGCACATCTTAATGATGACGGGCGTGTCGTACTCCTCGCTCAGGTCGTAGGCGATCTTCGTGAACGCCAGGGCCTCGGCAGAGTCTGACGGCTCGAGCATCGGTACTTTCGAGGCGATCGCGTGGTGACGCGAATCCTGTTCGTTCTGCGAGGAGTGCATCCCCGCGTCGTCCGCGACGACGACGACCATGCCGGCATTCACCCCTGTATAGCTCGCGGTGTAGAGCGGGTCCGCGGCCACGTTCAGGCCGACGTGCTTCATGCCGCAGAAACTGCGCCTTCCCGCCAGGCTCGCGCCGAAGGCGACTTCCATGGCGACCTTTTCATTCGGCGCCCACTCGCAATACATCTCGTCGTACTTCGCGGCCTCTTCGGTCACCTCGGTGCTCGGGGTGCCGGGATAACTGGATACGACTTCGCAGCCGGCCTCGTAAAGACCGCGGGCGACCGCGACGTTTCCCTGCATCAACTGTTTCATGTGTCTGATCTCCTAAATGTAATTAAAAAAGTTTCCCGTGCCGGACTTATGCTTCTTCCGGCCCAGTGATCTCACGGATGATGACGTCCTTCATCACACCGCCGTCGCCGTTTTCGAGCATCCAGCGTTTCACGCGGCTGATGGTGGCGCTGGAGGCTCCGGTCTTCTCGAGGATGTCCAGATAGACCAGTCCTTGCTGCAGATAGACCGCGACGTCGAAGCGCTGCTCGAGGCTCCGAAGTTCGTTCGGGGTGCACAGATCCTCGAAAAACCGGACACACTCCTCGGTGTCCTTCAGCTTCAGAATGGTCTCATAGAGCGCCATGCTGTGTTCCTTTTTTGCCATAATGTGCTCCTTCGTTCGCGTGGCATATGACAGCGGCTATGCGCGGGGTCCGCAAGACCCGTTCGGCCGCGCCGCGGCCAGATAATAATACGGCTGTTACATTTTAACAGATTAAAGCGTGGAAGTAAACACGGAAAGCGCACCGCAGCGCTCTCACATCGACAAAAATCGCGGCAGATGGTATTCTGAGATCTATGAAAGGGAGACGATTTCCGACAATCGGGACATGGATCGGGGCGGTCAGAGCATTGCCCGATCTGTGCGCATACCGGGTCGTTTGCGGCATGATTCCCGAACTGACCGGATACAGAGCCGGGACCGTGCTGTTCCTTCGGGAAAAAGCCGCGGAACGCGGATATGTGAACCTTCGGACGTACGCGCGTGTGCTGAGGAAAGACCCGGCGGAGATCGCGTGGCTTTCGACGCGCCTGACGTATAAGGGTACGCATTTCTTCCGCGGTGAGGACTGGGGGTTTTTCATCGGACGCTGTCTGTCGGAACTGGCGGACAGAAGCGAGGTCCGGGTCTGGTGTGCGGGCTGCTCTTTGGGCCAGGAGGCTTACAGCGTGCTGACCGCACTTCTGGACTATGTCCCTCTGGAAAAGATTCGAATCCTGGCGACCGATTATAATGACGAACTGCTCGAAAAATGCCGTTCCGGACGCTACCTGAACATGCATCTGCATGAGATTCCGGAGCGTCTTCGCCGATACGTGGAGACCGGGGAGAAGACATTCACGTTCCTGCCGGAACTGAGGGCGGCAGTGGAAACGAAACCCTTAAATCTGATCACAGACGACTATCCGGCGCCGTTTGACGTGATCCTGTGCAGGAATGTGATCAAATTTTTTTCCGGGGATATGATCCCGCGGGTCCAGCGCAGACTGGCGGCTTCGCTGGCGCCGGGAGGTTTCCTGTTCCTGTCGGCGGATGATGACCGCCGGGGGGTTAAAGACCGTGTCGAGATGATCCCCCGTCCGGAGGAGTTGGGGCTTCAGCAGCTGGAGAATCGGTGTATCTACCGAAAGCACGCCTGAATCACGGTGCGGAAGCACGGAAGATGTTGCCAAAAACTATAATTTGAACGTTTTCATGAAGAAATGCGGCAGGACTCTTTTGTTCGCCGCTTTTTTATGCCATATAGGTAAATAAGTAAAAAAATAAGCAACGGTTTAACATTTTTGCTTTCCTTAAAAACGTTTATTGCAAGATCACCTGAATACCTGTACCGGGGGACATTAATTATGAAGAAGTGGAAGAAGATACTAATTCTGGCAGTCGCGGCGGCGACAGTTCTGGCTGCAGTGCCTGCGCAGTGCTTCGGAGGAAGCTTCATCAGTTTTGCGGAGGAGACGGAGCGGACGTCACCTACACAGTCGTGGAGACGGCGGTCCCGGACGGATACGCAGTGGCTTATGCGCCGGCGGCCGGAGTGCAGGGTGAGAGCGGAACGATCACCGTGACGAACACGCATGAACCGGAGCCCGCGACGGAAGCGCCGACGGAACCCACGACGGAAGCACCGACGGAACCGACGACAGAGGCGCCGGAGGAGACTGCGACTGCCGCACCGACCGCACCGGCCGGTCCGTCGTCACGCACGCCGACTTCGGACAACAGTCACGGAGCAATGTGGGTGCTTGTGATGGCTGCGGCGGCAGCCACCGCAGCGGGAACACTGGCTATACGCAGCCGCAGGCGAGACGAAACGTAACGATCGTGACTGAGCATATTCATATGCGGCAGCCATACATTTAGCAGTTCAAACGAACAGCAGAGCGGCAGGACCCGGTGCCTGCCGCTCTTATATTGGTTATAAGCATATCGTGGCTTGACAAGTACAGCCGGTTCGGGTTTAATAATTAATGCACTTTATCCGTTTATCACTTTAAACGAATAAAGTCGCAAAAACGACACCGCGCCCCGGGAAGCGGAACATACCCGCCCGGTGCGCTGAAGGAGAACAGATCATGCCTATCACGGAACTGCTGGAACGAAACGCGAAACTCTACGGCGACGAGGTCGCCCTGGTCGAGGTGAACCCCGAGCTTCAGGAGAGGCGCACCGTCACCTGGAAGGAATATAACCTGATCGAGGCCACCGGCACCGAGCCATACCGCCGCGAGATCACCTGGGGCGTCTTCGATGAGAAGGCGAACCGCGTCGCGAACATGCTGATGGAGCGCGGCATCCGGAAGGGACAGAAGGTGGGCATCCTGCTCATGAACTGCCTCGAGTGGCTGCCGATCTACATGGGCGTCCTGAAGACCGGCGCGCTGGCGGTGCCGCTGAACTTCCGCTACACCGCGAAGGAGATCGAGTACTGCGTGGAGCTCGCGGACGTGGACGTGCTGTTCTTCGGCTTCGAGTTCATTGGCCGCGTCGAGGAGATCGAGCCCGTGATCTCGCAGTCGCGTATCCTGTTCTACGTCGGAGATCACTGCCCGACGTTCGCCGAGAGCTACATCCAGGCGGTCTCGAACTGCCCGTCGACGCCCCCGAAGGTCCTCGTGGAGGATACCGACGAGGCCGCGATCTATTATTCGTCCGGTACGACCGGATTTCCGAAGGCGATCCTGCTGGACCACACCGCGCTGCTGCAGGCGGCCCGCATGGAGGCGATCCATCACGAGACGACGCACGACGACGTGTTCCTGTGCATTCCGCCGCTGTACCACACCGGCGCGAAGATGCACTGGATGGGTTCGCTGTTTACCGGCAGCCGTGCTGTCATCCTGAAGGGGAACACCCCGAAGGCCATCCTGAAGACCGCCTCGGACGAGCGCTGCACGATCGTCTGGCTGCTCGTCCCGTGGGCGCAGGACATCCTCGTGGCGCTGGATAAGGGCGAACTGAAGCTCGAGAATTTCCACCTGAAGCAGTGGAGGCTCATGCATATCGGCGCGCAGCCGGTGCCCCCGAGCCTGATCAAGCATTGGCTGGAGTATTTCCCGAATCATAAGTATGACACGAACTACGGACTCTCCGAGTCGACCGGCCCCGGCTGCGTGCATCTGGGAATGGAGAATATCCATAAGGTCGGCGCGATCGGCATCCCCGGCTACGACTGGGAGTGCAAGATCGTGGACGAGGACGGAAAGATCGTCCGCCGCGGCGAGGTCGGAGAGCTCTGCGTGAAGGGCCCCGGCGTCATGCGCTGCTACTATCACGATCCGGAGGCCACGGCTGCCGCGCTGAAGGACGGCTGGCTCTTCACCGGCGACATGGCCATGCAGGACGAGGACGGCTTCTACTTCCTGGTCGACCGGAAAAAGGACGTCATCGTCTCCGGCGGCGAGAACATCTACCCGGTGCAGATCGAGGACTTTCTCTCGGCGAACCGGAAGATCCACGACGTCGCGGTCATCGGCATTCCGGACCAGCGTCTGGGCGAGGCCACGGCGGCGATCGTTCAGGTAAAGGAGGGCGAGACCCTGACCGAGGACGATCTCGAGCGTTTCTGCATGGATCTGCCGCGGTATAAACGCCCGAAGAAGTTTATTTTTGACAATGTGATCCGGAACGCTACCGGAAAGCTGGACAAGGTCGCCATGCGGAAGAAATACGGCGGACTGAGGCTGGTCGAGGCGCAGAACAGAGGATAATATAACGAAAAGGCTGCCGCAGGATCGGCAGCCTTTTTCATGCCGGCCGAAGCGGTCCGGGCCCCGCGCGGTTCGAACGCGGGCGGAAATTGTCAGATAATAGTTAGATTCCGGCTCCCGGAAAAGGTGTAAAATGTATTCTGCCGGCTTTCGGAACGTCCGGAAACCGGCATTGACAGAATGACGCAGAACCATACGAAAGGAGTACTGTTGTTATGAAAAAGCTGTTTTGCGGCATCCTGGCCGCGGCTATGACCCTCTCACTGGCAGCTTGCTCCTCGCAGGGCGAATCTGACGTGCCCGAGACCGAGCCCGCGACGCAGGCTCCCGCTGAGACGCAGGCCGCGGATGAGACCCCGGCCGGCTGGGCGGAGTTTACCCAGGAGGTCGCGGAGGAATACTACTGCGGGACATGGGTCGATCAGGCCGATCCCAATATGATCATGAGGATCGGACCGACCGAAGAAGAAGGGTATTTCGACGTCTTCTACACGTTGAGAGACGGTGCGGAAGTGCCTTCGGCGGTCCTGGTCTCGGCCACCGCGGAGGCGCTGCCGGACGGAGCGCTGTACTATGAGAACGGCTTCCGCAGCATCACCACTTTCACGGAGGACGAGCCTCCTGTGGAGGAAGTGCAGTATACGGACGGCTCCGGCACGCTGTTTGTCTGGGGCGACGGTACGCTCGCCTGGTCGGAGCATGATTCCGATATGAATGTGACGGAGTATGTTTTTGTCCGTGAGGACGAGCCGAACGGAGGTACCGGCATGCAGAATCCCTGGACAGAACTGACGGCGGAAGAAGCCGCACAGTATATAAACTTCGCGGTTCCCGAGGGTGCGGAGAACGTCGTTTACCGCCTGATGGAAGCGGAGGGGCAGGAGCCTCTCGCGGAAGTGCAGTTCGACCTGGACGGCCTTTCGTTCAATATGCGCGAGCAGCGCGGGGCCGCGGCGACCGATGACATCTCCGGCATGTACTATGACTGGACCGCGCAGGACGGCGTGAACGTCTGGGGAAGCATTCCCGGTTCGGCGTACCGTTACATCGGGGAAGACGAGACCGCGGATCTGCTGACCTGGTATATTGAGGAGATCGGGACTTCGTATGCGCTGTCGACCGTCGCGCCGAGTCTGGACGGGTTCGATATCGTTGCCGTGGCGAACATGATGGCGCCGCAGTGACGGCAGAGGCGACAGGAGCATTTTGATCGGACGGGGCAGGCGCGCACACCTGCCTCGTTTTGTGCTATTATTTGCTTAAAGCGCAGATATACTTTGAAAAGATATGTATACGGCTGGATTAAGGACTGATTGCTTCATGGATCGATGGGACACGAAAAAAAGAATCTTTGTGATGATCGCGGCTATGATATTCTTTTTCCTGCTGCGCGTCTGGCTTCAAAAGCTTCTCGGAGCACATATGAATTATGCGCCTGACGATGATTTCCTGATGGTCAGTTATGCGCTCCCCGGTCACTGGCTGTTTCCGAACAGGACCTCGCTTCTGAAATATATTTCATTCCCGCTGTTTTTAAAATTCATATACCATATGGGCATTTCGTACTCTGCGGGTATCGTTCTGCTGTATGGAGCTGCCGGTCTGTCCGTTTACGCCTTTGCCAGGGCTCTGCGATGGCCGAAAAAGATCGCGTTCCTGTTTTACCTGTATGTTCTGTTTCTCCCGGTAGGTTTTTCAACGATCACGACCAGGCTGTATCGCCACGGGATCCTGCCGCCGCTGGTCATCCTGCTGTTTTCGCTGCTGCTGATACAGATGATCGATCTGGTCCGGGAGGAAGGAACCGCCGGCTCCTGGATCATTCGCAGCGTTTTTATCGGGCTGATCGGCACCTATACGATCTATATCAAAGAAGACGGTATCTGGATCGCGGCATGCATGGCGCTGGCAATGCTGGTGCAGCTGATCATCATAACGGTCAGGATCATATGCGCTCTGCGAAAGAAAAGCAGCGAATCCCATGCCGGCAGTTTTATAAAAAGAGCAGTTATCTGCATATTGCCGCTTTTGATCTTCCTGGGCGGGACGCTGTGTTATAAAGCGGTGAACGCTCATTATTTCGGCGTTTTTGAAACGAATACGCGGACGGAAGGCGAAACGGCGGGGTTTATGAACCGGGTCTACCGCATTGCTTCGGAAGATCGGACCGACTGTGTCTGGGCGCCGACGGACGCGATCGATCAGGCAGTGGCGTGTTCACCGACGCTTCGGTCTTATCCCCTGCTTTTGGATCTGATGTATCACTTCCCGGCGTTGAATAATGATATACGAATCTCGCCCATTCCTGGAGACTTTCTCGGCTGGGTCCTGAACTGGGCGCTGGGGGAAAGCGGAGTCTGGCAGAGCGAAGCCCAGGTCCAGGAGCTGTTTGCACAGATAAATGCGGAGCTGGACGCGGCGTTTGAAGACGGCAGGCTGCAGGAGGATGACAGATTTCAGCTGGTAGCATCGTCAGGCGGAAAAACGAGAGAAGAGATTCTGGCGCTGAGACACTGGGTCGATGTCGCTTACCGTGCTGCGCTCATACAGTATGGTTACTCGGCAGACAGGGAAAATGTCACGGAAGTCTCCGATCTGAGCCCGGGCGAACAGGAAGTATGGATACTGGCGGCTGCATTGTCAGGTGAAGGGAGCATTCTCTCGGCGGAGAAGACCGCTTCGGATCATGCCTGGGGAAGCAGATTCGCCCGTGCCGACATGGCCGCGTACCGGGTGGTCAATGTATTGTTTATGCTCTGCAGCGTCGCGGCCTGGTTCGCGGCTATCGTCGTTTCGGTCAGCCGCAGAACATGGATCCGGGGCGAACGGTTATTCCTGTTTCTCGGAGTTTTTTTCCTTATGGGCATCGGGACTATGTATGCGTTCGCGGTATCCTGGTTTTCCTCTTTTGTCGGCGAAGGCGCAGTCGTTGCCTATACCTGTGCGCTTCCGGGCATTCTGGTCCTGGTATATGTGTTGGGGCTTTCCCTGTTGAAAGACCTGATCCCTGAGTTTCGGAGAAAGGAGGCCTGCCGTGGATAGGATCGCAGTACTTGTTCCGTGTTATAACGAGGCGAAAACGATCGAAAAGGTGGTGCGGGACTTCCGTAAAGCACTGCCTGAAGCGGTGATCTATGTTTATGACAATAACTCTGCGGACGGAACGGCAGACATTGCCCGGAACGCGGGAGCGGTCGTACGCCATGAATACCGTCAGGGAAAGGGAAATGTGATCCGGCGCATGTTCAGGGAGATCGATGCGGACTGTTATCTGATAACGGACGGCGACGACACTTACCCCGCCGAATTTGCGAGAGAAATGTGCGATAAAGTGCTGGAGAAGCAGGTGGATATGGTGGTGGGCGACAGATTGTCGTCGACATACTTTTCGGAAAACAAGCGGCCTTTCCACAACTTCGGCAACTCACTCGTGCGAAGCGCGATCAACCGCCTGTTCAGATCCGAGATCAAGGACATCATGACCGGTTACAGGGCATTTTCCTATCAATTCGTGAAGAGCTTTCCGGTACTGTCCACCGGTTTTGAGATCGAGACGGAGATGAGTATTCATGCAATTGATAAAAATATGTTTCTGGACAGTGTGGTGATCGATTACCGTGACCGCCCTGAAGGGAGCGAATCAAAACTGAACACCTATTCCGACGGAGCGCGCGTTTTGAGAACCATCGCGAGGCTGTACAGGAACTATAAGCCGTTTCAGTTTTTCTCTCTGATCGCATTGGCCCTGTTGATCATTGCGGCGATCTTCTTCCTCCCGGTTGCGGCTGATTACGTGCGGACGGGCCTGGTGGCCCGGTTCCCGACCCTGATCGTGTGCGGCTTTGTGGTGATCGCTGCCATTCTCGCGTTTTTCGCCGGATTGATCTTACAGACGATCAGGCAAAAAGACAGACAGGATTTCGAGATGAGGCTGATAGAGATCGAAACGGAAAAACACAGATGAACGACACGGTATTCAGTCTTGCGGCAGCAGTCGGAACCGGGTAATGAAAGAACACAGGCAGGTGTCGCGCACCTGCCTTTTTTGTGCTATGATTTACTCCGTATGAGAAGGCGCGGTCCGGCCGTGCCGAAATGAGAATGTGAGAAGAAGGTATCTGTTATCATGACGAAGATCGATATTATTTCCGGTTTCCTCGGAGCCGGAAAGACGACCCTGATCAAAAAGCTCCTGGACGAGTGCTTCCAGGGACAGAAACTGGTGCTGATCG
>JAFWDI010000020.1 GCA_017513125.1 Lachnospiraceae bacterium | reverse complement strand
TGCCATGAAGATCTTAGTCATCGGAGACGAAAAACGCTACCGCGGCTTCGGTCCCGCCTGGGACGAGGACGCTTTCACCTGCACGTTCTGCCCGCGCGGCAGCTCGAACGCGGACCTGATCGCGGCCTGCCCGGACGCGGAGGTCATCTTCGCGGACGCGATCTCGCCGGTCGACGCGGAGCTGATCGCGGCGCTCCCCGCGCTGAAGATGATCCACTCCGAGGGCGTAGCCTTCGATAAGATCGACTGTAAGGCCGCCGCGGACGCCGGCGTGTTCGTCTGTAATAATAAGGGGGGCAATGCCCCCTCCGTCGCCGAGCAGACTGTCCTGCTGATGCTGGAGCTGCTGCGCGACTCGATCGCCGGCCATCACGCGACGCAGGCGGGCGAGCAGATCCGCTTTAAGGAATCGAAGATGCGCGACGGCATCCACGAGCTCTCCGGCATGACCGTGGGTCTCGTGGGCTTCGGCGACATCGCGAAGGCGACCGCGAAGCTGCTTTCCGCGTTCGGTTCGAAGGTCTATTACTGGAACCGCACGCGCCGCGAGGCGGCCGAGGCCGAGTACGGCGTCGAGTATCTCCCCCTCGACGAGCTCTGCGCGAAGTGCGACATCATCAGCCTGCACCTCTCGGTCACGCCCGAGACCGCAGGCCTGGTCGACGCGGACTTCATCGCGAAGATGAAGCCGACCGCTTATCTCGTGAACACCGCGCGCGGCGACCTCGTGGACAATGCCGCCCTGCGCGACGCCCTCATCTCCGGCCGGATCGCCGGAGCCGCCTTCGACACGATCGCGCCTGAACCGACGCCCGCGGATCATCCGCTGGTGGCGCTGCCGGAGGATTGCCCGGCGCGGGTCATCTATTCGTCCCATGTGGGCGGTATCACGATCGAATTCTTCCAGCGCGGCTACCGTCACATCTGGGAGAACACGAAGCGCATCGCGGCGGGCGAGCGTCCCGACTGCGTCATGAACGGGATCTGATATGACCGTAAAAGAACAAGTCCTCCTGGCCCTCGAAAGCGCGAAGGGCGACCCGGTCTCCGGCGAAAAGCTCGCCGGGGAGATCGGCTGCACCCGCGCAGCGGTCTGGAAGGCCATCCGCGCGCTGCAGGCGGAGGGGCATGAGATCGACGGCGTGAACCGCCTCGGCTACACGCTGCGGCGCTCGGCGGACGTGCTCAGCGAGAGCTATATCCGGCAGCGGCTCGAGGCGGCCGGCGTCCCGCTCGAAGTCGCGGTCATGGACACGGTCGACTCGACGAATAACGAACTGAAGCGCCGCGCCTCGGCGGGCGAACGCCGCGACCTCTGCGTGATCTGCCGTGAGCAGACCGGGGGCCGCGGGCGCCAGGGGCGGTCGTTCTTCTCCCCGAAGGACACCGGCGTCTATTTCAGCCTGCTGCTGCACCCAGACGTCGCCCCGCAGGATGCCGCACGGCTGACGACGCTGGCCGCGACCGCGGAGGCGCTGGCGCTCGACGACGTTCTGGCGCGGATCGCCGATGAGGACGCGCGCCTGACCGGCGCTCCGGCGGAGACTCCCGCTCCCGCCCTGATCAAATGGATCAATGACGTCTGCATGCGCGGAAAAAAGATCACCGGCATCCTGACCGAGAGCCAGATCCGGGTCGAGGAGTTCGCGCTCGAGTATGTGATCGTCGGCATCGGGATCAATCTCTACGAACCCGACGGCGGCTTCCCCGCGGAGATCGCGGACATTGCCGGGGCGGTCTTCCCGGCCGGGCAGAGACGCGAAAACCTCCGGAACCGCGTGGTCTCGGAGGTACTGATCCGCTTCATGCAGTACTATCGGGAGTTCCCCGACAGCGATTATCTGGAAGATTATAAGAAGAAGTGCTTCGTGCTCGGGCGTGAGATCACGATCCTCGGGGCGGATCACCGGCCGCGGGCGGCCGCGGGCGGCAGCCCTTCCGGCAGCGCAGGTCCCGGCGCCATGGGCGGCCCGGACCGCGCACACGCGAGGGCGCTCGACATTGACCGCGAGGCACATCTGCTGGTCGAATATCCGGACGACACCCGCGAATACCTCTCGAGCGGCGAGGTGAGCGTGAGGGTCTGATCAGTCGCGGATCTTAGCCAGCTTCCGCAGTTTCCCCGACAGAGCCACGGCCAGCACCAGTTTTATCAGATCCGGAATAATAAACGGAATCACGCACCAGGCCAGCGCCGTCCCGAGCGAGATCGCGCCGGTGTTTCGCGTATACAAAATCATAAACCAAGCTGTCCCGAAGAAATAGCAGACCGCCATGCCCAGGATCGCCGCGAGGAGCCGCAGCGGAAGAGGCATCCGCGTTTCCGGATCCGCTGCGCGGCGCACGGCCTTTTCCGTTATGCTCCAGAGAAGGCCCGTCAGTACGAACCCTAAGATGTAACCGCCTGTGGTGCCGAAAAGTGCCGCCGGGCCTCCCCTGAAGCCGGAAAAGACCGGAACTCCGATCAATCCCAACAAGATGTAAAGAAGGATCGAGAACGTGCCCCGGCGTCCGCCGAGCATGCCCAGGATCAGAATCACCGCAAAAGTCTGGAGAGTAAACGGCACGACGGACGGAATCGTGATCCAGGAGCAGACTGTAAGGGTCGCCGTTCCGATCGCGATGTATGCCATGTCAATGCTGCGAAACCTCTGCGATATTTCCTGCCTTTCCATAGGTGCTTCCCCCCTCTGTCTTACAGGATCCGAAAAACATCCTGATGGAAAGTATACTCTTTCGGGGAGGTTTGTCAACCTTGCGTTTATTTAAGGTTTACATTTCTGCGGCGCTGCGGTTTCTTCACTCTGCGGCCCGCAGTCATTGCCCCGGACGCCGCTCCCGCGCTATACTGAAGCCGCAGGACTGAATATCCGGATGTGAAAACAGGAGGAGTGTCAATGAACGAGGTTTTGGAGCGCACCGCCGAAGCCATCCGGCGGAACGGATTTGAAGTGCATGTGTTCGACACGGCCGCGCAGGCCGCGGATTTCCTGGACGCGGAGATCGACGGGAAGTTCGTGGGGCTGGGCGACTCGATGACGCTCGGGGCGATGGGGCTCTATGAGCGCCTGCTCGCGCATAACCCGAAGGTCCTCGACCCGCAGCAGGGGAAGGACCACCCGGAGTTCGACGCGATCGCGGACGCGTGCTGGAACGCCGAGGTCTTCCTGACTTCGGTCAATGCCCTCGCGGAGACCGGCGAGATGGTGAACATCGACGGCCACGGAAACCGTGTGGCGCAGTCGATCCACGGACATCAGAAGGTGTATTTCGTCGCGGGGCGGAATAAGATCGAACCGACGCTCGAGCGCGCGGTATGGCGGGCGCGGAATATCGCGGCGCCGGCGAACGCGAAGCGCCACGGATTCACGACTCCGTGCGTAGCGGCGGGGCACTGCTGCGACTGCTCGCACCCGGACCGCATCTGCAACGCCCTCGTGGTCTATCTCCATCCGATGATGGCGATGGAGGGCGTGGTCGTGCTGATCGACGAGGATATGGGGCTGTAGGAAGCTTCATTCCCTTCTTTTCACAAAAGCACCGATAAAAGGGACGGCGGTCCGAACGACCGCCGTCCTCTGTTATTCATTGTAAAACACCGCTCCGAAATACGTCGTCGTGGACGGCCCGTTCATAGACGGAATGCCGGCCAGCTCCGCCAGCTCCGCCACGCGGAACCCGAAGCTTTCCAGCGGAGGCCAGACGTCCCCGGGATACCGGCACGGGGCGTCCGGGCAGGTGCATTTCTTACAGAGGAAGCAAGTCTCGTTCCTCAGAAGGAAGAAATCATCCACGATCGGCTTGATGCGGCGGCACATGTCACGCATGATCCTCTGGAAATCACTCGCGGTATAGTCGATCTCCTTAAAATCACTCATGTCTGCCAGCACGAACGGCGTGGAGAGCAGAAGCATCTTATCATAACGCGAGACCCGTTCGCGGCACTCGTCCAGCGGTCCGACATGCGGCGGGCAGGCCCAGGTGAGTCCGTAAAAACGGCACTCCCTGCTGCAGTGAGATCTCACGTCCTCATAAAAGACGAGATCCTCTTTCTTCACGATGCCGGCGTTCATGATCCCGGCATGGAATGCCTCCCGCAGGATCCGCGCGGTGGTCTCACCCTCGTCCCGCGCAGCCGCGTCGATCTGCGCCTGCCAGTTCGCGGCTATCTCGTCCATGGGTTCGGCGCAGCAGTATCTGCAGAGTCTTTCGTTTTCAGGATCCCGCTCCGGGCAGAAATACCGGATCTTCCCGTCCGTGATCTTCCGGTGATAGCGCACCAGTTCCGGCGGGTGCAGCGGGCGCCCGTAGAGAAAAGCGCGGGCCAGGCAGGTCAGCACCACGAAACGGTGTGCCTCCGGCTCCTGCGGCCACTCCCGGATCAGAAACTCTTCGGCGACGTCCTCCAGCTCCGCCACCGCGGCATCGTCCACTTCTCCCTCAAAATCCCCGTATTCGTCCCACAGCGACAGAAGGAGCCTGCGGTTCACTCTGGTGATCGTGATCGGCAGGGTGCCCTCATCCAGATCCCGCCACTCGTCATCGGTGATCGAGTCGACGATATAATCCACTAATTCGCTCTTCAGCATGTCTTTCCACTCATGATATGAAACGTATTACTCATGTTTCGTAAGGTCATCATACAATGCACGGGAAGCGCAGTTCAAGATAAACTGTTATCCTTCTCCGGGGCCCACTTTCACCTGAAGTTCCCGCATGTAGGCCGCGTAGGCCGCCGGAACCGGAAAGTCCCGCTCGGTCTCCTCGCGGGTGGCAAGGAAGATCGCGCCGTCGGAACGTATATCATCCGCGGCGCCGCCGGGCTGTCCATCGGAACCGTCGGCCGCGGCCACCCGGATCACCCATCCGGTCATGTGCCACTCCACATGGGAAAAGATATGTTTCGCCTCCGGCAGAGGGCGGATCCGCAGCGGCGTGAATCCGAGCGCTTCGGCCTGTTTCAGCGCCTCTTCCTCTCCCAGCCGCCCGGCCGCGCAGGGGAATTCGTACATTCCGGCGAGCAGGCCTTTCGCGGGACGCTTCGTGAGCGCGAACCGTTCTCCGTCGCGAATCACGAGCACGGTCTTCTGTTCGATCCGGCGGGCTTTCGCCTTCGCTTTCACCGGAAACTCCGTCTCGCGCCCGGCCGCGTGCGCTGCGCACAGGTCCGCGAGCGGGCACTCTGCGCAGTGCGGGTCTCCGTTCGGGACACAGACCAGCGCGCCGAGCTCCATCAGGGCCTGGTTGAAGGCGCCGCAGGCTTCCAGCCCGCACAGCACCCCGGCCAGCGCTTCTTCCGCCTCCCGGCGGAACGCCTGCTTCATGATGTCGGTGTCGTCCTCGGTGAGTCTGGTGAGGACGCGGAGGACATTGCCGTCGACCGCGGGCGCGGGCCGTCCGAACGCGATCGAGGAGACCGCCCCGGCCGTGTAGCGGCCGATGCCCGGGAGCGCGAGCAGCGCATCGAAATCTGCCGGCATCACCCCGCCGTACTCTTCCATGATCTGCCGCGCCGCAGCCTGCAGGTTCCGCGCGCGGTTATAATAGCCGAGTCCCTCCCAGAGCTTCAGCAGGCCGTCCTCCGGGCACTCCGCGAGCGCCCGCACGTCGGGCAATGCCCCGACGAACCTCTCGAAGTACGGCTTCACCGCTTCGACCCGCGTCTGCTGCAGCATGATCTCCGAGATCCACACCCGGTAGGGCGACGGATCCTCGCGCCAGGGCAGCACGCGCGCGTGCCCGGCGAACCAGCCGAGCAGCGGCCCGGTGATGTTTTTCAGGTCATGATCTCTCAGCATCTATTCCCCGGCAGCCGCGTTCGCTGCCTTCGTTTCCGCTTCTGCTGTGTCTGCCGCCTCCACGGCATCTTCCCTCTCCCAGGCGCGCAGGACCGATGCGTACACCTCGCACAGCCTGCTTTTCGCGGCCCGGGCGTTCTTCGTCCAGGGGAGCAGCATGTCAAAGGCATGGACATTGCCCGGATACACGTCCGCGAACGCGTCCGTCCCGGCCTCCCGCAGCCTTCGGATATAGGTCAATGTCTCGTCCCGGAACGGTTCTCCCGCGCTCACGAAAGTGTAGGCCGGCGGCATCCCGGTCAGATCCGTCTCCCGCGCGGGCGACGCGTACTTCGGCACACGGTCCGTGCCGTACAGCCCGCCGAGGTAGCCCTGCCAGCCCCAGTGATTCCGCTTCGTGTTCCAGACGCGGCCGTGATTATCCCGCGAACTGTCCGTGTCCTCGCAGTCGAGCATCGGATACAGCGGAAGCTGGTAAGCGACCGGAATCCCTCCGCGATCCCGCTCATACAGGCAGAGCGCCGCGGCCAGGCCGCCCCCCGCGCTCTCCCCTCCCACGATGATCCGGTCCGGCAGGATTCCGAGTTTCTCCGCGTTCGCGTACAGAAACCGCAGCGCGGCATGGCAGTCCCGCAGTGCCGCGGGGTACGGCGCCCCGCCGGATCCTCCGGCCAGCCGGTATTCCGGCGCGATCACGACCGCCCCGAACTTCTTCGCGAGCAGTTTCGCGCACGAGGCATGCACCATTCCGGCCATCCCCAGCCGGTAGCCTCCGCCGTGGATCCAGAGGATCCCGGGAAGGGGCCCGTCCTGCCGCTCGGGTTTCAGGATGATCATCTCCATGGACCGCCCTCCGCAGCGGGCGGTCACGGTCCTGCCGACCAGTTTCATGTCTCGTCCCCCGCGCCCAGATACGAGCGCATCTCATCCTGCAGGTCCAGGCAGTCCTGATACCCGTGCCAGTACAGCGCACCCAGTTTCTCCACATCTTTCTCGACCCGCGCCACTTCGACCGGCCGCGACGGAGCGATCCGGAACAGCCGCCCTTCCGCGTGCAGCCGCTCGATCTCGGAGCACTCCTCGTTATAGCGCAGGGTGCTCACGGACAGATTCCGCGCGAACGCCGGCCATTTCCGATAGAACCGCAGCGCCGCGGAGGAAGTCTTCGTCTCTTTCCGGAACGTCAGGTCGCGCGTTTTTATCACAAGGATCTTCTCATACCCCTGCTCCAGCGCCCACCGGAAAGGAATCGCGCAGGAACAGCCGCCGTCCAGATGCGGAACGCCGTCGATCCTGACCGGCGGAGAGATGTAAGGCATCGTCGCGGAGGCGCGGACCCCGAGCATGATATCGCTGCAGATCCCCTTCTCGAAATACGCCGGCTCCCCGGTCAGGCAGTTCGTCGCGACCGCGATAAAACGCTGCTCCGGCCGGTCGAACCGCTCACCGTCCATGGGCTCCAGGATCCCGCGGTCCTCCGTCAGAAAGCTGATGTCCAGCAGACTGCGGCTGTGCAGGAACGCCCGCAGACCCACGTAGCGGCTGTCGTGCCGGTAACCGAGATTGATCCGGCCCGACCGCCCGATCTGCCCGGACACATAGCTCACGCCGCTGAGCGCCCCGGCCGAGACGCCGATCACGCAGTCCAGGTTCAGATCATTCACCATCATCGCGTCCAAAAAGCCCTGCGTGTAGAGTCCCCGGAACGCGCCGCCTTCCAGCACGAGGCAGCCGTGTGTCAGTTTTTCGGAGGCCTGACCGCGCGGCAGGCGGTCCAGGCCGGAATAAGTCTTTCCCATGGCATTGATTATCCGCGCAATACCCCGAAGTTTCAAGAACAACCTGCCCGGGCCGGCCTCCGTCCCTTTCTTCTTTCATCAAAAGAGGCGCCCCGCCGGGGGCGCCTCCGCACTGGAATCCGGTAAGTCAGGCTCTGTGCCTGACCCGGCATGAAAACAGGTTACTTCGCGAGTCCCAGCACCTGCGCCGTCGTCTTCGCGATGCCTTCGGGATCCATTCCGTAGTAGTGATAGATCGCGTCGGTCTCGCCCAGCACGGCGAACTCGTCCGGCAGGCCCACGCGCTTAAAGCCGACGTTGCCGCAGCCCGCCTCGAGCAGGACCTCGGCCACCTGCGAACCCAGACCGCCGTTGATCGAGTGCTCCTCGACGGTGATGATGTTCCCGGTCTCCTTCGCGGCCTTCACGATCATGTCCTTATCGATGGGCTTGATCGTGTGCATGTCGACCACACGCACGCTGATGCCGTACTCTTCCTCGAGCTTCTTCGCGCCCATCAGCGCCCAGTAAGTCGGGGAACCCGTCGCGATCAGGGTGACGTCGCTGCCGGGCTTCGTCTCGATGGCCTTGCCGAACTCGAACTCATAATCGTCGTCCGCGTATACGGCGGGCATGCCGGCGCGGTCGATGCGGATGACCATCGGGCCCTGGAACGAGTGCGACGCGCGGACCGCTCTCTGGCACTGTCTCGCGTCGGCGGGGACCACCACGGTCAGGTTCGGGATCGCGTGATACAGCGCGAGGTCCGCGATGCAGTTATGCGTGGGACCGCCGCCCGCGGTCACGCCCGCATGGGTGCCGATGAGACGGACGTTCACATCATTGTACGCGATATCCGTGTGGATCTGGTCCGCGGAACGCAGGGACAGGAACGGACCCATGACCTGCGCGTAGACGACCTCGCCCGCGAGAGCCATGCCGCAGCTCGCGCCGACCTGGCCGGGCTCGGCGATACCGAAGTTGAAGCAGCGCTCCGGGAATTCCTTAATGACCTTGCCGGCCGAGGACGAAGGCGCTACGTTATCCGAATAGGTAAACACGAAATCCAGACCGTCTTTCGCCATGTTGTAAAGCTCTTCACCGAAGGCCTCTCTGGCGTTCGAAAGCATCTGGTCAAAATCGAATGTGGTCTTTACTGCCATTTGCTCTTCCTCTCTTCCCAGTTCTTCTCGATCGAGGCGATCGCCTGATTGAACTTGTCCTCGGCGATACCGCCGCCGTGCCACTTGACTTCGCCTTCCATGAAGTCGACGTCCTTGCCCTTTACGGTGTGGGCAATGATGGCGATGGGCTTTCTGCGGATCTGGCTGTCGGCCTCGGGGAGCGCATCCAGAGTCTTCAGCACCTGCTCCATGTCGTTTCCGTCGTCGATCCAGCGGACATCCCAGCCGAACGCCTCGAGGCGCTTATCCAGCGGGTTGATGTTCATGACGTCGGCGGTCGTGCCGGTCATCTGCAGGTCGTTCTTATCCACGCACAGGACGAGGTTGCCCAGCTGGTAGTGGCCCGCGGTGTTAATGGCCTCCCAGTTCGAACCTTCGTCGAGCTCGCCGTCGCCGGTCAGGACGACCACGCGGTTCGCGGCCTTCTGCTTCCGGCCCGCGAGCGCCATGCCGACCGCGATCGGAAGCCCGTGGCCCAGGGAGCCCGCGGAGACCTCGATCTGAGGGCAGTACTTGCGGTTCGTGTGCATACCGAACTTCGAGCCTTCGAGGCACTCGAAGTTATTGATCATGTAGTCCAGATCATACGCGCCCAGGCACGAAAAGATGGAATACAGCGTCTCCGAGCAGTGGCCCTTCGAAAGGACGAAACGGTCGCGGCCCTCTTTATGGGGATCCTTCACGTCGAAGTTCAGGTATCTGTAATACCAGGCCGTCGCCACTTCGACCATGGAGAGCTCTCCGCCGAGGTGGCCCATGCCGATGTTGTACACGAGCGTCAGAAGCGTCTTTCTTACGTTATAGGCCGCTTCTTCCAGCTCATGCACGGTAGCCATATCATAAGGCTTGACTTTCATAAGTTACTTCTCCTTTTCTGAATGCTGTCGGATATGTCGGTCCGGGCAATGTTCCCGCCGGAGATCGTCACTCGCCGGGGAATTCATTGCAGCGAATCAGGACCTTCGGGTACTTTCCGGAGATCTGGCACTCGAACGCGGCCTTCGCGTCGTCGATGTCGAACACCTTCTGCGTGAACGCCTCCAGATCGAAGTGCTTCATGATCTGCGCCGCTCTCGGGAACGCGTACGGCGATACGTACAGACCGGTGATGGTCAGCTCATTGTAATAGCAGTACTTGTACAGGTTCAGGGGCATCTCCCAGTCATTCGGGTACATGGCCGCGTAGATGAGCTTACCGCCGCGCGAGCAGAGCTGAGGCAGCGGATACGCCGCGCGGGGGCTGCCGGAGCAGTCGATCACGACGTCATAGCCCATGCCGTTCGTCAGCTCCAGACCCGCGGTCACGGTGTCCTCGGCGATCGGGTCGATGACGTCGGTCGCGCCGTACTTCTTCGCGAGCTCGCGGCGCTCGGCGATCGGCTCGATCAGCGTGAGCTGGGAAGCGCCGCCCATATGCATGGCCTGCAGGGCCAGAAGTCCGATGGGGCCGCCGCCGCAGATGGCTACGCGCTGGCCCAGCTTCAGGTCGACCTTGTCGCTGATGCGGGTCGCGACGGAGACGGGCTCCAGCAGGCAGCCGGTCTTCAGGCTGACGTCATCGGGCAGCTTATAGACCTGGGATTCATGCCAGACCACGGTCTCGGCCATGCCGGGGTTATTCGACTCGTCGGCGTGCGTGCAGAACTGCTGCTGGCCGTTCTGGCAGTAGTAGCAGGTTCCGCAGAAATGCAGGAAGTTTCCTGCCACGCGGTCGCCGACCTTCAGGCCCTTCTTCGTAGCTTTCTCGCCGACCTCGACAATCACGCCCGAGAGTTCATGACCCATGCCGAAAGGAGGCTCCCAGCCGAAGATGTTCTCGACCAGGTGCGGATCGGAGCCGCAGATCGCGCAGTACGCGACCTTAATGCGGACGTCTTCGGGTCCGAGCTCCTGCTCGGGGATATCCAGAACGTCGACCTGTCCTCTGGTCTCCGGGTTCGGGTCTCTGAGACTGCCGACCTTAACGACGGAAATACATTTCATATAACAGTTACCTCCTAACAGTGTTTGTGATGCGATCTTGCAGTGTGGAAATAAAACAATTTCATGCGCTCCCGCGCGTGCGGGAAAGAAAGCGGCGCGCTTTCGCTTCCGCGGCGTCGCACCGCATATTTCTTCCTTTATAATTCTATACGTTCGCAAAAAAATTAACAACTTGAAATCACAATACAGATGCGCCATTTAGGTGTAAAATATGGTCAGACCATTTATGAAAGGAGTCCCCGTATGAAAGCTGTTTTCTATTCCGCACCCGGCGAAGTCGAGGTCCGCGAGATTCCCGAGCCCGAAACATTGCCCGATGAGGTCAAGATCAAAGTCGAGTACTGCGCGCTCTGCGCCACGGACGTCCACGTCGTCATGCACGGACTGTACGGCCTGCAGCCGCCCATGATCATGGGCCATGAGGTCTCCGGCACCGTCGTGGAGATCGGCGAAGAGGCCGCGAAGAAGACCACGCTGAAGGTCGGCGACCGCGTGGCCGCCATCCCCAGCCCCGGCTGCGGCGAGTGCGAACACTGCAAGCGCGGGCTGCCGATGCATTGTGACAATGCCGGCTTCGAGCCCGAAAAGAAACCCATGGACGCGATGGCCGAGTACCGCACCTACTACTCGAACCAGCTCGTAAAGATCCCGGATCACGTGGACTTTAAGAAGGCCGCTCTGGTCGAGCCGATCTCGACCGCGTCGCGCGGCATCGAGCTCGCCGACTTTAAGATGGGAAGCACGGTCTGCCTGTCCGGCGCGGGCTCCATCGGCCTGATCATGCTGAACCTCGTGAAGTACCGCGGCGGCACCCGCATCACGGTCATCGAGCCTTCGCCCGAGCGCCGCGAGCTGGCGAAGAGGCTCGGCGCGCAGCATGTCATCGACCCGATGACCGAGAACGTCGTCGAGAAGTGCATGGAGATCACCGACGGAATCGGTTTCGACGTCGTCTTCGAGATGAGCGGCGCGAAGTCGGCCGCCCCGCTGTGCCCCGACATGATCGGAAAGGCCGGCACGATCGTGTATTTCGCGGTCTATCCCATGGATTACGAGCTCCCGATCAATCTCTACGAGCTCTACATGAAGGAGGCGCGCCTGCAGTTCGTGTTCACGAACCCGGCGCTGTTCCCGAAGAGCGTCGACCTGCTCGACTGCCTCGACATGGACGGACTGATCGGTCCGACCTACGACATCGACGACGCGCCGCAGGCGTTCGCGGACTTCGCGAAGGCGAGCGCCGCGAAGCTGCTGATCCGGTGTAATCCGGAGGCGCCGCTTTAAAATCTGTATCAGCTGACGAACCCCGCCGAAACGCTTCCGTTTTCGGCGGGGTTTTTCGGAAAGGGTAATATCAGGAAAGGGGGAAACTATGACTGAAAGGAACGCCGGCGAAGCACCGGCCGTGACGCCCGAGGCGGCGCAGTTCGCACAGCGCACGGAACGGCTGGACACGGTGCTGGCATTGCGGGAGCCGGACCGGGTGCCTTTCGTGCCTTCGACGAATAACCTTTACGCGACCCACTACCCGGGTCTCACCACGGTCCGGGAATGGATGACGGATCCGACCTGCATGATCCCGGTGATGGAGCGCTATCTGAAGGACTACGATCCGGATCTGGTCTGGACGCCGTCACATTTCCCGATCCCGCCGATGGAGACGCTGGGTTATAAGTACAGCCGCTGGCCCGGACCGTACTGGAATCTGCCGGACAATACCTCGTACCAGTACATCGACGGCAGCTTCCTGGACGAAGACCTGTATGAGGAATTCTTCAAGGATCCCACGCTGTACCTCATGACGAAGATCGTCCCGCAGAAGATGAAGGGGCTCGAGGGGCTCGCGATGCTGAACCCCTACGGGATGGTGAACCAATGCGTGCTCGCCTACACACCGTTCGGGCTGCCGCCGGTACAGGAGGCGCTTCGGAACCTGATCCGGGCCGGAAGCGAGATCATGGAGTATCTGGGCAAGGCCGCGGCGGTGGACGAGGTCGTCCGCAATGCCGGATATCCGACCTTCGGCAGCGCGAGCATGATCACGCCGTTTGACGATTTCGCGGACCACGTCCGCGGGCTGCTCGAGCTGTGCCTGGATATCGTGATCCAGCCCGAGGACGTCGACCGGGCCTGCGCGCTCTGGGGCGATATGACCATTCCGGCCGCGATCGCCACCGCGAAGATGTCGCACCAGAAGTACATCTTCGTCCCGCTGCACTGCGGCGCGGAGATGTTCATGTCTCCGGACAAATACCGCGATCACTACTGGCCCGTCCTGAAGCGCTGCCTGGAGGCCGCGATCGCCGCGGACCTGACGCCGATCGTCTTCTGCGAGGGCGGGTACACGAGCCGGCTCGATTACATCCGCGATATCGAGCCCGGCAAAGTGATCTATGTTTTCGAGGACGTGAACCTGAAGCTGGCGAAGGAAAAGCTCGGCGGGATCGCCTGCATCGGCGGCGGCATGAAGACCGGAACGCTGATGTTCGGAAAGCCGGAGGACGTCGAGGAAGAAGTGAAGCGCACGCTGGATATCATGATGCCCGGCGGCGGTTATTTTTCCGCCAATACCGTGGCGCTGGACAAGGTGCCGCCGGAGAATATGCACGCGTGGAGAGAGGCGGTCGAGAAGTACGGGAAGTACTGATCCGGACCCGCAGCGAAACGCTCAGCGCTCCCGCCGGAACTGCGGCACAGCCCGCGGTCGTCCGGGGCACGGCTCAAAGTCAAGGAGAACTCCCGATGGAATTCTCCTTTCCGTTTCGCCGAGATCTTTGCGCGGATACAAAGATCTCTCCCGGGACTTTCCCGCGGTCTGTGCGCGCGTCCAGCATGGTCGCGCTTCGATGTTTCTCCGCGGGTCCGGATCAGCACAATCAAACAAATAGTTCGCCTGGAATCAATTCCAAAACATGAGCTCCCCCAGCTCCTCCCGCGTACGCGGCTCGCCGTGACCCAGATAAAAGCGGTCCCCCAGCTCCAGGATCCTCCGGCAGCTCTCCCGGATCACATCGTCACCGATATTCATCCAGTTCGCCCCGAAGATGCCCGGGGCGAATTTTTCCTGCAGATTTCCCAACAGATGCATCTCCGAGATCGTGTCCCCGCTGAAGACGCTGCCGTCGTCTGTCACCAGCGTCATCGCGTCGGCGGTGTGCCCGGGCGTATAGACCAGCCTCCCCGGGAAACCCATCGCGTGCATATCGAGGCCGTCATCGCCGACGAGGATGTCGGGGCGGCACGCAGGCATCGGGTTCGGGGCATTGTCGCGGATAAACGCCATGAACGAGGCATCCGCCTGCGCCATATGATTAAAAACGAACGGATCCGCTTTCCGGCCGGTGGTCAGGTAGTCGAACCCTCTTTCGTGCGCAATGATCTTTGCCCCGGGCGCTCCGCAGAGTGCGCGCCAGTCCTCCGCGAGCGAACAGTGGTCGTAGTGCGCGTGCGAGAGCACTATATAGTCGATCTTCAGCGGCGCGCTCCCGCCCGGCAGCCGGAGCTGCCCGTCTGACGGGAATCCGTTCGCCTCCAGAAACGCGGGCAATGTCTCGCCCTCCGGAAGCCAGCCGGTGTCCCAGAGGACCGTACATGCGTCGGTGCGGATGATGAAGGCGTTGACCCAGTAAAATGTGATCTTATGAATTTGAATGTTCATCTGCTCTCAGTCCTGATTTCGATCCGGATGACACGGTCCGGCGTCTCAGTGCGTCCAGTCCAGCAGCCTCACGGTGCCTTCCAGATCCTCCTCGATGATCTCCTTCATTTTTCTCGCGAACGGGCAGGGGTACCCGATCGGATTCCCCTTCTGAATGCAGGACGCAAACGCGATCGTATCCGCGCCGCGCTCGACCAGCTTCCGGGCACGCAGCACCGCACGTTTCCCGGGACAGCCGCCGCAGTTACAGAAGCCCACGAGTTCGATCTCCTCCTCCGTCCCTTCGAATACGCCTTTCTTCTGCGCAACCATCTTAAAGTCCGTGGTCCCCGGACAATAGTCTTCCGTCTGCATGCAGCGGATAATGCCTACCTTCATATCGCACTCCCTTTCGATGACACGGGGACGGAACAGCCGCGCGGCTGCCTCGTCCCCGAAAAACACTTCCTTCGCGGATATGCTGCGGTTCTCACAGCACCGTAAAGAACCCGCCGTCCACGTTAATATCCACGCCGTTCAGATAATCCGACGCCTTCGAACACAGGAACACCATCGTGCCCATCAGGTCGTCCAGCTCGCCCCAGCGGCCGGCCGCGATGCGGTTCGTGATCTTCTCGGTGAACTTCGGATCTTTCCGCAGCTCGGCATTGACCTCCGTCGCGAGGAAGCCCGGGCAGATCGCGTTCGCCTGGATGTTATACCGGCCCAGCTCGTTCGACAGGACCTTCGTCAGGCCCAGCACGCCGTGCTTCGAGACCGTGTAGGGCGGACAGCCCGAGTCGGCGGTGTAGCTCAGTGCGGAACCGATGTTCACGATCTTTCCGCCGCCGTTCTCCTTCATGACCAGGCCGACCTTCCGCGCCATGTGATAGCACGCGTTCAGGTCGAGGTTAATGCACATATCCCAGTACTTGTCCGGATACTCGTCGAAAGGCGCGAACGCGCTGGCGCCGGCGTTATTGATCAGGATGTCGATCTTTCCGAATACACGCAGACACTCGTCGACGCAGGCCTGGCGGTAATTCGCGTCGGTCAGATCGCCCTGGATGAACGCGACCTTGCGGCCCTCAGCCTCGACCGCCTCGCGAATCGCGGCAACGTCGTCCGTATAGTGCGGAATAAAAATGTCCGCGCCGGCTTTCGAAAGCGCGATCGCGTAGCCCATGCCCAGACCCTGGTTCGCGCCGGTGATCATCGCGACTTTGCCGTCGAGGCGGAACCAGTCCATGGAAAATCTTTTTGCTTGCTCGATCATAGTCGTATTTCCTTTCTTTATAACCAATTCCCGGCCGCGATCTACTCCATGCGCAGGATCGCCTTGATGCACTTGCCCGCACCGGAGTCCGCCACAGCTTCATTGATCTGCTCGAACGGATAGAACTTCACGATGCGGTCGAACGGGAACATGCCCTTCTTATAATACTCAAGCAGCTTCGGAATAAAGAGCTTCGAGATCGCGTCACCCTCGATGATGCCGATCAGGCTCTTCGCGTCGCCCATGAGCTCCTGCTGAATATTGATCGTCACGTCGCCGGTCGCACCCAGGACCACCGCGGTGCCGTAGTAGCCCACGCTCGCGAGCGCTTTCTTCACGAAAGTCTCGGTGCCGGTCGTGTCGATCGCAAAATCGCACCCGCCGTCGGTGATCTCATGAATGACCGCCGCAACGTCATCGACTTCCTTCCGGTTCACGGTGTGGGTCGCGCCGAATTCCTTCGCGAGCTCGAGGCTGGCCGGGTTCCCGCCCACGGCAATGATCTTCGAACAGTTCGCGATCTTCGCGGCCATGATCGCGCTCATGCCGACCGTGCCGCAGCCAAATACCGCGATCGTCGATCCGAACGGCGGCTTCAGGCGGTTCAGAACTGCGCCTGCGCCGGTCTGAATGCCGCACCCCATCGGGGCCACGAGCGCGAGGTCAATGTCGTCATACTCGACCTTCACCGCGCTCTTTTCATTCACGACAGCGTATGTCGCAAACGACGACTGACCGAAGAACGTCGACAGCGGGGTGCCGTCCGGCAGCGACAGGCGGGTCGTGCCGTCCGGCTGGACTCCGCCGAAATTGATCTCATTCAGGTGAATGCATGCGTTCGGGTGCGCCGTCATGCAGTTGCGGCACTTTCCGCAATATCCGTAGGAGATGCCCACGCGGTCTCCGACCTTGAACTCAGTGACCTCGCTTCCGACCTCCTCCACGATGCCCGCGCCTTCATGACCGAACACAGCGGGGAGCGGGACGGGAATCATCTGATTTCTCGCCACATCATCCGTGTGGCAGACGCCGCTGGCCACGATGCGGACCAGCATTTCATCCTTCTTCGGGGGCGCCAGCTCGACCTCTTCGATCACGTAAGGCGCTCCCTGTTCATGGGTCACAGCTGCTTTGATTCTCATGGAAAACCTCCTTCATGGTCATGCATGCCATGCTTCTTTCGTTCTGTCATCATTCTAACAATTCCCGGGGGCCCGCGCAATGTTCAAACAGCGGGCCGCCCCGGCATCCTATCACGCTTCGGCACCCGAAAGAGCATAAGGAAAGAGCCCCGCGCTGTGCGGAGCTCTTCCTTGGGACATGTTCTTATTTTTCTGAAAACGGATCTGAGATGTCTATACCCGATGCCCGCCGTCTTCAGATCAACTTAAGAAGCGATGCTGTTAATTACAGCTCTCCTCTCTCAGCCAGGATGGCATTCACGCGAGCCTCGTTCTCCTCGGCGTCTTTCTTATTCGCCAGGACGTACTCGTGAGCCTTCTCCTCAGGCAGCTTGTAGATGATCAGCATGGACAGGCCGGCGAGGAC
>JAFWDI010000004.1 GCA_017513125.1 Lachnospiraceae bacterium | reverse complement strand
TAACTGTAACACAACGGGCAGAGCCAAACAATACCCCGCCCGGAAATGCAGCGGGTCCGCCGTTTATCTTTTATAATAATACGCTCCGTCCCTGTATTCCAAATGGTCCGTCGTCGTCCGGTTGACCAGATCGGCCGCGACGTTATCGGGCAATGGCATGAACCAGTAATAATGGCTCCCCAGGATCAGATAGTCATTCTTATGTCCGTAAAAAAATCCGGTCACGGCATGCGCCCGGATCGTGGCGACGAACCGCTCATACAGCAGCCGATCCTCCTCCGCCAGCCATTTCTTTACGCAGTACTCGTGCGGCGCGGACGCGGCATAGGTCACGGCGAACTTCCACCGGCAGCTCTCCGCGTAGAGTTCCGCCTGCTCCGGCGTAAAGGGCTCTGCCCTGTCCTCCCGGGCCCGCTCCGCCGCCAGCGCCGCGAGCCGGGCTTCGGCCTCCTCTTCCGTGTCAAAAGCCAGCGGCTTCCAGTCTAAGCTGTAAGGGGTATCCGAACCGCCGCCCTCTTCGAAAAGGCCATACTTCATAACGCCGTTTTCTTCAAAAGATGATGTGATCAATCTGCTCATGGAACCATTATGGATCATTTCCTGTCCCAAAAAGGCCCCTCGCAGGGGCCGGAAAGGCTGTGTCGGGATCAAAGGACTATCCGTTCTATCATCTTCCGCAGCCTTGTTCGGACTGGCGGAAGTACGGATGATCACCCCGCTTTTGCCGTCACGGTTCTTCTTTGTAACGCGCCTTCTGCGCATACTTTTCCACGAGAACGCAGACCGGCAGGCTCACCACGATCATAAACGCGTCGGAAACAAAAGATGTCGTATTCTTCACGAATCTGACGGGGAAAGGCTGACCGACGACGAAGCTGTCGATCAGGGACTTCACGATCAGTATCCCAGCAAATGCGGCGATAACGGCAACTACCGCTGCCGCCAACACCTGCATCGGCTTTCGTTCGATCTTCTTTATGCGCTTGATCGGCAGGCCGATGATCAGCCCGATGACGAGGTTCCCCACTGCCCATCCCGGCATGCCGTTAAAGCCCAGGCCGCCAATGATGCAGTACAAAATCACTCCCAGACAGCCGATGACCGCGCCTTCATACCACTTAAAGCACCAGATATAGACGGTCATCACGACATATCCCAGGCAGAGATAATAGTTTTCGAATACAGGGACCCGCAGGCACATGGACAATGCCACGAAGAGCGCGATGCCGGCAGCTAAAAATGTAATGTCTCTGGTTTTCACAAGCATTATCCTTTCCTGATGTAATTCTGCGAGCCTGTTCCCTGACGCCGAAGGCAGTATACCATGATTTGGCAGGGATCGGACGGCCGTTCTCTGCGAGGGAGTTTTTTAGGACGGCGGAAATGCGAAAATCAGGTCGGAAAGGCAAAGGATGCACCGGAAATCGAATGACGAAAAGAGGTACGCGATGAACAGAACGGTCTTTTTTGATATGGACGGCACTTTCGTGGATCTGTACGGTGTGGATAACTGGCTCGAACAGCTGATCGATCACGATCCCACCCCTTACAGGATCGCGGAGCCTCTTCTCGACATGGACCGTTTCGCGCGGTCTCTGGACCGGCTCCAGCGCGGCGGCTTCCGGCTGGGCATCGTTTCCTGGCTGGCGAAGAACAGCGACGCCGATTATGATACCGCAGTCACGCGTGAAAAGCTCGCCTGGCTGAAGAAACACCTGCCAGGCGTGAAATGGGATGAGATCATTATCACTTCTTTCGGTAATGCCAAAGAACAGTTCGCGCATACCGACCGCGACATCCTGTTCGATGATGAGATGAAAAACCGCGGCAGCTGGACCGGGATCGCCTACGATGCGGGCGACCTTATCGGGGTTCTGGGCTGAGCGGGCGGCAGAGCCCGATGAGGCCGGAAAATATCAGCGAGTCAGTTTCCGTATCCACTTATAGCTCCGGAACCGGATGAAGGTCGGCAGTCCCTTGAAGATCTGGTCGGACTGGATGGCCATGACGACGAACGGCACCGGCCACTTCCAGACGAAAGCGGCGAGGAACGAAAGCGGCATCACGATCGCCCAGGTGCTGATCATGTTCATGATCATCGTGAAGCGTGCGTCTCCTCCCCCGCGGATGATGCCGAAGCTGACCGGCATCTGGTATGACATTCCCACCATGACCACGCTCATGATCACGATCAGCCGGTCCGCCAGCTGCAGGGCGGAGTCATCGATCCGGTACAGACTGAGCAGCGGGCCGCGCAGCGCGAACAGCAGCAGGCCCAGGATCAGCCCGATGATCACGTCGATGACCGCCAGAGTGCGCGCGTCGGAGCGGATGCGCTCCATCTTTCCGATGCCGATGGCCCGGCCGATCATGACGGCGGACGCCGCCGACATGGCCTGCACGATCACCTTAAGGTACTGATAAAAGGTCGTCGCCACGGAATTCGCCGCGATCGCATCCGAAGACAGGTGTCCCAGGATCGCGGTCTGCATCGGCACGGAGACCGCCCAGAGCAGCGAACTCAGAAGGATCGGGACTTCCGTCCGAAAGTAATCTTTCGTCAGGGCGGCATCCCGCTTCAGGAAGCGCTCCGAAAACAGCTTCAGGCGTTTATCGATGCGCAGGACATAGATGAGAATGATCACGAATTCCAGAATGCGGGCAGCGAGCGTTCCGATCGCGGCTCCCCGGACGCCTAGCTCGGGCATACCGAACCGGCCGAAGATCAGGGTGTAATTGATGCCGACATTGACGACCAGCGAAACGATGGAAATATAGAACGAGATCTTCACGACCTCCACACTTCGCAGCGCCGCCATCAGCACCTGCGTCATGATAAAGAACAGAAATGTGAACTGAATGATGGAGAGATACGACGTTCCCTCGGCAATGATCGCGGCGTCCCGCGTGAAGATTCCGAGGAGCCGGGCAGGCATCAGCATGCACAGGGCGATGATGATCACGCTGCAGAGCACGCCGAATTTCATCGCCGTGCCGGTCAGCCTGCGGATGGGCGAGACGCGCCCTTCGCCCCAGTACTGCGCGGCCAGAATGACCAGACCGTCGCCGATACCGAGCGCCAGCTGCTGTACGATAAAAAAGATCTGGTTTACGGCTGCAGCGCCGGACAGGGCCGGCTGGCTGTAGCTGCCCAGCATGATGTTGTCCGTCATGTTCACGCTGTACGCGATCAGGTTCTGCAGCGCCAGCGTGATGAGCATCGTAAACAGCGCTCTGTAGAAAGAGCGGTTTCTGGTGAAAAACGGTTCTTTTCGGGTTTCCGGCATGGTCCGGATCCTCCTGACAGCCGCGATGGATCTCGAACGTCCCCTGTTCGGGGCAATTATCACACATGGTGCGAAAAGCACGGATCAGTTCATCTTTGGCTTTCAATGCATATACTTTTTCCGGTACTCGTCCGAATGCTCGATCAGGCAGATCCGGACGCCGTTCGGATCCAGCACGAACGTCTGACGTCCTACGGTCGTGGGAATGATCGGACCGGTCGTATGATATCCGTTTGCCTCCAGATGCCGGATCACTTCGTCCAGGTCATCCACATCCGTTCCGATCGAATACATACCGACCTCAAATGCCTCGTGCATGATCAGTTCCACACTCGCGCCGTCGGTCTCCATGATCGTGATCGCGCCTCCGGGCAGGTCCACATGATACCCTTCCCGAAACCCCAACACATCACGGTAGAATGCGGTCGATTCCTTCAGATTCCCGACGATCAGCGTCGTATACTGCGCTGTGATCTTCATATGCAGCTCCTTTCATTCAGATCAATACGGTTCCTCTTCGCTCCTCTTATATCCATATTGTACTTGTTCACGGTCATTTCCACACGGACAATTATTCGGGTTCGCCCCACTTCTTACGGTCAAAAGAAAAAAGCATGATCCGAAGATCATGCTTTTCTGTTTATTCTCCGACGATACCGAAGAGCCGCCGAAATGCGCGGCCGCCGCAGGTCACTGCGCCGCGAACACCAGTCCGTCGGCGGCATGCTCCTGTTCGTCGTCCCAGACGATGCCCTCCGCCGTCATGCGAATGGATCCCGCGCCGTAATTATACTCCATGACCGGGATCAGGTCGCCGCTCTCGTCCGGCTGATCGACGGTCTTCAGGCCGTTAAAGTACTCCATCATGCCGTCATCGTCAAAATGGCCGTGGAAGGTCCAGTGGGAGTGATCCTCCGGGCCGGACGACCAGTCGACCGTGACGTAATACATGCCTTCGTAATACTCGATCACCATGGTGGCGCGCTCGCCCTGGGTCTCGACATAGGTCCCGACGTACGGATCGTCGGCAGGAGCCGGCTGTGCATCCGGAACGGCTTCGGTCTCGGATGCCTCCTCGGTCTGCGGGGCCGCCTCGGTTTCAGACGCTTCGGTCTCAGGTGCCGCCTCAGTTTCGGGCGCGGCTTCCGTTTCCGCGGCCGCCTCGGTATGCGGCTGCGTCTCGGCCGGTTCCTCCGAGCCGCGCGAACCGCAGGCGGCGAGCGCCAGTGCGGCGCAGAGGGTCAGGGCGATGATCAGGCTCATATGTAATTTCTTTCTGTGCATTATCAGGCCTCCTCATATCTATGATCAAAGCAAGCATACGCCGGGCGGTGCAGGCATTCAATGCAACAATTTCAGAACATTCTCACCAAAGCGGTTCGGATACGCGAAGACCCGCGGAAAACCGCGGGTCTTCTGCCGAATACTTTATGGAGCCGAGGGGAGTCGAACCCCTGTCCGAAAGCCGATCCATTCCGGTATCTCCCATCACAGTCCGTCTTTTAAATTCCCCGCGCGGGCGCCGGCGAACAGGCTCACCTCACGGGTAGCTTCATTTCGCTCCCGCGGCCGCAAAGCTTAGGCCGCTGGGGTTCCCGAACCTTCATGGCGGCAGTGACCGGGGCGTTCGGGACCTCGGGCTGCCGGCGGCTTACGCCGCGTACGCTACTCTATCGTTTGCGTTTATTTTTTCTTCGTTTTGATAACGCGGTCACGATCCGCGGATGGCTGCCAGAACTTCATGACCCCCGTCGAAACCAGTACGGCCCCTCAGGGTCGGCCCTCACGGGCCGATACGACAATATATCAGCCTTCCAGTGCTCTGTCAAGCACCGCGCACATCTCGTCGATCTCCGCCTTCGTGAAGATCAGCGGCGGGATGATGCGGAGAACGTTCGCGCCGGCATTGATCAGGATCACGCCCGCTTCCCGCGCGCGGTCAATGACTTCCGCCACCGGCCCGCTGCACTCGAGCGCCTGGAAAAAGCCGCGCCCGCGCCGATCCGTGATGCAGGCGTGCTTCGCCTTCAGCTCGTCGAGCTTCCGCTCCATGTAAGGCGTCATCTCGCGCACGTTCTCCAGGATCTTATCCTCCTCGAAGATGTCGAAGACCGCGTTCATCGCGGCGCACACGAGCGGGTTTCCGCCCAGCGTGCTGCCGTGGTCTCCCGCGGCCAGGGAAGCGTCAGCGACTTTCTGCGTCATCGCGAACGCGCCCACGGGCACGCCGCAGCCGAGCGCCTTCGCCGAGGTCAGGACGTCCGGCTTCACGCCGTAGCCCTGCCATGCGAACATGTATCCGGTGCGCCCCATGCCGCACTGCACTTCATCGAAGATCAGCAGGATGTCCCGCTCGTCGCACAGCGCGCGCAGCTCCTGCAGGAACTCCGGCTTCGCGGGATACACGCCGCCCTCGCCCTGCACGGGCTCGAGGATGATCGCGCAGGTCTTCTCATTCACATACGAGCGAACGCTGTCGATATCATTAAACTCCGCAAAATGCACCGGAGCCAGCAGCGGCTCGAACGGATCGCGGTAGGCCTTCTTCCCGGTCACGGACAGCGCGCCGAACGTGCGGCCGTGGAACGAATGCTCCATCGCAATGATCTCGTGATCCGTACGCCCGTCTTTCAGCCAGGCATACTTCCGCGCGGTCTTCAGAGCGCCCTCGACGGCCTCGCCGCCGGAGTTCGTGAAGAACACGCGGTCCATACCGGAAGCTTCCGTGAACTTCCGTGCGGTTTCCGCCAGCTGCGTATGATAATAATAATTCGAGATATGCGTCAGCCGGTCGACCTGATCCTTCAGGGCCGCCGTGTACTTCGGGTGGCCGTAGCCGAACGCCATGACGCCGATGCCCGAGAATGCGTCGAGATACTCCTTCCCGTCCGCGTCGTAGAGGCGCACGCCCTCCGCGCGGTCGAACACGACCGGATAGCGGTTATAGGTGTGGAGCAGGTGCTGCTCGGCTTCCGTAATCATTTCATTCGTCGACATGTCGGTTTTCCTCGCTTTATTAATAATAGAACGTATCTTATACCAATTCTGTTTTCAGCGCAAGAATTCGTGTTTCCCGCACAGTTTTAATTCTTTATCTGTTATCTAATCATACAGGAAATCTGGTTCTTGTTTTCTTCTCCGGCGCGAATGAAAATCTGCGGAGAAGGAGTTTCGAAACATGTTGTCCGGTAACATTCGCAGCAAAGGCCCGCATGAAGTACATATGGAGGAAGGCCCCATCGGCCGCACGCTCCTTCTGTTCGCCGTGCCGATTCTGATCTCCCAGCTTCTGCAGGAACTCTACGGCATCGCGGACACGCTCGTCGTGGGACGTTTCATCGGCGGCGCCGCGCTCGCCGCGACCGGCATCGGACATATGCCCATGTCCGTGATCATTAACTTTCTGATCGGCTTCTCGTCCGGGCTGAGCGTGATCACCTCGCACCTGTTCGGCGCCAGGGAGTACGACCGGCTGCGCCGGACCATCCGGACCGTGAATCTCCTGAGCTGCCTTATCGGCCTCGCCATCATGGTGGTCGGCATCATCTTCGCGCCTGCTTTTCTGAACGCGCTGCACTGCCCTGCTGATATCATGGACCTCTCGGTCCTGTACCTGCGGATCCGCCTGCTGTCAATGGCGGCCCAGCTGATCTACAACATCGATTCCCTCATCCTGCGTTCTCTCGGCGACACGGTCTCGCCGATGCTCGCGTTCTTCGCCTCGGCGGTCCTGAACATCGTCCTGGATCTGGTCTTCGTCGCCGGTTTCGGCTGGGGTCTGGCGGGCGCGGCCGCGGCGACGGTGATCGCACAGGTATTCCTGGCCGCCATGATGATCTTTCGTCTCGGCCGGCTGAACGAAGCGTACCGCCCCGGGCCGGGCACGCGGCTGCTGACGCTCCGGGAATTCCGTGAGACCATGCGTATCGGCCTTCCGAGCGGTTTTCAGGCATTTTTCATGAGCGTCTCATCTCTGATCGTGCAGACCGTCATCAACGGCTTCGGTTCGCCGGCTGTCGCCGGCATGACGCTGTATGCGCGTCTGGAAGGCTTCCTCTACTATCCGGCGTTCGCCTACGGCATTGCCCTGACGAGCTTCGTCGGCCAGAACCTCGGAGCGGGGCGGATCGACCGGGTGAAAAAGAGCATCCGGATCAGCATCGTTACGATGATTCTGGTCGTGCTGCCGCTCAGCCTGATTCTGATCCGGCTCTCGCCGGCGTTTACCGGTCTGTTCACGGATGACGCGGCCATCCTTGCGAACGCACAGCGCGCCATCCTGATCAATTTCACGATGTATACGTTCTATGCGGTAAATCAGTGTCTCCTGGGAACCGTCAAAGGGCTCGGGAACACGCTTTGGCCCATGATCACGACTCTGGTCAGCTACGCGCTGTTCCGGGGGCTCTGGTGTAAACTCATGGTACACGTATTTCCCACCATGGATACCGTCTACTGGAGCTACAACATCAGCTTTCTGATCATGATGGCCATGCTGCTGCCGGTGTTCTTCCGGATGCTGCGGTCGGCACAGGGACCGAAGAATCAAACAGGAGGCACGTCCCCCGACGCGCCTCCCGCGGAAAGAGCCGGCTGATCCGGCCTCTTATTTTTCTTTATAGTGATGCGCCTCTTCCAGCATCATGTCCTTCACCTTCATCAGGCGGACCTGCGAGCTTCGCTCGTTCTCGTCCAGCTTCATCGTGATGTAGCGGATGTTCTCCTGCGTCTCCGGAATGATCACGTGCTCGAGCGCGTTCACGCGGCGGCGGGTCTTCTCGATCTCGTCCGCCATCAGCTGGCAGCTCTTCTCGACCTCGGCCAGCCGCAGCATGTCCGGGAGCACGTCCGCGAGGGATCTCACCGCGTCGTCCAGGTCGCCCGAAGTAAACGCGAAGCCGTACGAGTAGATGTCGTTCGGATCGTCGGTGCGCGTCTTCGTCGTCATGACGGGGACGTCGACGCTCATGACGTTCCGCCCGGTGATCTCGAGGCTCACCTCCTGCTTCGGGGTCATCAGCGCGGTCGACAGCGCCGCCTGGGACATGCCGGCCCGGGCAATGACGAAGTTCCTGTTCGCGTTTTCGATTCCCTCTTCCACGGTGCGCCGCAGCTCCATGTTCTCGCGCACGAGATCCATGAACTGGCGCATCAGCTCGTCGCGCTTATCCTTCAGAAGCTTATGGCCGCGCACGGCGGTCACGAGCTTCTTCTTCAGGCGCGTGAGCTCCATTCTGGTAGGGATGATGGTCGTACCGGCCATGGTTCTTTACCTTCCAGCTGATCTACAGCATTACCGGCGGACCGCCGCGTGCCTGCGCGCTCACGGCCCCGCCCCGCATCCGCATTCCGCGGAGGCGTTTAATAGTACATATCCAGATACTTTTCGTCGATACGCTTCAGCTCCGAACGCGGGATCATCCGCAGAAGCTCCCAGCCCAGATCCAGGGTCTCCTCGATCGAGCGGTCGTTCGTGTAGCCCTGCGAAACGTAGCGCTCTTCGAACGCATCGGCAAACCGCGCGTAGATCAGATCCATCTCGGTCAGCGCGGCTTCGCCCAGGATGACCATGAGTTCCTTCGCTTCCTTGCCGCGCGCGTACGCGGAAAAGAGCTGGTTCATGGTGTCCATGTGGTCGGCGCGGGTCTTCCCCTCACCGATACCCTTGTTTTTCAGACGCGACAGGCTCGGCAGCACATCGACGGGCGGCTGCAGACCGCGGCGGTAAAGGTCGCGGCTCAGAATGATCTGCCCCTCGGTGATATAGCCGGTCAGGTCGGGGATCGGGTGGGTCTTATCGTCTTCCGGCATGGAGAGGATCGGGATCAGCGTGATCGAGCCGTTCTTCCCCTGCTGCCGGCCGGCGCGCTCGTACATGGTCGCAAGGTCCGTGTACATATAGCCCGGGTAGCCGCGGCGGCCGGGGACTTCTTTCCGGGCCGCGGAGATCTCGCGGAGCGCGTCCGCGTAGTTCGTGATGTCGGTCATGATTACCAGCACGTGCATGCCGCAGTCGAACGCGAGGTACTCTGCCGCGGTCAATGCCATGCGCGGAGTCGAGATGCGCTCGACGGCGGGGTCATTGGCCAAGTTCACGAACATGACCGTTCTCGCCAGTGCGCCGGACTCGCGGAAGCTTTCCACGAAGAACTCGGACTCCTCGAATGTGATGCCCATAGCTGCGAAGACCACGCAGAACTGGTCGTCGGTGCCGCGCACCTTCGCCTGGCGGGCGATCTGCGCCGCGAGCTGCGAGTGCGGCAGGCCGGACGCCGAAAAGATCGGCAGCTTCTGGCCGCGGACCAGCGTGTTCAGGCCGTCGATGGCCGATACGCCGGTCTGGATGAACTCCTCGGGATAGACGCGGGCGGCCGGATTCATGGCCAGGCCGTTAATGTCCATGCGCTTCTCCGGCAGGATCTCGGGCTCGCCGTCGATCGGGCGGCCGAGGCCGTCGAACACGCGGCCGAGCATGTCTTCGCTCACACCGAGCTCCATGCTGTGACCGAGGAAGCGGACCTTCGAGGTCTGCGGGTTGATGCCCGCGGCACTCTCGAAGAGCTGGACGAGGACGTTCTCTCCCGTGATCTCGAGGACCCTGCAGCGGCGGGTCTCGCCGCTCGCAAGCTCGATCTCGCCGAGCTCGTCATATGCCACATCGGTAACGCCTTTCACCATCAGAAGGGGTCCGGCGACTTCCTGTATCGTGCGGTATTCTTTCGGCATGTCAGGCCTCCTTTCCCATGCAGGCGGCGATCTCTTTATGCAGCTCCTCCAGGATCGCGTCATACTCTCCCGGAACAGCGCCTTCGGGGACGTACTTAAAGCGGCCGATACGCTCGCGCACGTCCATGGAGATCAGCGCGTTCAGCGGCGCGCCCTGCGCGACCGCCTTCGAGGCTTCGTCATAGAAATACATGACCAGTTTCGCCATGTCGTACTGCTTCGCAAGCGAAGTGTAGGTGTCGATATCGTGGAACGAGTTCTGATGCAGGAAGTCCTCGCGGATGGACCGCGCGGCCTCCATCTTCAGGCGGTCGGCGGGCGAAAGCGCATCCATACCGACCATCTTCACGATCTCGTCCAGCTCCGCCTCATCCTGCAGCAGCGTCATCATGCGCTGGCGGGTCTCGGTCCAGTCCTCCGCGACGTGTTCCGCGAACCACGGAGCCATATCGGGCGAATAAAGCGAGTAGCTGGTCAGCCAGTTGATCGCGGGGAAATGACGCTGGTACGCGAGGTTCGCGTCCAGGCCCCAGAACACCTTCACGATGCGCAGCGTCGCCTGCGAGACCGGCTCGGAGATGTCTCCGCCGGGGGGCGATACCGCGCCGATAGCCGAAAGGAAGCCCTCGCGGGGCTCGCTCCCGATGGTCATGACACGGCCCGCGCGCTCGTAGAACTGCGCCAGCCGGCTGCCCAGGTAAGCCGGGTAGCCTTCCTCGCCGGGCATCTCCTCGAGGCGGCCCGACATCTCGCGGAGCGCTTCGGCCCAGCGCGAGGTGGAGTCTGCCATCAGCGCCACGGAGTAGCCCATGTCGCGGAAATACTCCGCGATCGTAATACCGGTGTAGATCGACGCCTCACGCGCCGCCACGGGCATGTCGGAAGTGTTCGCGATCAGCACGGTCCGCTGCATCAGACTCTCGCCTGTGCGCGGATCCTTCAGCTCGGGGAACTCGTTCAGAACGTCGGTCATCTCGTTTCCGCGCTCGCCGCAGCCGATGTAGACCACGATGTCCGCGTCCGCCCACTTCGCGAGCTGGTGCTGCGTGACGGTCTTTCCGCTTCCGAACGGGCCGGGGATCGCCGCGACGCCACCCTTCGCGATCGGGAAGAACATGTCGAGCACGCGCTGGCCGGTGACCAGCGGCATGTTCGGGGAAAGCTTCTTCGCGTAGGGACGGCCCACGCGGACCGGCCACCGCTGCAGCAGCGTGAGTTCCTTCTCGCCGTCCGCGGTCTCCAGCACCGCGACCACGTCGTCGACGTGGAACTGTCCGCCGCGGATCTCCTTCAGCGTGCCCTTCATGCCCGGCGGGACCATGATCTTCTGCTGTACGACGACGGTCTCCTGCACCGTGCCAAGGACGTCGCCGCCCACGAGCTCGTCGCCGGCTTTCGCGACCGGCACGAACTCCCAGACGAGGTCGCGCTTCAGCGAGGGGACTTCGACGCCGCGCTGGAGGTTATTGCTTCCGGTCACCCGCAGAATATCGTCCAGCGGGCGCTGGATGCCGTCATAAATGCTCGTGATCAGGCCGGGGCCCAGTTCGACGGACATCGGATATCCCAGAGACTCCACCGGCTCGCCGGGCATGAGTCCCGCGGTCTCCTCATAGACCTGGATCGAAGCCTCGTCGCCGTGGATCTCGATGATCTCTCCGATCAGGCGCTTGTCGCTCACGCGCACCATGTCGGACATGTTCGCGTCACGCATGCCGGACGCGATGACCAGCGGTCCCGAGATCTTTTTGATCGTTCCCTTGCTCATAGTCAGAAACTCCTCGTCTCTTTCTTTTTCAGGGGCAATGACATTGCCCTCTCCCACTTATCATACAAATACAGATTAAATAACACCTGTTACTCTCCACCGAACAGGATGTCCGACCCGACCGCCTTCTCCACGGACTGTTTCACGCCCAGGACGCCGGCGCCCGTGTTCCCGTTCACGCCGGGGATCAGGATGATGGCCGGGGTCGGCTTCGTCTTATATGTCTCGATCACGTCTTCCAGACCGGCCGCCAGGCTCTCCGTCATGTAGATGACGCCGCACTCGGACGCTGCCAGACTGTTCACGATGCTGCGCGCCTCGTCCGGATCGGACACCGGATACGTGTCCAGACCGAGAGCCGCGAAGCCGTAGATGCTGTCGTAATCTCCCATCACCGCGATCTTATACATACGTCTCACGCATCCTTTCACGGATCGCCTCGTCCGTCAGGCCGTTCGCCTTTCCGGTGAGGATGATGCGCACGGTCTTGATCTCCATCTCGCGCGCAATGGACCAGGCGATCACCGGGCCCATGGTGAAGGACTGATACAGCTGGGGGCGGATCGACTCGATGACCCGGTCGTCGCACCAGCACTCAAACGCGGACTGCGAGATCTCGAGGGCGTCGACCGCCTCGGAGAAGCGCGTCCTGCGCAGATAATCGAACAGTGCCTCCTCACCCGACGCCGACGCTTTCGCCGCCTCTTCGGGGTCGATGCTCTCGGTGCGGACCATGGCCTGTCGGAAGAAATCCGCGTTCTTTCCCGTCCGGCACGCGCGCACCGCGATGCGGATGTCCGCCACGTCCACGAGCGTGCGCCCGTAGTCGCGGATGACCGGCTCGTCCGAAGACATCGCCGCGTCGTACATCGCCTGCAGCGCCGCCCGGTCCACCAGGATGTCGCAAAGCTGGCCGTCTCTGGTATGGAGGAGCGTTTCGTAAGCCTCCTTTGCGACTGCCCCGAGTTCTCCGGGCAATGCCTGATAATCCTGCGACAGAATGATCTCCCGCATCTTCTGCCCCGAAGGCTCGGTACCCGGCAGATATGCCGGTTCAAAGGAACCCTGCGTCAGAGAATCCTTCACGGCGGCCTTCAGGTTATGGTACAGATCCGGGACTTTTATGATCTCCAGCGCGCTCGTGTCGTCCAGCAGGCCTTCGAGCTCTTCCTTCGTGCGTTCGGCCTCGAACGACAGAAGTTCTTCCGGCGGAAGCTCCCGCTCCCTGCCGCCCCAGCCGCGGTCCGCGAGCATCTGCATGCAGTCGGACACGTCTTTTGCAGCGATCATCTGCTCGAGGAAGTCCCTGTCCAGCAGGTTCCCCTCAAGCGCGCGGATCCGCGCTACCGCGAACGCGTAAGATGTTTCTCTCTCGTCACTCATAAGCATCTCCGATGCAGGGCCGGATCCGGCCCGGACGCGTCTGCCGCTCAGCGGAACAGCAGTTCGTTCACCCGGTCGCGGAACTCGTCCTTCCGCGCGGAAAAGATCGCCTCCAGCGAACAGTTTTCTTCGATATCACCGTACGCCAGAATAAATCCTCCGCGGATGTCCGCAGGGTCTTCGCTGATCCGGACAGAGCCGCCTTTATCCGCGGCTGTCTGCGCGAGCTGCCCCGCAAGTCCCGAAGGACAGCGGGCCAGGTCCCGGGCATTCAGGCAAAGAACTCCTTCGCCCGCCGCCGCGCGCTCGGCGAACAGTTTCCGGATCATCGCAAAATACGCCTCGTCGTCCAGCGCGAGCACCTGTTCGAATGCCTCACTGACGACCCCGTCGATGATCTCGTTCCGCACGCGGAGCAATGCCGCCTTCCGCAGCTGCTCGTCCGTTCCGCGGCGCTGCTCGGCATAGGCTTCCGAATCCTTCCCGGCTTTCTTCTCCGCGGCAGCCGTCAGTGCGGCAGCCTCCCCGCGTGCCTCGGAAAGGATCTTCTCCGCCTCTTCGTTCGCGGCAGCCGTCAGCGCGGCGGCTTTCTCTTCCGCCTCTTTCTCGATCTGCGCTATGATCTTATCCAATCCACGAAGATCAGACATGGTTCCCTCCTTATACCGGGATCAGCGACACGCCGAGGATCGACACCAGCAGCGCCAGGATCGCGTAGGTCTCGACCATGGCGGGGAAGATCATGGATTTTGCGAACTCCTCGGGGCGTTTCGCGATAATGCCGATGGACGCGGCCGAAGCCTGGCCCTGGCTCTTTCCCGAGAAGAAGCCCGCGATCGCGATGGGCAGGCAGGCGGCGAGGATCATCAGGCCGGCTCTGGAGTCCATCTCCATGATGTTTCCGCTCAGGACTCCGATCTTCGCCAGCGTGATGAACGCCACCAGCAGGCCGTAGATGCCCTGCGTGCCGGGCAGCAGCTGCAGCACGAGCACGCGCGCGAACTTACTCGGATCCTGCGAGACCACGCCCGCAGCGGCCTGGCCCGCGATACCGACGCCCAGCGCCGAACCGGCGCCGGCGAAGCCCGCGGCCAGCGCAGCGCCCAGAAGCGCGTACGCCACTCCGATATTGTTCAGAAAATCTCCGAAATACATACCTCTTACTCCTCCTTAGACTCGAATTCCACGTATTTGGTATCCGGGAAAAACGGCTTGAACGGTGTTCCGCCGCTCTCGTAAAACTTACCGAAGAACTCCACGTACTGCAGGCGGTTCGTGTGAACGTAGGCGCCCAGGGCATTGATCGCGAAGTTCAGTGTGTGTCCGAAGATGAACACGATGATAAAGATGATGACCCCGGGGACGCTCTTTCCGAACATGGTCCCGATCTGGTTCACGACCTGGGCAATGACTCCGGTCGCCAGTCCCAGCGCCAGCAGGCGCGAGTAAGACAGAATGTCGGAGAGCCAGCTCGTTACGCCGTAGATCTCGTACGCGCCCAGCAGGATGCGCAGGATGGGGTTCTTCGCCTGACGTCCTCCCATCAGCAGCAGGAGCACCGCGCCGGCGGCCGCAATGCCGATACAGACCTTCACTCCCATCGGCGGCAGATGCAGCTGCATGCCCGCGATCCCGTAGAAGAAATCACTCGAGACCAGCATCAGGATCAGTCCCGAAACGAACAGGAACCAGGAAAGCACGTCTCCCACAAAGTCCTGTACCCGCCGGTCGCGCAGGCACATATAGCCTTTTATGCCGAGGCCGAAATACAGATGAATGATGCCGAACAGCAGCGAGTAGATCAGCATGCGCATCGGATCGTTCAGCGGGACGAACCAGAGTGCGGGGAAGCTGACCGGATGTCCGAAGAACGTCGTCGATATGACCGTGATCAGGTCGCCGAAGAAGCCGCCGAACAGCACGCCCCAGACCGCTGTCGAAATGCCGCAGGCCAGGAACATCTTCATGGATTTCCGCATGCCCCTGCCCATGCGGGGGAATGCGATCAGGACCGCCGCGCAGGCCACGGTCATGATCAGGCCGTAAGCCGCGTCGGACAGCATCAGTCCGAAGAAGATCACGTAGAACCAGTACATGATCGCGGTCGGGTCGATGTCGTGCTTCGCCGGCAGGCCGTACGAAGACAGAACGCCCTCGACGGACTCGGCCAGAGGGTTATTCTTCAGGAGCACCGGGGCTTCCTCGTCTTCCGCGAGATCCTCGATCTCCACGTCGGTCAGATAGTGATCCTGCAGGAAATCCCGCACGCGCTCCGCACGGTTCGCGGGAATGTATCCGGTGAGCACGAACACGTTCTCGGTCTGCGGAAGCCGGCCGATCGTCTCGTACTTCTGCGAACGGATCCGGAAATAATCGGACAGGATGCGGATGTTCTCGCGCATGCTCTTATAGACCGCGATCTTCTCCGCCAGGTCTTTTTTCTCTTCCTCGAGCTCAGCGATCCGCGCTTCCATCGCCTCGGCCGCCTCTTTCGGGGTGGTCCGGGCCGTGATCTGAACGTCCGTGAAGCCCGCGGACCGCAGGAGACGCTCCGTCTCCTTCTCGTCGTTCTTATGACAGAGCACCGTGAGCGCTGTCATGTTCTTCTCCCGCGAGACGACTTTCATGCAGAGGTCCGGCAGCGCCGCATCCGCGCCGCCTTCCGCCGCGAGCAGTTCTCCGATCTTTGCCTCATCCGCGGAAAAGCCGAAGCTGCCGATGAACGCGCGGACGTGCCCGGTCCCCCGCCAGCTCAGCGGAATATCCAGTTCCATCCAGGGAACGAGCGCCTCGATCTGGCCTTTCAGGTCGCCGATCAGGGCCACGTCGTCGTCCCAGGACTTTTTCAGATCCAGCATCTTCGAAACGTCGGCCAGTATCTCATTCCGGTGGTCGACCACGAAGTAAAACTCCTCCCGCGTGACCGGCTTCTTACCGGCGAGCGAGGAAAGGAGCGAGGTCTTCACAGGCGCGAACTGCTGCAGGCAGGCGTCCGCCAGATCCAGGCGGTCGGCGGTCTTCCGGAACTGCTGCACAGCCTGAGCCGTTTCCTGGTACGAAAAGCGTCCCTGCAGGTCTTCCCCCGCCGGGATGCTCTCGACCTGGACGATCCCCAGGTGCTGCAGATGTTCGAGGACGGCCTTCCGCTCGCTCCGCATGCCGCAGATGCTGATCCTCTTCATTTTTACGACTGACATAGGACACCTCCCATTCTCATGGGATCTTCTCGGGCAATGTCTCGATGCACCCGCCGTTTTAACCGGTGATCATCTCAACGATCGCACGGACGGCCTCTTCGCGTCTGCTCTCCGTGAGTGCCGCCTGCGCCTCGGCTTCCGTTCCGGCCTCAGCCGCGGCGCGCTCGGAGACCGCGTCCGCCGCCTTCACATCCTCGGCGCGGGCCTCTTTCCGGATCTCCTTCGCGCGGGTCTCCGCCTCTTTCACGATCCGCGCCGCCTCCGCGTGCGCATCTGCGACGGTCTGCGCCGCGCGGTCCTCCGCGCCGCTGATGGTACGGGCGGCCTTTTCTTCCGCCTCGTTTACCGCCTGAATCGTATCTTTCAGCATATGGTCTCCTTCGCTGGCCGAGCGGCCTTCCGAAACCGCTCCCGGCCGTTATCGGTCTCTTATATAAAGAACAGAGACCGCCCCTCAAAAGGTGACAGTCTCCTCCGCTCAATTATTCAAATTTGAAGAAACTATACCACAGGATTTTGCATTTTTAAAGATGCAAAAATGTGATACCGGTGAAAATAGTATAAAAGATTCGTTATTTCCCCGGTGCCTCCCGTGCCTGCAGGATCGTCCCTCCGCCGATCACCAGATCGCCGTCGTACAGCACGACCGCCTGGCCGGGCGTCACAGCGCGCTGCGGCTCATCGAACACGACCTTCAGCAGCCCGTCTTCCGTCAATGAAGCCTCCGCGGGGCGCACCTTCTGATGATAGCGCGTGCACGCTTCCAGCCGCAGAGTCTCCCCGGGCGCGGGTGCCTCACGGCCTATCCAGTTCACGCGGTCCGCGAGCAGTTCCCGCTCAAACAGCCGCTCCTCCGGGCCGACCGTGACCGTGTTCGCCGCCATATCCTTCGCACAGACGTAGGCCGGCTCGCCCATGGCCAGACCGAGGCCCTTCCGCTGCCCGAGCGTATAGCGCACCGCCCCGCGGTGGCGTCCGAGCACGCGCCCGTCCGTGTCAATGAAATCCCCGGGCGGATACTCTTTTCCGGTGTACCGCTCCATAAACGCGGCGTAATCTCCGTCCGGGACGAAACAGATGTCCTGGCTCTCGCGCTTTTCGGAATTCACGAATCCGTGTTCCGCGGCAAAGGCACGCACCTCCTCCTTCGTCATACCGCCCAGCGGAAAGACCGTATGCGCGAGCTGCTCCTGCGTGAGCATGTAGAGCACGTAAGTCTGGTCCTTCGCGAGGTCTGCGGGGCGTTTCAGCAGCCATCTCCCGCGCTCCGGGTCATACTCCGTCCGCGCGTAATGACCCGTCGCGATCACATCCGCGTCCAGTTCTTTTGCGCGCTCCCAAAGCTTTCCGAACTTCAGGCAGCGGTTGCACTCGATGCAGGGGTTCGGGGTCCGGCCGCGCTCGTAGTTATCGATGAAATCCCCGATCACGTCCCGTGCGAAATCCTCCGAGAGGTCAAACGTGTAATGCTGCATCCCCATCTTCAGGCAGACCGACCGCGCGTCGAGCGCGTCGTCCGCGGTGCAGCAGGTCTTTCCCGGTTCGGACCATGCCTGCTCCGGCAGGATCTGCTCGTTCGCGTACAGCTTCATGGTCACGCCGATGCAGTCGTATCCCGCCGCCTGCATCAGCGCCGCGGACACGCTCGAATCGACCCCGCCGCTCATCGCGACGAGCGCGCGTTTTTTATTATCTTTTTCGTATCCTGCGGTCATTCGGCTGCTCTTTTCAAAAAGTCTTCGGACAGCATGGGCTCGTAGGGCACCGTGACATTGGCATGAAACTCTTCGGTGATCCTCTCGCGCGCCTCCGGGTCATGCAGAAGGTCGTAAGCGGTCCCCGCCATGGCTCTTCCGGCATAAAACGCGCCCTTTTCGCCCAGCGTCGTTCCGCTGCACGCGCACGCCTGCCAGGTGTGCGGGCTGCAGCCCATGGCCCATGCCGCAAACTCGGCGGACATGGTCGGCATGATATAGCTCAGATCTCCCGCGTCCGACCCGGAGTTCACGGGGACCTTCATCCAGTGATTCCTGGGCTCGACGCCGGCGGCCATGCCCTCCCCGCCGGTCCCGTAGGCGCGGATCTCGTTCGCGAGCAGTTCCGGATCCAGCGTCGCCTGGACCTCCCGGGCGAACGCGAGCTCCTCCTCCGTGTACTCCGGCGCGCCTGCCTCGAGCATGTTCCGATAATACAGATCCGCGAACGCGCTGTTCCGCGCGACCTCGCAGGTCCCGCCGATCAGGCGGATCTCCGCTTCGGTCTCCGTCATCATCGCCGCGCCGCGCGCGACCTTATCCAGACGCTCTTTCACGGACCGCATGGTCGGCATATCCGCCGCGCGGACCATGTAGGTCACGCCGGCCCGGTCCGGAACCACGTTCGGCACGAACAGCGGAGGCAGCGGAGCATAGTGGATCCGCGTGCGGTCCGGCACATGTTCGCGCAGGTAGTTCGCTCCGACGTTCATCAGCTCGACCGCGTCCCAGGCGCTGCGCCCGCGCTCAGGGCCGAACGCGGCGTGCGCGGAAACGCCCGAAAAATGATACTCCACCCGAGCGCACGCCAGGCACTGCGTGTCGAGCACGCGGTTCGCGGTCATCGGGTGCCAGGTCAGGCAGAAATCGCAGCCCTCGAACATCCCGAGGTACGCCATGCCGGTCTTTCCGGCCAGCGCTTCCTCCTCCGGACACCCGTAAAAGCGCACGGTCCCGGAGATCTCCTCACCGGCCTCCGCAGCGCTCTGCAGGTAACGCTTCACGGCGATCGCCGCCAGCGCGCAGCCGGTCCCCAGAAGGTTATGCCCGCATCCGTGGCCGGGGCCGCCCTCCTCGACGGGTTCCTTATGCGCGGCGGCCTTCTGCGACAGTCCGGGCAATGCGTCGTACTCGCCCGCGAACGCGATCACGGGATGCCCGTGGCCGTACTCCGCGTAAAACGCGTTCGGCATGCGGGGTTCGTCTACGATCGCAAAGCCCTCCTCGCGGAAAAGCTCCCGGAAGCGCCCGGAAGCGCGGACTTCCTCGCCGCTGATCTCCGGATCGTTCCAGACGACCTGCGCGAGTTCACCGCCGATCTTCTCCAGCTGCCGCACCGTCTCAAAAAGTTCTTCCTTCGTCGATATTCCGGTCATCACGTATCTCCTGTTCTGCCATATCCGGCTGCCTGTATTATAATCTGCCGAAATCGGGATGCGCAACCGGATGACTCTGCCGGTTACGGTACGCGCCGGTTTTTGCGGCTGACAGGCCTCAGAATTTCCGATATGATGAGATCGGTGATAATACACACGTCCGTATTCGGGATATCGGGAGGTGCGCGATGTTAACACCGAAAGAAAACTATCTGGCGACCATAAACCACGAAACCGCGGATTACGTTCCGGATTACGTGTCCGATGTCAACGCGTTCGGCGGGCCCCGGGAGACCTTCGAAAACGGCCCCATCGGGGGCGGCATGGACGCCTTCGGCCTGCGGTGGCTCTGCACGAGATCCGCGAACGGCCAGGCTGTTCCGGACCCGAAATGCCATCCGGTCCCCGACGTGACGGAATGGAAGAAGTATCTTAGGCTTCCAAACCTGGATGAATACGACTGGGAAGGCCAGGCCGCCGTTCAGGGCATGAACGCGGACAGAGACCGCAAGGTCTCGATCTACATGGCGTGGAACTCCATGTTCCTGCGCTTCACCCATCTGCTGGGCTTCGAGAACGCGCTTCTGGCCATGGTCGAAGAGCCCGAGGCCTCCTATGACATGATGGAGGCGATCTGTGAATACAAATGCCGCCAGGTCGACTACATCGTCAGATACTTTAAGCCGGATATCATCACGAGCTTTATCGACGTCTGCGCGCAGGGCGGTCCGTTCATGTCTCCGGCCCTCTATCGCGAGCTGATCAAGCCACTGCAGAAACGGGTCAATGACGCGATCCGCTCCTGCGGTGTGCTCCCCAGCGTCCACAACTGCGGAAAATGCGAGATCCTGATCCCCGATTTCATTGAAGAGGGAAACGTTTCCTGGGAATCCGCGCAGCCGGTCAACGACATCGTAAAGATCCAGAAAGAATACGGCGACCGGATCGTGGTCGTCGGCGGATATGACACGAACGGCGCCCCGGGGAAGCCCAGCGTGACCGACGAAATCATTCAGGCGGAAGTAAAGCGCATGATGGACACTTACGCGCAGCACGGCAGCTTCATCAGCATGGGCTTCCTGCTGTCGAACGACGAGGACCCGATGGCGTATGTAAATAACATGCGGAGGATCTCCTCCTTTATCGAAAAGCTGCGTTATAACTATAAACAGGGACCGTCATGAGACGGTCCCCGTTTTTTATTTGGTGTTTGATGCGTTCTCCTCCTGGGTCACGCGCGAACTTGTGGTTCGCGCCGTGATCCGCCTTCGGCGGACATGTCCCGGCTTCGCCGGCACATGCCATATCGCTCCAGAGAAAACCGATGTTTTCTCCTCCGCTCACTCCCCCATCCTGTAATACTCCTCCGTCTCCTCGATATCGTTCACCGGCGGATCCAGACCCTCGATCGTAATCCCGTGCTTCTCCGCGTAATCCCACAGCGCCGCGTGGATCGCCTGCTCCGCCAGCAGCGAGCAGTGGATCTTGATCTTCGGAAGACCGTCGAGCGCCTCCATCACCGCTTTATTTGTGACCTGAAGCGCCTCCTGCACGGTCTTTCCGATGACCAGCTCCGTGGCCATGCTGCTCGTGGCGACCGCCGCGCCGCAGCCGAACGTCTTAAATTTACAGTCGCGGATCACGCCCTCGTCGTCGATGTCGAGGTACATGCGCATGATGTCGCCGCACTTGGCATTGCCCACGGTGCCGACGCCGCTCGCGTTCTCGATCTCACCGACGTTCCGCGGGTTCATGAAATGATCCATGACCTTCTCGCTGTATTCCGTTACCTGACTCATATTTCTTCCTTTCGCTTCGCCGGCGGCTTCAGCCCTCCGGATGCTTCTTCCTGAAATCTTCGTACAGCGGCGACATCATGCGCAGCCGCTCCACGATCTTTTTTAATTCGTCGACCGTATAGTCGATCTCCTCTTCCGTTGTCTCCTCGGACAGTGTCAGCCGCAGCGACCCGTGCGCGATCTCATGCGGCAGTCCGATCGCCAGCAGCACGTGCGAAGGATCCAGCGATCCCGATGTGCAGGCGGATCCGCTCGACCCGCAGATGCCCGCGCGGTCCAGCAGGATCAGCAGCGACTCGCCCTCGATGAAGCGGAAGCAGAAGTTGGCATTGTTCGGGAGGCGGTCGGTGCGGTGCCCGTTCAGGCGCGCGTAAGGAATCTCCGCCAGCACGCGGCCGATCAGCCGGTCGCGCAGACCGGTCTCGTACGCCGCGCGCTCCGCCAGCGTCTCCCGGGCGAGCTCCACAGCCTTTCCGAAGCCGACGATGCCGGGCGCGTTCGTCGTGCCGGCGCGCTTCCCGCGCTCCTGCGCCCCGCCGTGCACGAAGGACTCGATCCGGATGCCCTTGCGGATATACAGCAGACCGACGCCCTTCGGGCCGTTCAGCTTATGCGCGCTCGCGCTCATCAGGTCAATGCCCAGCTCCTTCACGTCGATCGGCACATGCCCGAACGCCTGGACAGCGTCCGTGTGGAACAGCACGCCGTGCGCGTGGGCGACCGCCGCCAGCTCCTTTACCGGCTCGATCGTGCCGATCTCATTGTTTGCGAACATGACCGAGACCAGAACGGTCTCCGGGCGGATGGCCGCCTCCAGCGCGGCGGGATCGACTTTCCCGTCCGCGTCCACGTCCAGGTACGTCACCTCGACGCCGTGCTTCTCCAGATACTGCGCGGTGTGCAGGATCGCGTGGTGCTCGATCTTCGTCGTGATGATATGGTTCCCCTTCACGGCCATTGCGTCCGTGATGCCCTTCAGCGCCCAGTTATCCGACTCGCTTCCGCCGCCGGTGAAGAATATCTCTTCGGGCGCGGCGTTCAGGAACGCGGCGATCGTCTCACGGGCCTCTTCCACCCGCGCGGCGGTCTTTCCCGCGAACGCATAGGCGCTCGAAGGGTTCGCGTAATCCGCTTCGTAAAACGGCCGCATCGCCTCGAGAACTTCGGGCCGGACCGCTGTGGTCGCGGCATTATCCAGATAGATCATCTTGTCCATAACAGAAAAGACCTCCTATAAACCTACTTAACCTGTGGGTATTATAGGAGGTCTAACCTACCGTGTCAATGGGTTTTTAAGGTAAAAGGAAATCTCTTCACTTCACTGCCGCAAATCCGGCTTCGAGATCCTCGATGATGTCGTCGATATGCTCCGTACCGATCGACAGGCGGATGGTGCCCGGCGTGATGCCCTGGTCCAGCAGCTCCTCTTCCGTCAGCTGCGAGTGCGTCGTCGACGCCGGGTGGATGACCAGGCTCTTCACGTCCGCGACATTGGCCAGCAGCGAGAAGATCTGCAGCGCGTCGATAAACTTCCATGCCGCGTCCTTACCGCCCTTGATCTCGAACGTGAAGATGGAGGCCCCGCCGTTCGGGAAATACTTCTCGTAAAGCGCATGGTCCGGATGGTCGGGCAGAGAGGGGTGATTCACCTTTTCCACCAGCGGATGCGCGGCGAGGTATTCCACGACCTTCTTCGTGTTCTCTGCGTGGCGCTCCAGGCGCAGGGAGAGAGTCTCGACGCCCTGAAGCAGAAGAAACGCATTGAATGGAGAAATGCACGCACCCGTGTCACGCAGAAGGATCGCGCGGATATAGGTCACGAATGCGGCGGGGCCCGCTGCCGCAACGAACGAAACGCCGTGATAACTGGGGTTCGCGTCGGCGATATTCGGATACTTTCCGGAGGCCGCCCAGTCGAACTTTCCGGAGTCCACGATCACGCCGCCGAGCGAGGTTCCGTGACCGCCCAGGAACTTCGTCGCGGAGTGCACGACGACGTCTGCCCCGTACTCGATGGGACGGATCAGATAGGGCGTTCCGAATGTATTGTCGATGATCACCGGAAGCCCGTGCCGGTGCGCGATCTCCGCGACCGCTTCGATATCCGGGATATCGCTGTTCGGGTTTCCGAGCGTCTCGAGATAAACTGCGCGGGTATCCTCTTCGATCGCACCCTCGACCGCAGCGAGGTCATGCGCGTCGACGAACGTCGTGCGGATCCCGTACTGGGGCAATGTATGCGCCAGAAGGTTATAGCTGCCGCCGTAGATGGTCTTCTGCGCGACGATGTGCCCGCCGTTGGCCGCGGCCGCCTGGATCGCATAGGTGATGGCCGCGGCGCCGGAGGCGACGGCCAGACCGGCCACGCCTCCTTCCAGCGCCGCCACGCGGTCCTCGAAGACTCCCTGCGTGGAGTTCGTCAGCCGGCCGTAAATATTGCCGGCGTCCGCGAGACCGAAGCGCGCCGCGGCGTGCTCGGAATTATGGAAAACATAGGACGTGGTCTGGTAGATCGGGACCGCTCTCGCGTCGGTCGCCGAATCGGGCTGCTCCTGGCCCACGTGAAGCTGCAGTGTCTCAAAACGATACTTGCTCATGATCGTGATTCTCCTTTAAAAAACTGATGTTTTCGCCTACTCCGGGGCCGCTTGCCGGCAAGGACACCGGCTCGCGGTCCGCCTTTGGCGGACGCATTCGCGCTCTGCGCGAACGCGCCATTTCGATCCGGCGAAAACTGATGTTTTCGCCTACTCTGCAAACAGCGGAGTCGACAGATAACGGTCGCCGGTATCGGGAAGCAGCACGACGATGTTCTTTCCCTTATTCTCGGGCCGCTTCGCCAGATCGACAGCCGCCTTCACCGCGGCGCCGGACGAAATGCCCACGAGGACACCCGCGGTCCTTCCGACCGCCTTTCCGAACGCGAACGCGTCGTCATTCTCGACGGGGATGATCTCGTCATAGACCGAGGTGTTCAGCACATCCGGGACGAAACCGGCGCCGATGCCCTGGATCTTATGGGAGCCGGCATTGCCCGTGCTCAGGACCGGCGAGGAAGCGGGCTCCACAGCCACGACCTTCACGTTTTCATTCTGCTCTTTCAGATATTCGCCCACGCCGGTGATCGTTCCGCCGGTGCCGACGCCCGCGACGAAGATATCCACTTTCCCGTCCGTGTCTTGCCAAATCTCGGGGCCGGTCGTGGCTTTATGATATGCGGGGTTCGCGGGATTCACGAACTGTCCGGGAATGAACGAGTTCGGAGTCTCGGCCGCCAGCTCATCCGCTTTCTCGATCGCGCCCTTCATGCCCTTCGACCCGTCGGTCAGGACCAGCTCGGCGCCGTAGGCTTTCATCAGCTGTCTGCGCTCCACGCTCATGGTCTCGGGCATCACGATGATGATGCGGTATCCGCGCGCCGCCGCGACGGAAGCCAGACCGATACCGGTGTTTCCGGAAGTCGGCTCGATGATCACAGAGTCCGGAGTCAGAAGTCCCTTCGCCTCGGCGTCGTCGATCATCGCCTTCGCGATACGGTCTTTCACGGAACCGGCAGGATTAAAATACTCCAGCTTCGCGATGACCTTAGCCTCAAGGCCGTACTCTCTCTCGAGCCCGACGAGCTCCAGCAGCGGGGTCTTTCCGATCAGCTGATCAGCGGATGTGTAGATCTTACTCATGTTTCTTCTCCTTCTCTTTTCAATGCGTTTCTTATCATTGTTTTCGTTTCGGTCATAATGTATAAACCGGTTTTATATACCCACTTATTCCGTAGGTTTATTCGGTTTATGGCAACACTATATAACCCATCAAACGCATTGTCAACAGGTTTTTTCGGAAAAAGTATTGAAAATCCAATTTACCCCCCTGTATAATTGGTTTACATTCCGAAAGTAATTCCGCATTCAATGCGGCACCCACGGGAAGGAATCAGTATGATCATTTCTACGAAAGGAAGATATGCGCTCCGGGTCATGGTCGACCTGGCGCAGCACCAGAACGGGAAATACATTCCGCTGAAAGAGATCGCCGAACGCCAGGAGATCTCCGAAAAATATCTGGAATCGGTCCTGAAAGTGCTGGTAAAGGAGAAATTTCTGCTGGGACTGCGCGGAAAGGGCGGCGGCTACATGCTGAACCGGCCGGCCTCGCAGATCACCGCCTGGGACGTTATCAGCCTGACCGAGAATAACGGGCTGGCCGCGGTCTCCTGCCTCGGTCCGGACGCAGTGAGCTGCCCCAGAGAGCTGAGCTGTTCCACACTGCCCATGTGGCAGGAGTTCGAACAGGTCGTCCGCGAGTTCTTCTCGAAATATACGATCGAGGATCTGGCCGCGAACGGGCGCGAGACGTATGATTATGTGATATGACATGCGCCGAAGGCGCCGGTCTTAATATGACCGCAAAACGCGGAGGGAATGACCCTCCGCGTTTTTCATGTTTTTCTTTCCGCAACAGACTCTCCCGCCGCGGCGTTCTTATTCTCAGAACACTTTCAGAATCTCCTCCGGCGTCTTTCTGGGACGTCTCGGCGGCTCCTGGGCGGGATATCCGACCGCGATCACAGCCATGATCGTCTCCTCCTCAGGGATCGCGAACACCCGGCGGCAGGCAGCCTCGTCGCGGATGCCCATGATCAGGGTTCCGAGTCCGAGCTCGGTCGCCTTCAGGACCAGGTTCTCATTATGCAGACCCGCGTCGTAGCAGCCCCAGCAGTCTCCGAGTTCATTGTCCGGGACGCCCTCCATATTATGGCCGGCCTGGCCCTTCACGAACGTCGTGACTATGTAAGCCGCGCCCTGAGTGCTTCTCGCGTTAAACTCCGGCAGGCATTCCGACGCCACTTTCGCGATCATCTCATCCGAGAGCGCCGCGTAATAGCGGGAGGACTGGAAGTTCTTCCACGACGGTGCCATGATGGCCGCCTCGACCATCTCCTTTACCTGCTCCGCGGTGACCTTCTTCGATGCGTCATAGGCACGGATGCTCTTTCGCTCATTCAGGATGTCAGTATACTCCATAAACTTCTCTCCTTTCGATACATGATCCGCCGATATATGATACAGGCAGCGGACGGTCCGGGTCCGGCAGCCGGCGGGGCATTTTACGCCTCATCCAGCGGCACGAAATCCGACGCCGGGTGCTTGCACCACGGGCAGATGAAATCCGCGGGCAGCGGGTCGCCCTCGTAGATGTAGCCGCACACCGTGCAGACCCAGCCCTTTTTCTTCTCGGCCGCGGGCGCCGGCTTCGCCTTAATGTTCGCCTGATAAAACGCGTAGCTCACGGAAGGATCGTCCGAGAGCACGTCACCGTCGGTCACGTCGCAGAGGAACAGCGTGTGCGTGCCCAGATCCGTCGCGGTGACGACCTTGCACGAAATATACGCGTTCGTCTCCTCGGCCACATACACGATGCCGTTATCCGCCCGCGCGATCGTGATCTCTTCCATCTTATCCACGTCCCGGCCGCTCTGGAAGCCCCAGTGCTTAAACGTGTCGAATTTCGCCTTTTCGGTGAGCATCGAGACATTGAACTCGCCGGTCTTCAGGATCATGTCATGAGTGTAATTCTTCTTATTTACCGCGACCGTAATGCGGTTCGGCTCGGTCGTGACCTGCACGACGGTGTTCACGATGCAGCCGTTATCTTTCTCCCCGTCTTTCGCGGTGAGCACGAACAGGCCGTAAGTGATGTTGTACATCGCTTTCTTATTCTTCATAAAAACCTCCTGGTAATGATCCGGACAATGTCCCGGCCGGGTCCTTCTCTGTTTCCGTCAGCTGTTATCGTTCCGCTGCGGTCATTCCGCCATCATCTCTTCGAGGGTCATGCGCTCGAGCGTCCAGCCCTCAGCGGGCTCGAAGGTCTCGGCGAGCGTGCCGCGACCCTCAGAGAGCTCCGCATACTCGTCCATCGTGTCAGGTCCGCCCTGAACATCCGACGGATACTCGACCCAGACGTTCAATGTACGTCCGCTCGACGCCTCGGTGATCACGCCGATGGCTTCTCCGGGAATATACTCGAGCGCCTCCGGAAGCTCCTCCGAGAGGACGATCGTCGCGATGTGGCCGCCGTCACCCGCTTCCTTGCAGACCGTGCTGTAAAATGAGACCGTATCCACCGCGCCGCGCTCCGCCGCCGCGTCGCCGTCGACCTCTTCCACCTCGACGCGGTCATACCACTCCATCGGCATCGTTACCTTATAATAATCATTCGACGCGTAAAATTCCGCGGTAAACGCCGAATCGATGCCGTCCACCATGCTCTCGATATCCTCCGGCGTCGTGATGTGGTCTTCTTCCGCTTCGTCGTCCGCCACATTTACGTTCACCCGGATACAACCCGCCAGGCCCGTCATCATGACCGCGGCACACAGCAGGGTCACGGCAATTTTCAGGAAAACCGATCTGTTTTTCATACGCATAATAATCCTCCGATTATAAATGTCGGCCGCATCGGGCCGCATATATTATATATACATTGTCCGCGAAAAAAAAGGACGGTCTCCCGTCCTTTTGTCTGAAAAATGTGAGAAATTTCATCCGAAGAGCATTCACTCCGCATCCGAAAGCAGCGGCTTCATGCTTCGAAGTCCGATGAACAAGGTCGAGGCATTGTGCAGGAGTGCGGTCGCCGCAGCCGGAAGCAGCCCTGCCAGTCCCAGGAGGATCAGCAGTGAATTGACCCCCATGATGAACCGGTAGTTAAATCCGATGCGCCGCATCAGCGCAGCACTCAGCCTCCGCAGCGTCAGAAGCTCATGCAGGTCGTCCTCGGTGATCGTGATATCCGCGACCTCCCTGGCGATCGCTGCGCCCGCGGAGATCGCGATGCCCGCATCCGCTTCGGAGAGAGCCGGGGCGTCATTGATTCCGTCGCCGACCATGATGACCTTTCGCCCGGCTTCATGCTCCGCGCGAATGAACGCCGCCTTATCTTCCGGGAGCACTTCCGCCCGGAACTCATCGATTCCGAGCCGTGCCGCGACCGCCGCGGCCGTCCGGCGGCTGTCCCCGGTCAGCATGACCACTCTCGAAAAGCCGAGCTCATGAAGTCCGGCCACGATCCCGGCCGCCTCTTCCTTCACTTTATCCTCGATGCACAGCACCGCGGCCAGCTCTCCGCCGACCGCCAGATACAGATGCGACTGCTCCGGCGGCAGGCTGTCCAGCAGGGGCTCTCCGCCTTCCGGCACGGTCACGCCCTCGTCCTCGAAGATAAAATGACTGCTGCCGATCAGCACGCGCTCTTCTCCGACCGCGCTGGCGATCCCGTGCGCGACGACGTACTCGACCCGGCTGTGGATCTCGTCGTGCCGCAGGTCTTTCTCCCTCGCGGCCTCGACTACCGCGTTCGCGATCGTATGCGGGAAATGCTCCTCCAGGCAGGCCGCCAGCCGGAGCATCTCGTCCGCGTCGCGTCCTCCGAAAGGCACCACTTCGGTGACCCGGGGCGCGGCGCAGGTCAATGTCCCGGTCTTATCGAACACGATCGTCTCCGCCTCCGCGGCCGCCTCCAGGAATTTGCCGCCCTTGATCGAGATCCGGTGATCCGAGCCCTCGCGCATCGCCGAAAGCACGGACACCGGCATCGCCAGCTTCAGCGCGCAGGAATAATCGACCATCAGGATCGCGAGGGCTTTCGCAATGTTCCCGGTCAGGGCCCAGGCCAGCCCCGCCCCGACCAGACTGAAAGGCACCAGCTTATCCGCGAGATGCGACGCCCGGGCTTCCGTCTCGGATTTCAGTTTCTCCGAATCCTCGATCATCCGGATAATACGGTCGTAGCGGCCGCTCCCGGACGCCTGCGTGACCGTGATCACGCACTCGCCTTCGTCCACGACCGTACCCGCGTACACCGCGCTTCCGTCGGTCTTCCTTACCGGCAGATGCTCTCCGGTCATCGAAGCCTGATTTACCGAGGCTTCACCCTCAAGGACCGTGCCGTCCAGCGGAATGAGCCCGCCCGCACGGACCACGATCACGTCTCCGGGCGCCACTTCATTCACAGGCGTCAGCACTTCCGTACCGCCGCAGCGGACCCAGACCTTGTCCACATTCAGGCTCATCCGCTCCGCGAGATCATCGACAGAGCGCTTATGCGTCCAGTCCTCGAGCAGTTCGCCGATCTTCAGCATGAACATGACCGAGGAGGCCGTTTCGAAATCTCCGGCCAGCATGGCGACGACGATGCTGACCGCGTCCAGCACCGAGACCTCGATCCTGCCTTTCCGGATACAGCGCACCGCTTTCACGATGTACGGAATCGATTTCAGCAGCGTGATCAGGTGCCGCAGATCCGCGGGCAGAAGCAGCCGCTTCAGCAGGCGCTTCGCTATCAGGAAAAACAGCTGATCCTCGAACTCGCGCTGCAGCGCCCGTCCGGTGTGCTCCGGCACAGCCACTGCCGTCGTATCGTAATCGAAACGGGCCAGCGCGTCCAGAACGGACTCGCGCGGACCCGTGTATTCGATGACCGCGTCTCTCGTGCGGTCGTTGACTGTCACTCTGCGGACGCCGCCGACGCCCTGCAGATAATACTGCAGTTTATCGGCCTCTTCCATCGTCATGCGAAAGCGAACGTCACGGATGCGGATCCTGCCCTTCGACTCGTGCAGAATCTGACATCTCATGCAGTCGCCTCCGCAGCTGCCCCGGCGGCCTTACGGTCAGCCTCCTCGACGATCGCGCGGGCCGCCGCGACGTACTCCGCTTCGGCCTCGACGGCTTTCTGCTCGTTCATGACCTTCGCGTCGGCGACGATGTCGCCCCAGTTCTCGCGGGCCAGGCCGATATCTTTCATGACTTCGTCCTTCATGCGAAGCCCCGCGGATGCGGCGACCGTGGCGGCCTTCTTCGCCTCTTTCGTCTTAAGCAGCTTTACGCCGTAAGTGCCGATCAGAATTCCCGCTGCCAGTAATCCGAATTTTCCAAATCTCATCATGTCCTCCTTTGAATGCCGGGCCGGTGAAACGAACACCGCGCCCCCGTGATTAGATACTTCTAACCCGGATAGTATATACTAATTTGCGTTAGTTATCAATAACTTTGCGGGGTATAAAAAAGACTTTCCGGCTCGCAGGCCGGAAAGTCTCAGAAAAACTGTATTTATTCCGTTTACAGCTTCCGCACGAACAGCGCGCGGATCGCGTTCAGAACCGCGATGATCATCACGCCGACGTCGGCGAAGATCGCAAACCACATGTTCGCGATGCCCAGCGCACCCAGGATCAGGCAGACGACCTTCACCGCGATCGCAATCGTGATGTTTTCCTTCACGATGCGCATGCACTTCCGGGAGATGCGGATCGCCTTTCCGATCTTGATCGGGTCGTCGTCCATCAGGACCACGTCCGCCGACTCGATCGCCGCGTCCGAACCCATCGCGCCCATGGCAATGCCGATGTCCGCACGCGAAAGGACAGGGGCATCGTTGATGCCGTCGCCGACGAACGCGAGCTTTTCGCCCGGCTGCGCCTGCTCCAGCAGTTCTTCGACTTTCGTGACCTTATCCGCGGGCAGCAGCTCCGCATGGATCACGTCGACCCCGAGCTTTCCTCCGACCTCCTCGGCCGCACCGCGGGCGTCGCCGGTCAGCATGACGGTCTTCTTCACGCCGCTTCTGTGCAGATCCTGAATGGCCTCCGCGGAATGCTCCTTAATGATATCCGAGATCACGATGTGACCCGCGTAGCGGCCGTCGATCGCCACATGGATAATGGTTCCGGCGCCCGACATTTCACAGGGTCTCGCCTCGCAGCCGGCCAGGGTCATCATCTTGGCATTGCCCGCGCAGACCGTGCTTCCGTTGATACGGGCGCGCACGCCGTGTCCGGCCACCTCCTCGATGTCGCCGACCTCGCACTCGTCGGACTCATCACCGTATGCCTTCTTCAGGGACGCCGCGATCGGGTGGTTCGAGTAGCGCTCCGCGTGAGCCGCCATGTGCAGCAGCTCGTGGATGATCGCCTCATCGGCGATCTCGTCATGGTCCGCGCAGCCATGCGCATGACACACGTGATGCCCGTCCTCTTCCGAATGGCCGTCGGAATGACCTTCGGGATCGTCCCCGCCGTCCTCGTGGGCCGGATGGACCATCGAGACTTCGAACACGCCCTTCGTGAGCGTACCGGTCTTATCGAAGACCACGGTCTTCACGTTCGACAGAGTCTCAAGATAATTCGAGCCCTTGATCAGGACGCCCTCGCGGCTCGCGCCGCCCAGTCCTGCGAAGAAGCTGAGCGGGATGCTGATGACCAGCGCGCACGGGCAGCTCATGACCAGGAAGGTCAGAGCGCGGTAGATCCAGTCGCCCCAGAGCTCCGAAGCAGGGCCCGCAGCTCTTCCGGCCAATGTCAGCACCACCGGAGGAATGATCGCCAGCGCCAGCGCCAGAAGCACGACCACCGGGGTGTAGACCCGCGCGAACTTCGAAATGAACTTCTCAGACTGCGACTTTCTCGAGCTCGCGTTCTCGACCAGCTCGAGGATCTTCGAGGCAGTCGACTCGCCGAACTCTTTCGTGGTCTCGATGCGCAGCGGACTGCTTTCATTAACGGAACCGCTGATGATCTCGTCGCCGACCCGGACCGCACGCGGTACGCTCTCACCCGTCAGCGCCGCAGTGTTCAGGCGCGACTCGCCCTCGACCACGACACCGTCGATCGGAACTTTCTCACCGGGCCGCACGAGGATGATCGTGCCGATCTCGACGTCGTCGGGATCGACCTCTTCGACGCCGTCCTCCGTCTCAATGTACGCGACGTCCGGACGGATATCCATCAGCTCGCTGATGTTCCGGCGGCTCTTTCCGACCGCCATGGCCTGGAACCACTCGCCCACCTGATAAAACAGCATGACGGCGACCGCTTCCAGATAATCACCGGTCCGAAGAAACGCCAGCACGAACGCGCCGACCGTCGCGATCGCCATCAGCAGGCTCTCGTCGAACGGCTGGCGGTTGATAATGCCCTTTACCGCGTTTCTCAGGATGTCATATCCGATGATAATGTAGGGAACTACATAGCAGACCAGCCGGATCCATCCGGTCTCCGGCACGATCGGCAGAAAATGCAGCGCTATCAGCAGCGCTGCCGTGACCAGGATACGAATAAGGTTTCTCTTCTGCTTCCGGTTCATACTCTTCGATCCTTATTAAAAATACAGCTTATTCAATGAACGATCTTCCGATCGGCCAGCCCTGAGCTCAGATCACTTGATAAAGATCTCGCAGTCAGGCTCCACCTTTTTGCAGGCCTTCAGAACATCCTGCATGACATCCTTCGCCTCGGCGCCGTCCTCGAACTCTACCTGCATCTTCAGAGTCATGAAGTTCACGGTGCAGTCCTTTACACCCTTCGTTTTCTTCGCAGCCTCTTCCATCAGGTTCGCGCAGTTCGCGCAGTCCACATCGATCTTGTACGTCTTCTTCATGAAAAAACCTCCTAAAAAATATAATGTGATGAAGATTATACAGAGAAACTGAAAACAATTAAATAAGTATTAATCGATTAAATAAACTTTTAATCGTATATCTATGATAACCCCTTTTATAAAAAATGTCAATTCAGTAGAATAAAAATAGAATAAAAAAACACTTAAAAATGCTACCATTTGGTGGTATCCTTTTTCTAAGGCTAATTTGGAGGTATTTTTATGTCTTTATCTGTTTTACCCCATGATCACGGCGAAGACGGGTCTGAGATTCTGAACGCCCTTCCGAGCACCGAAGCCATAGAAAATGTTTCGAACATCATGCGTCAGCTCGCCGATCCCAGTCGTCTGAGGATCTTCTGGCTTTTATGCCATAAGGAAGAATGCGTAACGAATATCGCGGCGATCACCCAGATGTCCAGTCCGGCGGTGTCTCATCATCTCCGCCTGCTGAAGAGCTGCGGTCTGATCACCTCGAAACGTTCCGGAAAAGAGATGTATTACCGTTCCGCGGACACCGAGATGGTAGATCTGCTTCATCGCAACATTGAGAAGATCGCCTGCATCAATTGCCCTGCATTCTGATACATCCCGCATCTTCTCTATAATCTTCACCGTATATTAAAAACAAGGCCGGTCAGTCGGACGGCCTTGTTTTCGTATGCATCGTGCGTATGATCTTACATGCCTGCCCTGCGATCACTCACCGGAGTGACGGCCGCATCTGTCATATCCCCGGATACTCCGTGCACAGCAGGCGGTATGCCGGCTCATCCTCCTCGATCTCCGGAAACCGCGGCAGTTCCTCGTAAAAGCGGTTGTCGTGCACGTCGTCATTGCACATCGAGACCTCGCCGATCAGCACCGCGCCCGAGTCCGCCGGCACGAAAAACTCGTGATAACAGTACGGGTAAAGCGTCAGGCTCTCGCCCGGCTGCAGCAGGATCTCCGTGCCGGCGGGCACGGTATACCTGCGCCCGTCGCGGAACACTTCGACGTCCGTGTCAGGCCGTTCTTCGGTCTCCGGGTTCGCGTTCCACAGCCGGAAGCCGAGCGTCCCGCCTCCGCGGTTGATGATATCTTCCGTTTTATGCCAGTGGAAATGGTTCGGCGACAACTGGCCCGGCAGCACCATCATGATCTTCTCCGCATAGGTCTTCGTATACCGCGGGTCGCGGACGTTCCCGTTCCTCAGGGTGATCAGCGACAGTCCTACGCGCTCAAAGTCGCCCAGCCCGTAGTCCGTGATGTCCCAGCCGAGGGCATTGTCACGAATCTCATCGTACTCGGCGCCCTTCTCCGCCCACTCTTCCGGTGTAAAAGAGAGAAACGGCGGAAGCGCGAAGCGGTGTTCGGCGAGCAATGCCTCGAAAGTGCGGATAGCAGCGTTGATGCGGGATCGTTTCATACGTCTTTCCTCATTAAAAAACTCTTTTAAAAAGCTCTGTCGTTTCACAATTTTATCACATTTCCGCTCTACAATGACTACAATAGCATTGATAAAGGAGGCGAGACATACCATGTCCGATATCTATCACAGCAATAACTATACCAACAGCTTCCGCAGTGCAGACGGTACCGGAAGCCCTGTCGACCATGATGACCGCACCGGCGGCTGGCAGAATATAAACGATCCGAACTACCGCGTGGACCGTACGCGTCACCCCGGCTCCCGCGGAAGCCGCGGCGGCGGACCCAGGCTCGGGCTTATCGTCCTGCTCTGCGCAGTGATCGCCTTTGCGGCGGGCATCGGCGGAGCTTTCGCCGGTCTGAAACTGTTCGGCGGTTCCGGTGACACGGTCACGGTCCGGTACGACTCCGCCCAGGGCGGCTCGCAGACCTCCGCTGTTTCCTATGAAGACGGCGGGACGGGTCTCACCATCGCCCAGGCTGCCGCAAAAGCTTCTCCGAGCGTCGTGGAGATCTCGATCGAGGCCACGGTCACCAGCCAGAGCTTCTTCGGCGGAGAACAGACCTATCAGGCGCGCGGAGCCGGTTCCGGCGTGATCATCAGTGCCGACGGCTACATCATCACCAATAATCACGTCGTGAAAGACGCCGACGAGATCACTGTCACGACTTACGACGGTGCCGAGTATAAGGCCGAAGTGATCGGAACGGACGAGTCGGCGGATATCGCGGTGATCAAGGTCGACGCCGAAGGGCTTATCCCCGCGACGGTCGGCGATTCCTCCGCGGTCCGCATCGGCGACACCGCTCTGGTCATCGGAAACCCGCTGGGCACCCTCGGCGGCAGCGTTTCCTACGGCATCATCTCCGCGACGGTCCGTGAACTCGTGATCGATAATACTTATATGGAACTGATCCAGACCGATGCGACGATCAACTCCGGAAACTCCGGCGGCGGCATGTTCGACGGAAACGGCAACCTGATCGGCATCGTGAACGCGAAGGATTCGGGCACCACAAGTTCCGGCGCGGTGATCGAGGGACTGGGCTACGCGATCCCGATCAACTACGCGATGCAGATCGCCGAGGATCTCATCGAGCACGGCGAAGTCGTCAACCGTGCGACGATCGGCGTGAGCGTGCAGACGCTCACGGAGGGGAATGCCCAGTATCCCGCCGGCGTCTACATCATGGACCTGACCACCGGCGGCGGCGCGGAAGCCGCGGGCCTGCAGCCCTATGACCGGATCCTGACGATCGACGGTTATGAGATCAATGCCTACACGGACATCTCCCATGTGCTGCGGCAGCATGCACCCGGCGATACGATCGAAATGGTCGTCGTGCGGGCAGGCGAAGAAATGACGGTTTCCGTGACATTGACAGGCGTGCTTTCCTGATGCCGCACAGGTAAAATCGAATGTTTTTGAAAAGGCCGGACGAAATGTCCGGTCTTTTTTGTTCTGCATTGACAAACCCTGAAACCCGTACTACAAAAGGGTTAGAAGAAACGTACAGGGATCTCTCGCGAAGGGTCCCCGCCGCGCTTTGCGGCGTCCTGCCATCGCTCTGCGGGCGAAGGCATAAAACCGTATCGCGCGGCCTAAGGAGAAAGGAGGCAATGTTTTGGATCTGACCAAATATGAACGCCCGTTCTACTCGATCAACCAGTTCCATTCCGCGCACGTGACCGAGCTGAAGGGAAAGAAGTTCAAATTCGTCATGGACGGCGGGTACGACTACTACCTGAATTTCATCGGCGAAGACACGCTCACCTGGGCGATCGACGACGCCGAGCCCGTCGAGGCGGTCTATGAGTGCCTGAAGGGCGACGACACCACCTACATCATGGATTTCGACGTCGTGAGCACGCTGGAGACCGATCACAGACAGAACGAAACGTTCGTCATCGACCTCGAGCAGAGACTCGTGACCAGACTGCTCTGCACGGTCGGCTATAATAAGCGCCTGCCCTTCCTCGTAAAGAGCGAGTTCGACTTCGGCGCGATCGACGTCGAGGGGCGCGAGCTTCCGTTCCGCCGCCACTGCTGGTCGAGCGAGATGCTGGGCACCCGGGTCGAGTGGCATTGGAGCGAGGATATGTGGACGCATCATAAGTACTATGACGCGCACTTCTACACCCTGACCTGGCCGGATAACAGCTCGGCGGTCGCGAATATCGGCGATCCGTTCGAGGTCCTGCCCTCTCACGACGAAGTGGCCTTCTACGTGAAGATCAAGGAGAACATGTATCTGTTCGTCCTGACCGAAGAGCTCATGGAGCGTACGCTTCAGGGCGGCGTCTTCCGCAGCAACAACATGGCGTTCCTGCAGAACTACGACCGCATGTATCACGCCGGCCGTACTTTCGGTTCCATTAACATGGACGGAAAGATCGTACCCTGCCGCACGCTGTTCGGCGCGTTCGGCGCTCCGCTGGTCCTGCGCGATGAGCTGCTGTACTCTGATAACGCATACACGGTGTAAGGAGGTATGAGATGAACAGAAATACCTATGTCTGGGATGATAAGGGCGTGTATGTGAAGAACCTCTGCAACGACGGTTCGAAGTACGGCATCACGCAGTACCGCTATCCGCTGAACTATGAGCTGGCCGGCGAGAAGTTCGAACTGGCCTGCGAGTGCGGAAAAGAGTTCACGCTGGAGTTCCTGTGCGAAAAGAATCTCCGCTTCGAGGGCGCGGTGTACCCCTATGAGGCGCTGAAGGCCGGCCCGAAGCTTTACTTCGTGCTCTTCAACTACACCTGGGCGGTCGTGGACCTGAACGCGAAGGCTGTAACGGTAAACATCGACGGCGACATCTGCTGCACCACGATCAAGGGCGCCGAGGGCGCCGCGGCGCACACTTTCGCCGGAGACGAGATGGTCGGCACGAAGCTCGGCTGGATTTTCGGCTACGGCCGCATGCTGACGCAGGACTTCATCGGTGAAGACCGCGTGAAGGCTGCCTGGTCGCCGAAGGATGAGAAGTTCGCCGAGAACGCTTACCGTGCGGTGAAGATCGGCGGTCCTTACTACCTCGTAGATATGAAGACCGATACGCTCTCGAAGGTCTGCGCACCGTTCTTCACGGATCATGTGGTCCTGCTGCAGGACTATGACCGCTGCATGGCGTTCGGCGCGATCTACGGCAAGGGCTTCGAGCCGATGGCCGTGACGGCCTACGCGAGGTTCTCGTATTGATGCGGAAGCTGCGGAATCGCAGCCGCATATGATACGGCATTAAAAAACGAATAAAAACGAACGGGGAGCAGCTGAAATGCCGCTCCCCGTTTTCATGTTCCGAAAGGGTACCGGCCGAAGCCGTCCCCGATGCCGTTCCGTCACTCGTCGATCACTTCCACCAGTTCGATCGTGAAGTTCAGCTCCTTCCCCGCCATCTCGTGGTTCGCGTCGAACGTGATCGTCTCGCCCTCCATCGCCGTGACCCGCACGGGAATGATCTGGCCCATCGGTCCCTGAAGCGAGACCCGCTGTCCCACGGAAAGACGCTCGGCGCCGGGCATCGCCTCGATCGGCACTGTCAGCACCGCCGTCGGATCCGCCTCGCCGTAAGCCTCGGAAGGCATCAGGTGAACGTTTACGGTCTCGCCGACCATCATGTTCGCCACAGCCTGGTCGAAGCCCGGAATCATCATGCCCGCTCCGCAGACGAACTCCAGCGGCTCGCCCCGGTCATAGGTAGAGTCGAACTGCGTTCCGTCATTAAACGTCCCGCGATAATGCGTCCGGCAGGTCTTTCCCACGTTCACGCCCGTGATCTGAGGGCCGCAGCCGCTGCAGCCGCCGCAGCCGCTCCCGCAGCTGCCTTCGTCCTCGTGGTCGCCGCAGCTATGTCCGTCCTCGTGGTGATGGTGGTCGCAGTTCGCGCCGGTGTTCTCCAGTTCACCGCGCAGATAGGCCGCCACAGCCTCGTCCGCGTCTCCCTGAGCGCCCGCGCAGAGCTCGATTCCCTGCTCCTGCAGAGCGGTTTGCGCACCTCCGCCGATACCGCCGCAGATCAGCACGTCAATGCCCTTTCCGCTGAGCAGTTTCGCCAGCGCACCGTGTCCGCTGCCCTCGGATCCGATGATCTCCGCGGAAATCACTTTCCCGTCTTCCACCTCATAGACCTTAAACGTCTCCGTGTGTCCGAAGTGCTGGAAGACCTGTCCGTTCTCGTAAGTTACCGCAATTCTCAAACTATTCTCTCCTTCTCATAAAAGAGCCGGACGAAATGTCCGGCTCAGGTCATTCGTAAAAACATACCGGCCGCGCTGAAATCCCGCGCCGCGCCGGCGCATCAGGCCGCCGCGTTATGCCCACGCGTCCCAGCTCTTCGCGTAAAGCTCGTCGCAGACTTCCTTCGTCTGCTCGTAAGGGCAGGCGTCGCGCAGTACAGGGTTAATATCGAGCATGTGGCGCGTGCTGCTGATGAAGCGGTCGCGGTCCATGCCGTACTCCTGCGGGCCCTTAAATCCGGCTTCGCGCATCATCACGTAGATCTCTTCTGCGACCATATCACCGATCTGCTCCGGCGTCTCGGTTCCGTCGAACGTCAGACCCATGGCCTCGCCGACGCGCTTCACCTTCTCGGGGACCAGCGGAGCGCACTTCCGAATCACTTCGGCGTTCACGACGATGCAGTTCCAGCCGTGCGGCGAATGGAACTCGGTCGAAAGGCCGTCCGCCAGGTTATGACCGATATGGCAGCTCGTGTCCGCGAAAGCAATGCCGGCAAAGTTCGACGCCAGCGCCATCTCGCGTCTGGCTTCCTTATCCGAGCCGTCCGCGACCGCTTTCGCAACATACTTCCGGATCTTCGAGATCGCAGCCATCGCGAGCACGTCGCTTCTGGGGTTCGAACCGTTCGAAGTGAGCGCTTCGGAAGCGTGCGTGAACGCGTCAAAACCGGTGTTCATCGTGACCGAAGGCGGGCAGGTATAGGTCAGTTCGGGATCCAGAATAGCCAGCGTCGTATCCGTAAAGATCGCGGGCTTCATGCCGTCCAGCGAAATGATGCCGACCTGCGTGACTTCGCTGCCGGTTCCGGACGTGGTCGGTACCAGAATGATCTTGGGGCTGCTCTTCAGGAACAGAGGCGGCGCCTTAAAATACTGCTCGATGGGGCCGGGATAATCCACCAGAATGGACGCGGCTTTCGTCAGGTCCATGCTGCTGCCGCCGCCGATCGCCACGAAGCAGTCCACACCGGCTTCCTTCGCCATCGCTCCGCACTCGTTCACCAGTGAGGCAAAAGGCTCCGTCGTGATCTTATCGAATACCAGATAATCGATCCCCGCCGCTTTCAGGCTGTCTTCCGCCCTCTGGTTCACGCCCGCCGCCTTCACGCCGGCATCGTAAACGCACATGACTTTCGTACAGCCCAGCTCTTTGACCTTATCACCGAGTTCGCGGATCGCACCCTCGCCGAAAATAACAGGAACATTCTGTGTATATTTCGAAGACATACTCTCTCCCTTCCTGAAACAGTACTTAAGTACCTAAAAAAGAACACAAAACTGCATTTCTCATTATACATATTTTTTGACAAATGAACAGTACTTTCGCCCCGGATATGCCTGCTTTGCGGCATAAATGCTATAATGGCAATGCCGGCCGTTTCCCCGCGCCGGCAGACCGGCTCTGACAGAGAGGAGGAGAACTGCAGATGGCCATTCGTGAATGTGCCTTGAAAGATCCGGCGTTTCAGGCCCTGAAACACGCTTACGACCACAGGGATGAAGCCGCGCGGGCGTTCCGTGCCGCGGGCGGAAAGGTGATCGGCGAGCTGGGCTGGGATGTTCCGGACGAATTTGTGATCGGCGCGGGCATGATGCCGCTGAGGATCTGGGCGGATCCCGGGAAGCCCACCGCGCAGACCGACCGGTATCTGGAATACTCATTCGACCCTGTGGTCCGCGCGCAGTTCGAGCAGCTGATCGACGGGACCGCCGCCGGTCTGACGGACGCCCTGGCCGTTTCGAACTCCACGGACGTACTGATTCGCGCATACCTCTATCTGCGGGAGATTCGCCGGACCGAACCGGAATGCCGGGTCCCCGACCTCGAATTTATCGACTGGCTGTTCACCCGGGAAATGATCTACCAGAAACGGAACGAGTTCGTCGCCGGACTCTTCCGGAACGCCGTGGACCGCTGGGCCGGCCGCACCGTCGCGGACGACGAGATCCGCACGGGCGCGCTGATCTGCAACCGCAGCCGGGCGGCGCTGCGAAGGATCGCCGCGCTGCGGCGGGGCGCCGAAGTCCGCGTGAACGGCTCCGAAGCCCTCGTGATCATCGGAAGTGCCTTCTTTATGGACCGCACGGAGCACGCGGAACTGGTCGAACGGCTCGCGGAAGCCGCCGCATCCTGGCCGGTCATCTACGCTCCCCGTATCTATTTCACCGGAAGCGCTCCGCAGGATACGGACCTGTACGACCTAATCGAGGCGCAGGGCCTGGTGATCGTCGGCGAAGATCACGACTGGGGCGACCGGTTTTATGAGCGCGATTTCGATATCGCTCTCGATCCGGTGAAAGCCGCGGTCGACCGCTATATGCTGCGGGAGTTTTCCAGTAAGAAAGCATTCGTCAGCCAGCGCGTGGAGGCGCTCGACCGCGAGGCCGCGGACGCCGGCGCCGGGGGCGTGATCTTCTTCATGAACGAGTACGAGGAAAGCGCCAGCTGGGATTATCCGAGTCAGAACGAAAGTCTCCGGGCGAAGGGAATCAAAACGGCCTGCTTCGCGAAGATGAAATGGCCGGTCGATAAGAACGAAGGTCTGGGAGAACGGCTCGCCGCGTTTGCGGCAGAGATGAAAGAACGTCCGGCCGCGTCAGCGGCGGACACGGAAGGCGGGGTGAACTGATATGGCAGAGGAAAAAGCATTGCAGAGACCGGCATCCGCCTCTTCGGCCGTGAAAAAGCTGCAGGCGACCGCCGCGGCCTCCGCCTACCAGAAGCAGTGGTTCGCCGGACTGCGCGGCCGCGCGGCCGCCGGCGAGGACATGGCCTACCTGAACGCGGATGTTCCCCTGGAGATCTTCCGGGCGATGGATATTCCGTTCGTGGTAAACCAGTGGTGGGCTGCGATCTGCGGGGCGAAGCGCATGACCCGCAAATACTTCGGTCTCCTGCGCGACGCCGGCTACCGCGACGACCTTTGCAGCTACTGCGCGACCGCGTTCGCCGAGAGCCTCGACCCGGACGACCACGCGGTCGGCGAAGACGGAAAGCCGCTTGGCCCCTGGGGCGGTCTGCCCGACCCCACGATCGCCGTGACCCGCCTGACCTGCGACTGCCAGTCGAAGATCTTCGAGCTCTTCGCGCGAAACCACGGCGCCGACCTTTACGTGATGGAAAACACCGTGGCCCGGAAGGCGCCGCTGAACTGGTATGACCTCGCGGCCGACAGCTGGGAGGATCTCTACGACACGGACCGGCTGGATCTCGCCGTCGAGGACCTGCAGCGGCTGATCGCGTTCCTCGAGGCAAAGACCGGCCGCATGTTCGACCTGAACGCGCTCGTGCGCGTGATGGAACTGATCAATGAACAGGAGTCCTGGTATAAGAAGACCCGCGACCTGATCGCCTCGTGTCACCCGGTCCCGGTGACGATCATCGACACGATCAATGCCGTCATGCAGGCCCAGTGGCAGCGCGGTACCGAGTGGGCCGCCGCACATGCGAAGAGCCTCTACGAGGAAGTAAAGGCGCTGGCGGACCGCGGCGAGGCCGCTGTCCCGAACGAGAAGTACCGGCTGATGTGGATCGGGCGCGGCATCTGGCACGATTTCGCATTCTATCAGCGTTTCGAACAGAAGTACGGCGCGGTCTTCATGTGGAGCATGTACCTGGCGATGGGTGCGGACGCCTACATCCGGAACCACGTCGAAAAGGACCCTCTGCGCGCACTGGCCGCGCGGTACATCGGTATGGAGGACTTCCTGCACATGCCGCCCTGGAACAGCCAGTGGTATCTGCAGCAGGCGCGGCAGAACGATATCGACGGCGTGGTCTATATGGTGCCCGGAAACTGCATGCAGGCGGTCGAGGGAAGCTTCTTCATCCGCCGGGCACTCGAGGACGCGGGCATCCCGGTGCTGATCTTCGAGGCGGACCCCGTGGATCCCCGAAAGTGGAACGCCGAGACCATGACCGGCCTCGTCGACGAGTTCATCGAGACCCGG
>JAFWDI010000019.1 GCA_017513125.1 Lachnospiraceae bacterium | reverse complement strand
CTCGCCGCCGGCGTCCCTCATGCCGCGGGCCGCGGCGCCCATCAGACCGGTCGCACCGCCGCCGAACACCAGCCCGTAGCCTTCCTGTCCCAGCCGGAAGACGAACTCTTCGACCGCCTGAAGATAGATGTGGTCAATGCTGTCGCTCGCAGCTCCGAAAACGCAGATCCTCATGCTTTTTCTCCTTGTTTCCTGCGCCGCGGTCCGCATCCGGAACGCGGCAGTCGTTTTTTGAATGATCACATTTAATATAACACTTTTACTTTAAAAAAATCTCATATAAAATCAGATAGACATTGGCAATATTTACGATGGCATCATAAGTCCTCCTGCGTTAAAATAGGAATGACTCTTATTATTGTCTGCACTTAAACCGTTCACTTCGGCCCGCCCGGGCCTGCATTTTCAAAAAAGGAGATTCTTATGTATCAGAAAGTACCTGTATCCGACCGCATCGCGCGGATCCGCAAGCGTTACCGCTCGACGAAGCCGAAGATCGATCTCTGCCGTTATAAACTCGTTACCGAGTTTTATATGGAGAATCCGGATCTGGAAGGCATCCTGAAGAGAGCCTATAACCTGGCGAACCTCTTCGAGAACATGCCCACCCCGATCAACGAAGATGAGCTGATCGTCGGCTACCCTGGCGCGACCTACCGCTGCAGCCCGCTTTTCCCCGAGAACTCCTTCTGGTGGTTCCTGGATGAGATCGATACTCTGCCCACCCGCAAGACGGACCCTTATGACATCGATCCCGAGACGAAGCAGTATATCCTCGACACCGCGGATTTCTGGACGAAAAACTGCACCAGCGCGAAGGTCGACCGCTATCTTCCCGAGGGATACAGCTATCCCGTGGGCGCGGGCGTTCTGAACTTCAACATGTCTCATAACAGCCAGAACCCGATCGGCCACTTCTGCGGAAACTTCTGGAAGGTCGTGGACAAGGGCTTCGGCGCCATCCGCGACGAGGCCGCCGCGAAGATGAAGGAGCTCGAGGAGAACGGCATCTTCGGCGCCACGAACCGGAATTACAACTTCTACCGCGCCATTAAGATCGTTTCCGAAGGCTTCATCACCTACACGAAGCGCTACGCCGCCGAGGCTGCGCGCCTGGCCGCCGAGTGCACGGATCCCGCGCGGAAGGCCGAGCTCGAGAAGATGGCCGACAGTCTGAGCTGGATCATCGAGAACCCCTGCCGGAACTACTGGGAAGCCGTCCAGGCCTGCTACCTGTATCAGCTGGGCCACATCATGGATGCGCAGCTGCACGGCATCTCCTACGGCCGTCTCGACCAGTACGTCGGAAAGTATCTGGAGGCGGATCTGGCCAGCGGCGCGATTACGAAGGAATTCGCCCAGGAGATCATGGACAGCTTCATGCTGAAGGTCGCCGAGAATAATAAGGTCTGGTCCGAGTTCGCGACCAGCACCGGCCCCGGCTACACTTCCGGCCAGAACATCACGATCGGCGGCATGGATAAGGACGGAAACGATGCGACGAACCCCGCGACCTACATGGTCCTGCAGTCCTCGCACCGCCTGCAGCTGCATAACCCGCCGATCACGCTGCGTGTGCACGACCATACCCCGGATGACCTGTGGGAGGCCGGCATCGAGTGCACGAAGAACGTCGGCGGCGTCCCGATCTTCGAGAAGGACGAGATCGTGATCCGCTCCATCATGACCCGCGGAATTCCGATCGAGGATGCGCGCAACTACTGCATCATCGGCTGCGTCGAGCCCGCCTGCTGCGGAAACGACTTTGCGAACTCCGGCGGCGACGGAAACGCGGCCTACACGATCCTGCCCGCGGCTCTGTGGTGCGCGATCAACAACGGCACGAACCCGTTCCATTTCCCGGGCACGCCCGAGCCTCAGCAGTCCGGCGTCCCCTGCGGATATCTGTACGAGATGACCTCGATGCAGCAGGTCCTGGACGCGTATAAGGCGCAGATGGACTTCTTCACGAAGTGGCAGGTCTCCATGGTCAACTGCTGGGAGTACCTGTACGCCTGGGAGCGCCCGCTGCCGTTCCTGTCGGCCACGATGGACGGCTGCATGGAGTCCGGTCTCGACGTCCTGTGGGGCGGTGCGAAGTATAACGGCGCAGGAAACTCCTCGATCGGTCACGGCACCGTGGCGGATTCGCTGAACATCATTGATCAGCTCTGCTTCCGCGAGAAGTACTGCACGACCCGCGAGCTGTACGACGCCCTGATGGCGAACTGGGAGGGCTATGAGGAGCTTCACCAGTACATTCTGGGCAAGGCCGTGCATTTCGGAAACAATGACCCCGAGGCGGATAAGTATCTGGCCTTCGTGGCGAGCACTTACGCCGACGGCATCACCAGAGGCACCAGCCCCAGAAACTGCCACTGGACCGCGGGCTGCTGGCCCGTGACCCTGAACGTCGTGATGGGTATGTTCAACCAGGCGACCCCCGACGGCAGAAAGACCGGCGCACCTCTGTCCGACGGCATCTCTCCCGTTCAGTCGATGGATAAGAGCGGTCCCTTCGCGACCATCAACTCGATCCTGAAGTTCGACCAGGCGACCTATGCGAACGGCACGCTGTGCAACATGAAGTTCCACCCGACCGCGCTGCAGGGCGAGGAGGGCGACCGGAAGCTTCGCTCCGTCATGGAGGCGTATTTCGACGGCGGCGGAATGGAACTGCAGATCAATGTCGTCTCCGCGGAGACGCTGCGCGACGCACAGGAGCATCCCGAGAATTACCAGGATCTGGTCGTACGTGTGGCGGGCTTCTCGGCATACTTCGTCGAGGTGTTTAAGGAGTCGCAGGACGACTTGATCAGGCGGACTGAGATGAGTATTTAAAATCCATCGGGATTTTAAATACGATATGGCATGTGCTCGCGTCAGCGAGGACATGTCCCGCGAAGCGGGATCGTGAGCAGGTTTCCTTACCTGCGAACGACCTTTAACAATTAACAAATCCGGGGATGAGTGCCTGTACTCATCCCCGGATTTTTGTTGTCTGCGGAAATACGCGCAGCGTGTTTCCGCACTGCTCACATGCGAAGTTGAAGGCGTCAGTTCTTCCTTCTCCTATCCCTCACTACTGCCGCGATACCGACGACCGCCCAGATCGCAGCCACCCCCAGACAGACGAAACCGACTGCCGGCGTGCGGCGCTCGAACCACAGTAAAGAACAAACGGCAAAAGCTGCCGCCACGATAAAAGCGACTCTGCTGTTCATACTGCTTCCTCCGAAAAAATCACTGTTCTTTCCAGCGTCCTCACAAACTCCTCCAGCCCCTCCCGGTCCGCTTCCGAAAAGCGTCCGAACGAAGGACTGTCGATATCCAGCACTCCGCAGACCTCTCCGTCCCGGTGTATCGGAACCACGATCTCCGAATTCGAAGCGCCGTCGCAGGCGATATGCCCCGGAAACGCATGCACGTCCGGAACCAGCTGCATCTCGTCCCGCTCCCAGGCCGTCCCGCACACGCCCGCTCCGCGCCGGATATGCACACAGGCGACCTTTCCCTGGAACGGCCCCAGCACGAGCTGCTCGCCCCGCACCAGATAAAACCCTGCCCAGTTGATGTCCGGCAGTGCCTCCCACAGGATCGCGGCCGCATTCGAAAACAGCGGCACATAGTACGCGTCGGTCTCGGCGAGCGCCTTCAGCTGTTCGGTCATGATACTGTAATCCGTCATTGAAAGCCCCTTTCAGAAATCAGAATATGATCCCCCGCTCCGCCAGCCACGCGTTGAATTCTTTTCCGATGATCTTCTCCCCGCTGATTCCCTCGGATGCCGGCGAGGCCAGGAAAGAGATCACCCTGTTCAGAATCGACGGCGGCAGGATCTCCAGACCACGTTTGAGGAAGAACTCCTTATCGCCCTCTCCCGCCATCGCGGTGTCCGTAAAGCCGCCCGGGCAAATGATATTGACCGCAATGCCGGTATCCTGCAGTTCCTGCGCCATGATCCATGCCATCGCTTCACCGCCGGCCTTCGACGGACCGTACGGAATCTGACCCGGCCGCGTCATGGTGCCCGCGCTCGTCGAGACATACACCAGGCTCCCGCGTCCCTGCTTCAGCATGAACGGAACGAAGCGCTTTGCCGCGAGGAAGCTCCCGACCATGTTCGTTTCCGCTGCCGCGCGCACCGCCTTTACCGGAACGTCCAGAAACGTATGCTCCCGCGGAATGCCTTCCATACCCGGAGCGTTGTTTCCGACCCCGGCATTGTTCACCAGCATGTCCAGATGATCGAACTGCTTGCCGAACCATCTCCAGGCCTCATCCACCGACTCCTCGTCCGTCACGTCCATCTCGAGGACATGCGCACGATAACCCGCATACTCGAGCCTGTCGCGCGCCGCCGCGAGCCTGCCGCGGCGTCTGGCGGCGATGATGACCTCGGCTCCTTCCGACAGCAGCTGCTTAGCCATCTCATAGCCCAAACCGCTCGATCCGCCCGTGATCAGCGCGACATATCCTTCCAAATCTGTACTCATTTCTCTTCCTTTTCAGACATTCGCGGTGTTCGACCGCATTTTTAATAGTATTATCCGATATCGTAAGTATAATATAATTGATTTTGTGTGCTGCATACAATGTCATTGCCCATCCCTTTATGAACATTTTCGAAAGGAGCTCCACGCCTATGTATCAGAAAGCCCCCATCACCGACCGCATCGCGCGCATCCGCAAAAAATACCGCACCACGAAGCCGAAGATCGACCTGGCCCGCTATAAGCTGGTCACGGAGTTCTATATGGAGAACCCGGATCTCACCGGCATCCTGAAGCGCGCGTATAACCTGAAGAACCTGTTCGAGAACATGCCCACTCCGGTAAATGAGGATGAGCTGATCGTCGGATACCCGGGCTCCACCTACCGCTGCAGCCCGCTGTATCCGGACAATGACCTGGCCTGGATCAAGGGCGAGCTGGACACGCTTCCGACTCGCACCATCGACCCTTACGACATCGACGAAGAGACGAAGGAATACATCCGGAACACCATCGATTTCTGGGATAAGAATTCCACGAGCGCAAAGGTCGACCGTTATCTCCCCGAGGGCTACTGGGACATCGTCGGAAACGGCGTCCTGAACTGGCTCCCGAAGGGAAACAGCGCGAACCCGATCGGTCATTTCTGCGGGAACTTCTGGAAAGTCGTGGACCGCGGCTTCGGCTCGATCCGCGACGAGGCCGCCGCGAAGATGAAGGAGCTCGAGGAGAACGGCATCTTCGGCGCCGCGAACCGGAATTATAACTTCTACCGCGCCGTGAAGATCGTCTCGGAAGGCTTCATCACCTACACGAAGCGCTACGCCGCCGCGGTCGCGGAGAAGGCTGCCGCCGAGACCGATCCGGCCCGCAAAGCCGAGCTTGCGCAGATGGCCGACAGCCTGGGCTGGATCATCGAGAAGCCCTGCCGGAACTACTGGGACGCCATCCAGGCCTGCTACCTGTACCAGCTGGGGCAGATCATGGACGGCCAGCTGCACGGCATCTCCTACGGCCGTCTCGACCAGTACGTCGGAAAGTATCTCGAGGCCGACCTGGCCTCCGGCGCGATCACGAAGGAATTCGCCCAAGAGATCATGGACAGCTTCATGCTGAAGGTCGCCGAGAACAATAAGGTGTGGGCCGAGCTGCGCACCCGCTCGGGCCCCGGCTACACCTCGGGCCAGAACATCACGGTCGGCGGCCAGAACAAGGACGGCACAGACGCGACGAACGCGGCGACCTACATGGTCCTGCAGTCCTCGCACCGCCTGCAGCTGCACAACCCTCCGATCACGCTGCGTGTCAGCGCGACGACCCCCGATGATCTGTGGGAGGCCGGCATCGAGTGCACGAAGACCGTCGGCGGCGTCCCGATCTTCGAGAAGGACGAGGTCGTCTATGAATCGATCCTGCGCCGCGGCATCCCGATCGAAGATGCCCGGAACTACTGCATCATCGGCTGCGTCGAGCCCGCGTGCTGCGGAAACGACTTCGCGAACTCCGGCGGCGACGGAAACGCGGCCTACACAATCCTGCCCGCGGCCCTGTGGCACGCGATCAACAATGGCGTGAACCCGTTCCGCATGCCCGGCGCGCCCGAGCCGAAGCAGACCGGTCTCGCGACCGGCTACCTGTACGAGATGACCTCGATGCAGGAAGTCCTCGACGCGTATAAGAAGCAGCTTGACTACTTCATGAAGTGGCAGGTCTCGATGGTGAACTGCTGGGAGTACCTCTATGCCTGGGACCGTCCTCTCCCGTTCCTGTCGGCGACGATGGACGGCTGCATGGAGAACGGCCTCGACGTCCTTTGGGGCGGTGCGAAGTACAACGGAGGCGGAAACTCCTCGATCGGCCACGGCACGGTCGCGGATTCGCTGAACATCATCGATCAGCTGTGCTTCCGCGAGAAGTACTGCACGCCGCGCGAGCTGTACGACGCTCTGATGAACAATTGGGAGGGCTATGAGGAGCTGCACCAGTACATTCTGGGCAAGGCCGCGCACTTCGGAAACAATGACCCCGAGGCCGACAAATATCTCGGCTTCGTCGCGGACACCTACTCCGAGCTGATCTGCCGCGGAACCACGCCGCGCCATGACACGCACTGGAGCGCGGGCTGCTGGCCCGTGACCCTGAATGTGGCGCTGGGCCGATTCCTGGCCGCGACGCCCGACGGCAGAAAGTCCGGCGAACCGATGTCCGACGGCATCAGCCCCTGCCAGGGCATGGACAAGAGCGGTCCTTTCGCGACCATCAACTCCATCCTGAAGTTCGACCAGGCCGACTATGCAAACGGCACGCTGTGCAACATGAAGTTCCACCCGACCGCGCTGAAGGGCCAGGAGGGCGACCGGAAGCTTCGTTCCGTCATGGAGGCTTACTTCGACGGCGGCGGAATGGAGCTGCAGATCAATGTCGTGGACGCGGAGACGCTGCGGAAGGCGCAGGATCATCCGGAGGATTATCAGGATCTGGTGGTGCGTATCGCAGGGTTCTCAGCGTACTTCGTCGAGGTGTATCGCGAGGCGCAGAACGACCTGATCAAACGGACTGAGATGAGCGTATAAGCAGCCTGAAACGGAGCTGTGTGAGCAGTGTTGACAGAATCATAAGGGAGAGGCGGGCGCTTGCGTCTGTCCTCTCCCTTTGATTCTGTCTGAGCGGAAAACGCGCAGCGTTGTTCCGCTCGCTGCTCATACGCGAAGTTGAAGGCGTCACTTCATCGAGCGGCTGCAATGCGGCTATGCCGCAGCCAGCTGCGAAATGATCACTCGATGCTCACACGCGAAACTGAATGCGTCACCTCAAAGCCGGGCGCCCGCGGCTGTACTTTGACAAAATTTACCAAACCCTTTATAAAAATCAGTAATAATTACTATTTTAGTTTCATTGCCCATCACATATACTTTATTACAGGAAGACAGGAATACAGAGCCCTGACAGGCGAAAAAAACTTTGCCCTTCCGGCAGCCCATATATTATAATTATGTATTGTGAATTTACATGATGTCATTTTCCGGATACTTCTCCGGTCAGACACAAACGAAAGGAGACACTATGTACCAGAAAGCACCTATTTCGGAAAGAGTCGCGCGCATTCGTCAGAAATACCGCACGACGAAGCCCAAACTCGATCCGCACCGTTATCGTCTGGTCACCGAGTTCTACATGAACAATCCCGACCTGACCGGCATCCTGAAGAGAGCGTATAACCTCGCGAACCTCTTCGAGAATATGCCCACGCCGATTCACGAAGACGAGCTCATCGTCGGCTACCCCGGCGAGACGTTCCGCTCTTCGCCCATGTTCCCCGAGAATCATTTCCAGTGGATGAAGACCGAGCTCGACGACATCGACACCCGCGACGTCGATCCTTACGACGTCGATGACGATCTGAGAGCTTATATCAAAGAGACCTGGGACTTCTGGGATAAGAACTGCACCAGCGCGAAGGTCGACCGCTACCTGCCCGAGGGCTATAAGGAGATCGTCGGAAACGGCGTTCTGAACTGGATGCCCGAGCAGAACAGCCAAAGCCCCATCGGTCACTACTGCGGAAACTTCTGGAAGGTCGTGGACCCGGGCGTCGGCGCGATCCGCGACGAGGCCGCCGCGAAGATGAAGGAGCTCGAGGAGAAGGGCATCTTCGGCGACACCGCGCGGAATTATAACTTCTACCGCGCCGTGAAGATCGTCGCCGAGGGATTCATCACCTACACGAAACGTTACGCCAGAGAGGCCGAGCGCCAGGCTGCCGAGTGCACCGACCCGAAGAGAAAGGCCGAGCTTGAGGAGATCGCAGACCGCATGGACTGGATCATCGAGAAGCCCTGCCGGAACTTCAAGGACGCTGTCCAGGCATGCTATCTGTACCAGCTGGGACAGATTCTGGAGGCGCAGCTGCACGGCATCTCCTACGGCCGTTTCGACCAGTATGTGGGACCGCTTCTGGAGAAGGATCTCGAGTCCGGCGCCATCACCTGGGAAGAGGCTCAGGAAGTCATCGACTGCTTCATCCTGAAGGTTGCCGAGAATAATAAGGTCTGGTCCCGCCGTGCTACCCGTTCGGGCCCCGGCTACACTTCCGGCCAGAACATCACGATCGGCGGCATGCATAAGGACGGCACCGATGCGACGAACCCCGCGACCTACATGGTCCTGCAGGCCTCTCACAGACTGAGCCTGCATAACCCGCCTCTGACCCTGCGCGTCCATGAGAACACTCCGGACGACCTTTGGGAGGCCGGCATCGAGTGCACGAAATCCGTCGGCGGCGTCCCGATCTTCGAGAAGGACGAGGTCGTCATCGAGTCGATCCTGCGCCGCGGCATCCCGATCGAGGACGCGAGAAACTACTGCATCATCGGCTGCGTCGAGCCTGCCTGCTGCGGAAACGACTTCGCGAACTCCGGCGGCGACGGAAACGCTGCTTACACGATCCTGCCCGCCGCGCTGTGGCAGGCGATCAATAACGGCACGAACCCGTTCCGCTTCCCCGGCGCGCCCGAGCCTCGCCAGACCGGCCTGTCGACCGGCTACCTGTACGAGATGAACTCGATGCAGGAAGTTCTCGATGCCTATAAGGCCCAGCTCGACTTCTTCCTGAAGTGGCAGGTCTCCATGGTGAACTGCTGGGAGTACCTGTACGCATGGGATCGTCCTCTCCCGTTCCTGTCGATGACGATGGACGGCTGCATGGAGTCCGGCCTCGACGTCCTGTGGGGCGGCGCGAAGTACAACGGCGGCGGAAACTCTTCGATCGGCCACGGCACGGTCGCCGATTCGCTGAACATCATCGACCAGATTTGCTTCCGCGATAAGATCGCGACGACCCGTGAGCTGTATGACGCTCTTATCAACAACTGGGAGGGTCATGAAGAGCTCCGCCAGTACATCCAGGGCAAGGCCGTCCACTTCGGAAACAATGATCCCGAGGCGGACAAGTACCTCGGCTTCGTCGCGGACACCTACTCCGAGGCGATCTGCCGCGGCACCACGCCGAGACACGACACGCACTGGACCGCAGGCTGCTGGCCCGTGACCCTGAACGTGGCGCTCGGTGCGATCCTTCCCGCGACGCCCGACGGCAGAAAGTCCGGCGAGCCGATGTCCGACGGCATCAGCCCGGTCCAGTCGATGGATAAGAGCGGTCCTTTCGCGACCATCAACTCCATCCTGAAGTTCGACCAGGCGACCTACGCGAACGGCACGCTGTGCAACATGAAGTTCCACCCGACCGCGCTGCAGGGCGCTGCGGGCGACGCGAAGCTGCGCTCCGTCATGGAGGCGTACTTCGACGGCGGCGGAATGGAGCTGCAGATCAATGTCGTTTCCGCAGAGACGCTGCGTGACGCGCAGGATCATCCGGAGAATTACCAGGATCTGGTCGTGCGTGTGGCGGGCTTCTCCGCGTACTTCGTCGAGGTGTATAAGGAGGCTCAGGACGACCTGATCCACCGGACCGAGATGAGCGTGTAAGCCCGAAACTGAGCTGTGTGAGCAGCATTGACAGCAATAAAATGTCGGGGATGAGTGCTTGTACTCATCCCCGGCTTTTTGCTGTCTGCGGAAATACGCACAGCGTGTTTCCGCGCTGCTCACACGCGAAGTTGAGGGCGGCCTTCATCTCGCGGACGCGAAGCGTTTGCGGGATGATCCCCCCTTCTCAAAACCCACCAGTCCAGTTACACAAACTCGTTTGCAAAAACGATAATTATTCTCGTTTATATCTTTTTTGTTTCCCCCTTTCCGCTCTTTATGGTAAAATAATGATAATTATGGGCAATATACATTGTCCGACCCCTTAAAACCGCTGTCACATTGCGAAAGGAGCCTATCCAAAAGATGTACCAGAAAGCACCCATTTCAGACCGCATTGCCAGAATTCGTGCGAAGTATCGCGGAACGAAGCCGAAGCTCGATCCACACCGCTATACGCTGGTCACCGAGTTCTACATGAACAACCCCGACCTGACCGGCATCCTGAAGAGAGCCTATAACCTGGCGAATCTCTTCGAGAACATGCCCACTCCCATTAATGAGGATGAGCTGATCGTAGGTTATCCCGGCGAGACGTTCCGTTCGAGCCCCATGTATCCGGAGAACCACTTCCAGTGGATCAAGAGCGAGCTCGACGGTCTTCCCACCCGTTACGTCGATCCTTATGACGTCGACCCGGAACTGGTGGATTACATTAAGAGCACCTGGGATTTCTGGGATAAGAACTGCACCAGCGCGAAGGTCGACCGCTACCTGCCCGAGGGCTATAAGAAGCATCTGGGCAACGGCGTTCTGAACTGGATGCCCGAGCAGAACAGCCAGAGCCCGATCGGCCACTTCTGCGGAAACTTCTGGAAAGTCTGCGACCCCGGTTTCGGCGCGATCCGCGACGAGGCCGCCGCGAAGATGAAAGAGCTCGAGGATAAGGGCATCTTCGGCGACACCGCCAGAAACTATAACTTCTACCGTGCCGTGAAGATCGTCTCCGAAGGCTTCATCACCTACACGAAGCGCTACGCCAGAGAGGCTGAGCGCCTGGCTGCCGAGTGCACCGACCCTCAGCGGAAGGCCGAGCTCGAGGAGATCGCGGACCGCATGGACTGGATCATCGAGAAGCCCTGCCGGAACTTCAAGGACGCCGTCCAGGCCTGCTACCTGTATCAGTTGGGCATGATTCTGGACGCACAGCTGCACGGCATCTCCTACGGCCGCTTCGACCAGTACGTCGGACCGTACCTGGAGAAAGATATGGCCGAAGGAAAGATCACCTGGGAAGAGGCTCAGGAAGTCATCGACAGCTTCATTCTGAAGGTCGCCGAGAATAACAAGGTCTGGTCCGTCTACGCGACCCGCACCGGCCCCGGCTACACCTCCGGACAGAACATTACGATCGGCGGCATGCATAAGGACGGCACCGACGCGACGAACCCCGCGACCTACATGGTCCTGCAGGCTTCGCACCGTCTGCAGCTGCACAATCCGCCTCTGACCCTGCGCGTGCATGCGAACACACCGGATGACCTTTGGGAGGCCGGCATCGAGTGCACGAAGACCGTCGGCGGCGTTCCGATCTTCGAGAAGGACGAAGTCGTCATCGAGTCGATCCTGCGCCGCGGCATCCCGATCGAGGACGCGCGGAACTACTGCATCATCGGTTGCGTCGAGCCCGCCTGCTGCGGAAACGACTTCGCGAACTCCGGCGGCGACGGAAACAACGCCTATACGATCCTGCCCGCGGCTCTGTGGCTGGCGATCAATAACGGCACGAATCCGTTCAAGATGCCCTTCCCCGGCTCGCCCGAGCCTCAGCAGAGCGGTCTCGCGACCGGCTATCTGTACGAGATGAACTCGATGCAGGAAGTCCTCGACGCCTATAAGGCCCAGCTCGACTTCTTCCTGAAGTGGCAGGTCTCGATGGTCAACTGCTGGGAGTACCTGTACGCCTGGGATCGTCCTCTTCCGTTCCTTTCGGCCACGATGGACGGCTGCATGGAGTCCGGTCTGGACGTTCTGTGGGGCGGCGCGAAGTATAACGGCGGCGGAAACTCCTCGATCGGCCACGGCACGGTCGCTGACTCGCTGAACATCATCGACCAGCTCTGCTTCCGCGATAAGATCTGCACGACCCGCGAACTGTATGACGCGCTGATGAATAACTGGGAGGGCTATGAGGAGCTCCGCCAGTACATCCAGGGCAAAGCCGTTCACTTCGGCAATAACGATCCTGTCGCTGACCAGTATCTGGCCTTCGTCGCGGATACCTATTCCGAGGGCATCTGCCGCGGCACGACCCCGAGACACGACACGCACTGGACCTGCGGCTGCTGGCCCGTGACCCTGAATGTGGCTCTGGGCATGTTCCTGCCGGCCACGCCCGACGGAAGAAAGTCCGGCGATCCGATGTCCGACGGCATCAGCCCGGTCCAGTCGATGGATAAGAGCGGTCCTTTTGCGACCATCAACTCCATCCTGAAGTTCGATCAGGCGACCTACGCGAACGGCACGCTGTGCAACATGAAGTTCCACCCGACCGCGCTCCAGGGCGAGGAAGGCGACCGGAAGCTTCGTGCTGTCATGGAGGCTTACTTCGACGGCGGCGGAATGGAGCTGCAGATCAACGTCGTCTCTGCGGATACGCTGCGTGACGCGCAGGATCATCCGGAGAACTATCAGGATCTGGTCGTGCGTGTGGCGGGTTTCTCCGCATACTTCGTCGAGGTTTATAAGGAGGCTCAGGATGACCTGATCCACCGGACTGAGATGAGCGTCTGATCAGCCGGTAACTGCGTATAAGCAGTTCAGACAGAAACTATGGAGCGGAACCAAGTGCTCGCATTTGGTTCCGCTCCTTGTTTCTGTCAGGGAGAAAGCATGAACGCTTTCTCCCGCTGCTTATACGCGAAGTTGAGGGCGGCCTTCATCGAGCGGATGCGCAGCATCTGCGAGATGATCCCTCGGATCTTCGCGCGCGGATGCACAGCGTTTGCCCGATGATCTCCCCTTTCTCAAAAACTCACAATCCCGGCTCGTTTAATTGTCAATTAAAACGATAACCGTTCTCGTTTTTCATTCTTTTTTTATATCTCTTCACCTGCCTTTGTGTTAAAATATTGATAATCAGGGCAATGTGCATTGTCCGATCTCTTAAACCCGTTATCACACTGCGAAAGGAGCATATCCAAAACATGTACCAGAAATCCCCCATTACCGATCGTATCGCCCGTATCCGTAAGAGATACCGCACTACGAGACCCACGATCGACCTGAACCGTTATAAGCTCGTCACCGAGTTTTATATGAACAATCCCCAGCTCTTCGGCATCATCAAAAGAGCGAAGAACCTGAAGAACCTTTTCGAGAACATGCCCACCCCCATCTTTGAGGATGAGCTGATCGTCGGTTTCCCCGGCGAGACCTATCGCTGCACCGCTCTGCAGCCCGAGGTCGGCCTGGGCTGGCTGATGGCCGAGATCGACACCATCTCCACCCGCACGTCCGATCCTTATGATATCTCCGAGGAGACGAAGGCCTACATCCGCGAGACCATCTCCTTCTGGGATAAGAACTACTACGGCGCTTCGGTCGACGAGCACATGCCCCGCTTCTTCCTGGAGAACCATGCCGGAAACGGCGTCAACAGCTGGAATAAGATGCGGAACAGCTCCGGCCCCATCGGCCACTTCTGCGGCGACTTCACGAAGGTCGTGGACAAGGGCTTCGGCGCCATCCGCGACGAGGCTCTCGCGAAGATGCAGCAGCTCGAGATCAACGGCATCTACGGCGACTCGAACCGCAAGTACATGTTCTACTATGCTGTCTCGCTCGTTTCCGAAGGCATCATCACCTACGTGAAGCGCTACGCTGCCGAGGCTGCGCGCCAGGCTGCCGAGTGCACCGATCCCACCCGCAAGGCCGAGCTGGAGCAGATGGCCGACAGCCTGAACTGGATCATCGAGAAGCCCTGCCGGAACTTCTGGGAAGCGATGCAGGCGGTCTATTTCTATCAGCTGGGCCACATCCTGGACGGTCAGCTGCACGGCATCACCTTCGGCCGCGTCGACCAGTATGTCGGTAAGTATCTGGAAGCGGATCTCGCTGCCGGCAAGATCACCGAGGAGTTTGCTCAGGAGATCACGGACAGCTTCATTCTGAAGATCGCTGAGAATAATAAGGTGGGTCCCGAGGTCATTGCCCGGAACATCCCCGGCTACACCTCCGGTCAGATGATGACCGTCGGCGGACTGCTGAAGGACGGCTCTGACGCGACGAACAAGGCCACCTACATGATTCTGCAGTCCTCTCACAGACTGATCCTGCACGATCCGCCCGTCTCGCTGCGCGTGCATGCCGGCACTCCGGATGACCTCTGGGAGGCTGCCATCGAGTGCACGAAGGCCGTCGGCGGCGTGCCGATCTTCGAGAATGACGACGTCGCCATCAAGGGCCTGCTGACCCGCGGCATCCCGATCGAGGACGCGCGCAACTACTGCCTGATCGGCTGCGTGGAGCCCGCGGTCTGCGGAAACGACTTCGCCTGCTCCGGCGCTGACGGCAGCGGCACCGCCTACACGGTCCTTCCGACCGTTCTGTGGCACACCATGAATAACGGCGTGAACCCGTTCCACTTCCCCGGTACGCCCGAGCCGGTGCAGACCGGTCTGGCGCTGGGTCATCTGTATGACTACCAGACCATGCAGGAGCTTCTGGACGCATACAAAGAGCAGCTGAACTTCTTCCTGAAGCTGCACGTAAACAACGTTAACTGCTGGGAGTATGTCTACTCGAACGTGAACCCGCTTCCGTTCCTGTCCGCGACGATGGGCGGCTGCATGGAGTCCGGTCTGGATGTCATGTGGGGCGGTGCGACGTATAACGGTACCGGAAACTCCTCGATCGGCCACGGCACGGTCGTTGACTCGCTGAACATCATTGACCAGCTTTGCTTCCGCGAGAAGTACTGCACCACCCGCGAGCTGTATGACGCGCTGATGGCGAACTGGGAAGGCTATGAGGAGCTGCGCCAGTACATCCTGGGCAAGGCCAAGCACTTCGGTAATAACGATCCCGAGGCGGACAAGTATGTGGCGTTCGTCGGAAACACCTATTCCGAGGGCATCACGAGCAAGGGCATCACGCCGCGCAACGGTCAGTGGACCGCCGGCAGCTGGCCCGTGACCATGAACGTTACCTATGGTAAGATGGTCGCTGCTACGCCCGACGGCCGCAAGGCGAGCGAGCCTCTGTCCGACGGCATCTCTCCTGTCCAGTCCATGGATAAGAGCGGTCCGTTCGCGACGATCAACTCTATCACGAAGTTCGATCAGTCCATGTATCGGAACGGCACGCTGTGCAACATGAAGTTCCACCCGACCGCGCTGCAGGGCGCCGAAGGCGACATGAAGCTGCGCTCCGTCATGGAGACCTACTTCGATAAGGGCGGCATGGAGCTGCAGATCAATGTCGTCTCCGCGGAGACGATGAGAGACGCGCAGGAGCATCCGGAGAACTATCAGGATCTGGTCGTTCGCATCGCGGGCTTCTCGGCGTACTTCGTCGAAGTGTATAAGGAGGCGCAGGACGACCTGATCAGACGGACTGAGATGAGCGTCTAAACAGCCTGAAACTGAGCTGTGTGAGCAGCATTGACAAAAACAACGGGGGAGAGGGAAAACGCTTGCGTTTGACCTCTCCTCTTGTTTTTGTCAGCGGAAAACACGAAGTGGTTTTCCGCGCTGCTTACACGCGAAGTTGAAGGCGTCACCTCATCGAGCAGCTGCAATGCGGCTCCAGCCGCAGCCAGCTGCGAGATGATCACCTGCCCTTCCAATATTTCTCCATTTCACCTGCCGTTTCATCGCATTTCCCATACCCCACTCTTCCCCTCCGTGCTATAGTATAAACAGATTATTGGGTCTGCCGGATCTGCCGGCACTTTTCGCATTGTTTTAAATCCATAGAAAAGGAGAAACCGCTTATGTACCAGAAAGCACCCATCAGCGACCGGATCGCGCGGATTCGCAAGAAATACCGCACGACGACCCCGCGCGTCGACATCCATCGCTATAAGCTGGTCACCGAGTTCTACATGGAGAACCCCGATCTCGAAGGCATTCTGAAGCGCGCCTACATGCTGAAGCATGTGTTCGAAAACATGCCCACCCCGATCTTCGAGGATGAGCTGATCGTCGGTATCCCTGGTGAGACCTACCGCTGCTCCTGCCTGATGGCGGAGAACCATGTCGGCGGCATCCTGGCCGAGCTCGACACGCTCCCCACCCGCGGCACCGATCCTTACCTGATCGATGACGAGACGAAGGAATACATCCGCAGCACGATCGGCTTCTGGGATAAGAACTACACCGGCGCGAAGGTCACCCGCTACACGCCCGAAGGATATGAACCTCATTTCGGGAACGGCATCCTGAACTGGCGCAAAGGTCACATTGGCGGCGCGCCTATCGGTCACTTCTGCGGAAACTTCTGGACCGTCGTGGATAAGGGCTTCGGGGCCATCCGCGACGAGGCCGCCGCGAAGATGAAGGAACTCGAGGAGAACGGCATTTTCGGCGACTCCGCGAAGCGCTATAACTTCTACCGTGCCGTGAAGGCCGTGTCCGAGGGCTTCATCACCTACACAAAGCACTACGGCGATGAGGCTGAGCGCATGGCCGCGGTCTGCGAAGATCCGCAGCGAAAGGCTGAGCTCGAGCAGATGGCGGACAGCCTGCACTGGATCATCGAGAACCCCTGCCGCACCTTCCAGGAGGCTCTGCAGGCCATCTATCTGTACCAGATGGGCCACATCCTCGACGCACAGCTGCACGGCATCTCCTACGGCCGCGTCGACCAGTACGTCGGAAAGTACCTGGACGCCGATCTGGCTGCCGGCCGCATCACCGAAGAGCAGGCTCAGGAGCTCATGGACAGCTTCATCCTGAAGGTCGCCGAGAATAACAAGGTCGGTCCCGAGGCCATGGCGAAGTCCGGCCCCGGCTACACCTCCGGCCAGCTGATCACGGTCGGCGGCACCGACCGCGACGGAAACGACGCGACGAACAAGGCCACCTACATGATCCTGCAGTCGTCTCATCGTCTGATGCTGCACGATCCGCCCGTCGCGCTGCGCATCCATCCCGGCACTCCGGACGAGCTCTGGGAAGCCGGCATCGAGTGCACGAAGACCGTCGGCGGCGTGCCCTGCTTCGAGAACGACGCCATCGCGGTCCCCGCGATCATGAAGCGCGGCATCCCGGTCGAGGACGCTCGCAACTACTGCCTGATCGGCTGCGTGGAGCCCTGCTGCTGCGGAAACGACTTCGCGAACTCCGGAGCGAACGGAGGCGAGGCCTACACGATCCTGCCCGCAGCTCTGTGGCACGCGATCAACAACGGCGTGAACCCGTTCCGCATGCCCGGCGCGCCCGAACCTACGCAGACCGGCGTCCCGTGCGGCTATCTGTATGATTATCAGAGCATGGACGAGCTTCTGGCCGCTTATAAGGCGCAGCTCGACTACTTCCTGAAGTGGCAGGTCTCGATCGTCAATGTCGGCGAGTTCGTAAACGTCTGGGAACGCCCGCTGCCCTTCCTGTCGGCGACGATGACCGGCTGCATGGAGTCCGGCCTCGACGTCATGTGGGGCGGTGCGCAGTACTCCGGCAGCGGAAACTCCTCGATCGGCCACGGCACGGTCGCTGACTCGCTGAACATCATCGATCAGCTCTGCTTCCGCGAGAAGTACTGCACCACCCGTGAGCTGTATGACGCTCTGATGAATAACTGGGAGGGTTACGAGGATCTGCGCCAGTACATTCAGGGTAAGGCCGTGCACTTCGGAAACAACGACGAGCAGGCGGATAAATACCTCCAGTTCGTCGCCGACACGTATGCGGATGCGATCACCCGCGGCGTGACGCCCAGAAATAACGGCTGGACCGCCGGATGCTGGCCCGTAACGCTGAACGTCCTGTGGGGTATGATGACGGCCGCGACGCCCGACGGCAGAAAGACCGGCGAGCCGCTTTCGGACGGCATCTCTCCTGTTCAGGCCATGGATAAGAACGGTCCTTTCGCGACCATCAACTCCATCCTGAAGTTCGACCAGACGAAGTACGCGAACGGCACGCTGTGTAACATGAAGTTCCATCCTACCGCGCTTCAGGGCGCCGAGGGCGATCTTAAGCTGCGTTCCGTCATGGAGAGTTATTTCGACGGCGGCGGCATGGAGCTGCAGATCAATGTTGTGTCCGCGCAGACGCTGAGAGATGCGCAGGAGCATCCCGAGAACTACCAGGATCTGGTGGTGCGCGTAGCAGGCTTCTCGGCGTATTTCGTCGAAGTGTTCAAGGAGTCGCAGGACGATTTGATCAGACGGACTGAGATGAGTGTTTAAAATCCATCGGGATTTTAAACACGATATGGCATGTGCCCGCAAAGCGGGGACATGTCCGCCGACAGGCGGATCACGAGCAGGTTTCCTTGCCTGCGAGTGACCCTTACTAGAATAAAAGTCGGGGATGAGTCCTTGTACTCATCCCCGACTTTTTTGCTGTCAGAGGAAATACGCATGGCGTGTTTCCGCGCTGATCACATGCGAAGTTGAAGGCGTCACCTCAGGGTCAGGCGCCTGCGGCGCTTGACAGACATCAAGCGGCCGCAATGCGGCTGCGAGATGATCACACGGTTCAGCCGAGTGATCCACGAACGCAATGCGTTTGCAAAATAATCAGCTTCTCGCGTCCTCGATCTCCGTGATCAGCCGGACATTCGCCCGCTCGATCTCATTCAGCATGGTATCTCTGAAGTCTTCCGGCTGAATGGTCCCGTGATACCACGACTGGCTCTCGAAGTACTCTCTCAGATCCGGAGAAGTAAAGATCCTCCCGTGGCGCGCATAGATCTCATTCCGAACATAGCGCAGCTGCTCCGAGCTCAGGGCCTCAAGTTCCGCGCGCGTCAGGTATCTCGTGCTGCTGTCCGGAATGCTGTAGCCCATATCGGCGGCACTGCCGGCGGAGACATCGCCCATAACGTCTGAAAACTGATGCATCACCGTTCCGTAGTCCGACCCGCCGGTCAGGTCGCGCAGCATCACGTTTGCGCCCAGTGTCATCATGTAATGCTCATCCATGGACTCGAAAGACTCATACCGGTCGAACCGGCACACACCGAAGCAGCCTCCTCCGTTCGCCATGATCGTCGGATAGCTGTAACCCAGCGCCTGAGGCGCGTAAAGGCCGGTGTTGTTAAAGTTCTGAACGAACGTCTCCACATACGAACGATACTCCGGAGCCTCCCTGTTCGGATCCAGATACATATATCCCTCGATGTCCGAGCTCCCTCCGAAGCCCAGCGTTCCGTCCTCAAAATGTCCGATCGGCGTGACTTCAAACCGCGAACCGTTATAGGTACAGCGGCGCAGGCTCCATTCCATCCCGTCCGCGAAATGATACTCAAGCCCCGCATCTTCAACGTAGATATACACCGGGTTCGGGCCGGCGGCACCCTGCACGAACACATCCCGGCGGAACGGAGTGATCTGGCCGCTCACACCCGACAGGTCCGCATCGGTTCCGTTACCGTTCCAGGCCTGCGTCGATATCGTCGAAGAATCCGTCCAACCGCCGCCCGACTGCTCGAGCATGTGCAGGACGATGTCGTTCGATGTCGCCCCGCCCGCGAATGCCGCCGCCAGGATCTCATCCTGCCCGTCGCCGTCGAAATCCATGCACAGACCGCCGAACCAGCCTCCGTCCGTGATCAGCTGCTTTTCAATGCGGTAATTCCCGTTCTCGTTCACACTCTCGAACCGTTCCGCATAAATGCTTCCGCCGATATAGTTCAGACCGAGCGTCTGCGAAACGATCTCACGAACACCGGCCGCGGGGGCCTGAGCACTGCCCTGTTCCGCAGGCTGCGTCTGATCGGGCTGTGCAGGCAGAGGTGCACTCGAATCGCCGTCAACCGGCTTTCCCTGACTGATGCCGTCCTCGCCGCCGCTGCTTATATCACTCTGTCTGTCACGAACGTCGCGGATCACCCGAATGACCTGGCACCCCGACAGCGGAAGCACCAGCGCCGCGATCAGCGCAAAAGCCGCAAACACCCGGACCGATTTCTGATATCGTTTCATATGTCTCATCCTTTCCGCCATACAGCCGGCTTTTCAAACGTATCTGCAAAAACATTATAACAAAAGCGGGGTGACGCGTCACGCCCGCTCCGGCAGATGCACGGATCTGCTTACAGGGATTTGATCTCGTCGTACAGCTTCATGATCTGTTCGATATATACATAGGACTGCTGTCTCTCAGTCTCCAGACTGTCGATAAAACCGCGGATGCCGCGCTTCAGACTTCGAATCTCCCTGCTGTCGATCTGTTCACCCGCATACATCAGGCATTCGCAGGAGGCCAGATAGTTTTCCATAGCGAGATGTCCGTACAGCTTCGAGTCGAGGGTCCCCTTATACGATTCCGCCATGGTCGCGCGTATCGTTTTGGCCATAAGCAGATACTTCACGGCTTCCTGCTCCATCGCCGGGTCCTTTTCGATCTGTCCGAGGTCGCGCATCGCCACGAACTGGTTTCTGAACAAATAAGACCGGAAGAGCGCGATGATGCCGTTCAGGTCATTGACGCGCTTGACCGTTTCGTTCTGTTCCAGACATTCCAGGGCCTGAAGCGCCTCTTCGCCCAGCCGAACAGCCTCCCTGAGACTGTCCGCGCGGTCCTCCGCCCGTTCGTCCGGATTTTCCGCGATGAGAAGATACGCGAAATTCCAGGTCTCATATACGAACGTGTGAAGCCAAAGATAAAAATCTCCCACATCGTCCTCGTCGTCCGGCTTCATGATCAGACTGCAGACATGATCAAACTCGTCGAACGTCTCGTACGTCACATAGACCTCTCCGCCGCCGTCGTTTTTCAGCAGTTCGGTAGTCATCTTAAGATACGCGATCGAAAACTTTACCGAAAGCCCCAGTTCACGCGAAAATCGGCTGTAATGATCATGGTTGAATCGTCTGAGTTCTTCGAGGACCTCCTGCTCATCCCGGAACATATGCGCGGCCTGGACATAGAAAAGGACATACTGGGCCAGTTCGTAATCCGAACACCGGGAGCCCTCTTTCGAATAATGGCTGTTTATGAGGTTGCGAATGTTATGACGGTTATTGATAAGCTCCATCTTATTCTTTTCGACCGTCATCTTCTGCCGTTTAAAAAAATATTTGACAATGCTGTCGACAAAGATCTCTTCGGTCTCGTCATCCAGCGGCTCGATAAAGGCATTGTCCAGATCGGACGGCAGCCTGATCTCATCGCTCCTGCGGCGTACACAGTGCACTTTTTCCGCGCCGTAGACCGCAAAGACATAACCCAGTTCGAAAAACAGGTTGCCGCTGATCCCTTCCTTATCCCTGTTCTGAAAGATCACGATCGCCTGGTTGCACTCTTTCATCTGCGCCACGACCGCCTCGGCGATGCCGACAGCCTGTACCTCGTTCTGGTCATTTCCCCCGACAAGGCAGAGAAAATCTTCCTTCATGAGCTTCCGGCAGACTTCAGCCGCGACCGTTCTGCTCCCGCTCCAGGCGATAAATACTTTATCCTTCATTTTCCGGCTCCTTTATAAATAAGTCGGTTGATCACATTTCCGTTCGCATCCGCGCAGATCCGCTCGTCAAAATCCGCCGGGCGCAGCATGTACCGGACCGCGATATCGTCCCACACATAGCAGGGGATCTCTCCGCGGGACCTGCAAAGCTCCCGGTACGTCCTGGTCAGATCGTCTTTCAGCGATGTTCCGGTGATCTCATCACGGTCAATGTCGAGCCCGCGGGAGCCCGTATCCAGCGTAACAGCCTTATGCGGGATCTTCACGCAGGCCGCATAAGCCTTTGGATCGACGCCTTCATTAAACTCATATCCGTGGTAGTTCGTTTCGGCGGCAATGTTTCCGCCCATAAAGATAAACTTTCCGGGCAATGCTTTCTTCAGCACTTTCCGCGTCACGGTCATCGGCCCGAGAGAAAGCAAAACGTCGCAGCCCTCATAGTCCCGGATCCAGTCCCGGAACTTTACGCAGCGGACGCCGCCGTCCGCGGGCGCAAGGGCGTTGTCCGCAGGCGCAAGGACGCCTCCCATCCCGTCGGCTCCGTGAATGTGATAGAGTTCCTCCCAGTTCTGCTTCACGCCGCAGGTATCCACGACCGTGACCTTCCGCCCGAGATCGAACCGCGCGGCCAGCGTGCGCGCATTGCGCAGCGAGACCGCAGGGGGGACATTGCCGCCGACGGCGAGAATATCGATCCTGCTGAACTTTTTCAGGTTTTCAAAAACGTGACATGTGGCTATGGCGTCATCGAGGCCGTAGTCGCACAGCATCACCAGATGTCCGATCATTTGAAGCACCCCATTCCAAAAAGATCCTGTTCCGGGACCCGTTCTCCGGTCACACGATCCTGACCGCCAGAATCACCGACAGGACTGCCATCACATCAAACGTGACGATACCGATGATCTGACGCCGGTTATCGATATTAAAGTCCTCATCCGCGTAACTGGCCCGTGTCAGCTGCCCGTTCACGGTGGGAAGACTGTTTACGATATCGACGAACGCGGAGCGGACCTTCTTCTTCTTTTCCTTAAAGCTTCTGCTTTTGCGGATCGCCCGTACGTCATCCTTTTTCTCATCCTTCGCATGGGTGAGCTCGTAATACTTCCCCAAAGGCTTCCTGAACGCGGCGTCGGCCCACTGGGAATACCAGACGTCGATCGAACTGTTCGCCAGAATCTCCAGATTATCCAGGATCGTCGCCTCGGTAAATCTCCCCCGGCTGCCGATCTCATTCGCGGCGCTGTCATCGCCCTCGTACCGGCCCGCCGCTTTGATCTCCGCCACGATGCCGGCGATCTTTTTCATGCACCTCTTCTTGTTTTGATGGTGTATGACCGATATCACGAGCGGAAAGACGAGAAGCAGAACACACCGGAGCAGTTCGTGCCGCAGAAAAGCGGCCGGATCCGTAAACGTCTTTATCACCACGATCAGATTAAACAAAAACGAACAGATCGCGATATCCAGCGCGATCGAATCCGCACGCCCGAAGCCGTACTGCCGCAGGAACTTGCTGCAGGCGGTCATAAAAGCGATGATGAGAAACGAGACTAAAGGGTTCATGATCACAAAATCTGTATAATGCCGTCAAGGCCGCTTACGACCTTTTCCATTTGATTGATCTCTCCGGGGGACAAACGCATCCGGCCCCCGAGCACGGCTTTTTTGATGGCCGCAAGGTTGCTCTCGTAATCCAGGGAGAAATCAGCGATCTTTACATCGAGCGCGTATTCCCAGTCATATGCCCCCAGCTGATCCCGGACCAGGATCGTCGCTTCTCTGGCGCACTGATATGCCTGAACCGCATTCGGATCACCGGCGGATAAGATCCTGTGAAGCCTTCCCCGGATCTCCATGAGCATCTCTTTATTCTCCTGACGGACAGCTGCCATTTCGGTTTTAAACGCTTTCTTTCCGAGGAGTCCTTTCGGAGCCGCCACCTCCCGTACGCGCACCGGAACGTCCGGCTCGAGTTCCTGCTCCGTGATCGTCTGATTCAGAACGTCGACGTGTACGACCTGATCGGAGAGCGAGTCATATATGATCTTCGCGGTCTGTTCCGAAGGAAGCTTTTCATTGATCTCGATATTCTGCTTATTGGTGATCTCTACCCAGAAAGCGGCATTTTCCTTCAGGAATTCAGGACCGTCAATCGCTTCCAGAATGTCATCGAACGTGTCGACCAGAATGACATAAATGTCTTTTTTGAGCAGGTTCGCGATCTTAAACTCCTTCTGCACATAGGAGTCATGCTTAAAAAGGATTCCCTTCGTGAAAAACAGCAGAATCGCTTTTGCGTCCGCGATCTTTTTCGAGATCGTCTTCTCCCACTCATCCCCGTAAGGAATATCGTAGTCATACCAGATCGGGATCTTCCCGGAGAGCTCATTGGCGATCTTCTTCACGCGCGGCATATCCTCGCTGTTATAGCTCAGGAAATAATAATCGCTCTCTTTGGTGGGATAGAAATCCAGAAACTCAGACATGCTCCGCTCCTTCCTCTTCACCCCAATAAACCAATGCCGCTCTGAGCAGCCCAAAGGCATAACGGATATCCAGATCCATGCACCGCTCGTCCCGGAACCACTCCTGGCTCCCGAATGCGGCGATGCGCTCATGAAGCGTTTTTACATAGGCTTCCACGAGCCCGGCAGTGTCGGTCAGAAGGTCGCCCGAAGGCTCCGGCACGGCCGGAAGATGCTGCGGCCCGATCCGATAGATATCGGTCCCGCCGCGCCTGTGCCGTCTTTTAAAGAACTTCTGGGACCGCACCTCGTAGACCCTGTGCCGGTAATACCTGTAATACTCGTCATTGTGCGCCATGCAGCAGTAATCGCAGATGTAGTGCGCCAGAGTGCCCATCTGCCAGTCCCGGCGGAAGCCCGGCGGCATCTTTCGGATCCGGTCGACCTTCTCCAGGAACAGTTCCCGGTTATCCCGCCACCGATGGATCGGCTTCCGCTCGAAATAATCCGGCAGGATGCTGCCCAGCTGAAAGCCGAGAGACTTCCGGGGCGCCAGCGCGTCTTTCGCGATCGTCCAGTGTTCTACCCAACGCAATGTGTATCTCTCCCCTCCGGCGGCACGATCACATACCCCATCTTCAGGATGACCTTCAGCGTCTCCGTCGCAGTGTTTCTGTCATAATCTTTTTCGGACTCGGGTAACGATTCGTAAGGTATCAGCAAAGGGGTGGTCTTGGTCCTGTCATCCTTGACAGGGCCGTATGTCCACCCCTCTTCGATCCTCCCGGCCGCCCAGACGTCATGGACATTCGCGGCGATGAGCTCCGTCAGAGCGTCCAGCTCTTCCGGCAGAGTCACATCACCGGTGTCGATGGGCTTCGGTCTGTACATGGGATCTCCTCCCCGCCGTCGTCAGGTCACTACATCCAGATGGCCTTATTCAGCACAGGATAAGCGTCTTCGGCGATCGAACACATACGGAAGACCAGCTCCAGCAGTTCGGGGCCGGCGGTCGCCTCGTCGATCACAGCGTCATCCTCGAGATTCACATCATTGTCATCATCGATCAGGAACTTTACCCACCGCTTCTGCTTATTCAGTTCATTGCACGCCAGAAGCGCCATAGGGAACTGCTCCTGCGTGACGCGAAGCAGTCCGTAGCAGCGGATAGCCGCCGATTTTCCGTCCGCATCGAAGATCACCATGACGCGGATGTTCGTGTTTGAAAGAGCGATTCCCACCGTGACGACCGTTTCACCGTCCTGCTCCTCGATGGGAAAATACTTCATGTCATTTTTCGTCAGTTCATCCAGATAGCTTTGTACTACGGGCATCATAATGTCATTCCTCCTGTCTATGAGCCATACAGGTGCGCCGCCGGTTCCGCGGCACATACATTATTGTCTATTATCGTACCATCTGAAGGATACGGGAACAATACCATTCCAACGTTTTACCGCCGTCACGCCAGCGTTCTCAGCTTCCGCCGGAACTCCGCGGCAGTCATATCCTGCACATCGTTAATGATGCGGATCTTCAGGTCTCCCGCGCTCGATCGGCGTCCGGCTGAAAAATTCTATGATGACCATGATTACCTGTCTGTAATGTTCTTTTACACGGTTTTAATGGTTCGTAAACACGATGATCTTATCGTGCTCCTCCAGCTTCACCCTCTGCTCGGACCGGTCGCTGCCGAACAGCGTGATCTGTCCGCCCGGCTTCACGTAGCCCAGCACGACCGCCGGATACCGGCGTTCTTCCGGAAGCGAGGGATCGACCGAGGCCTCCCAGACCGCCCGGACCAGCTCGGTCTCCGTACACTCCCCGGGAATCTCATCGAAGAAGGAACTGACCTTCTTCGCGTAGACTTCCTTGCTCTTATAAAGAGCTGTATTCGCATCGTCATACGTCAGAATGTCCGTGTAGAACTCGTAGATGCCTTCCTTGATGCCCAGCTGCGTGATCATCTTGCTGATATAGCGGTTGCTGATCACGACATTGTCCACGCTGTAGCTGCTGACGATGTCATGATGCTTAGGATCGATGATCTCCACGATGATATCGATACTCTCCGTATCGAAGTCCGGATCCTCTTCCAGTTTTTCCGAGATGATATCCTGCACATAAACCAGATTCGTAAGCGCGGACGCGTCCATGTTCTCGTTCGCAGCCGTATCGTCCGAAAGGATCAGAACACTGGTATCCTCTTCGTTCGAAGCCACGATCCGGTCGATGGTGCTTCGAATCAGATCCTGATCATAGATGCTCGCCTCCACCGTTTCGAGCACGAAAGGATACTCCTCGTAATAATGCATCTTTTCGAGGTTCTCCCGATCGTCGATCACGACAATGTGAAGGATCTGTCCGTCACTGCCGTCAGCGTCCTCACGGTCCCATTCATTGCAGAACGAACGGAACCCTTCCATGATATCCCGGCATCCGCTGTTATGGCCCAGGATAATGACGGTCTTCTTCTCGATCCAGTAGTCACGGTTCAGCCTGACGGAAAAAGTATTCTCGGCGGTCTTCCCCGTCTTCCTGATATCGCTGTCCCTGTCAGAGGAATAATAGAAATAGTCTTTATCCCCGATCCTCATGGCCGTCAGCGGCAGCGCGGAATGATGGTTCTTCAGATACTCGTCGATATAAGCGGTCTCGTCCGCGACAGCCCGCTCTTCGACATTGAATGTGGCGCCTTTGTTCGAGAACAGTTCCTTGTAAGCCAGGTTCAGCTCCGGCATCAGAGAGAACTGCGCCAGGATCTGGCCCAGCACCTGGTTCACACGGACCGGAACGATGTTGCACTTTCCGGCCACCATCTTCTTCCTGATGATCTTCTGCACCAGCGCATACGTCCAGTCGTCCGTGATCTCCACGATGATCTTCTGATCATCGTCGGAGTAAGCCGCCGAGGTGATGTCGGAGACCTGCATCAGGGTTTTGATCGTTTTGGCATTGCCCCGGCTCTTCTCATCGTCTATTCCGGCTTTTTCATACTGACAGACCTTGCTCATATAATCGCTGCCCAGTATCACGACCGATCTGGCATGCTCCAGCGAGATGTCATGCAGCTGCTTCGAAGAAAAGACGTCGCCCTGCTGCACGACCACGACCAGATTGTTCCGGCACCGGTTTTTCCACATGAGCAGCTGCCTCTTAAAGAAGCCATAGCCCTCATAACTTTCCCAGAGCGCCCGGTTTTCACGGCTGATCGTGTCGGCGAGCCGTTCTTCGATCTCCTTTTCGATCTCGGCTTTCCGCCCTTCGACCAGGATAACCACCTTCTGAAGGCCGGGCAGATACAGGAGGTCGTTCACGATCTCGGAAGCCCTGGTGTTCCAGTTCAGGATCACCAGATGATTCGAGATTCTGAGTTTCCATGAACCGGTGTTGGACTTATCGATATAGTTCGAGATCGTGTTCGTCACATAACCGATCACAGCGCCGGTAAACGAGATCATGCCGATCACGATGATGATCAGGCAGATGATCGCCAGAGCGACGCCGGAACGTCCGATGTCCTCGATCACGAACTGTACGCAGCCGGCGTCCAGGATCATCGTGATCGTATAATACATGGCTTCCAGAAGCCCCATGTGCTCCGTGCCGGTAAGCGCCAGCTGGTGGATGATCAGGGACGCCGCAAAAAGGAACCCCACGTTAAACAGCAGGATCCCCATCAGGATCACTTTCGCGGGGTTCTTCGCTCGCTGGATGCTGAGCCATTCACGGATGTTGTGTTTCATAATAATAATGCCTTAACTGTCTTTGTTTTTATCGGTTTCGGACAGCTCCGAAAACGGAACCAGATTCGGGTGTGTTTTCGCGATATGGTCTTTTTTCGGCCCCAGGATATATCCCTGACCGCGCATGAAGGCATTCCACCGCATGTGCTCCTGTTTCCGCCGGAGCATACAGTTTCCGCAGGTGCAGACCAGGCGGTCGTCCGAATCCGCCGCATATCCGTTTTCGCAGGGATGAAGGCCTGCCTTTTCACAGGCGTTTTCGTGGAACGAACGGGTGGCGGAGGAGACCCGGAAGTATTCCTTCTGCTCATACCGCACCAGTTCCTTCGTCTTCGCGTCCTCCACATCGAAGGACCCTCCCTGTGACGCAGCTTCCTTCACCGCGGTCTCGATCCACAATGTGTGATAGCGGAAGCTCTGTTTTTCCAGCTTCTTATCAAACACATGGGCATACCGATACAGGGAATCACGGCCTCCGATGGGAATGATATTATAATTCTCCTTTGCGTTCGTCTCCATGGCGGGAATCGTTTTCGCCATCATGTCGTCATTGATCACCGCATAAATGTCCGGTTCTTTTCCCGCCCTGCGGAAATAGGTCCGCAGGCGCACCGCGGCCGAAAGATTTTTATGGTCTTCTCCGATCGAAACGATGACAGCGTCCGTCTTCAGCAGACGGGCCCGATAGTCTTCGCCGCCGGGACCTCTGTCCGGGATCGTCCCGAAGACATCCACATCGTCGAACACCCGGAAGCTGTAGCAGGCTTCGCCGTCCGCTCTGAGATCATTTTTGGCGGCCAGCTCCGGACATTCGCTCATCAGCCATTCACGAAAACCGATGTTTCCGCCCGAGCGCTTTTTATCCATCACATTGATCTCAGGGCATGAATCTTCTCTCTGGAGAAACCATATCAGGGTCCTGAAGATCTCTCTCCCGAACCGTCCCGCGCCTACCAGCAGGACCGATGGGTCTTTCTTCTCAAAAATACTCTGGAAGGGCTCGACCATAAGTCCCCGCACCAGCATCCGGGCGTCTTCGATCCTCCGCATGATGAGGTACTCTTCGTTCTCGATCGTCTGCCTTACCGCCGCATATCCCTTTTCCGCCTGATCTTTCAGGATATCTCCGGTATTCGAATCCAGCAGGTCGGCATTCTCGGCTCCGACCCAGACAAACAGCTTGATCCTGGCTTTATCCTTATGATTGGAATAGATCGTCAGCGCCTGGCTGAGATTTTCGGTCTCATCTTCTCCCAGGACATAATAGTTGACTTCTCCGAGGCGGTTGTTCAGTTTAATGTTCCGGATATCCGCCTTGATAAACGACGCGCCCATGTCTTTGGCTTCTCTGCGCAGTTCGTAATTATCTTCTTCGTTTCGCTCGAAAACATCCGTGAAGATGACTTTCGTCTTCTCCAGAAGTTTTTTCGAATCATTGTCTTTCGTGATATCCCTCGCCAATGCCAGCGAGCGCTCGTTCAGCTCCGACATGATATGGAGCGGACGGCCGAAGAAATCCGCCGCGCGCAGATTGATCCGCGCGAACTGCGTATAGAGAGCGGAAAGGATGACGGAAAACGTCAGGATCGGGGCGGCGACACTGAGAATGATGCCCAGAACCGAATAGACCGGAGACAGATGCCGGATGCTCATCCATTCGCCCCAGGCGCCGTCGAGGACAAATGTTCTCAGGGCATTCTGAACGGACTGAAGAGCCGTCAGAAAAGCCGTGGGGCCCGCGACCGCGATATCCGGCCGATAATACTCATAGGAAAGCGGCAGAAGGTGCAGGACCAGCGCCACAAAAACAACGACGATAAAATACCACAGAGGATGTCTGCGGAAAAAAATGCGTTTGGATCTCGGGGCCAGGAAGAAAAAAAGTATCCCGGCCAGGATCCACGCCAGCGTTATGATGGAGAAAAGATCATACTTCATGTATGTGAACCCTCGGGGCTTGCCTGACCCGGAGCCAGGACCGCATCCAGTTCCCGCCGCAGAGCGTCCGCAGCCGCACAGACCTTCCCGCAGTCCTCGCGGATGCCCCGGAGCTGATCCTGAAGCTCTTTCTGAAGGCCCTCATCCGGATCATCCCGGAGTTCTTCGATGAGCCTCGTATACTCTTCCTGCTTTTTCTGCAAAAACAGCTCGTCACATTTCGCGACAGCGTAGACACGCTGCGCATACGGATCATTCACGGCTTCCGGATCGATCATCGCAGCCCAGTTTTTCAGGCGGTTCAGATTCACGCGGTACCCGGAAGGCGCCTCGATCGTCAACACATTCATGCTGTCCATATTTCTTTTGGCCGTTTCCTGAAAGGCTCTGACCTGAAGCATGTACCCGCCGATCTTTCCGAGCTGCTCTTCCAGCTTCGCGATCCGCGCCTTGCGGGCGCCGGCCGCGGCAGCCTTCCGTGACACCTCAGATTCGATGCGCCGGATCTCATCACAGATCTCATTCGCCTTCGAAAGGACCTCCTGATATGTTTCGATAAGTGATCCCATGTTCATCTCCCGCAGGGTCGCGCTAACACCTGCACTCTTTCTCGCCGCAGTCATTGATCACCGCGGCACGCACATCATCCGGATCCAGCGGAAGAGCCGCGGAGAACGGCGTATACGACATCAGCGACATGTCCTTGGTCAGCGGATAACGCTCCTTATAGAGCCTGAAACCGATTCCGTAAGGATCATCCCGCATTTCCGCCATATACTCCTGCTGCATGGCAAAAACAGTCTCGCCGATGTAGTAGAGGTACTGGACCGAGGCCCACATCGCCATGCCTTCATACACGATGAGTCTGGCCTTCTCGGTGCAGAGCGCCTTATTCATGCCGTACACGCTGCGAATGAGCTGATCGTTCCAGTTCAGGTACTGCCAGATGTGTGTCATCTCATGAACGATCGTGTCAATGGCTGCCAGCCGGGGACTCCCGTTCTCGATGACCAGACTGTAGTCTCCTCTGCGATGCTGGGCGAAGCCCAGAACACGGCTCGCGAATTCCTTGCTCGGGCGGAAGATCCTTCCGGCCCCCTTATTCACTTCTCTGGCGTCAGTCACTTTCACGCGGACCGGTACGCGGTATTTGATGCCGTAGATCTCCTCCATCCGTCTCTGACATTCGTGGAAGATCTCAGAGAACTCCTCGACGGTGGTGATCGCGCTGGCCGAGCAGTCATTGCAGCGGATGCGCCCGTCATTCAGGCGGTCAAAACTGACGCCCGTCAGCGGCAGGCCGCAGAAATCACAGTGGTTCTCCGAGTTCAGATCCAGGAAGGTCTTCGGATCGATCTCGCGTTTCCGGGCCAATGTCAGCGCGTTGAGGCCCCAGCCTCTGACCCGGAGATAACGGCGAAGCTCATCGATATGGATGCGCTCATCGATCTCATCAAACCCGTATTTGAGGTAACATTCCTTCTGATATCGGGTCTCCTTAAGCGGAAGAAGTCCCATCTCTTCGAACTGTTCCTCCAGATAACCGCTGATCTCCGGATCCTCATCTTCATCGAAGATGTCGGTATCATCGACGTGGACCAGCTCGGGATCCTCCGTAACGGGCGTTTCCGCCTCGACAGGCGCCGCCTTCACGGGCACGGTCTCGGCAGGCGTTTCGGCATCCTCGGGTGCCGCATCCTCAGGTGCTGCTTCCCCGGGCACGGACTCCGCGGACTCATCTTCGACCGCGGCATCTCCGGCTGTTTCGGAAACCGCGGGGGCATCGGTCATCCCGGTGACGGGCTTCTCCGCAGACTCGCCGGCCTGCGTCTCTTCGGCCGGTTTATCCGCCGCCGGCTTACCCGCCGCCGTTCTTACCACGACGACCGGCTCATCTTTCTTTCCTCCGAACAGCCTGCGGATACGGTCCAGCAGCCTGCCGATCAGGGTGCGGCGCTTCTTCGCCGCTTCTTCGGCGACCTCGATCCTCACGGGCACCGGATCCTCGTGCGCGGGCTCGCGCATTTTCTCGAAGTGCCACTCCAGGAAGTCGGTCATGATCTCCATCAGCTTCCGGAAGTTGCGTTCGACCGCCTCCAGCAGTCCCAGATCGATATCGCTGTCCTCGATAATATAGATATATCCGTCCTCGACACCGCCTTCCGCCGGATAGACCACGTAATTCAGGAAGCCCTCCGCGTCCTCCGTGCGTTTCGTGACGGCGGCCAGATATGCCCAGCCGTCGGGGAACACCGAGCGGAAGATCTCGGAAAGCAGCATGCAGAACGTGAAGCAGACCGCTGAGTCCGCCTCGGGCAGCTGTATGCGGAGCACCGTCTTATGACGGTAGGAACGCGTAAGATCACCCACGGAGGGGTCTTCGGACAGATCGACCAGGCGGGCGGTCCTCAGGTCATGATTATCCCGCATCTCAAGATATCCGGAGGTCTCCACACGGATATCGGCCCGCATCTCCACGAATTCGATATCCATGACTTTCTTTCTGGAGATGATCTCGGGTTCATCCGAAGCATCCACGAAATACTTCCGTACCTGACGGTAATACTTCCTGCCGTCGTACAGATCCGCGGCACGGCGGAGAATGACTCCGGTCTTCGGCGAGACATATTTCGCCTGATAATACTTTCCGTCATACGTGGCGAACTGTCCGGGAAGGATGGTCTGCGTCACATGGCTGAACAGCCTGGCATTGATATAGCTGTCTTCTTCCTCTTCTTCCTCGAGGATATAGTAGGCGTTCTTTAAAGACTTCTCGAAATACCGTTCGAAGACGTCCTCGGAGATGCTGTAATAGTCCTCCGTGATCGTCGTAAATTCGTCCAGCGTCAGTTTTTCACTGCGCACGGTAAAAATATCCGGCGCGGCGTATGTGTACTTCGCCAGAAGGGTCTCCATGGTGCCGTACACATCATCCGTGTCCAGTCCGGCCAGGTGCAGCTCCGCAATGATCTCTTCCTCGGAGATCGGACGCAGCGAGGCCATGATCACCAGCTTCAGGATGGTATTCCGCTCCGTTTTCGCGTAGTCCGGAACACAGGAAGGCACCGCGTTCGGGTTCGACAGGAACATCTGACGGTTACAGCGCAGATAATCCCGAAGCAGATAGTTCTCCGAAAAGATATTGACGAAGATCTGGTCGATACCGCGCGACAGGTAGGCGCGCATGGTATTAAAGAGGTTGCAGAACTCGTCCTCCGCGATCAGCAGCTGCTCCTTCTGCTTCTCCGCGCTCCAGAGCAGTGAAACGAATTTGATCTTTTCATACAGACTGTTCTGCTGCGTGGGCTGGTTCATGTAACGGCAGATCGTCGTAAAGTGCTGGCCCGCGATCCATTTGATATCGCGGATCGGGACTTTCGTCTCGCCGTACCAGGTCACCTCGGGGACCTGGTTTTTCACAGCCACGGCGGCCAGCTCGACGCCGTTTCCCAGATAGCGGGTCTGCTTGTCGAACATCTGCTGACGGTAGAAATCCCCGTCCGAATCCCACGCCATCGCCGCGTAATCGCACCGCGGCACGGGAGCCGCCACGACGTCCGTGATCTCCGAACGCAGAACATGGGACAAGGTATCCACCAGGCCGTCCGTGAAACGGTCGCAGATGCAGTAGACCGGCTTTTCCTTGCGGAAGCTCATCTCTTCCGCGAGGATGCTCAGGGCGATCTGGCTGGTATTCAGCATGATCGAGGGCTCGATGAGCAGGACCAGGTCCGTATCCCGGAAGAACGGCTGGTTCGCGACGATCACGCTCTTCTCGTAGATCTGGTCGAACGTCAGGATGCCGACTTCGCAGTCCGGCTCCTTCTCGGACAGCGTGCTCACGCCCCACAGGGATCTGGTATGCGTATAGTCTTCCAGAAGATCCGCAAGCCACATGCGCACGTCATCCGCAGTGTTCCTGCGTCCGCACAGGACCACGCACTTTTTCCCGGAAAGCAGCGTGTAGGCCAGCGGAAGCGTGATATAAAGCCCCAGATCGCGATAGAACGGATTATAAAACACGACGTTCCGGCGGTGCAGCAGATCCTGCGTCGCCCGTACGCAGTCCGTATCCGCCGTCTTAAACCGGTCGTTCATCAGGAAATACTCCGCGGCGACGCGGTCGGCGGTATCCTCGGAATCCTCCAGCTCACGGAGAACGTCGACCGCCGTTTTTCTGTTGATAAACTCACAGCCGGAATGGGACGACAAAAGCGGCTCGGGGAACTGCTCTTCCAGAACTCCGCGCAGTTTATAATAATTACTGATCCGCTGCGACGTGGAAATGTCTCCGAAAACGGAGTTTTCGTACTCCTCTTTCGTCTGGCCGCTGATATAGCCGTACAGTTCGTTCATGACCGCTGCGGCGGCGCAGGGAAAGGCCAGCGCCCAGATCGCATGCTCCGGGCCGAATGCCCAGGCAGCTCCCAGATAGACGCCGGACGCCAGCGTCAGGCCGACACAGACCGCAAAGACGACATTCCGGAAATTGACCATCTGCTCGCGCAGGAACCACTCTTCACGGTCTTCGTCGAAATAATAAAAGCTGAGCGAAAACGTCTCCAGAAGATCATGATCCCTGCACACCCTCGAAACGATCGGCCGGACGACGGCCTTAACGACCACGAACAGCAGCATGATCCCGATGTTCATGATAAACAAGGACCATTGAGCGATCAGTTCTTTCAGAAACTGTATGATGTTTCTCGCAGCGTCGAACCTTCCGACCGCCTGCAGGGCCTGCTCTTCCAGTCCTTCGATCGTCGTCAGGAACCGGACCGACATCACGATCCCGAAGATCACGACCGCCAGAGCGACCAGGATCAGCGGAAGCTGCCGGATGCGGCGATACCGCTTCTTACAGTTCAGCTTATTCTGAAGCAGGCTGATCAGCGCGATAACGACGATCGCGATCAGCATTTTAATCACGTTCGTCATCATATAATTCCTCCCTGAGAATCTCGATCTTCTTCGTGAACGAATACGGCGACTGCATGGTCAGACCCGAGTGGTTGATCTCGACAGGGCTGTACTTGCCTGCCTCAAAGACATACAGCTTATTATCCGCAGGGGATACCGTGGTGTCGACGGTGATCCGGCTGTCCGGACGCCGCGACTCCAGATCCAGGTTAAGATGCTGCGCTTTCCCCCACTGCTTTAACCGGCCCAGGAAGGCATTGATCGCCCTGATATGAACGAAGCGGTCGTCCTTCTGCTCTTCCTCGGTGATCTGCAGCCTGGAGGACATATCCAGATGCGCGATGCCCCGCGAGTGAGACGCGATCGAGCTGAGATACTTCGTATACTGGTCGGCATCGTCCTCCAGCTCGTTGAACGCGTCGGCGATGATCTGATCGTACCGCAGAATCAGCTTATTCAGATAATGCTTCTGAAGGGCCAGAATAATGATCGCATCGATCGCGGCGGCAGCCGCTCCGAAAATGATCATGATCAGGATGCCGGTGAGCCTGTTTTCGGTGCCGTTTACCAGACGGATAACAGCAGGAAACGCAGCCATCACCAGCAGCACCGCCGTCATGACGCCCACAAACAGCACAGGTCCCTTCATGACCCGCTTCGACAACTCATCCTGGATCTCATTCGTGACCTGAACGATCTTCGGATCCGCGGATACGTCTTCCGTGGGCAATGATCCCTGCATCTTTACGATGTCGCGGTACAGCTGATCCGTCTCCCGCGTAAGATCTTCCACCTGATAGCGGTTCAGCGGCTCAGCCTCGGCCTCGTCGATGTCCAGATTATTGCGCATCCGGGCCGCGGTCTGATCCAGCGAGCGGTTCGCGGAGCGGACCGACCGCACCAGATGTTCCTCAATGCGGTTTTTCTCTGTTCTCCAGACGCTGAAATCCGCCAGCTGTCCTTCCGACAGGAACGGGAACGAACGCGGACTGACCTCAATGTCTCCCCGCTTCGGCAAATTCAGGACCACGGGAACGTCGAGCCGGTAATCCGGCAGTTCCTCCTCGAAGACCAGTCTGCCTTCGATCTGCTTTCGGATCTCCTTCTGGATGACTTTCTTCGAGTCGCGCAGCAGATCCGCCTGTTCCTGGAACACACGCTTCATCGCGTCTTTATCCAGGATCGTTCTGACGGTATAAAGACGGTAAGCCTGCAGCGTGGAAGCATCCACCTTGTTCAGGGAAAGCAGCAGGACCGAGAGCCAGAAGTTGAAATCATCCGCTTCGCGCTGGACCGGTCCGTGAAACTCATAATCATAGACCAGGAAACGGCAGGCGCTCGGATACTGGTTTCGTTTCCAGAACTCGGAGCTCCAGGACTCTTTTCTCTTCTTCCATGCCTGATCGGCTTCATGGGCCAGCTTCTCGTCCTGATCGGGTTTCCGCCGCATGGAAATGATCAGGATCGACGACGGCTTTCTCCCGTCGAACTCATAGAATTCGGCGAGCGCATCCCGCTGACGGATCAGTTCGGCATTTTTCACCGGATGATACACCGTGCGGGGCTGCATATGCTCTTCCTGAATGACTTCCGCCTCGAAACTGACTTCCACGGGAGGCACTCCGCCCAGCATCTGTGTCAGGCGGACCAGCGGTACCTCATTTTCCTCAAAGCCCGGCAGATCCCGGTTGACTTCGAAGTCGTACGGATTGTTATCCGCACTCTCAAAAGCGCTCATATCATGGTCGTCCGTATGCCGGACAATGATCGCGCGCCACTCTTCCTTGTCATCCGTCAGACTGCTGAGCTCCGGAAGCGCGGTTTCGATCGTCCTCCCGAACTCGTTCCATCGGCAGATGCCGATCTGTCCTGCGGTAAGCGCCTCCGCGAAAAAGGGGCGGTACCGCAGGAACGAATCGATCGTCTTTGAGTTTTGTATCAAGACAGAATACATCGGAACTCCCGTCAAAAAAGCTTTCCCGGCATTACTTTAAAGCATCCACCTTCTTACGGTATGCGTCCGCATCATCCTTCAGCCCCAGTTCCTTCAGGGCGTTGATGATAATGTCGCAGGTCTTCTTGAACAGCGGCTCGCTGTAGATCTTGCGGTGGATCTCGCTCTCTTTTTCAACTGCCGCCAGATGCTTGTCAAACTGATCTTTAATGATCGATCCCATCACTTCGGGAAGTTCACCGACACTCAGGAGAGTCAGCAGATATCTCCTGATCTCGGCCAGCTCCGTTCTCAGGATCGACAGGACGTCCTCTTCATAGTAGATCTCCGGCGTCGCGGATTTCTTCATCAGCATGGGAATGTCGAAAATGCTCTCGGAGACATCCTTATCCTTGCCGACGCCCGGCTCTTCCACCCGGTAATCGTTAAGGTACTTCATCAGAAGACCGTCCTCGATCTCCTTGCCTTCGTTCAGGTCTTCCCTGGTCTCATCTTCGACGTCACGCATGATCTTCGCCGTCAGCTCCGGATAGATGGCGATCGCGTCGAGGATCTCATAGAATTTGTCGCAGGGCGTGCCGTTCGAAACGATCAGGGAGTCGTCGTCGATTCCCAGACGTTCGTTCAGTAGCTTATAGATCATTTCCGATCCCTCTTCCGTGCGATAGATCAGCTTCTTCATGATCGCCCAGAAGAACGCGGCATAGATGTCATACTCCTGCTTCTTGTGATTCGCCTCATCCAGATCCGGGCACTTCGAGACCAAATGCCACCAGCGATCGATATGCGGGCTGATCTCCTTACTGATCTCCGCTTTCGGATGGATGCCCTTAACCAGCTCGAAATACGATTTGAAGTACTCGCCTCCGGTACGGCTGTAAGTCGCGGAGCGCTCCGGCGGAGCGAACTTGCTCAGGTCGTTCGCGCGCAGGCCGTAGAAGGACTGATAATACATGATCATGTTCTTCGGAATGTCCTTATCCGGAGAACCGCCGTAATTCATCAGTTCCCTCCTGATGAGCTGCGCACGGGGCGACTCATCGCCTTTTGCGGGAACCATCTCGTCATTAAACGTGCATGCGGGGATCGCGTCCCGGGGCTCGCCGAGAGGACTCTCGATGAACGGGCAGGACAAATTTCTGGTATCCGAGATCGTCTTTTTGACGTACTGCTCGGTGAGCCTGACGGCGTCGTCGTCATCCTCATACAGTCTTAAGTACTTCGCCTCCTTCTCGATCGCGGTGATCACGTCGACGTCCAGATCGAGCGCATGATTATGCATGACCGAATTCTCGAAATAACCGATGATGCCTTCGTCGAACAGGCCGCCGAAATACCGGCTGGCTTTCGGCTTTTCCTTTTCGACCGAATACTCCAGTGTTCTCACATAGATCTCTTTCGCGAGATCCTTATCGATCGTGATCGTTCCGCCCTTATAAGAGAAGACCTTGCAGATCCGGTCCAGGCACTTGTCGGATGCGCAGACGTAGCGGACCGTGGTGCCCTTGCTGGTCGAATAGCGCTTATAAATGTCTCTGATCGATCCGTCCAGAGAATCGATCTTGCTGTCCAGCGTGTTGAAGAAGCTCTCGAACGCCTTGATCAGGTTATCGATATAGCTGATACCCTTTCCGAGGACCTCGGACTGCACGCTCTGGATCTGATAGTTCTCGACCGTTTCCAGATAGGTCCGGAACTTTCTCTTCATGGCCTCCTGCTCGCTGGTCGGACGCTTCGTCAGCTTTTTGATGAAGGAGACCTTGCGGTCAGTCAGGTCATCGACGGTCTCCACGACGTCTTCCGTTTTCGCATCGTCGAAGATCTTATCGAAGTTGTCCAGGAAGTCCTTGCTCTCCAGCTTCTGCTGTTCGACCGTGATCCTGTGTTTCTTCATGAGATCCAGAATCTTGATCAGGAGGAAGCGGATCGCGTTCGGATGCAGGAAGTTCTTGTCATCGTCCACGAGATAGGTCTCGAGCTTATAATCCGCGCTGGTATCCAGCTTGATCTTTTTGCTGTACATCGCATTGGCAATATTCGGCGCGATGGTCTCGGTGTCGCTCTGGGACATCCAGCGGTACTCATCCATCGCGTTATATGCCTCGACGAAGCCCTCCCAGTCATTTTCCAGGGCATTGACCAGACCGGCGGCCTCTTCGCCCTTTTCACTCGAGTCCGTAGCGCTTTTCGCGAGGTCGGAGGCGATCTTCGCCAGGACGCCCTCGACATACTCCTGCCATTTGTTTCCGATACGGGAGACTCCGTTCTTATATCTTCCGGAAGCGTTATAGATCGCCTTCGCAAACGATTTCCCTTCGATATCCTTATCGGATTCGACCTGCGCGGCATAGTACGTGCTCAGCGGCACTTCCTTGACGCTGAGTCCCTCTTCCTGCTTCTCCTTATTCTCTTCGAGCGACTCTTTATATAACTCATCGATATACAGCCACTGTTCGGAGATGCACTGCTTCGCCCAGGTCAGAGCCAGGAGCTTCCGGATATCCTCGTACGGATAGATCAGCATGGAAGCGCCGGCGCCGGCATAGCGGTTTCTGCCGCGCTCTTTCGCGAGCTTCCGGATCGTGTTGTCTTCCGAGGAATTGCTGCGCTTGTTCATCGGGCCGATGGACTGCGCGTAGATGCAGTTGGCCGCATGGTCCAGATACTGGTCGAAGGAATTCAGTTTGCCGCCCTCGGCGTTCTGCGCGTCAAACAGGAAGCAGAAGTCGTACGGACGGACATCGTATTCCTCATAGCCTTCGGAAGCCACTCTGGGGAATTCGATCCTGACCGTATTCTCATATTTGGGCGGGAGCGTTTTATCGCCCTTCATCAGGAACGCGTCCAGCTCACGGAGGGTCGCATAGGCGTTGGCCCGGAGGTTGTTTCTTTCCGCCGTTCCGGGAATCACTTCATAGAACACCTCGGGAAGAATGAAGAAGCCTCTGGTGATGTTCGCGCTCTGGCGGTAATGCGTCGCCAGGTAATTCCGGATATACAGGGCGATCGGAAGGATCAGTCCCGAACCGGTACCGCCCGCCAGCGAACTGACGATCACAACGCGAAGCGCCTGCTCTACCTTATCCTCTTCGACTTTATAGAGGTCCTGAATCGCCTCGTGCAGGGGCTCCATCTTACCTGCGCGGATGACGGTCTCCAGCGCCAGTCTGGAGATCGACCGCACCTGGCCGGCGCCCTCCGAGAGGACTTTCGAGTTCAGGCTGGCGTTTACCGGGAACCAGCTGTCCCTGGCATGAGTGTCTTTATTCAGGTATTCGCCCACCGTCTGCCTGGTCGAGGTCTGCACGACTTTGACAAAAGGATGCTGCTCCTGAATCACGCGCAGCTCATTAATGTCCGTGTCGAAGCCGACAAACGAGATATTATCTCTCTGATCACCGGTCACCAGCCCGGATACTTTCGAGATGATCTTGCAGCCGGTTCCGCCGAGTCCGACTAATAAAGTAGGTGCGTTCATGTTCATTCCTCCGATATTTGTTAAAAAACACTATGTTAAAAACGATGCTTGCTTACTTACTGTCAACATTCGGGTAACAGGTATATGTCCAGGTCTTGGCTTTATACTGGATGCGGACAGATGCCGGTATATTCAGGGATTTATCATCCTTCCGGACACTGGTGCCGTCGAAAGTAACTGCCTTATTCACAAACGATTTCAGGTTCATGATCGTCATCATATTCCCGCGGATCGCCCTCACTTTCAGGATCGGGGCGCCCGACACGCCTTGCGGAACATATCGGATCGTTCCGGTCTGAGGCCGGTAAGGAATGATGGTGGAGGCCAGATTTTTCTCAAACCTGCCTTTTCCTTTCACCGGAGCCACTCCCGGCGTGGCACATCTGCCCTTGCTTTCCGGCCTCCTCTTCAGGTTTCTCGGCAGGTAGCACTTCACGAAAGGAAGGTATCCGACCAGGATCGCGATGATGGCCAGCAGGATCCACAGCGGGACCAGGCGCCAGAGAATAAATCTGCCGTCATGGATATGGGCGGTACTGTCAAAATCTCCTCTCCAGCTCTCGCCGCTGTCGAACGTCTGGGTGAAATTCAGGGAGAAATCGGTATCGTCATAGGTTCCGAAGGACGGCCTTCCGTCTTCCAGCACCGGGTATACGCGATAGATGCCGGGCTCATCCGTTTTCTCGATAGTGAAACCGTCGGGAAGCGGGCGGAAGATGCGTTCAATGATATTCCTGTCCCCGTCATCCGTCATTCCGATCTCGGGCACGCCCATCTGTGCCCACTGCTCGGGCGTCGGGGGCCGGCCGTCGATCAGCGCTTCGATCTCGAGATATTCGCCCTCCCGGAAGCCGGTCATGCCGACCTGGAACTCCCGATCGTTTCGAACGTTGAAGGTAACGTCTTTATTGGCGTAGACCCTGTAATCCAGCGTCGTGGCGACCGTGTTGTATTCGAGGAAATGCGCCTCGGCTTCGATCAGCAGGCCGCCCTCTTCGATCGTGATCTGATCTCCGCTGCGGACTTCCTGCGTGTTTCCGTTTATGGATACGGCCGCATTATAATCCACGTCGCCGAGCAGCCCCGAAGCCGGCACCCGCTCATTCGTTCCAGTCCTTACGAAACCGAACCGGATCGTGTAGTCGCCCGCCTCGAGATTGGAAAGATCCGTAACTTCATGGCCGTCCGCGTCGATCAGATAGGCGGCAATGTCGATATCCGGCTTATAGAACACCTCGATGGTCGCCACGTCGCCGGCGATATCGAGCGAGTAATCACCTGAAGGAAGGGCCCCGGTAAACGTGGCCAGACGCCCCTGAAGGGACCGGTCTTCCTGATATGTAAAACTGCTGTAGCGAGGGTTATCCAGATCGCTCCAGCGCACTTCCACGGACGATCCCTCAAACGGCTCGCTGCCGTCCGCACCCGTATGCTCCAGACCGTCGATTCGGACATTCTCGCCCTGCGCGAACACGATCATCTCGCTCATGGGGATATCGACCGAAAACGATGCGGAAGATGCGGGTACCGAAAAGCTGTTGGAATTAAAGATCCGTGTGGCGATACCGGTGATCTTGTTCAGGATATCGGCATTGCCCGGCGCGGTCTCAATAAAAATGTCATTCTCCGGATCATTATTAAGGTTCGCGGCAAAACCCTGTGCCAATACTCCCATGCCCAGATACATCACGGAAATGCCGGGAGCCTTCGCCGCGAACAGGCCGTTTACTTCGGCCGGATCGATAACGATCTGATAACCCTGCGGATCAACACCGTCACACAATTCACCGTCGGTCAGAACGACCAGCCATCGCTCATCCGCGGACACCGCCGCCAGATCGTCATATGCCTCTCTGACCGCGTTAAACGGTGTTCCGTTGTCATTGAACCGCAGATCATGGACTTTGCCGGCATTTGCTGCCGCACCGTCGCTGCCGTGGAGCGTAAGCAGCGGATCCGCGCTGTTTCGCACCTGGGAATCAAACTGGCCCATGGCATACACATTCATCGTGTCGTTCTGGCCGAGCATGGCGGCGAACACCTCAAGCGCGTAATGAGCCTGACGCCAGGTGTCGAGAGGATGATTATTATCATCCACATACATGCTTCCGGAATCATCGTAAACGACGTTGATCACCCGCGTGGGCTCGTTCGATGCGGCATGGGAAAAATGAGGGAGGAATGTCAGACAGAAAAGAAGCGCGCAAAAAAAGACGCTCAGCCCCCTGCGCACTAAACCTGTCCAACTCCTCCGTGATGCAGTGCCTTTGATGCCAAACATCTGTTCCTGATCCTTTCTTCTACTGGATATCGTGAGCCTTTCTGTCTGAAAGGTATGTTTTTTGTATGCGATTTGTATCTATTTTAACAGTTTTTTGTCCCTCCTACAACAGAAAACGGGACTCACAGAGCCCCGTTTTTCCTCACATCATCATTTCTCTCACACTACACCAGCCACCCCACCGCGTACCGCAGCGTCGGTTCCGAACTGGTGCTGGTCGAAACGCTGCGAAGGCGCAGCTTCTCGATGGCCAGCTTCGCGAACTTTCCGTTCCCGATATCCCGCAGGAAAACGTCATAAGCTGCCTGCGACGTGAACTGGCAGCAAAAGCAGGTCTGCCCGCGCGCCAGCGATCGCGCGATCGCCTGCCAGGCCTCGCCCGCGCCGCTGAAAAGCAGCCCGTTCCGGCGATACCAGGACATATCCTCCGACGGACAGGCCGGAACCTTCATGCCGGCCGGGACATTCATCCGGCGGTCGCGGAACGCCTCCCCGTCGCTCATGCAAAGGTACGCGTATTCCGGCTCCAGCTCCTTCGGAAGGCCGTTCCCCCGGGGCGTACCGCTGGAAAAAGTGCGGTCCCCGAACGTCACGTCCGTGTGATAATATTTCCCGTCCAGACGGACGATATTCCAGGCGTGCGCGCCTCTGTTCGCCGCGGTCCCGGAAACGTACAGGCACTCCATCCCCATCTGCTGCAGCAAGTACTGCAGGGATTTTGCGTATCCGGCGCAGACGCTCCTGTGATTCAGAAAAACGCTGCAGATGTTCTGGTTATCCGGCGCCGCTGCGTCATACACCGTCGTCTCGACCAGCCAGGTATATGCCTTTTCCAGGCGCTCCGCGTCCGACCGGCAGGATGCGGCACTTCGGACAAATCCCGAGACTGCCTGCCCGATCTTCTTTTCCCGCGCAGCCTTCGCTGCCTGGTTCACCGTATACTCCGGCTGAAAACTGAACCTGGACCCCTGCTGCGTCATCTTCCCGGAGCCGCCGAACCAGAAGATCTCCGGGTGATCCGCCAGCACGAGGTCCACGGCCCGCTTCATAGCGTCGAAACCGCTGCAGGAACAGGCGATGCCTGTCTGCATCGCCTTCAGACCCGTGAGCAGCTGCGTGTACACGGCGCGGTCGGCAGCGGACAGCTGCCGGTAGTAATAATAAAGGTTTTCAGCGGCAGTCCCGGCCATGATCTCATCCTCCTGATAAAACAGCTTTCACAGAAAGAACTCCGGCGACAGAGCGAGGCCTCGGCCTTATTGACCGACGTGCCGTACTCTTGCCCGCCAATATAATCCTGCAAATATATTTTACTATACGAATTCCCATCCTTACAATCATCTGACCTCTCCAAACCCGGAAAAGGACAAAAGAAAGCCGGCACGAAGCCGGCTTCTTCACATCTGTTCTGTTTTCGTTCGCGAAGAATCTGCTTACTTCGCCAGTTCCTCCGCCATCCCGCTCAGATAGCTGTTTTCGAACGCCTCCAGTCTGCCCTCGTCGCAGGCCTCCGCCATCGCGGGATCGATCGGGATCTGTGCGGTCAGCCCGATCGAGAACTTCTCCGCGAGCTCCGCGAGGTGACTCTTCCCGAAGATCTCATGCCGCCTCCCGCAGTCCGGGCACTCGTAATAAGCCATGTTCTCGACCAGGCCGAAAACCGGGATATCCATCTCGTTCGCCATGTTCACGGCCTTGCTCACGATCATGCCGACGAGCTCCTGCGGCGAAGCCACGATGACGATGCCGTCGATCGGCAGTGACTGATAGACCGTCAGCGGAACGTCGCCGGTCCCCGGGGGCATGTCCACGAGCATGACGTCCACGTCTCCCCACTGGACATCCGTCCAGAACTGCTTCACGACGCCGGCGACGACCGGGCCGCGCCAGATGACGGCGTCCGTTTCATTATCCAGGATCAGATTTACGGACATGATCTTCGTGCCCGCCGCGCTCTCGCTCGGAAGGATCCCGAACGCGTTCCCGGCTGCCTTTTCATGGATGCCGAAGATCCGCGGGATCGACGGACCGGTCAGGTCGCCGTCGAGGATCGCGGTCTTCAGTCCTTTCTTTCTCATCTCGATGGCCAGAAGCGACGTCACGAGGCTTTTGCCTACGCCGCCCTTTCCGCTGACCACGCCGATCACCTTTTTTACGTCCGAGCTGCTGTTCATCGGGACACTGAAGTCCATGGGCGCCGTGCGCTCTCCGCAGGACTCTCCGCAGCTTCCGCAGTCGTGATTACAATCCGCCATAGTAAAACTCCCTCTTTCCGCCCCGCACGGGGCCGCCGTGAGGCTGCGCCGGGCAATGCCGGCCCGCCTCTTCTGAATCTCTGTGATTCCTTATCTCAGAAACACGTTATGCTCCGCCATGTATGCCTCGATCTCGTCGGGCTGCTTTATGATCTGCGGAGACAGCACTTCACAGCCGTCCTCCGTGATCACGACGTCGTCCTCGATCCGGATGCCGATGCCGAGTTCCGGAATATAGATGCCGGGCTCGACCGTGATTACCATGCCGGGCTGAAGCTCGGTGCGCTCGCCGGAATCGTGCGTGTCGAGTCCCAGATAGTGGCTCACGCCGTGCGGCAGCAGCCGCTTCATGTCATCCATGCTCTCTGCGATGCCGCGCGCCCTGCAGCGCTCGAACATCGTCTCCTGCGCGATCTTCGTGGTCTCGGTGATGTGCATCCCGGGCTTCACGGTGCGAATCACCGCCGCCTGCGCCTCGAGCACGGTCTCATAGAAGTACCGCTGTTCCTCGGTGAACTTTCCGTTCACGGGGAACGTGCGCGTGATGTCGCCGTTGTAATAACCGTACTCCGCGCCCAGATCGACCAGAAGCAGGTCGCCGTCCGCCAGATCGCAGTTGTTCGTGCCGTAGTGGAGGCTGATGCTGTTCGCGCCGCCGGCGACGATGGGGGCGAAGGCATTGTCCGAGGCGCCGTTCGTCTTGATCGTAAACTCGAACCACGCCTGGATCTCGCGCTCGTTCACGCCGGGCCCCATGTGCTCGAGGATGCTCTCAATGCCGAGCCCCGTGATCCGGATGGCCTCCCGCATCAGGTCGAGCTCGCCGGGCTCCTTTACACGGCGGATGTCACCGATCACGGCGCCCGCGTTCACGAACTGCAGGTAGGGATGCGCCTTCGCCAGCCGGCGCGCCAGAACGTTCGCCTGTCCGGAGGGCTCGGAAAGCGCGCGGCGCTCGAGATCCAGCCAGACCTTCTCCATGTGGTTCGCGGTGAACAGTCCGTCCAGGAACGGCTCGAAGCGGTCATGATAGGACGCCTGGCAGCCGAGACGCTCCGAAGCCTCCTCCTCGGTCTCCATGTGCCCGTAGAAGATCTCGTGGCGCTTCTCGGGACGCGGAATAAACCACTGCTCCGTGACCTTTCCGCCCAGTTTCGAGGCGCAGAACACCAGAAGGGGCGTGTCGACGCCCGTCAGGTAATAGGTGTTCCGGTCCGGCGTGTACGCGTAATCCTGATCGCCGCTGCGCTGCGGGGCGCTGCCCGTAAACAGGATCAGGACCGAGCGGTCCTCCATCAGCTCATAAAATCTCGTGCGTCTCTCCGCAAAAATATCCGACATGGTTCCTCCTTTTCAGGCCGAAAAGCCTGTTACAGTATGTGACCCGGGGCGCCGCCCCGGATCACCGATGTTATCTCACTTAAAACCGGTCTGTCCGGCACTACAAGCCCAACTTCTTCCGCTGCCTCATCTGAACGATGAACACGATCACGATCAGGACGCCGAGGCCGACCATGATCGGGATGCTGACTTTTTTCGGCGCCGTGTTCGTTCCGCGGAGCAGCAGCATGATGGCAAAGCCGCCCAGAACAGCCGCGTTAATGATGATGTTCTGGATAAAGCTCTTCTTCTGTCTCTCTTTATACTCCGGGGTGTCGCGGACCGAGCGGTACTCCTGCTTTCCGTTATTCGCGCCGCTCGTGCCGGAGCCTCCGCCGACCACGCGGGATCTTCTGCCCTGTCTGGCCGCCGAAGTGCCCTTCTTCGTTCCGGTATATGTCCTCTGCTTCGCCATAAATGCTCCTCCGCACATTTGATCGGATATACTATAATACATTTTCCCGATCTTCGAAAGTGCTTTCGGCAAAACTGTGCTATATTATTAAATGACAAAGAACGCCCGGATGAGACCGGGGGTTCCGTACAATTCAGGAGGCTGCCATGAAAGAAGAGATCCGAGTTCTTATATCCGAAGAAGATCTGTACGCGCGCATCCGCGAGCTGGCGGATCAGATCAACCGCGATTACGAGGGAAAAGAACTGCACCTGCTCTGCACGCTGAAGGGCGCCGTGTTCTTTACCTGCGAGCTGGCCAAACACCTGACCGTCCCGGTCAAGTTCACCTTCGTCAAATGCTCGAGCTACGGCGGTTCGACCACATCGTCCGGAAAGGTCCATCTCGACCTGGATCTGGATGAAGACATTAAGGGGAAGGACGTCCTGGTGGTCGAAGACATTATCGATACCGGAAACACCCTTTCCTTCCTGATCGATATCCTGGACGCCAGACAGCCGACCAGCCTGAAGCTCTGCACGATGCTGGACAAACCCTCACGCCGCCGTGTGGAGGGACTGACCCCGGATTATAACTGCTTTACGATCGATGACCTTTTCGTGGTCGGTTTCGGTCTGGACTATGACCAGAAGTACCGGAACCTGCCCTATATCGGGGTCGTCTCATTTGTTGAAGAATAACGGCATTTCGTTTTAAATGCATGCTGACGGAGGATCAGACTCATGAACCAGACTGAGATCAAGGAACTCGAACTCATGGCGGCGAAAGGCCGCCTTCTGGCCGTAGAGGCCGTTCACCGCGCCGCGTCGGGGCACCCCGGCGGGTCGCTTTCGATCATGGACGCGCTGGCTGTGCTCTACGGCCGTGTGATGCGCGTCGATCCCGCGCGTCCGGACGATCCGGACCGCGACCGTTTCGTGCTTTCGAAGGGCCACTGCTCTCCCGCTCTGTATTCGATCCTGGCACTGAAAGGTTTCTTTCCGGAATCGGATCTGGAGCTGTTCCGGAGCATTAAAGGACATATGTCCGGCCACCCCGACATGCGCTGCGTGAAGGGCGTCGACATGTCGACCGGCTCGCTCGGACAGGGCATCTCCGCCGCAGTGGGGATGGCGCTGGCCGGGAAGCTGGACGGAAAGGACTATCGCGTCTACGCCGCGCTGGGCGACGGCGAGATCGAGGAGGGCCAGGTCTGGGAGGCCTTCATGGCGGCCGCGAAATATGAGCTGGATAATCTCTGCGCGTTTATCGATATCAACGGCCTTCAGATCGACGGTCCCACGCAGGACGTCATGCCGACCGAGCCGCTCGACGCGAAGCTGCTGGCATTTAACTGGAACGTGATCCACTGCGACGGGCACGACGTCGAAGCGCTCGCGGCGGCTTTCGAAGTCGCGCAGAGCGTGAAGGGGAAGCCCACCGTCATCCTGCTGAAGACGACGAAGGGAAAAGGCGTATCGTTCATGGAGGATCAGGCCGGCTGGCACGGGAAGGCTCCGAACGATGAGCAGATGGAGACTGCGCGTGCGGAGCTGACTGCCCGGATCGTGGAGCTCGAGGCGGAACTTTCTAAGGACCATGACTGCGCCGAAGGCGGCTTCGCGGACGACGCCGGCGACTGCGCCGAAGGCGGTGCCGAAAAGCCTGCGAAAAAGGCCACCCGAGAGGTCTTCGGCGAAACGATCGCCGCCCTGAGCGCGGAGGACCCCGACCTGGTCGTGCTGGACGCGGACCTGGCGGGTGCGACGAAATCCGGCACGTTTAAGAACGCCTGCCCCGAGCGCTTCCTGGACTGCGGCATTGCCGAGCAGAACATGGTCGGCATCGCAGCCGGACTCGCCGCCTGCGGGAAAAAGCCGTTCGCGTGCTCGTTTGCGATGTTCTCCACCGGCCGTGCTTTCGAGCAGGTCCGGAACTCCGTGGCCTACCCGCATCTGAACGTAAAGATCATCGGCTCGCACGGAGGCTTAAGCGTCGGCGAGGACGGCGCGACGCACCAGTGTATCGAGGATCTGTCCGTCATGCGGACGATTCCGGGCATGGTCGTCCTGAACCCCTGCGACGGCCCAGAGATGGAGCAGGCTGTAAAAGCGCTTCTGGCCTATGACGGCCCCGCCTATATGCGCCTGGGACGCTCGGCGGTCGAGCCCGTCACGGATTATGCGGACGGTGCTTACGCTTTTGAGATCGGAAAGGGTCTGACCCTGCGTAACGGAAGCGACGTGACCGTGGCCGCGACCGGTCTGATGGTGCAGGCCGCTCTGAAAGCCGCGGAAGCTCTCGCGGCGGAAGGCGTCAGCGTGCGCGTGCTAGACATCCACACGATCAAGCCTCTCGACGAGGAGCTCATCCTCCGTGCGGCGAAAGAGACCGGCGCGATCGTCACCTCCGAAGAGCATAACGTCATCGGCGGCCTCGGCAGCGCGGTCTGCGAGTGCGTCGCCGGCGCCTGCCCCGTCCCTGTGATCCGCCACGGCGTGAACGATGAGTTCGGCCGCAGCGGAAAGGCGCAGGAAGTCCTCGACGCCTACGGGCTGAACGCGGACGGGATCATCGAAGCCGTGCGGAAGGCTCTGGCCGCGAAGCAGGCTGTATAATACCGACCGAACACGGGGCAATGCCGGGCGGACCGGCATTGCCCTTTTTCATATCACGAAAAGGAGATCACATATGGCACTGAACCACTATCCGCACATCTACCGGCCCATCGACGTCGGCACGATGCACATGAAGAACCGCATTCAGTACTCTCCCATCGTCACGAACCACGCCGGCTTCGAGTCCGGCGCCGTCACGCGCGAGCTGCTGGAGTTCGTCGGCACACAGGCGCAGACCGGGGCCGGGCTGGTCACGATCGGCTCGACGCCCGTCGACTTCGAGCACGGGCGCGACTTCTACGGCTGCCTGTCCGTCACGAACGACATGGACCGCGCCGGTCTGTTCCAGCTCACGCAGGAGATCCACCGCTACGACTGCAATCTCTCGGCCGAGCTGATTCACGCAGGCCAGTGGGCCGCGCTGAACGACATCGAGGCGTGGGTGCCGTCGGTCGTGGACATCTTCCCGAAGGACAAGTCGCTCTACCGCGAGATCGGCCGCGCCGAAATGGACATCGTTATCGAGCACTTCATGCAGGCGACCAGACGCTGCATGGACGCGGGCTTCGACATGGTCATGTGCCACATTGCCCACGGAAACCTGCTCTCGGCATTTCTCTCGAAGTTCTGGAACCGCCGCGAGGACGCCTACGGCGGTTCGGCGCATAACCGCTGGAAGTTCCCGATGGAGGTCCTTGAGGCCATGTATTCGGTCACGAAGGGCCGCATCCCGATCGAGGTGCGCGTGGTCGGCGACGAGCGGCTGCCCGGCGCCACGGACATCGAGGAGCGCATCGCGTTCCTGAAGGAGGCGTCGAAGTACATCGACATGCTCTGCGTCTCGACCGGCACGCTCTTCTACGGCGAAGCGACCAGCTACAACATGCCCGGCTACTATATCGAGCGCGGGTGCAATGTCGAGCACGCCGCCGCGTTTAAGGAGGCGCTGGGCGACAAGGTCGCGGTCTCGGTGGTCGGCGGCATCAATACGCTCGATCTGGCCGAGCAGATCCTCGCGGAGGGGAAGGCCGACATCGTCGCGATGGCGAAGGCCCTGATGGCGGACGACCGCATGATCGTGAAGGGCGAGCGCGGTCAGGAAGATGAGATCACGCCCTGCATGCGCTGCATGTACTGCCTGCGGAATGCCGGCAAGGACGCACACCTCTGGGGCTGCGCAGTGAACCCGCGCATGGGACGCGAGTACCGCTATCCGCGCTTCATCCCGATGAAGAAAAAGAAGACGGTCGTGATCGCCGGCGGCGGCCCTGCCGGCATGTACGCGGCGCGGACGCTCGCGGAACGCGGTCATGACGTACACATCTGCGAGAAGGCCGACCGGCTCGGCGGCAGGCTGCAGGAAGCCTCCGCGCTGTGGCTGAAGGACGGCTTCCGCCGGTATCTGGATTTCCAGACCCGGAAGGTCCTCTCCGATCCCGGCATCACGGTCCATCTGAACACCGAGGTGACCCCTGAAATCGTGAAAGCGCTCGCGGCGGACGCCCTGATCATCGCGGTGGGCGCCGACGAATTCGCGCCTCCGATCCCCGGGATCGACGGGGCGAATGTCGTCATGGTCTCGCAGGTCGACCGCGGGCTGGTCCCGGTCGGCGACCGGGTCGTGGTCTGCGGCGGCGGCCTCTCCGGCTCCGAGTGCGCGATGCAGCTGGGCCACGAGGGAAAAGACGTCACGGTAGTGGAGATGATGTCCGAGGAGGCGATCACCTCAAAGATCAAGGACTTCACGGTCCCGATCTTCCAGAGACGCCTGCGCGAGGGCGCCTCGGCGGTGATGTATGAGACGAAAGTTCTGGAGATCCGGGAAGACGGGGTGCTGGTACAGACCGCCGCGGGCGAGGAGCAGTTCCTGCCCTGCGACACGGTCGTCAATGCGTTCGGCCTGAAGAAGAACGAGGCGATGATCGAGGCGCTGAAGGACGCCGTTCCGGAGACCTATGTGGTGGGCGACGCCCATAAGATCGGCCTGATCGGCGACGCGACGTGCAGCGCGTTTGACGCGTGCCTGGAGATCGATTCGTGACCTTTCGCCGCGTATGCACAGCAGGAGTTATACACAGAGGACCGCACATCCCGTTGCGGTCCTCTTCGCATTCTCCGGTCTTTTTTGAAAATCTTGAAAATTCTTCTTTACATTTGTTCCTGCCGGTGATAATTTAGCGTATTCAAATCGCTTGGAAACGGAGGAAATATGATCTATCTATTTCAGGATGACATCAAACAGCTGATCAACCAACGGATTCTGCCTCTGATGAAAAAGCAGGCTTTCGAGGCTGCCGTACACGCCGGAATGGATGCGGCCGGGACAGTCGCTTACGCACGAGGCATTTTTGAAACTTACCATTACGGGAAGCGAAACGAGGTACGTCTGCCTTTGGAAGATCCGTTCGGAGAACTGGACTTTACGGCATTCTGGTTCCTCCTTTTCCCATATGAAACAGATAACGGCAATCCCGTCGCACCGGACCAGGGCGCGATCCGACTGATCGTCGATCATCGCGGACTGACTGAGAAGCAGATCCGAAGTCTCTCCTTCATCCGCACCCTGAGGAACGATCTGGAGCATAATACCCCGAAGCACCGCTGCATCCTTCCGGCGCACCGGGATCTGTTCTATGTGGATGAGGAAAAAGTGTTTCGCTATATCTATCGCGAAGCGGAGGATTCCGAAGGCCAGAAGATCATTCATGACGATATTTCAGACCTCATCGCCGACGCAGCGGCGCCGCTCGAGCCGGAGATCTATCTCTATGCGGAGTCCGTCAAAAACACGATCCATAAAAAACTGAACGAGCGAGCCGCGGCGGCCGGAAGCCGCAGCACCGTTTCCGCCGATTCCGACCGTTTTCAAGCCTATATCGCACCGGTGCTCGCCTGGAGAGAGCGCCACAGATCGGACATTCAGCATTTTGACCAGTTCGCATGGTTCCGGGCCCCGATCGGAATGCCGCTGGAAGGAAAAGCGCCGTGGGCGGACCTGAACGACGATCTCGAAAACCTGCCCTGGCCGAGCCGCACAGGCGGGCAGAATGCATAATCAGAGGAGCCAGATATGACACCGGAAGAAAAAAAAGAACAGGCTGACGAACTCTATGATGAAGAAAAATTCGAGGAGGCGCTCTCCCTCTATCTGGAAGCCGCCAATGAAGGCTGCGCGGACGCCATGTATAACGCAGCCGTCATCCTCTTATACGGTACCGGCTGCGAACCGGATCATAAGAAAGCGCTCTACTGGGCCAGACGCTGTTTTGCGGAGACTCCGGAGGATGAGGACAGCGCCCGCCTGCTGCGCCTATGCGAAGCCACGTCGTCCGCGGATCAAGCTTTAAATGAAGAGCGGTATGACGATGCCGTTCCTTTTCTCCGTACTGCGGCGGATCTCGGATCCGGAGCAGCAGCAAATCTTCTGATCTCCCTGTATGCGCAGGGTCGGAGCGATCTCATCAGCCCTGAAGAGGTTTTTGCCGGAGCGCAGCAGGCCGCAGACGCTGGTTACGTGTATGCCATGGTCATCCTGGCCGACTGCTATGCGAACGGCATAGGCACCGAACAGGACCTTTCCGAAGCGGCCCGGCTCGCCCGGACGATACTGGATGACGGCACTTGCCCGGAAGACCTGTGCGAACACGCTCATCTTCTGCTGGAATGGATCCAGGATCGTCCAGATCCGGAGGAGCTGAACCGCGCCGGCTGTGATCTTATAAACGAAGGGCGCCCGGAAGAAGCCTTTCAGGCATTTCAGACTGCAGCGAATATGGGAAATTCCTGCGCGATGAATAACGTCAGCATTTGCTATAAGACCGGAGTCTTCGTCGAAGCCGATGACCGTCAGGCTTTCCTCTGGAAGGAAAAGGCGGCCGAGGCCGGTTATCTGCCCGCGTTCTGCGATCTGGCAGATCTGTACGCCAAAGGCATCGGCACGGAAAAAGATTATGACAAAGCCCTGTACTGGGCCGGAAGGACGCTGGACGAAGACACGGATGAAGACCGCCGCAAAGATGCGAAGCAGACCATGGACCTCATCCCCTATCTCCGGTCTCAGGATGAGCTTCTGAACGATCCCGTCGCCAAAGCCCGTGCCGACCGGGAGCTGTTCCAACAGCTTGCGGTCATGTGGCACGAGCAGGCTGTGATCGCACGCAATGAGGGAAGACTCGAGGACGCGTTCGGGTTTTTCAAACAGGCGGCAGAGGCCGGGCTGGTGGAAAGCTTCCAGCCTCTGGCGAACATGTACCGGCTCGGGTCCGGCACAGCTGTCGACCCGGGTCTCGCGAAGTACTGGGCCGAATTGGCCATGCGCACGGATTCCGACCCGGCACGCCGGAATATGATCAATGAAGATCTGAAATGGCTGTGTGCCGTGATTCCCTCGCGCGTTCCGGCAGATCAGCTTCCGCAGGGGTTCCGTCTCTTCAATGCCGGCAGATACCCGGAAGCGATCCCCCATCTGGAGGCCGAAGGCCGCAAAGGCGACGCTCCCTCGCTGCTCATGCTGGGATATATGTATTACTACGGTCTGGGCCTCCCGAAGGATTATGACGCGGCATTCCGCTTCTGCTGTGCCGCCGCCTTCCGGGGCGACCGTTATGCACAGGATCTGCTGGCCAGGGGATGGAGATCGAATTCTTCCACTGCCGCCTGGAAGATCAACGCATACATAAAAAATCTTCCATTTTCGGAGAACTACCTTTCGGAAACCGCGTTTCTGCAGGGCTTTCCCATTCTGGACCGGGGCATCGAAAAGCAGCTCGAGTCCATTCGAACGCATAAGATCACAAACAGGACATTCTACGACTCGGATTACCTGGAAGCGGCCAAATACGGCCTGCCGGATGCGCTTTGCGCTTTTACAGGCGCAAGGGCCGCCAGGGAGCCGGACGGACGGTTAAAGCCCTGGGTCCTCTATCAATGGAAAACCGCCGCCATGCTCGGCTGCACGGCGGCACTGACGTCGCTCGCAGAGGAATATGACCGCCGGGGCTTTTATGATGCTGCGACAAAGTGTTATCAGGAGGCCGCACGGCGTGGTCATAAACAGGCAGCGATGATCTGCGCGAATCGCAGTTAAGAGAACTCGTCCCGCTCCGCGTCACTCTGCCCCGACGCCTTCCGCGCCACGCGGATCCCCATGGCCATCGCGCCGCCGCGCCGCACCGCTCCGGATCCGAAACGGTCCCGCAGCTCATCCATGGCCGCGTCCAGCTTCCGCTCTTTCTCGCGGTCGATCTTCCCGCCGCCGGACTCCGCGCCGGCTGCCGGGTCCCTTAGCAGACCGTCCCCGAAAAAACTCAGCTGCTCATCCTGCCCCGCACTGTCCTCTCCGCGCGTCAGCTGCGTCAGGGCCACCCCCATCAGCCGCAGCGGTTCGCCGTTCCAGAGCTCCGTAAGCAGCTCCCCGGCGGTCTCATAGACCTCCCTGCTGATATCCGTCGGCGCATCCAGCCGGCGCTGGTGCGAGCGCGTCTTAAAGTCCAGATAGCGCACCGAGACCGCCACGCACTGCGCCTTCGCTCCGTCCCGCCTCATCCGCGCCGTGACATGGTCCGCCAGCTCCAGCAGGATCGTCGCGGCCGCCTCGGGCGTGGTGACGTCGTCCTCCAGCGTCACTTCATTGCTGAAGCCTTTCGCAACCTCCGGCTCCGGGCGCACCGGCGACTCGTCGATCCCGTTCGCGTAGGCACGCGCCTGTTCGCTCATCTTCTCCCCGAGCAGCGAGCGCAGATAGCGCGGATCTGCCTGCGCGAGATCGCCGATCGTATGGATCCCGCCGCCGTTCAGCCGCTCCGCGGACTTTTTCCCCACGAAGAGCAGGTCCCGCACCGGCAGCGGCCACATTTTTTCCTTAACTTCTTCCGGGAACAATGTGTGCACCCGGTCCGGCTTCTCGAAATCGCTCGCCATCTTCGCGCAGAGTTTGTTCCGGGCGACGCCGACATTGACCGTGAATCCCAGTTCATCACGGATCTTATCCTTGATCTCATATGCCAGCGCGATCGGGTCCGGATAGATCTGCGACGTTCCGGTCAGATCCAAAAAGCACTCGTCGATGGAGAACTCCTCCACCGCGGGTGCGTATTCTCTGCAGATATCTTTAAACGCCTTCGAGCACTTCGAATACAGCCGGAAATCCGACTTCACGAGCACCAGCTGCGGGCACTTCTTCAGAGCCATCGACACGGGCTCGCCGGTCGTAACTCCGAACTTCTTCGCGGGGATCGACTTCGCGACGATGATGCCGCGCCGCGACTTCGGGTCTCCGCCCACGGCGGACGGAATGAGGCGCAGATCCTCGTCGCCGCGGCGCACGCGCCGGACCGCCTCCCAGGACAGAAAGGCGCTGTTCACGTCGATGTGAAAAATGAGGCGCTCCTGTGCCATGCACTCTCCTCCGCGCGCATCTGCCGCGCCCGACCGCCGTGCGCGTTAGCGCGTTATTTTCTGCGTTTCGTGTTCCGATAGTATATCGACCGCAGCCCCGCCATCGGCAGATCCGAGTCGATCCGGATCCTGTGCCGGCAATACGGAATGATGTGCCCGCAAAGGCGTTCCATGCCCGTCGCGACGACCGTGCAGGACTCTCCGAGTTCCTCTTCGATCCGGTCGATCACTCCGTCGATCAGCGCGGCGTTTCCGAAGAACATGCCGCTCTGCATGCTCGCCTGGCTGCTGTCCCCGATGACCTTTCCCGGCCGGTCGAACGGAATCTGCGGGAGCTGTGCGGTATTTTTCGTCAGTGCGTTGAACGACAGCAGCACGCCCGGATAGATCACCACGCCGATGAATTCCTTCTTCCGGTTCATGACCGAGAAGGTCGTCGCGGTTCCGAGGTCAATGATGATCAGCGGCGCCTCATACTTCTCCTGCGCAGCCGCGGCGGAGACCACCAGACCCGCGCCGAGCTCGCCGGGATCGCCGATCGAGATGTTCACGCCGGTCTTCAGCCCCGGTCCCACGATGAACGGATTTACATCCGTCAGCAGCCGGAAGATTTCCTTAAACGTGTTGTTCAGGCCCGGTACGACCGAAGCGATGATGCCGCCCTCGATCTGAGCGGGATCGACCCGGTGGATGTCAAGGATGCTCTTCAGCATGACCGCGTACTCCATGGCGGTCCTCAGATAGTTCGTCGAGACTTCGGACGTGAACCAGATTCGTTCCTCATCGAAACCGCCCACGGTAATGGCGGTATTGTCGATATCCAGCGCCAGAATCATAACAGTTTCTCCTCCCACTCCGCTTCGCGGAAGCCCACGAGAACGGTGTCTCCGTCGATCAGCAGCGGCCGCTTCACCAGCATGCCGTCGGTCGCCTGCAGCGCGCGCATCTCCTCTTCGCTCATGTTCGGAATGCGGTCCTTCAGCTGCAGCTCCTTATACTTCATGCCGCTGGTATTGAAAAACTTCTTCTGCGGCAGACCGCTTTTTTCACGCCATGCCGCGAGTTCCGTCTCAGAGGGTCTCTCCTCCTTTATGTCGCGGAACGTATACTCCAGACCGTGCGCGTCGAGCCAGGCCTGCGCTTTCTTACAGGTGCTGCAGCGCGGATAACACACGAATAACATGACAGCTCCTTTCTGCGCGGTACCGCGCGGACCATGCTGCGGTATCGTTACCGATTCATCTTCCGCAGATATTCTTTCAGCTTCGGCGGCAGCAGATACAGGTGCTTCACCTGCGCGAGCGGCACCAGCTCCGGCGTACTCGTCCCCGGGACGCGGTTCGTCTTCGTGCGCAGGATCTCCTCCTCATGGATCGGCGCGAATTCGCCGGACACATGCTCGCAGAGGAAATACATGTCCATGAATTCCCCGGTCTTTTCGTCGAAGAGGATCTCTTTCGGCGTGATGATCACGCCGCACTGCTCCCGGATCAGCTCCACGAGCCGCTCGGTCAATGCCTCGCCGCTTCGCATCTCGCCGCCCGGCGCCGAATACCAGTCCCCGTCCGGAGTGATGTTCCGGACCAGGACCGCGCAGTCCTCGCCCGCGTCGTTTTTCATGAAGAAGACCGCCCTGATGATGATCGTGTTCATGTCATTGCTCCTTTAACTCATCCTGCGCTTCCAGCGTCCGCTGAAATAGAAGAAAAGTCCGATCACGAACGGCGTGAACCCCGCGAGCGCGTCGCCCAGCCAGAAACCGTACTGCCGCATCCCGAGCGCCAGCCCGAACAGCAGCGCCAGCCCGATCCGCAGGATGATCGCGTCCAGGATCGCGGTCAGGAAATTGATCTTATAATTCCCGCTGCCGTTGATCAGCGCGTTCATGCCCGACCGGCAGGCGCTTCCGTAGAAGATAAACACGGAGATCGCCACGTAAGGGACGCCGACCGCAATGACTTCCGGGTCGCCCGTGAACAGGCCGTAGACCTGCTCGTGGAAAAAGATCATGACCAGCGTGAGCACGGTCGCGATCGACAGCGTGATCCGAAAGACCGAAAACATGATCTTCTTCACACGGTCGAACTTTTCCGCGCCGATGTTCTGGCCGACCATCGACGAACCCGAGGTGTTGAACGCGTTCGAGAACAGGTTCGTCGTGGTATTGATCTTATTCGCGATACCCGCAAACGCCGAGACTACGACGCCGTAGGAATTGATCCACGAGTTCACGAACAGTCTCGAGAACGACACCGACGCGCCCTTGATCGCCATCGGAAGCCCGAGTTTCACCAGTTTCCCCAGCAGCGCCCGGTCAATGTGGAAAAATTCGCGGCGTGTGACCTCGATCGAGTAACGCTCCCGGTTCCGGAACAGGAAAATACTGCACATCGAGAACGAGAACGCCTGCGAAATCACGGTCGCGAGCGCCGCGCCGCCTGCACCGAGCCCCAGACCCATGACGAAGACCAGGTCGAGGCAGACATTGATCCCCGCCGCCATGCTGATAAAGATGAACGGCCGGGTCGAATCGCCCATCCCGCGGAGGATGGCGCTCGAGGCATTGTACCCGTAGATGAAGATCAGGCCGCACATGCAGACCGTCGCGTAATGCAGCGCCTCCGTATACGATTCCGGCGGCGTGTTCATCACGTGAAGGATCGGGCTGCGCAGGATCATGCAGACCGTGCTGATGATGATCGCGATCAGAAAGAGGAACATGAAAAGCGTTCCGATGAAACGTCCGAGGTCCTTTCTCCGCCTCATGCCGATCAGCTGGGCAATGATCACCTGCGCCGCGTTCGAAAAGCCCATGGCCACGAGGGTCATGAAATTCGAAACGTCGCCGCCGACCGCTACCGCCGAAAGGCCCACGCTGCCCATCTTCTGCCCCACGATGATCATGTCGACCATGTTATAGACGATCTGGAGCAGATTCGAGAGAAACAGGGGCGCGGCAAACGTGACCAGCTGCCGAAACACCGGTCCCTCGGTAAAATCCACGATCAGCGACGATCTCTTTCCTTCCGCACTCTTCTCAGACACGATCGGTTATCAAAACGGCCTCTGACGGACTCAGGCGAACTTCTCCGCGAGCGCGGCAGCCTGATCCGCCCACTCGGTGCCCCAGGCCGCACCCGGATCCTGCAGTCCGGTCGCCAGCACTTCGCCGGCCACCTCGACCTGCAGCAGCTCCATGGTCTTCTCGAACGCGAACTTCACGCCTGCGAACGTTCCCGCATCCGGCTCCGCACAGCAGCTGATCAGCGCCGCCTTCTTCCCGGACAGATCCTTCTGTCCCACGCAGAACGCATAGAAATGATCCCACAGCGCCTTGATCTGCGCGGGGATGTTATACCAGTAGACCGGGAACGCGAACACGACGCCGTCCGCCTCGAGGATGGCGTCCGCCACGGCATTGAACTTCTGTTCAACGACGCAGGCGCCGCGCTGGAAACAGCCGTTGCAGGCGTAGCATCCGCGCATGTTCAGTCCGACCGCGTCGAACTTCACGACTTCGATGCCGGCGTCCTGCGCAGCCTTCTCGAACTTCGACGCCAGATGGCCGGTATTCCCGCCGCTTCTGGGACTTCCTGTGATCAATACGACTTTCGACATAATGAAACTCCTTTCTCCCGGCTGTCCGCGCCGGGTCACTCGTACTCGAACCCGCTCTGCTCGCCCAGCGGGCGGTCCAGCATCTCGGGATGCGCGAAGATATGGCGGATCAGCTTCAGGCTCCGCGCAAAATAGAACCCGTCGGCTATGCGCTCGTCGAGCGTCGCGCCGAAATCGATCACGTCGCGGATCTCCTTCGTTCCGTCCGGCATCAGAAGCTCCTCCTTATGAAGCGTGCCGACCGTGACCATGATGCTGTTCGTGCCGTAGTTATTCAGATGGTGGTAGACCGCGGGTGTTTTGATGCTCCCGAGGTTGCTCGTGAGGATCGTCGTGTAGTCCGGATCCCCGTCCGTCAGGAAGTCCGGGTTCAGCCCGAAGAAATCGAGCGTGCGGATCACGCCGACCACCGGAGCCAGAATGGGCCGCGGCAGCTTCGCGAAGGTCTCCAGGACCTCGTCGATCCCGCCCGTGGCGGTCTCGCTCTTTCGGGTCTCCTTCACCTCTCCGCGGATCTTCTTCCCGATGCTCTCGACATCGTCGTCATCCTTCGGGACCAGCACCATCAGATGCTCTTCCGCCCCGTCCGCGAAGCGGCGCTTCACGACGAAGCTGATGCTGATCTCATTGCGCTCATAGATGCGCCATCCCTGGATAAAGCGATTCAGGTACGGCCGCTCCTTCACCATGCGGGCCAGTCCGCAGACCACGCAGTGAAAGATCGTGAGGCGGTCTTCCTTCGCGCGGCCTTCATTCCGCTGCTCCATCCAGCGAACGAGCTCGGTCGCGTCGATCGAATCGTTCAGGTAGACCTCATTATCCGTCCGCTTCGGGAACAGATATGCCATGATGGTCTGCAGCGCCGGAGCATCCGCCCGGTGCGCGTCCTTCCGGTCGCCGCGCGCCGCAGCCTTCAGCGTGCGTTCCGCGCTCCGGAGGGCTTTTCTCGTATTTTTCTTCAGTCGATCCAGATTGGTCATCTTTTCTCCTTCGGCAGTATCAGATCCGCACCGCCTCATACTTTTTCAGCGGACGGCACGGTATGCCGAAACGCTGTTCGCTAAGACGCACGATCTCTCCTGTCGGTACATCCGCCGACAGCGGAGGAAACGTGTCATCATAATGATCCAGCAGCACGGTCTTCGGACGCAGGCGTCCGATGATCTCCGCCGCGGTCTCCGCGAGAAGGCGGCCGCTCTTCCCCTGATACGGAAGGATCAGCACGTCCGCGCCGGACGGATAAGTCACGTCGTCCCGGAGATTCAGACTGCCCAGGATCTGGACACGCGTCCCGCCGCAGGTCAGTTCCCAGAACAGTGTTTCGCCGGCCTCGGGAAAGCTCCGCAAAGCCCGGCCCATCCGGAACAGGTCCGGAAGGTGCGTCAGCAGACGCCGGCTCAGCGCTGTCCGAATGACCAGTTCCCGGTCGAATCGGCAATGCCTCGAAGGCCACGCCCGCAGCAAAAACGGACCGTCTTCCACAGGCTGCGACCCTTCCGCGGGAACGATGCCCCCTTGTCCGACCTCCCGCAGCCTGTCCGCGGGAAAACCGAACCCGGCCAGCGTCTCATAAGGCGTCCGCGTGCAGGTCACGTGCGCGGCGCTCTTTTCCCCGCCGTACAGCGCCGGAATATAACAGATATGGTCCAGATGCCCGTGCGTGACGAACACCTCCGCCGCACGCCGGAACATCCGGGCGTCCTCCCGCCTGCGTCTTTTCTCAGAGACGGGCAGGTCCTTTCCGCCCCTCTTCAGCGCTCCGTAAGGGATGCCGGGGAACGGATCAAAGGCAATGACATGTTCCGCCTCTTCGAACAGCAGCGCGGCCGTCCCCATCCAGGTCAGTTTCATGCCTCGCCTCCGGCTTCCGCCGCTTCATCTATGATGATATCCTGCGCCCCGCCGGCCCCGGCGTCCTGCTCGCCGCCGGACGCTGCCTCTTCGCGGTCGGCTTCCTCCTGGATCACGCTGTAGGCGACCTTCCCGACCAGTGTCCGCGGCAGTTCCTCCCTGAATACGATCTCTTTCGGAATCGCGTAAGCCGCGATGTTCTTTCTCAGCTTCTGGAGGATCATATTCCGCGTTCCGTCATCGGCGGGAACGCCTTCCGAGAGCACTACATAGGCCCTCACCCGCTGCATACGCCGGGGATCCCTGACCCCGATCACGCAGCTGTACTCCACACCGGGACAGCTGTCGATGATCTTCTCGATGCGGGACGGATAGACATTATAACCGTTCGTAATGATCATGCGCTTCATGCGCTGCCGGAAATAGACGAAGCCATCCTCGTCCATGCATCCGAGATCGCCCGTGTAGAGCCACCGCCGACCGTCGGACAGCGTCCTCAGCGTCTTCGCGGTCGCAGCCTCGTCTTTATAATATCCCAGCATCACGGTCGGACCGGTGAGGATGATCTCACCCTCCTCGCCGGGCGGCAGGATCTCGTCCGTGCCGGGACGCACGATCCGATACTCGGTATCCGGAAACGGCAGTCCGATGCTCCCTTCCCGGCTGTCGTCCCTGGGAGTCAGGCAGCTGGCGGTAACGCACTCGGTCAGGCCGTAGCCCTCGCGCACCTGTATGCGCGCGTGGTTCCGCACGAGGAACAGGTCGATCCGCTTCTTCAGTTCCGCGGACAATGCGTCCCCGCCGCAGAACATCCCGCGCAGGAAGCTCAGGTCTTTTCCCTCCAGTTCGGGATTTCTCAGCAGCGCCTCAAAGATCGTCGGCACGCCTGCAATAAAATGTGGGCGCTTCCGGATCAGCATCTGCGCGTAAGTCTCATCGGTAAATGTCGGCATCAGGATGCAGCAGGCTCCGTGAATCACGACGGTATGGATATTGATCCCCAGGCCGAAACCGTGAAAGATCGGCATGCAGCTCAGCATCTTCAGACCGGTCCGGAACGTCTCTCCGATCGCTTCCACCGCCTGCAGAGCACACGCGTTAAAGTTCAGGTCCGAAAGGCAGATGCCCTTCGGCGGCCCGCTCGTGCCCCCGCTGTAAAGAATGACCGAAGTGCGTTCGGGATCATATTTCGGCTCGGGAAGCGCGGTCTTCGGGTGCGCCCGGAGGACGAATGTGGTCCAGAGCTCGTCCTGCACACGGTTCGGGAAAGCCAGATAATCCTTTCCCTTCTTTACGACATAGGCCGCGGCCAGATGCGGCAGCAGCTCGTCCTGAATCCGCGCAGTCAGGATCCGCACCGGATGTCCGACGCCGTCGAGTGCGCGCCTGACCTTCTCATAAAAAAGGTCCGGCGTCAGAATGATGCGGGAATTCGTCTTTTTCAGATAGTGTGTGATCTCGTTCTGAGCCGAGAGCGGATGCACCATGTTCGCGATCGCGCCGATGCGGTTCACGGCATAGAAGCAGTCCAGCGCCTGCGGCGTGTTCGGCATACAGATCGTCACGACGTCGCCGGGGCCGATGCCGGCCTGCCAGAACGCCCGCGCCGCCCGTTCGATCCGCTTCAGAAACCGCCAGTAAGTGGTCTTCTTTCCGTAAAACTCGTAGGCCGGCTCATTCGGATGTTCGAGTGCGACGCGCTTTATCATCTGAAACATCGTGAGTTCAGGATATTCCAGATGGTCTCTCTGTCTGTACGGTGTCTCGGTGCCCATGCTCCCATTCCTCGTCTGCAAAAAATCAACTTTTATTATATCGTTTTAATTGCAGACTGACAACGCAGAGGAAGCCGGCCGGTTTTTATTTCATGAGTTCCCCGATCTCCGCGGCGGTCCGGATCCCGTCTTCCAGCGCTGCCCGAATGCCCTCGCCGGAGACCGGATCGACCTTCAGCGCACAGTCGCCGATGACGAATATTCCCGGAAGAGCCGGCTTTTTCAATGTTCCCGCGCCGACGATCCTTCCGAGCGGCTTTCGATCATAGACCACCGGCCCCGGACCGAAGAAACGCTGCTCCGCCTCGTCGTAAAGACGTTTCAGATCTTTCTTCCTGTCTGTATTCCAGACGCCGATATTCCAGAGATGATCGCCGACCGGAAACGCCCAGGCGTACCGGTCTCCGTATTCGTCGGAAAAGAAATAATGAAACGCATCGTCTTCGAGCGCGCAGTCCCCGGCGACCCGGGCCGAGATACCGGCCGGAAGCCCCTGCGCCTCCAGAAGGCCGAACCGGATTCCTCCCTGCACGCCGCAGGCGAGGACCGGAAACCTGCACCGGTACCGTCCGTCGATCACATACATGCCCCCGGCATCTTTTTCGATTCCCCGGCACAGGGTGTCGAACCGGACCGGGACGTCATGCCCGAGAGCGGTCTCCAGAAGACTCCTGTTCAGGATATCTCTGGAGAGCCCGAGCTCATATGAGATTCCGAACAGTTCCGAGAAGCTTCTCTTCGTGATCCTGTCGTCTCTGTACTCTTTTTTAAAGTACACTTTTTTCCCGCCGAGACGTTCGGCGTCGATTCCGAGATCCTTCAGCAGCCCGATCGATGCGGCCGAAACGCCGTCCCCGCAGACCGTTCCGGTCACGTCGGACTCCGCCTCGAGCACCAGACATGAGACGTGTTTCTTCGACAGTTCGATCGCGCACGCCAGTCCTGCAGGCCCCGCTCCGATGATCACCGCGTCATAAGTAAGCATATGAGCTCCTTCTGTTATTCCGCAGACTTCTTCGTCACCGGAATCTGTTTTCCCACCGCCATCGACGAGGCATTGTCCGCTCTCCACGAACACTGCCCGCACCAGGCCGGAAGGACGCCTTTCCGCATATTCTTCCGGAAGGCAGCATATCTCTCACCGTTCCACACGGCATCGAACGAGCCGGCCTCCAGCAGATTTCCCATATAATGATGGACGTTGAAGCAGCAGGTCGACACGTTTCCGCTCAGATCGATATAACACCGCTCCAGCCCCCAGGAACACCACCGGCTTTCCGACGTCTCTTCCGGCCGGTAATCGGAATCTCCGAATTCCCTGTGAAGGCGGTTCTGCGAAAGATCGCATCTGACGGCCCCGGAAGCCTGTACTCTCCGCTGTTCGATCAGTTCCGGAAAATCCATGCCTCTGACCGTCTCTTCCTGCGCGGCGGCTCTGTCCGCGTCAAAGGTCTCGGGAATGAACGCGGGGAACGACGTGCGGACGCCGGTCTCACAGCCCGCTTTCCGGGCCTTCCGCATCTCGCGCGCCGCGAGGTCCATGCAGTCCCACAGCGCGTCAGCTCCGTTTCCGATCTCCGGATTAACGCCCAGCATGTTAAACCGGACGCCCGCGGCGCCCAGCTCCGCGGCCAGCCTGACGATGTCCGCCGCCTCCAGGACGTTCTCCTTCATCAGGACGGTATCCAGCGAAAGATCGATCTCCGGAAGTTCCGCTCTCAGCCTCCTGGCATTCGCACAGAAACGTTCGAATGAGAGGCCCCTCCGTATCATTTCGAAGGTCTCTTTCGATGCTCCGTCGCAGGACAGGACCAGCGAGTCAAAGCACCCCTTAAAGCTGCCGGGATCGAGATCCGGGAGACCCAGGTTCGTGTTCGAGGACACGATAATGCCGTACTTCTGATACTGCCTCGTAAAGTCTCTCAAAAGGGGATGCAGGAAAGGTTCTCCGTCGCCGTTCAGCATAATCATTTCCACATAGGGAAAGACCGGATCCAGGATCTTCGTGACCTCCTTCGGCAGGTGCTTCGCGCCCCGGTTCTCGAGATAAAAGTGGTTGCACATGATGCACTGCGCATTGCAGAAACTGGAGTGCTCCAGCTGGATATAGCGCGGATAGTAGGACACGCGTCCGTCGTCATCTCCGAAAGGCGCCCTCACGATCTCCCCGACGTTTTTCTTTTTCATCCCGCCGAAAGTCATACGCGCGCGCCTCCGTCCTCTTTTACCAGGCAGAGAAAATCATTGTCCATAAAGGAGCAGCTGCGGCAGTATTCCGGCAGCTCTCCTCCGTAAAAGGCCGACCGCATCTCCCGGAACAGTTCATTGTTCCAGATGCTTTCAAAAGAACCGTCCTCACCGATCTCGCCCATATACCGCTGCGTGTGCAGGCAGCACGCGAACACTCTTCCGTCCAGGCTGATATAAGGGCGAAACAGAACGGAATCACAGCAGCCGGTACACATCCGGCCGCCGGCCGGCCGAAGCGCATCCCGCTCCAGCGGCGAAGACGTATAGCGGGAATAGTGATCCCTGATGCCCGCCGCTTCCAGTTCTTTCAGCCGGGGCGCCACATGCCGCTCATACAGGGCGCGCTGTTCGTCTCCGTCCGGAAAGAACCGCTTCTCCCGGATCTTTTCCCACTCGCGGGCGAGGTCCCTCTCCGAAACAGGGCTTTCCAGCGCCCCTGCGGGCAGCGGCATCTCCAGTTCGATGCCCAGCGTGCGGGCCTCCCCGGCCGCCTCCTTCAGCTGCCGGCGCAGAACGTTCGGATAGTTCCACACCTCGTCGGCTTCATTCCCCGCGTAGGGGCTCGATCCGATCGCGATAAAGTTGACCGTGCCGAAGCCGTACCGCTTCGCAAAACGCACCATACCCGGGATCTGATGCAGGTTCTGACGCATGATCACCATGGCGAGGATTTTCTTTACGTCGGGAGCGGCCTCCCGGAGCCGTTCCAGATTCTTTACGAGCGTCTCAAAAGAGAGCCCCCTGCGGATCCCCTCATACACTTCTTTCGTACAGCCGTCTATGGACACCGTGATCTCCGAAAACAGCTCCGGCATCATCCGCAGCACATTTTCGGAAAGGACGGAAAGGTTCGTGTTCGTGACCACCCTGAGCCCATACTCGCGATACTTCTCCAGCATCCGTTCCATGCCCGGATAGAGAAACGGCTCCCCGTATCCGTGCAGGATGACCGTCTCCGCGTATTTCAGATACGGATCCATGGCTTCCAGCAGCTCCGGGTCCATATGGCGCGCGATCTCGTTTTTATATATAAAATGGCCGCACATGATGCACTCGGCATTGCACCGGCTGGTCGTCTCGATCTGAATCTGGACCGGGAATGACCGCATTTCGATCTCGCGGTTCAGATACGACAGGATCATCCGAATCCGGTTCAACCTTTTCAGCCCGGCGAGATCGTTTTCCCGCAGGCATCTTTCCTCGAGGCTTTTCGCGCGTTCCTCATCCCGGCCGGTCAGCCATACCGATGGAGCCGCCGGGCAATGCACATTCGTGACGCCGAGGCTGTAGAGCATCCTGACCGCGTCGAGATCATAGACGGACAGCAGCAGAAACACATCGTCCGCACAGTGCTCCCGGTCCCGGGCGGAAAGATCTTCGAACCGCGAACCGGCCTCCCAGCCGTTTTCGACCAGATAAGCCCGTATCTCATCCCTGTAAAGCTCTGCTTCGGCATCTGAAGCGATCAGATGCGCCCTGACACGCGTCATACCGGGTCTCCCCGGATCCGTCCGGATCCGTCCTTTACAATACCAGCGCGATCACCGCGTTATAAGCCAGACACGCCAGCACGGAGATCACGATTCCCGCGGCGAGTATGCTCGAGTTAAAGATCACGCCCTTCATCTGGTTCTCAAAATAGGCCAGCTGTTTCGTGAGATACCGCGTCCGCCCCCTCTTCAGGCAGTCAAATACGAACCCGCTTTCATTCGTCAGAATGAGCGTCTGTATGACGATCTGCTGCCCCAGGGTCGCCCGGTTAAAGGGCGCCAGCCGCACCATCAGCGCGGATGTGCCCACGATATCCGTAAACAGCCAGAGCGGGATCGAGATCAGGCACAGCGGCGACACCGCCAGGCCCATCACGATCGAAAACGCTGCGGCCAGCAGGAAGACCAGTGTTCTGCGGGGACTGCAGCTGATCAGCTTATCCGGATGGCGGTCCATCACATACGTGTCCGCGCGGCCGTAATTCCAGACCCGCCGGTACATCGCTTTCACCGGGGTCCAGGTGGCCTTGTCATGAAAGACCAGCGCCTTCGGCTCCGCCGCGATCGCGTACCCGTGTTTCCCGATCCGGAGGCCGAAGTCCACGTCTTCTCCGCCGGGTTTGTTCGGAAATCCTTCGTCAAATCCGTCGATCTCCTCAAAAACGTCTTTCCGGACGGAAAAGTTCGCCGTCGTCCCCCACGGGACGGTCCTGCCCCATTTGGCCATGTCGAAGCAGATCACAAACTGCGACCGGCTGACACAGTCCCAGAACCTGCCGCCCTCACCGGTAAACTCCAGCAGTCCGCAGACCGCGCCGACCCGCTCGTCGACGTGATATGCCGCCTCGTGCCGGTCCAGAATGCCCGGCGTTACGAGGCAGTCCGAATCCAGGAACAGCAGAACAGGCTGGGACGCAGTCCTGCCTCCCAGATTCCGCTTCGCACAGACGGAAGGACCGAACGGAACGTATACGGCGTCGTGCTCCCGGCACAGCGCTTCCACCTGCAGGGCTTCATCCTGATTTGAATCGTCCACGATGATCAGTTCGGTCGGTCCGCTGTAGCTGCTCCGCTCCGCGTCGATGGTCAGAATCAGGTTTTCGAGGAGCTTTACCCTGCCCTTCGTCGCTATGATCATGGAAATGCCCGTTTTCTCATTCATGTGTCAAAGCCCTCCCATGATGATCGCCCATACCGGCAGAGAAACGAAGAACGTGCAGAGAAAGACCCACAGCTTCGCGGTCTCCTCTTTATACATATGCAGGCTCTGATAGACCGAAAAGGACATTTCCTTATGCAGACACGAAAAGTCTTTATGGGAAATGCTTTCTTTTATGAAATACCAGTGATACCTTTTATGGATCCATTTCCCGGCGAGATAATAGAAAGGATTTCGGACCTGTTTCCCGCACTCGATCAGGTATCCGACGATGACATACAGGACGAGCCACCCGCACCACAAAAACAGCGGAGCCGGGGTCAGCCTGATGAGCGACAGCACCGCGCACAGGATGAGAAACACGCCGAAGAGCACGTCCGATTTCGGTATGCAGTTCACGAACAGTTCCGGGTGCGCCTGCCGGATATAATACTCCATATGACCCCAGCGCTTTGTCCGGTTATGAATGGCGGAAGCATGGCTCCATGTCTCCGTCGAATGATATGCCACCGCGTCCGGCGCCGATTTGATCCGGTACCCGGCTTTCGTGATCCGGTAAGTCATTTCCAGATCGTCTCCGCCGAGCTTAAAGGGGAAATCCTCCTGAAACTTTCCGATCTCCAGCAGGACGTCTTTTTTGAAAGCGACGTTGTTTCCGATCGTCCATGACTGGTAGGGAAACATCTTCGCAAAGCGGAACGAATCCAGATAGGTGGTGTGCTCAACGATCTTCCACCAGAAGTTCTTCGGCCCCACGAATTCCGTCAGTCCGAAGCTTCCGCCGAGCATGGGATCGTCGTCGTTCAGGAACGTCTCCGCATGGATATTCAGGATATCCTCACAGACGGTCACGTCCGAATCGATAAAGTGGATCACCTCGTACGACGCCCGGTCGATCCCGAGATTTCTCTTTTTCCGGACGCTGTTGTCGCCGTAATAATACCGTGCGTCATGATCCGCACAGCTCTTCATGATCGCTTCCCGGGCGGCGCCTTCGCTGGAATCCACGACGATGACCTCGCTGTCCCCGTACCGGTACGCAGCTCTGGCCTTCTCCAGAGACGCCAGCAGGTCTTCCACCAGGTCTTCGCGGTTCCATGTAGGAATGATGATAGAAATATTCATGAGTGCCGATCCCCTGCCAAATACCTCAGCTGAACAGTCTGTCATCCGCCAGCATGGTGATCTCGGTACACATATACCAGCAGCCCTCGCATTCGCCGCGCAGCATCATGCCGCGCTGCTCACGGGCCAGTTCACTGTTCCAGATGTCGTAAAGGGACGCCTCTGCCAGGTTCCCCAGCGGCCGGAGGTTCTGTGACCAGCAGCTCTTCACGTTCATCTCCGCGTCGATACAGACGTTGCAGAAGCCCATCTTGCAGCGGTACCCGTCCGGCACGGCCTTATGCTCCAGGAAATAGTCCGAGAAATGAGACATATAGCCCACCGAACTTCCGACCAGGCAGCCCTCCTTCTTCATGTCGATGAGTTCCCCGATCTGCCGTCTGGTGCGGTCGCTTTCCATACGAAAGTCTTTTCCGCGGTCTCCCAGGTAGTTATGGAACGGCGAAAACTGCAGCTTGATCTTCTTTTCCGCGGTAAACTCCAGAAGCTTGCGGATATCCGCGAAATTATCCTGGGTCAGCGTCGCGGAGATATAGATCTCCGTGTCGCCGTATTTCTCGCGCAGGCGGCACGCGGCGTCGATCCCCGCCAGAGCCTGTTCGAAACTGGCTCCCCGCTGCTTTTCATAGACTTCCTTATCCATGGAGTCGAACGAAATGATAATAAACCGCAGTCCGGCTTCTCCGAGTTCCTCCCACTTATCCGGAAGGAGAAGCGCGTTCGTCATCAGGACCGGAACGATCCGGTCCTCACGGATCCGCTTAATGATATCGATCACATGCGGCATCAGCAGGGGCTCCCCGCCGTTTACCGCGATAGCGGCGCAGCCCAGCCGTGCGGCGTCGTCGATCGCGCGAAAGACGATATCCGTCGGAATCTCCTGCTTATGATCCTCATGCCTGCTTCGGGCGTGCACGCAGTAGCTGCAGTCCGAGTTGCAGTAATTCGTCATTTTAAACGAAATAAACCGCAGCTTCGGAACTTCGCGCTTCCCCTCGATCACGCTCTGAACGTCTTCCCGCAGATCGCGGATGCCGTCTTCGGCGGTCTCATCCCCGAACATGCTCTGTCTGATCCTGAACACGTCCGCAAACATGTTTCCGTAATCCATGGCCATCTGTATTCTCCCTCGATCAATGATACGGTCCGGACCGATCATTCCTTTAAGATCATTCCTTTAAGATCATGCCTTTGAGATCATGCCTTCACGACCCAGTCTTCCCACTTCGGATCCGGCCCCGCGGACCACTCGAACAGTTCGGGCTCCGTGCAGAACCGGCAGACGGAAGGCGCTTTCTGCAGGAAGCTCCGCACTTTTTCCGCGGTAACGTCTGGCGCGAAGATATCCAGCACGTCCTCCTCCCGCACGGTCAGGTCAAACAGAAACCTGTCGCGGACGATGTCCGCGATCTGCGGCGCCGGGCAGACCGACAGCTTCCCGCGGTCCAGATAATGACAGTCCTTTCCGACCGGACAATGTTCAAACTCGTATGCCGGATCGCTGTCCCCGCGTGCATTGACCCTTTTCCGAAAATGAGTGATCTCCTCCGTGGCTGCGTAACGGATGCCGTTCTCCTCCAGGATCCCGGTGATCTCGGAAAGCCGGTCTTTGACCGGCGGATAGAGCGAGATCTGCACCAGCGCACGGTTTTCCGCCAGACTCTGCAGCGTCTTCCGGTCCAGCGACGGGATCAGGAGCCCGTTCGTGACGACGCAGATCCTGCTCGCCGGATACACGCTGCGGGCCATGCCGACGATGGCGCCCACGTCGGGATTAAGCAGCGGCTCCCCGCCCAGGAGACGGATCGTATGAATGAACGGAATGATCTCCGCCAGACGCCGGATCTCCCGCTCAAACTCCTCTTTCCGCAGAAGAAACGGATGTTCGTCCGCGTTCGAAAAATGCGAACAGCCTCTGCACTTCAGATTACAGCCTGACGCCAGCGGAATCTCCAGATATCCCAGATAATCGTTCATGTCGTCTTCCTCAGCCCCGATACTTTCCTGATATACAGGAGGAGAAACTCTCCGCGTACCTTTATCATCTTCCTCTGCATGAACACGAGCAGGAACAGAAATACCAGGAAAAACGCGCTCCGGGTCAGCATGCAGGCATAAAACCACAGCGGCAGCAGGATATTGTAATAGTCCTCAAAAGGAACGAAAGAAAACGTTTCGAAAACATGTTCCTTCAGCATGTACCTGACCGCCCGCACATACAGCACCAGAAGCAGCATGTAGGCGGCGGCGATCACGCTCAGGCTGTATCCCGCAAAGGACGGAAAATGCCTGATCACATACACACACTGGATGATGATCAGCGCGATCTCGGCGATCACGTTGGCGTACACGAACGCTCTGGAATGATCGGGATGGTCCGTCGAAAACGTCCTGACCCCCGTCCGGATGTCGTTCGTCCTGTCGATCAGCTGATGGACCAGGATGTACCGCATCCCGACGAAAAAGTTCTGAAGGACGACGACCGCGAGCAGCACGCGGTCCGGAGAAAAGCAGAGGCACGTCACCGCCAAAGGAAAGATCCGCTGCGCGCAGGAACAAAAGACAGCGCCGAACAGCCCCTTCTCCTTAAAGCGAAGCGGCTTTACGGAATAGGAAAAACCGAGATAATAGACCGCCAGGATCACGGCCAGATGCCAGACCGCGAAAACTCCCAGGACCAGTTCGGCGGCCGCGATGCACGCGATGCCCAGCGCCATGATCACCGAAAAGAGCGCGGCCAGAACACGCGGCGAATACTTCGTGACCGGTTTTTCCTTACCGGCACGAAGATCCACCTCCCGGTCCGCTATGTCGTTGATCATATAGCTGCAGCCCAGAAATGACGCGAAAAAGACGCCGTTCGCCAGCAAAAACAGGATATCCGCAGGCTCGAACGACGCCCGGGCACTGAAGACCAGCAGTCCGACCGACACCAGAAAGTATGATAATTTCGAATCGGCCCATTCACCCGCGCGCGTTAACGCGGACAGATCCCGCCGGCTGATCGGTTTCATTCTCTGTTAGCCACCTAAACGTTAATAACTTTGTACTTCAGACTGCCCCAATATTTGCCCAGCAGATGAAAAAACAGTTCCAGCACATTCAAAGAAGCGTCTTCCCTGCTGAATACGGCTCTCAGGTTCGACCCCAGCATCTTATAAATGTTGACGTCGTAGTTGATCTTTCCGCCGTATCGCTTCTGCAGCTTACTGCTCGAAACGCCGTTGCGGAAGCTCTTTTTCGCGATGCCCTCCCGCGAGGTGACGCCGTGAGCCTGAATCACGATCCGGGGATCGTAGGTCAGGACCGCTCCGGCGTCCAGCGCTCTCCAGGTCAGGTCGACGTCTTCGGCATTGTTCCCGAACCAGCGGCTGAAACCTTTCAGCCGGACCAGCGTCCGCCTTCTGTAAGCGCAGTTAGCCGTCACCAGCGCGTCGGCGAGGTTCCGTTCGCGGATCTCATGCGGCTCGTCGCCGAACTGCATCAGAAGTTCCCAGGCCAGACGGTTCCAGTAGCGCTCGTACTTATTAACGCCCGGAGCGGATGTGATCTTCCCGCGGACCCCGTCCAGGCCGGGGCGTTCTTCGAAGCATCTCCTGATTGCGGCGATCCAGCCGCTGTCCGCGATGCAGTCGCCATCCGTAAACGCGATCACATCCCCGCGCGCGTGTTTTATCCCGACATTTCTGCCGGCGGCTGCGGTCCTGGACGGATTGGCAAGGACCCTGACTCCCGGAAATTCACGGGCGATCTCCACAGTCCTGTCTTCGGAACCGCCGTCCGCCAGAATCACTTCGAAAGGCTGCTCGGTGTTCCGGAAAAGACTGTTCAGGCATTCACGGATCCTGGCCTCTTCGTTATATACCGGTATGACGACAGATACTTTCATCTTCTCTCCAATGATGCCAATACCGCGGGTGCACTGATCACGAACCAGCTCGAAAACTCTTCGGGACTCGTTTCCAGCCGCGCCTTCAACTCCCCGAACGGGACCCACATGATCTCTTCGGCCTCCTCCGGATCCGCCGTCACGGGTCCGTCATACCGCCCCACGAAAACATGGTCGTACTCATACTCCGTCAGTCCGTTCCGAAACTCGGTGCGGTACACGAAGCGGAAGCTCTCACTGAGTTCACAGTCAAACCCCATTTCCTCCCGCAGTCTGCGGTGAACGGCTTCCTCCAGCTCTTCTCCTCTCCGCTGATGCGAACAGCAGGCATTGCTCCAAAGGCCGCCGGAATGATACTTCCGGACGTTCCGCCGCTGCAGCAGCATCTCGGAACCGTTCGTTATAAAAACGGAAAATGCCCTGTGCAGCAGACCGTCCCTATGGACGTCGGCTTTTAAGGCGTATCCCGTGATCCGGTCATCCAGATCGACCAGGGCGATCTCATCATTCATATCGGGTGTCCTCGGTAAAGCGTTTTCCATGGCCGTTATAATTCAGGCTGCCGGGTGTGACCGCCTCGATCTCCACGGGCGCGCGGAACAGCGCTTCCATCTCGGCCTTCATCTCCGGCGCGATCCCGGACCCGTTTCCCTCTGTTTTTACGCGGAAAGCGCCTTCATGCTTCTCGGCGGCGTACTCACCGATAAAGCCGTACTTAAACAGAATGTCCTCGACATTCTCCGGAAAAACATATCCTCCGCCGATCCGGAAACAGTCGCCGAGGCGGCCGAGATAAAACAGCCGCGGAAGCGGACTGCCGCAGGCGCAGGGCTCGTCGGTGAGGACCATCAGGTCGTCGGTCCAGTACCTCAGGAGCGGAAAACCCTTCTCCCAGAGCGTGGTGTACACGGCGACCCCCGGCTGCCCGGGTTCCAGAGGCGTTCCGGTCTCCGGATCGACGATCTCGATCATCAGGTAGTCGTTCAGGTAGTGCAGGCCGTTCTTCTGCCGGCACTCGCCCGCCATCGGCCCGAACATCTCGCTCATGCCGAACATGTTATAGCACTCCGCGTTCCACGAATACTCCAGCAGTTTCCGCCGCTCGCGGGATAAGAATCCCCCGCCCATCAGGAGTTTCGTCACCCCTGATTCCTGCGCCATTTTCTGCATCAGCGGGTTATACGCCACGGCCGATGCGATGCTGGGTCTGGTGGCAATGACCGTCACCGGTACCTTCGTGACGGTCTCGATCATGTTTTCCGGCGACGGCACGGGACAATTCACATATCCCGCTCCCATCGTCGTAAACTGCCACATCATGGTATGCGCCATGACCCCGGTATCGACGGGAGCCATGACCGCTCCGATATCGGTCTCATCGATGCCGAGCTCCGTGTAAAAGGTCTTCACGAATTCCTCGTGCACCTTTTTATCTGCCCGGTTATAGATATAATACGTTTTTTCTCCGGTGGTCCCGCTGCTGGAAAAGATCCCGTAGATGTCTTTCCTGGAAGTGTTCGTTCTTTCCTCGACGGAAGTATTCCTGATATCACGCTTATAGGAGAAGGGAATCGCGGAAAACGTTTCGTAACTGTCCAGCAGGCGGATATCGGTAAGATTTCTCTTATAAAACTCCGACCTGAAGAGTCCTGTTTTATATAATTCACGCAGTTTCTTAAGCTCTTCGGTATATCTCATCGCCAGTATGTTTTAAATCAAATCAAGTCCGTTATGAAGCGGCGCTTTTTAAACAGCGCATATTAAATTAATTATAACGTTTTTCTCACGGGCTGACAATGAAAGAACCTTTTCATGCATAGGCCCGGATCACCCGCAGCACGGACCCCAGATACCCCGTCCCGAACAGGTCCAGGTGGTTCAGCAGATGATAAAGATTATAGAGATCCCGGCGTTCCCCGTAGCCGGGCTGCAGAAGGCCGGCTTCGCGGTAAGCCGCGTAAAAGCGCGGGGAGAAGCCGCCGAACAGCTCGGTCATAGCCAGATCCGCCTCGGCATGCCCCACATAAGCCGCAGGATCGATCAGCCAGGCGCGCCCGTCCGGGCCGTCCATAAAGTTTCCGCCCCACAGATCGCCGTGCAGCAGCGACGGCTGCTCCGGCTCGATCAGATACTCGTCCAGCCGCTCCAGAAGCCGCTCCAGTTTCTTCCGATCATCCGGCCGGAAATACCCCGCGGTCTTCTCCGCTTTCGGGGCCAGCCGGCAGTCGCGGAAGAACTGCACCCAGCTGTCCGAAGGGGTATTGACCTGCGTGCCGGAACCGATGACATTGTCCTGATAGAAGCCGTACCGGCCTCCGGGCGTGAGGTCCGCAGTATCCGCGCGGTGCAGCGCGGCCAGCTCATGCCCGAACGCCTCCCAGTAGTCCTCCCCGCGCGGACCGCCCTCGAGATGCTCCATCAGCAGAAACGAGCAGTTCCGCTCCGGGTCGGTCCCGGCAGCGAGCACGCGCGGCGTCCCGATGGCCCCTGTCCGCGCGATGGCTGCCAGTCCGGCGCGCTCGCACAGGAACATGGGCAGGCGCGAAAACGCGTTCGACTTCATGAAGATGGCCGTACCGTCGGACAGTGTCAGACGCCGGGCTTCATTGATATCCCCGCCCGATACGCGGCGCTCTCCGGTGACGGTCACGCCGGGGCCGCAGACCGCTGCCAGAGCGTCGGACAATGACGAAAATGCCGCGGGAATGCCTGCTCCCGGCGAACCGTAAGCCGCGGGCACTCCGCCCGGGCAGACCGAAGCGGCCGCACATTCGGGGGCAGCCTCATGCTCATCGATCTTCTCGAACGCCATCCGCGGGGAGCCGTCGTCCAGCGCGATGACGCCGCGGTAGGAGAAGCCTTTCTTCGCGAGCAGTTCCCGCATCACGCGGTTCTCGCGGAAGGTGTCGATGCGGAGGTGGCGGCATTGCTCAAATGCCCAGTCCAGGCAGAATGCGCCCGCACCCTTCACCTCTCCCGAAGAGGCGATCCGATGCACGACCCCGTAGGGCCCGCCGGCGATCCACGTTCCATCGATCAGGCGGTAGGTCGGATCGATGTCCTCGCCCACCCGGAGGAGGAACACCGCGACCGGCCTCCCTTCGTGCTCGCAGACATAGCTCTCGCCGGCCTCGATATCCTTCGGAATCAGGTCCGCAGGCGGCCAGGAGCCGTCCCACTGGCGCGGGTTTCCGGTCTCCGCCATGAACTTTCGCGCCCGCTCATAGATCGCGAGGATGCGGGGCAGGTCTTCGACCGTGGACTTTCGGATCTTCATAAATCTATCCTCATTGGAAAATCAGCGGGATATTCCCGTGCAGCGCGATGCGGATCAGTCCGATCACGACCAGATGCGCCGGGTAATAAATGTAAAACAGCCACTTCATGCCCTTCCACTGCCCGCGCTCGCCATTATACTGCCGCAGCAGCGGGATCGTGAGGAACGTGAACATCTGCAGCGCGCCGTAGAGGCGGTCCAGAAACAGGAAATACACCGCCGCGTAGATGAACGTCCAGAACACGATGCTGCGGGCCTGCAGGCCGAACTTATCCCGGTGCACATACAGGAAGAACGGGCACATGACCGCAATGCTCGACCAGTCGGACGGAAACGAGATCAGGCAGATTCCGATGATCGCCAGGATCTGCCCCCACTTCGGGATCTTCTCGTTATGGCAGACCCAGATCAGCACGACCGCCCATGCCAGCGACCACATCACGCTCGTGCGGTTAAACACGCCCGCCGACGGCGCGAAGAACGGGATGCCGAACGCGAAGTCGTACGCAAAATGCGAGACCGCGGCGAACACGAACAGCCGCGCCGCGTAGCGCTTCACATCATGCGTATAATGATACCCTTCCGCGATGAAGAACCACATGATGGGCGCGGTCAGCCGGCCGATAATATGCAGGCAGAACACGTACCAGACCGCCTGTGTGCCGGGGAATACCGCCCAGGTCAGGTGATCGATCGTCATGGCAATGATGGCGATCAGCTTCAGCTGGTTCGCGTTGAGCCTTCCTTTTCGCGTCAGTGTCTGTTCCATGATGTCTTCTCTTCAGCCGAATATGCTTCAGCCGGTCCCGTCACCCTTTTCTCCGTGCCTTCTCCAGCACCTTCCGGTACGGCAGCAGCATGCCTTCCGTCATCTTTCCGCCGATCTTCTTCTGCAGAGTCTTCGAACCCATCATGCCGCCCACGAGATACATCGCGAGCATGCGCCCGGCGCGCTTCTGCGGGAAGTCGTAGAAGCCGTGCGCCTTATAGAACCGGTGGTCCTCCTTCATCAGTCCCTGCATCTGCCAGATCAGGTCGCGGAAGATCTTCAGGCCGCCGACTCCGTAGAAGTTCTTCGGCGGCTGATACTCGTATTTGACCGCATAGGCCAGCGTCCGTGCCAGCCGTTCGATCTGCCCGGCGGGCAATGCCTCCGCCCCGCCCGTCGACGCGATCCCCGCGAGGAAATTCCCGCCGACCTGTGCGCGCGCCTCCATGAGCATCTGCAGGTTCGGCTCCGCGGACAGGTCCCCGTCCACGAGATAGCCGACCGGGCGGCCCATGGTGACCGTGCGGTGGCCGTTGCAGAACTGGCGGTCGTCAAACAGCTTCATGCGGTATCCCATCGAGTGGTCCTTCACACGGTACGCATAGACGATCGCGTCCGCGCGCTGAATCTTTTTCCGCAGGAATTCGTCGAAGCCGTCCTGATAGATACAGGTTCCGTCGGACGCGCAATGGAAACATCCCAGACATCCGCCCTTAAACGGAAACTCCCGCAGGTTCACGACCTTCGTCTTAAACGGCGCCTCGGCGCGGAACGCGCGGATCATACCGCGCAGGGGCATGTCGGCCGCATGGTCCAGCAGGGCTTTTTCATATGCCGCCTCATCGGCCGCGCGCAGCGACTCGTCCGGTTCCGGCGCCAGATCCGTCACGATGACGAGTTTTCCGACCCAGGCATCGGGCTCGGGATCGGCTGCCGGGGAGCCGGCATGGCCCGCCGCGGCCTCCTGGTCTGCCGACCACATCACGAACCGCCAGAAATCCAGCGCCTCCTTCTGCCCCTTTTCATGCAGCAGATCCTCCATGTCGGCGGACAGTACTCCGAGACTGCGCAGCCCCATGTCCGCACAGTTGCCCTCAATGAACCGATGGGCGGTCACGTCGTAAAAATGCAGCGAAGTCGTGATCTGTGCCGCGAACTTCCCGGCAATCTCCGCCCCGCTCTCCTTCATCAGTTCGATGAATCGGTGCAGCTGCGCCGGCACGAGGAACGTGTAGACCGGATAGCAGAACAGGATCAGATCCGCCGCCTCGAGCGCGGCCTTCGCCTCGGAAAAGTCATTCTCATAAAGACGGATGCGCGCCCCGACGTGGAGCACGTCGAACGTGCAGTCCGGGAAGAACTCTCCGATGTAATTCACTGTCTGAAGCGTGATGCTGTTTTCTCCCGTCGGGGAGCCGTTCAGGACCAGAATCTTCATGTCTTTCTCCTTATGTTTGATACTGATGCCGGGCCTGCCTTCCGGCTTCGCCTGCGCATCAGCAGTTTCCTGTGTAAACATGACGCAGGCGCTCCCGGGCAATGTCTGCCAGCCGGTACACGAGACCAACGTCCGTCGCCGGGCGGTCCGTCATGTGAAAGCGCGGGAAGAACCGCGAGATATGCAGCGGAATCTCCGGACCGACGGTCTTTCCGGCCGCGTCCGTAAGTCCCGCGATCCATGCGGTCTCCTCGCGCATCGCGTCTTCGGAGTCGTTCTCCCCGGGAATGATCAGCGTCGTCAGCTCGACATGGCAGGACTGCGCCGCGCGGGCGATGAAGCGCTTCGTCATCCCGAAGCTGCCTCCGGCGATCTCACCGTAAAAGTGTTCCGTGAAGCCCTTCAGGTCTATGTTCATCGCATCGACGTACGGCAGGAGTTCTTCCAGCACGGAGAGCTCCGCCGTCCCGTTCGTGACCATGACGTTCTTCATGCCGCGCTCATGCACGAGCCGGGCGGTATCGCGCACGAACTCCCAGCCGATCAGCGGTTCGTTATAGGTGAACGCCAGTCCGATGTTCCCGCGGTCCCGGTACCGATCCGCAGCGCCCGCGAGTTCCTCCGGGGTGACGGCATCCGCAGTCTCCGCGAACCGGAACGCCTCTTTCGACCAGGAGATCTCGTGGTTCTGGCAGAACAGGCAGCGCAGATTGCAGCCGTAGCTTCCGACCGAGAGGATCATGCTTCCCGGGAAAAACCGCGCAAGCGGCTTCTTCTCGATCGGATCGAGCGCGAGCGCAGTCACGCGGCCGTAATTCGCAGCCGTGACCGCCCCGTCCCTGCAGGTACGCGCGCCGCAGAAACCGAGCCCGCCCTCCGGGATATCGCAATGTCGAAAACAGACTTCACAGACCGCCATAACGCTCCTCCGGCCGCGGTGCCGAGGCCCGGCCGCACATCAGTAATGTCTCACCACCTCGAACCGCTGCAGCGTGTACGGTTCGTTTTTCCGGATGCCGCCCTTCTGCCGGGCGATATCGATCTGCTCTTCGACGGTGTCTACCCCGTCGAGATCCGGGAGCAGAAGCCCCCTGCGCCCGCCGCAGCTCACGATCACGCCGTAGCGCTTCACGTCCAGCTCATCCGGCGACGTGATATCCTCCGGCTCACCGAGCACGTCCACATTGATATCCAGCAGGTCCAGCTCGTCCGGACGGATCGCGGAGAAGCGCGGGTCGCGTGTGGAGGCGCTGATGGCATTGTAAATGATCTCCTCCGCCACACAGTCCTGCGTCGGAGCGATCGTCCCGATGCAGCCGCGCAGCTTTCCCTGCTTATGGATCGAAACGAAGGCGCCCGCCTGACGCTGTGTCATCTCCGCCGGAAGGCCCGCCGGAATGTCAATGATCTCCCGCCTCAAAATATAGCTCTCGAGCGAGGCGCGGGCCAGCCGCACATACGCGTCGGACCGCTCCCGCTTCGCTTTCAGTTCCGCCTCTTCACGGGCCAGATAAGCGTCCAGAAAATGCCGGCTCTCATCCGGTCCCTCCGGATAAAACGTACAGATCCCGTAGCCCACGCCGGTCACGTCCTGATGCGACAGCCGCTCCGCCTTTACCGCGGTCCCGTCAAAGGCTCCCGCCATGATCACGAACGACCGGTGGCCGCACTCGGCCGCCTTCTCGCAGAATGTCTCATCGAAATCGAACAGCTCCCCGAACGCCGCGCGCCCGCAGACGTCCATGATCCGCTCGTCATACTCGGGCCCCTCCGGTGCGAAGCCGTAAGGTCCGTGAGGCTGCAGCTTATGCGAAAGGTCGCCGCTCGCGACCAGCACGCAGCGGCGCCCGGTCTCTTCGACCGCGTCGCGTATCGCCTGACCCAGCCGGTAATGCTCGGTCAGCGGAAGCCCCGAGAGGCCGATCCGGATGATCTTTCCGGGCGCGTAATACTTCCGGATGAACCACAGCGGGACCATGGTCCCGTGGTCGAGCCGCGCATCGCGCTCTCCGTCCGTTCCCGCGGGAATGTCACGCTCCGCAGCGATCCGGCAGATCGCGTCCCTGAGCTCCCGGTCGTAGCCCACCTCGAAGCGCACTTCCGGCGCCCGGAACTGCGCGAACGATCCCTTCGCCCGGTTCCCCGGCGAGATGTAAAAATAATCCAGATACATGGTCTGGTGCGGGCTCGTGACGATGATCGTCTCGGGCTTAAGCTCCGCGATTTCCTGCGCGACCCGGTCATAAGCCCGCGTCGTCTCTTCGATCTCCGCTTCGCCCCCTCTGCCGACCGCGGGAACGATCAGCGGCGGGTGCGGGACCATAAACGCAGCCAGTATTGACATAGTCCGATCCTCCTAAAACTGGTTCGACCAGTAGATGGTAAACGTCGCCGCGAGCGTCATCAGTACCAGCACGATCATGACCGGGATGTGCGTCCGTTTATGCACCTGCAGCGTCGCGATGAACTCCCGGAAGAAGGCATTGATCCAGAAATAGCTCTTCGTGCGGCTTCCGATCCCCTCGACCAGAAAGCCCTGTTTCGTCGCGTAAAGGCCTGAACGCATGACGTGATAATTTGTCGTCGAAAACGCCACCCTTGCGTCTTCGCCGCCCTCGCGCTCACGGATCAGGGCCATGGAATTGCCGAAATTATCGTAAGTGTTCGTGGAGCGGTCCTCCATCATGATCTCTTCCTCGGGGATGCCGATGCCGACCAGATAGTTCCGGATCGCCTCCGCCTCCGAGACCGTCTCGTCGCTGCCCTTCCCGCCCGAAGGCACGAAGATCAGCGGTTTCCCGGTCGCCTCCTTCTGCATGCGCGCAAATTCCACGGCGCGGTCGGCGCGCCCGCGCAGCAGCGGGGTCAATGTCCCGTCCCGCCGCACCTTGCAGCCCAGGATCAGGATGTAGTCTTTATCGAACTTCGGGATATGCCGCGCGGACTTCACACCAAGAATGATCGTGGCCGCCAGAACACACACAAGGTAAAACACGATCGAAAACACGATCCCTTCCACAGCCATATCGATATAGGGGCCGGGCGCCTGTTCGTTGTGGATATCGATCGTATGTTCGAGAATCACCGAAACGATTCGCGGCAGGAGCATGCCGAAACAGTACAGGACGCCGATGATGCAGCCCAGCATGTTCCGCCAGGTGCGGCCCTCGCGCTTCATCAGGATTATGTTGCTGACCGTCACGACAGCGGAAGCGATAAACGAAACGGGAAGCAGGAAAAACGCCGCCATACTCGAGGCGGACATGGCTGACTGCATGGTCGCTCCCAGTCCCTGATAGTTGATCAGCTGCCGAACCTGTCCCAGCAGGACCACTGCCAGAAACAGAATCAGGCCCATATCGCGGATGTTTCGGTACTGATACATGTTCCGGAGCATATCCCTGCGGTATTTGACGATCATGCCCGCGAGGAGTGCCGCCAGAAACACGGCCGCACAGGCCGGAACCACAGGGTCTCCGTTGAACCGTCCGAAATAATACCCTCTCGTGATGATGTCGAACGGGTGGACGTACAAGACATCATAATGCCGGGAATCACCCGAAACCTGCACCGAGACAAACGCCCTGCCCTGCCGCACACCGCGGACGGTCAGCGAAAGGACTCCGTCCTCCAGACGGCGGTCCGTCAGTTCGAGGCTCCCCGTGTCATCCTCCAGGATGATGTTCACTTCATCATCGCTGATGTCGGGCCCGATATGCACCTGCATCGTGTTCGTCCGGCCGAACGTCACGCAGACAGCCAGCGTCACGGCCGCCAGCGCGGCAGCCAGAATGATGTAAAAGATGATCGCTTTTTTCTTCATGTTCTCTCTGATGTAATATCCGAATTCACCGATTCAGAATGACTTTCCATGCTTCCCTCAGCCGTTCGGGCGACCACGCCGCGTTCGCCGGGCTCGTCGAAGGCAGACAGACTGCCGGCAGCAGGTGCGCGAAACGTTCCGCGTCCTCCGTGCCGGCCGGAGCACGGGCCGCCGCCTCATCCAGCCACGCACGCAGTGCCGGCTCCGTATACTTCCGGAACATCCGCTCCGCGGTCTTTCCGTTCACGAAGATCCGCCGCACACGCGATCCCCCGAGGATCGGGCGCAGGTCGTTCGGAACGACGTCGCGGATCGAAGCGTCAGACGAGCCCTCGATCGTACATGAAGCGATCACATCCCACGCCGCAACATGATGCCGCAGCAGGAAAGCCCGCTTCTCCTCCACGGTCTGCGGGACCGCGTCCCCGAACAGTGCCGCGAGCACCTTCCAGTAACGATTCTGCGGATGTCCGTAGAAATACCCGCTCTCGCGCGACTTCACCGACGGGAAGCTCCCGAGGATGAGAACTTCGGAATCCGCGTCGAATGTCGGCGGGATCGGATGGTCGATGCGCGTCCTGGCGCTCACAGCAGCGCCTCCAGCTCGCGTACGTCGTCCTCCGTCGTGCTCCAGCCGACTGCCAAACGGATGACTGTATGATCCACGCCGGACTTCTCCCAGAACGAATACTCCACCTGCTTCGCGAGTTCTCTCAGGCGCTCGTCCGGCAGCCGCACGAAGATCTGGTTCGTGGGCGAACCGTAGCAGAGCTCATAGCCCTTTGCGGAAAGAGCCGCACGCAGCCGGTCTGCCGCGCGCACCGCGGTCCGTCCGATCTCCTCATACAGCCCCTCGGAGAACAGGGCCAGAAACTGCAGTCCCAGGATCCGCCCCTTCGCCGGGAGCGCCCCGCGCTGCTTTATGATCGTAAAGAAATGCGGGATCAGGCCTGCCTTCGGCACGACGACCGCCTCGCCGAACAATGCGCCGCACTTCGTCCCGCCGATATAGAACACGTCGCAGAGCCTGCCCAGGTCGGGCAATGTCACGTCGCACTCCGGACATCCCAGCGCGTAGGCGAGCCGGGCTCCGTCGAGATACAGCCGCATCCCGTACCGGTCGCAGATCTCCCGCAGCGCCTCCAGCTCCGCCAGCGAGTACAAGGTCCCGCTCTCGGTCGGCTGGGATACGTAGACTGCCCCGGGAAACACCATGTGATCGTGGTTCTCGTCGGCGAAAAACGCCGCGCAGAAAGCCTCCGCCTCAGCCGGGTCGATCTTTCCGTCATGCCCCGGCAGAGTCAGGACCTCATGTCCCGTGAACTCGATCGCGCCCGCCTCGTGCTGGCTCACGTGTCCGGTCTCCGCCGCCAGCACGCCCTCGTAAGGCGCGAGCAGCGCGCCCAGGCAGACCGCGTTCGCCTGCGTACCGCCGACCAGAAAATGGATCTCCGCTTCCGGGCAGCCGCAGGCCTCCCGGATACGGTCCCGTGCCAGGTACGAATAATCATCCGTCCCGTAGCCGGGAGTTTTCTGGCCGTTCGTCCAGACCAGCGCTTCGAGCACTCTCGGGTGCGCCCCGTCCATATAGTCAGAGGCAAAATGCAGTTTTTCCATGTTCTCCTCCTTCACGGGGCAGCCTGTCACAGATCCGCCACGTCCACGTCCGGCACGATCATGATCTGCCAGTCCGGATAAAGAGCGCCGACCTCCGCGTACAGCTGCGCCAGCGCCTCCTTCGTCCCGATCTCGAAGCCGATCACCACGTCGAAACGCATGGTCTTCGCCTCCGCGTCCGCGTAAAACCCGTGCATCTGCAGCGCCCAGTCGTGCGCCATCACCGCGTTCCGCACGCTCTCGCGCACGAGTGCGGCCTCGTCATTGGACGTATTATACGAATACACGCTCACACCGGTCAGGATCACCCCGGTGCGCTGAAAGACCTCGATCTGCGCGCTGCGCGTGAGCCGGTCGATCTCCTCCGCGGTCATCGTGTCCGGCAGCTCGAGATGGACCGACGCGTAATCGCGGTTCGGCCCGAAATTATAAATGATCAGGTCATACGCCCCGCGCACCTCCGGGAGCTCCGTGAGGATCCCGCGGATCTCCCGCACGATATCCGCATCCGCGCGTTGACCCAGAATATCGTTCAATGTCTCGATCATCATCTCGATGCCGCTCTTGATGATGATCACGGCGATCACCGCACCGACGAACGCCTCGATCGACACGCCTGTCGCCAGGAAGATGACCGCCGACGCGAGCACCGACACCGAAAGGACCGCGTCGAACGTCGCGTCCTTTCCGGAAGCCACCAGCGCCTGCGATCCGGCTTTCTCGCCGCGCGCCTTTACGAAGCGTCCCAGAATGATCTTCACGATCACAGCCGCCGCGATGATGATCAGAGAGACCCGCGAATAATCCGGAGTCTCGGGATGAATGATCTTCTTGATCGACTCCACCAGCGAGGTGATGCCCGCGTACAGCACGATCGCCGAGACGATCATCGCGCTCAGGTACTCGATGCGCCCGTAGCCCAGCGGATGCTTCTTATCCGGGCGTTTCCCCGCGAGCTTCGTTCCCACGATCGTGATCACGCTAGAAAGCGCGTCCGACAGGTTATTTACCGCGTCCAGCACGACCGCGATCGAGTTCGACAGCAGTCCGATGACGGCCTTGAAGGCCGCCAGGAAGACGTTCGCCAGAATGCCGATCACGCTGGTCCGGACAATGATCCGGTCCCGCGACTCCAGCGTCTCCGGCGTCAGATTATCCTTCTTTTCAGGGTCCATAAAAAACCTTCCCTTTCTTCTCTTACCGCTGCAGAAACACGCGCGTCGTACACACCGCGGTCGAGAGGACCACCGCGACCAGGAACAATGCCAGCGCCGCCGGCGCCATCCCCTGCCCCCGCGCCATGACGAATGTCATATACGACAGGAAAAGAGCGACGATCATCCCGATAAGCAGCAGCATCGTCTTCAGCGTCCGCAGGATGCGCCCCATATTCTCCGCGGTGAGCTGCACCGGGATGTTCCACGCCTGCGGGATCGCGGACAAAAGGTTCACCATGCCGAAGATGCCCCAGCCGATCACCAGCGGGAACAGGAGCATCTTTTTCCCGGAATACCCGTCGATCTGCCCGCGGAAAGTAAAGTGCGAAGGGACCACGTCGGGGATCCGCTTCCACATCACGATCACGAACACCGTGACCGCGGCCAGCGCCGCGATCCCGATGATGCGCATTACCAGGTCCGCGGCATTTCCCGGGACCTTTATTCTCTGTCCTCTCATACTGCTCCTCTCCGCTTTCGCAGCGGTCTCATGTCTCTCGGTTCTCCGTCAGACGCCGCACGCAGGTCAGTTTGCCGGCAGCAGCGTCACTTCCATCATCACGGGGTTATGGTCCGTATTCACGAAGCCCAGATCCAGCGTCTCCGCGCTCTCGATCTGAATGTTCCCGGATACGATGAAGCCGTCGATCACATAGTACTGGAAATCCGTGGGATCCGCGCCGACCAGAGGCCGGTCCAGCGAGCGGCAGGAAGGCACTGCATCATCCTGCACGAACTGCCAGCTGCTGCCGGCGCCGTCTTCCCGGCCGCTGACGAACTCATCCGTCTCAATGGTCCCGGGCGCCCAGCGTCCTTCAAGTGTCGGGTAATTCGTCAGATCGACGGTCGAAAACGTCTGGTTAAAGTCGCCGCCCGCGATCACGTAATTCCCCGCGATCGCTTCCGCCACCAGAAGATCCCGCAGCATATGCGTCTGCGCGATCTTGCCCTCGCCGTCGTCATAGGCTTCCAGATGCAGGTTCACGATCACGAGCTCGCGGTCCGTGCCCTCCAGCGGAATCCGGTTCACGACCAGGCAGCGCTTCAGGTTCGCCAGGCGGACCGGCCAGGAGAACGGGCAGGGAAGCTGGATGCGCTCGGCCTCCGAAATATCGAAGCGAGAGAACGTCATGATACCCGCGTCCACGCGGCCGATCGGAGGAAGCGGGTACGGCACGAACAGGGTGCGGTAATTCGTCCCGTAATTACTCTCATAGCCCTGCAGGCCGTCGCGCCAGCCGTGAGGCTGGTTCGTGTTATACGAGCGGGTCGAGTTCTGGTCGACCTCCTGCAGCAGCACGATATCGGGGTCTTCCGCCAGCACCTGCTGCAGCATCGCTTCGAGGTTCTCATAGACCCTGGGCTGCTTCTCCGGGCGCACGCGCCGGCCGCCGTCCATGAAGAAATCCGTGTCGTCGCCGAGGCCGCCGTAGCCGGTGTTCCAGGTCATGAACGTGATGCTGTCCCCGGGAGCCGGGGCCTCCGCCGAAGCCTCGCCCTCGATCTCGACCGGCTCAACGTCGTCCGGCTTATATTCCGTGACCGTCAGGATCACGAGCAGCGCCAGACCGCAGAGTATGATCACGACTACCGCTCGGATGATGACCAGAAAAAATTGCTTCCAGAGCGGCCGTTTCTCTTCTCCCAGCATTTTCGAACCGGTTTTCATGGATATTACCCCCCTGTATGTAAGTCAGCTGCGGCTGCGCAGCTCCCAGAACGCCACCGCGCTCGCTGCGGCTACGTTCAATGAATCCACCCCGTTCATCATCGGGATCACCGCGGTCCGGTCACAGACCGCGAGCGTCTCCGCGGAGATACCCTCCGCTTCGTTCCCGAGGACGATCACGAGCCCCGAGGCACGTTCCGCCAGGGTCTTCAGTTCGGGCGCGTCGACCGGCAGCGCGCCCTCCGTGAGCGCGAGCGCCACGATCACGAAGCCCTGCTCCTTCAGCGCGGCCAATGTCCCCCGCCCCCGCGGATCCGACCGCTCCGCCGGTCCGGTCAGGGCGGTGAAGGTCCAGGGGACCTGAAAGACATTGCCCATGCTCACTCGCGCCGCGCGCCGGTACAGCGGGTCCGCGCAGGCCTTCGTCAGCACGACCGCGTCCATGCCGATCGCGGCGGCCGAACGGAAAATGGCGCCGACGTTCGTCGGGTTCTCCACATCCTCGAGCCAGACCACGCGCTTCGCGCCGCGGCACAGGTCCGCCACCGGGGGCAGCGGGCGCCTGCGCATGAGGCACAGGACCCCGCCCGGGAGTTTCGAGCCGCTGACCCCGCGCATGACGGGCTCGGGGCAGACGTAGAGCGGGGTGTCGGGGGCGGCATCAGTTACCAGGGAGATCACGCTCTCCTCGTCGGTATCCACGGCACCGGAAGTATCTGCGTGCGCTTTCTCCGCGCGCACGGCCGCCCATACATCCTCGTTCACCAGAAACGACACCGGCTCGTAACCGGCCTCCGTCGCCCGGCCGATCACCCGGACCGTTTCGCACACGAAAAGACCCTCTGCCGGCTCGAAGGCGCGGCGAAGGCGGTTCTCGTTCGGCTCCCGGTAGTACTGCAGCTCGGGCGCGTTCGGGTCCGTGATGCGGATGGGTTCCTTCATGGTTCTATTTTATTACGAAGCGGCTTACAGTTCAATCAAACGCGTAAAGCGAAAAGAACAGCCCCCGGGATCTCTCCCGGGGGCTGCTTCATCTCACTCAGCGTCTCTGCCTCGGCTCAGTGCCTCGCAGATGCTTACTCCTCGTCTTCCTTCTTCCGGCGCTTCAGAGCCGCAGCTCCGACGCCAGCAACTGCTCCGGCCGAGCCGATCATGCTGACGACCCATCCGCCGATGTTCGCGCCGTCACCGGTCACGACTCTGCCACTCGGTGCGGCCTCCTTCACGAAGAAGTACGTGTCGGCGAAGCCGTCCTCGAAGTTCGCGCGGATCGTGTGTCTGCCGACCGCCAGCGTCTGCATATAGTCTGCGGACAGGTACAGCTCCACGCAGCCTTCTTCCGCTCTGTACATCGACTCATCCACGGCCGTGCCGTCGATCTCGATGCCGGTGAAGAGCTCGAAGCAAGGATCGTCATCCGGATAGCGCGTGACTTCGAAGTCCGCGGTCACACCGCTGCCCTTCGTCCACATCTGGCCCATGCCCTGCGTGAACTCGTATCTGACATTGGCCAGCTCTTCCGTCGTCACGGAGCCGCGTCCGCCCGGCTCACCGCCGTTCGGATCCGTTCCGGTCGCGGTAGCGGTGTTCGTCACGCTGCCTGCCTCGATGTCCGCCTGCGTCACAGTGTAAGTCGCCGTGAACTCCTTGCTGGCCCCGGGCGCCAGGGACGCGATCGTCCACTCGTCGCCGGTCAGCTCGTCGGTCACCGTGATGTCGGTGATCGTCATGTTCGCGGTGTTCGTCACCGTGATCCGGTAGGTGATCTCATCACCCGCGTCGTAGCCGCCTTCCGGCGCCGTGCCGGTGATGATCTTCTCCACCGTGAGGGTGTTGTCAGGCTCTTCCGTCGGCTCCGGATCTTCACCCGGCGTCACCGGAACTTCCGGCTCGTCCGGATCGGGACTCTCGCCCGTCGCCGTCGCCACGTTCACGACTTCGCCCACCAGGATGTCGGCCTCGGTCACCGTATAGCTCGCAGTAAATTCCTCGCTGGCCCCGGGTGCCAGGGACGCGATCGTCCACTCGTCGCCGGTCAGCTCATCTGTCACTGTGATGTCGGTGATCGTCAGGTTACCGTCATTGGTCACCGTGATCTTATAGGTGATCTCCTCGCCCAGCGCGTAGCTCTCGCCGTTCGCAGGCGTCGAGGTCGTCTCCTTATCGATGGTCAGGTGGCCGTTCGGATCCTCTGTCGGCTCCGGATCCTCGCCCGGCGTTACCGGGACTTCCGGCTCGTCCGGATCAGGGCTCGTTCCTGTCGCTGTCGCGACGTTCACGACCTCACCAGCCAGGACGTCTTCCTCGGTCACGATATAGCTCGTCTCGAAGATCTCTTCAGTTCCGGGCGTCAGGGACTCGATCGTCCACTCGTCGCCGGTCAGCTCATCTGTCACTGTGATGTCGGTGATCGTCAGGTTACCGTCGTTAGCCACCGTGATCTCATAGGTGATCTCCTCGCCCAGCGCATAGCTCTCGCCGTTTGCCGGCGTCGAAGTCGTCTCCTTCGTGATGGTCAGATGGCCTTCCGGGTCTTCCGTCGGCTCCGGATCCTCACCCGGCGTCACCGGGACTTCCGGCTCGTCCGGATCAGGGCTCGTGCCTGTCGCCGTCGCGACGTTCACGACTTCGTCTGCCAGGATGTCAGTCTCGGTCACGGTGTAGCTCGCCTCGAAGGTCTTGTCAGTTCCGGGCGTCAGGGACGCGATCGTCCACTCGTCGCCGGTCAGCTCATCCGTCACCGTGATGTCGGTGATCGTCAGGTTACCATCATTGGCAACCGTGATCTCATAGGTGATCTCATCTCCCAGAGCATAACCGTCTGTCGGCGTCTCACTCGTTGTGACCTTCGTGACAGTCAGGTGGCCGTTCGGAGCAGCCGTCGTCACAACTTCTGAGGCAGTCCTTTCGATATTGCCAACAGCAGCTGTAACAGTATTTGTAAACTTGCCGGCCAGAATATCGGCCTCGGTGATGGTATAAGTAGCAGTAGTACTAACCGTTCCACCGGGTGCGACATCCTCAAATGTACTCTGCGCCAGCGTCACTCCTTCGATCTCAGAAAGGGTGATGGTCTGTGCCGTCGCATAGATATTGGTGGCCGTGATGGTGAAGGTGGCTTGCTTGCCAAGATCAACACCACTGTCCTGAGTAGATTTTGTCACGACAAGATTCGCAGGAACACCTTCATCCGAGATCGTCAGCGTTCCATTCGCCGTTGTCACCATGTAGTTCCCGATCGCCGTCGCTACGCCAGTCTCAACTTCCACGCCGTCTACCGTCGCAATCACGTTCGGTTGCGTGCCGACATAAGTAATCGTACTGGTATCCGTCATCACGACTGTGAAGGTGTGCGTATCGGTCTCCGCACGTGCACTCACCGTGAACTGCAACTGCGTCAGTGCAGTTCCGTCATAGATCTTGCCCGCATCCTTCGCGGTGATCGTGACCGCCTTCGGCGTGATCGTGAACGTTCCGGGCGTCGTCGTGATCGTGTAGTTCGGGTTCGCACTCGCTTCCGCCGTCACCGTGATCGCGTACTCGTCCACATCCTGGCCGGGCTCACGGCTCAGGCTGTAATCAGGCGCCACTCCGTT
>JAFWDI010000018.1 GCA_017513125.1 Lachnospiraceae bacterium | reverse complement strand
GCGTCCTCGAACAGATGTGGCGTCTGTTCCGCAGCTGATCCTTCAGGACCCTTCGGGGTCCTTTTACTTATCTCCGATGTTTTCGGCGGTGTCGTACACGGACTCGGTCCGATAGTTCTCGGGGCGCTTCGCCTCGATGCCGACAGCCTCCATCAGCGGTGCGTTTACCTTATACAGCGAGTCGATCAGGGCTTCCGTCGAAGCCATATCGATCAGGGACGGCTGCGCCACCCAGCTGCCGTAAGGCTCCAGCGTTTCCATCATCTCCAGCATGTGCGCGTACTTCTCATCATACGTCGCACCGATACGGTCGAGGATGTGCAGATTATCGAAGCCTCCGACGAACGTGAGCTTTCCGGCGTACTCCTCCAGGAGCGCCTTCGGATCGTTCGTGAACTGCACCGGGTTCCAGGCGTCGATGCCCAACTCGATGAAGTCCGGAATCAGCGGGCGGATGAAGCCGCACGAGTGATGCTCATAGATCATGCCGAGGTCGTGGCAGGCATCGACGACCTTCTTCAGGTTCGGCTTAATGACCTCACGCCACGCATCCGGCGGGAACAGCAGGCGGTCCACCGCGCCGTAGTCGTCATGGAACTGGATCTTATCCGGCTTATAATACTTCGCGATCTTCTTCAGATAACCGATCCTCTGGTCCGCGATCGCGGAAAGCAGATCGAACGCGTCCTCCGGGTCCGCCATGATCGCCGTGATCGAATCCTCGATGCCCATCAGAGCGTTCATGCGCTCCAGCATGCCGTTCACGATAATGACAGAAGAGATCTTATTCTCCCGGTCCCAGCCCGCGGTATCTTTCGCGGCGGCCGCTTCCCAGTCGTACTTCTCGGGATCCGGGAAGACCACCTTTTCTTTCCAGTCCTCCAGCTCGTCAAACGTCAGGACCTGAAAGCTCTCATCCGGAAACGGACCGGGCTGGCTCGGATCCAGCACCCAGTGCACGCCCCAGCCGTCCTCGGTAATGCCGAGGCCGGTAGGTCCCTCCTCAAGGCAGGAAGGAATGCAGGTGTCCTGATCCGTCGTCTGCGACGGGACCCAATAAGGCTTCTCATGTCGATATGCCTTCAGGATGTTCTCACGTGCAGTGATCATCTTTTCTATCCTCCTTCTAACAATACTCCTCTCCGCGGAGTGATTTTAAGTCATTCTTAATCCAATTATAATACCAATACAGCAAAGAAAAACCAAAAATCCGTCAAATCGATATTAAGAATTTCCCAAAAAAGCCGCTTCCCCGGAAGGAAACGGCTTTTCCGCATACGTTATTCGCGCGTTCCGCGGGCCGCGCGGTTTAAAGCGCGTCGAAGATCTTCACTCCGCGCGTCCGGATCCACGAGAACAGGATCAGCGACAGGACCACGCAGACCGCGGCTGCCAGCGCCAGGTAGACCGCCGTTCCGACGATCCGGCCGATCAGCATGAACCCCCCGCCCAGCACCAGGGCGCAGATCCAGCCGCCCAGCATGGCCAGAAACACGTTCAGGCTCTGTTTGATCACGACGATCTCGTGCGTCCAGTTCAGGTTCGTCCGCGACAGGCCCATGATCAGGCACCAGAGCGCGTGCATACAGACGTTCAGCGCGCAGACAACGACGAACAGGACCTTCTCCGCCGGGCCGATCTGGAGCCTTACGACCGCGCAGACCGCGCAGAACAGGGCCGGGATGCCCGTCAGGATCATCTGCATCTTCAGTTTCGCGGTCAGGATCTGCATCGTCGTCACGGGCAATGACTTCACGAGCCACAGCGTATTTCCCTCGAGCGAGACCGACGGCGCGGCCGTGTCGTTCACCGCCGCGGCCAGGCAGATCACCGCGCACATGATCACCGCCGCCGCTCCGACGGAGGCGGGATCCGCGGAAGCCGCTCCGCCCGTAAACATCGAGCTCATCACATCGATGACCGCGCCGCCCTTGATCAGCAGCACGACTCCGAGCACGATCAGCAGAATGCTTCCCATGCCGGAGTTCAGGATATAGTTCGAGCTTCCGGTGAAGCGCGCGAACTCCCGCGAAAGCAGCGTGCGCGCCACGCTCTTCTGTTCGGTCCGGCGCTCACGGTACACTGCCTTTCCTGTCGCGCCCGACGCGGTCGCAATATCCAGGAACGTGCGCTTCAGGACCGTCCAGGTCACGAAGAACAGCACCAGGACGACCGCCGCGCAGAGCAGCAGCGGCAGCGGACGTCCCTCGCCCGCCCGGCCGAACCCGTAGAGGATCCACGCCGGGCCGCTGACCGTGACGCCCCCGGCCGACACGCGGTCGATCAGCTCGCGCAGCACGATCTGGGCACGGAAATAGATCAGATAATACGCGGCGATGAACACGAGCGCGAACGCCGCGCGGGTAATGCTCTTATTCTTCAGCTTCAGGCTCGCCTTCGCCACACCGAATCCCAGCAGGCAGGACAGTACGAGCACGAAGATCGAGATCAGGATCCACAGCAGAAATCCGCCGACGGCGCCCGCCGGCCCCATGCCTCTCGCGCCCGCGACGAGAAACGCCGGGACCATGACCGTTCCGGAGTACAAAAGACCCATCAGGTACACGGACAGAAGCCGCGAGATCATGATGTCCTGCACGGGGATCGGCATGGAGAGCAGGAGGTCGTTGTCCTTCGCGAGATAAAGTGTCGAATACGTGCTGAACACGCTGCCGAACGCGCCGAGAATGACCGCGATCATGCCCATAATGGCGTAAAAGAGCCATCCCGCACCGGCCGCGGCGAGCGGCGGGCAGAGGAAAGACGACAACAAGGTGAAGCAGCCGCCGAGCACACCGCCCATGACGGCGAAATAGGCGATGAAGCGCCCGATCACCGCGCTGCGCGAGCGGCCGGTGTTCTTTTTCGCGTCGTAGTAATGCCCCCGGAAGATCTCCGTCAGCTGTTTTTTCAGAAGGACCTTCAGCATCAGTCTCCCTCCAGTTCCAGAAACACCTCTTCGAGAGAGGCGTCGCCTTTGACCTCATCCATCGTACCCGAGCGGATCAGGCGGCCCTGCTTGATGATGGCGACCTTGTCGCAGAGTTTCTCTGCGACCTCAAGCACGTGCGTCGAGAAAAAGATCGCGCCGCCTCGGTCGCAGAGTTCACGCATCATCTCCTTCAGCAGATGCGAAGCCTTCGGGTCCAGACCGACGAACGGCTCGTCCATCAGGATCAGCTCGGGCTCGTGAAGCCAGGCCGAAATGATCGCGAGCTTCTGCTTCATGCCGTGGGAATACGCGGCGATCGGCTGTGCGAGGTCGTCGGTCAGCGAGAAGCGCGCCGCGTAGTCGCGGATGCGCGCCTGGCGCACGTCGGCATTGACCCCGAACACGTCCGCGATGAAGTTCAGATATTTGATGCCCGTCATGTAGTCGTACAGATCGGGGTTGTCCGGGATGTAGGCCATCCGGCGCTTGCAGGCCAGCGGGTCGGCCGCGATCGACGTCCCTCCGATCAGGACTTCGCCCGCGTCGAACTGCTGGATGCCCGCGACCGAGCGCAGCGTGGTGGTCTTTCCGGCGCCGTTGTGGCCGATAAATCCGTAGATCTCGCCGCGCGCGATATGCAGGGACAGGTCGTCCACCGCGGTGTGGTCTCCGAAACGTTTCGTCAGATGTTCGATTCTCAGCATGATATTTCCTCTCTTCCGACCGCTGCCGGCCGGCAGTTATGATTCTTCCGTGTCCGCGTCGGCCAGCTCCGCTTCGTCCAGCAGCCGCCGCTTCGGATCCGGCCCGCGCTCTTCCTCGATCCGCTCGCGGATCCGGCCCTTCGCCCGTGCGATCTCGGCCTGCAGTTCCCGCGACGAGAGTCTGGACGCGCCCTCCCCGAAGATGATCATCTGTTCGAGGCGGTCCGACGTCGCGACCGTCACCGCGTACTTTTTCGACATATCGTGCGCGGTCTTCTCGATATACTGATCCGCGGTCTCCGCTTCTTTCGTGTAGACGATGTCAATGCCGTGCCACCGCACATACTCGGTCTGATGCCCCTTCACGCGGTAGGCGTCGAACACCAGGATCACCGAGCATCCGCGGAAGCCGCGGTAATTCGCGAGCTCCTCGGCCAGGCGCATGCGTGCCGCGTCGACGTTCGTCTGCGCGAGTTCGGCCAGTTCGTCCCAGGCGAAGATGACGTTGTAGCCGTCGACCAGCAGATACTCTTTCCGGGCCGGCGCCCCGCCGGTCCCCGCGCGCAATGCCTCGACCGACGCCTTCGTATTCGTCTTCGCCTGCGCGGCCCGCACGTCCAGACTGTCGCCCGCGCCCATGCGGCCGTAGGTAACGCTGCCGTAGGACGTGCTCCGGATGCTTCCGGACTTCCCGCCGCCGGCTCCGTCCGGGCTGTTTCCGGACCCGCTCTTCGATCCGTAGGTGCGGCGGAATATCGCCTCGAGTTCCGCGTCGAGCGCGCGGCCCGCGTCATAACTGTTCTTCGCCGGCGCGGCATTTTCCACAGCCGTTCCCGGGTTTTCCACGGGAATCGACCGGTTTTCCACGTCGTTTCCCGGAGTTTCCACAGAACCGTCCACCAGGATCCGCGGTTCCGGCGTGTGCATCTTCTCATCGGCTTCCCACCACGGGACTGTATAGCCGGACCCGTGCGTGCAGAAGACCGAGTCTGCCGGGTTTCTGCGGTCGCTCTCCGGGTCGTACCCACGTTCCGCAATCACGGCTTCCGCGTCCGCGCAGGGCGCGAACCCCGCAGGCACGCAGTCGATCCTGCCGCGCCCGCCGCTGTAAGCGGTCAGCTCCTGCTGGTAATTTCCGAGACCCGCCGCCGGGCCGCTCCCGGTGATGACCGCGGTCAGTTCCTCCGCGTGCGCGCCGTCCCCGGGCGCCGCGCGGCCGGCCGGACCCTCGATCTCGGGTCCCTCGAACCGCGCTCCCATATTCTGAAGATCGTTCAGCGCCCGCCCGACGTTCGTCTGCGGAAGCTCCACCCGGAAATCATACCACGGTTCCAGCAGCACGGCGCAGTTTTTCGCCGCGGCTTTCATCAGCGCCTGCCGGAAAGCTCGCCGGGCTGCCTGCCCGAAATCGCCGCCTTCCGTGTGCTTCGGGTGCGCTTTTCCTCCGACCAGAACGATCTTCGCGTCCGTAAACTCAGACCGAGTCAGCACGCCTTTCAGCCGCGCGGACGCGAGCTGCCCGAGGATCAGCCGCTGCCAGTGACCCGCGAGCACGTCCGTGCTTAGCCGGCTCTCGAACGACAGCCCCGCCCCGGCCGGCATGGGCTCGATCAGCAGCCGCACTTCGGCATAGTGCCGCAGCGGCTCGAAATGACCCGCTCCGAGCACCGGCTCGGATATCGTCTCCCTGTAAATAATCTTTCCCGGCCCGAAGCCGACCTTCACGCCGAAGCGCTCCTCGATCAGCGACGCGACCACTTCGGTCTGGATCTGCCCCATGAAGCTCACGCGGATGCTCCCCGTCTCCTCGACCCACTCGGGGGCCAGCATGGGTTCCTCCTCCGCGAGTATCATGAGGTCCTCCATCATGCGCGGCGCGTCCGTTCCCTCCGGCAGGATCAGGTCGCAGCGAATCGCGGGAGTCAGGATCGCCCCGTCCCCGCCGGCTTCCGCCCCGAGGCAGTCTCCGGCCCGCACTCCCGCCAGGCCGCAGACCGCGCATACACCGCCGGCCTCCATCTGCGGCAAAGTTTCGTATTTCGTCCCGGCATAGACCCGGATCTGTTCGACCTTGTCGTCGCCCACGCGCATCTTCGCGGTCAGTGTTCCGCCGGTGACTTTCAGCCAGGCAAGCCGCGTGCCCGCCGGATCCCGCGAGATCTTATAGACCCGGGCTCCGAACTCCTTTCCGTAGACGGGCGGCCGGACGAGCGCCGCCATGGTCTCCGCGAAATACCGCACGCCCGTGATCTTAAGGGCCGACCCGAAAAACACCGGAAACAGCAGCCGATCCGCGATCAGTTCGGACAATGTCTCCGCCCCGAACGGACCGAATCCCCCGTCCGGATCCGCGTCGAGCGTTCCCTCGAGATACGCCTCCAGCAGGTCTTCCCGGCATGAAGCCGCCGCTTCGGTCCAGGCCTCCGGGTCGCGGTCCTCCGAGAAGTCGACGCAGTCCCGGCTCAGAGTCCTCCGGATCAATGCCAGCACCGCCTCCTTATCCGCGTCCCTCCGGTCCATCTTGTTTACGAACAGAAAGACCGGTATCCGATGCCGCTCGAGCAGCTTCCAGAGGGTCCGGGTATGTTCCTTGATCCCCGCGGTCGCGTCGATCACGAGCACGCAGGCGTCGAGTACCGCCAGGGTCCGCTCGGTCTCCGCCGAGAGGTCCACGTGTCCCGGCGTATCCAGGAACGAAAACTCGACTCCCCCGAAATTCAGGACCGTCTGCTTCGAGAAGATCGTGATGCCGCGGTCCTTCTCCTGCGTCCAGGTGTCGAGATTGGAATTTTTCCGGTCTACGCTGCCCGGGCTGCGGACGGTCCCGCTCTCATAGAGCAGGGCCTCGAGCAGGGTGGTCTTCCCCGCATCCACATGGGCCAGTATTCCGCTTACGATTCGTTTCGCCATCTCGACTCCTTTTCCGCGCGCCGCCGTCAAAAACACCGACGGCCGGCGTCTGCCTGCGGGGCCGTCTTCTCCCCTTTCGGGCAGCCTTCTCCCCGCCGAAGGCGGTTCCTGTGTAATATTACCATGCCCGGGCAGATTTTTCTCCCGCCAGTCCGTGGATATTCACATTGACATCGGCCGATATTATTAATATAAAGTACTTGTGGCCGATATTTAAATTTTTTTAATTAATTGCCGGCCGGTATATCGCTGTTTGAAAAAGGAGACCAAAATGGATAACTTTGAAAAAGTCCGTGATATCATCGCAGATCAGCTGAGCATCGATCCCGCACAGATCGTCCCCGAAGCCACCTTCACCGAGGATCTGGGAGCCGACTCGCTCGATGCCGTCGAGATGGTCATGGCAGTCGAGGAAGAGTTCGACATTTCCGTGCCGGACGAGGCGCTGGAGAGCATTAAGACCGTGGGTGATCTGCTGGCCCTGGTCGAAGAGTACCTTTGAGGCATAAAGCTTCCCTGAGAACCGTAATGAATAAAGAAGAGATCTATGAGCTGATGGACCGCTTCGAGTCCGGAAGCCTTTATTCCATGAAGCTGGAGTGTGAGGACTTCTCGCTGGAACTGCAGAAAGCCCCTCCCGCTCCGGTCATGGCGCCGCCCCTGCCCGCGCCCCTGTGGCCCGGCGGGCCGGTTTCCGCTGCCGCTCCCGCTCCGGCCGACACGCCGGCCGCGGATGAAGACGGAAAGGCGGAACCCGGGTCCGACGTCATTGTCTCCCCGCTCGCGGGAACGTTCTACACGTCCCCGGAGCCCGGCGCCGAGCCTTACGTGACGCCCGGCTCCCGCGTGGAGGCCGGCCGGACCCTGTGTCTGGTGGAAGCCATGAAGACCATGAACGAGATCACCGCGCCCTGCGACTGCCTGATCCTCGAGATCCTGGCAGAGGACGCCTCCGTCGTCTCTTACGGAGAAGCGCTGATCCGTTACACGAAAGCGTGACCGCATGTTTCGCCGTGTTCTGATCGCGAACCGCGGAGAGATCGCCCTGCGCGTACAGCGTGCCTGCCGCGAACTGGATATAGCCCCTGTGATCGTCTGTTCCGAGGCGGACAGGGACTCGCTTCCGGTCCAGCTGGCGGAGCACGCTTATTGTATTGGGCCGGCCCGCGCCGCTGACAGCTATCTGAACACGGAGGCGCTGCTGACCGTCGCTCTCGCGACCGGCTGTCAGGCCATCCACCCCGGCTACGGATTTCTCGCGGAATCCGCGGAGTTCGCCGAGGCGTGCGAGGCGGCCGGACTGACCTTTATCGGGCCGCCCGCGGAAGTGATCCGGGAGATGGGCCGGAAGGCCGCAGCCCGGGCGCGGATGAAAGCCGCCGGCGTCCCGGTGGTGCCGGGATCCGACGGACCGGTCGCCGATGCGGACGAGGCGCTGCGGATCGCGGAAGCCGTGGGCTGGCCGGTCCTGATCAAGGCCTCCGCCGGAGGCGGCGGGCTCGGGATCCGGCGTGTGAACGGCCCGGATGAGCTGCCGGAACTCTTCGAGGAGGCGCGCGCCGAGGCGGTCGCCTGCTTCGGGGACGGGGAGCTCTACCTCGAAAAGCAGATCGAGAGCCCCAGACACATCGAATTTCAGATTCTCGCTGACGCCCACGGGAACATTGTCCAGCTGGGAGACCGCGAGTGCTCCGTTCAGCGGAGGAACCAGAAGCTCATCGAGGAGGCGCCTTCCTGCGCCCTGAGCCCGGAACTGCGCCGGGAGATGAGCGCCGCGGCCCTGACCGCCGCCCGCGCGGCCGGCTGCGTGAACGCCTGCACCGTTGAGTTCGTGACGGATCGGGACGGCCGCTACTATTTCATCGAGATGAACACCCGCATCCAGGTCGAACACGGAGTCACCGAGATGGTGACCGGCATTGACCTGGTCCGGGAACAGATCCGGATCGCGCAGGGACTTCCCCTGAGCTTCCGGCAGGATGACGTCGTGATCCGCGGGCACGCGATCGAGTGCCGGATCAATGCCGAGGATCCCATGAACGATTTCCGGCCCAGCCCGGGCACGGTCTCGTTCCTGCACTTCCCCGGCGGCTGCGGCGTCCGCGTCGACAGCGCGCTGTTCAACGGCTGTGAGATTCCGCCGTTCTACGACTCGCTGATCGCGAAGATCATCTGCAGCGCACCCACCCGGAAAGACTGCATGAAACGGATGCGCCGCGCGCTCGAGGAGCTGGTGATCCTCGGGCCTGTCCACACCGCAGACCTGATGCATCAGATCCTGCACCACCCCGACTTCGTGCGCGGGCACTATGACACGGGATTCCTGGAAAAGAACTTTGAGCGCATGCTCGAACGGGCACGTGAGCGCCGGTAATGAGGACGGATCATGGCGAACCCCCTGAACGCATTTGAAAAGCGAAAACAGGCTCTCCAGAGCCTGAAACAGCTGCGCCGGCCAAACCCGGATAAGCAGAAGACCTGCCCTGCCTGTCAGGCGACGATCGAAAAGAAGAAGCTCATGAGCACCTTCTACGTCTGCCCGCATTGCGGGCACTATCTGACGCTGGGTGCGAAGCGGCGCGTGCGCCTGACCGTGGATAAGGATTCGTTCAAGGAACTCGGCGGCGGCATCGTCTCCACGGACCCGCTGGATTTCCCGGAATATCAGGAGAAAGTCCGCGCGGCGGCGGAGAAGACTAAGATCCATGAGGCGGTCCTCACGGGCGTCGGGCGGATCGACGGGATCCCCGCGGCGGTCGGCGTGCTGGACAGCCGGTTTCTGATGGGAAGCATGGGCGTGGCGGTCGGCGATAAGATCGCCCGCCTCATCGAATACGCGGACAGGCGCGACCTGCCGCTGATCATCTTTTCCGCGAGCGGCGGCGCCCGGATGCAGGAGGGGATCCTCTCCCTGATGCAGATGGCGAAAACGGCCGCCGCGGTCGAGCAGTTCTCCGAGAACGGCGGGCTGTTCATCTCCGTACTCACACACCCGACGACCGGCGGCGTGACCGCGAGCTTCGCGAGTCTGGGCGACGTCATTCTGGCGGAGCCCGGAGCGCTGATCGGATTTGCCGGCCCCCGCGTGATCGAGCAGACGCTCGGCGAGAAGCTCCCGGAGGGCTTCCAGAGCGCGGAATTCATGCTGGAGCACGGCTTCCTCGACGCGATCGTCGAGCGAAAGGACCTGAAAAAGGCGCTGTCGCAGCTGCTGAAGCTGCACGGCTACCGCTCGCAGGCGCCCTCGCGCTCGATCACGAACTTCCTGCCCGGCGGGAAGGACCGCTCGAAGGAGCAGAACTTTACGGACCGGACTGCCGCACGGGACGCGGACCGTTCCGCTGATGCGGATGCCGACGCGGATTCCGCGGTATCCGCTGACGCCTCGGACGACCGCTTCATCGCGAAGCAGATCGACCCCGAGCCCGACCTGAAATGAATTTGATTCAAGGAAACGAAACATGGCCGGAAAGAAAGACGCAAAACCGAATCTGACTCCCGCCGAGCGGGTCGCGCTGGCCAGGCATGCCGGGCGCCCCGGAACAGCGGAGTTTATCGACGCGCTTTTTGACGACTTCTTCGAGATGAAGGGCGACCGTCTCTGCGGCGAGGACGGCAGCGTACTGGGCGGAGTGGCGATGTTCCACGGGGCACCGGTGACTGTGATCGGACACCGGAAGGGCCGCAACCTCGACGAACACCTGCGCTACCATTTCGGCATGCCTTCGCCCGAGGGCTACCGCAAGGCCGGCCGGCTGATGGCGCAGGCCGAGAAGTTTCAGCGCCCGGTCATCACATTTATCGATACGCCCGGAGCCTACCCCGGGCTCGAGGCGGAGGCGCACGGCCAGGGCGATGCGATCGCGCGTTCCCTCGCGCGCATGAGCCGCCTGCGCGTCCCGGTCATCTCGGTGATCACCGGGGAGGGCGGCAGCGGCGGGGCGCTGGCATTGGCCATGGGAAACTCCGTCCTCATGCTGGAAAACGCGGTATACTCCGTGCTTTCGCCCGAGGGCTTCGCGGCCGTGCTCTGGAAAGACGCGTCGCGCAGCGCCGAGGCGAGCGAAGTCATGAAGCTCACCGCCGCCGACCTGCTGGAGATGGGCGTTATCGACGAGATCATCGAAGAACCCGCAGGGGGCGCTCACGAGCACCCGAAAGCGGTCTTTAAGAAACTGGACAGCGCGATCAGCCGTCATCTCCAGCTTTACGAAGACATGAACGGTTCCGCGCTTTCGGCGCATCGCTGCAAAAAGTTCGCCGCGATGGGAAAACGTTATCTGACTAACCTGGACATCGAGCAGGATCTTTGATCCGGCGCGGGCGTCCCTGACAGTTTAAGGAGGCACGAAATAATGGCGCTTGCATTTATGTACGCCGGACAGGGCAGCCAGCATGCCGGCATGGGGGCCGATCTTTACGGCCGGCCGGCCTTCCGCGAGGTGTTCGACGCATGCGCGGAAGCCGTGGATTTCGATCTGAAGACGGTCTGCTTCGAGGACCCGGATGGGCTCATTGACCGGACCGAGTATACGCAGCCCTGCATGGTCGCGTTCGCCGCCGGCGTCACGCGGCTGCTCGAGGATCGCGGGATCCGCCCGGATATCACGGCGGGGCTCAGCCTCGGCGAGTACTCCGCGCTGCAGGCGGCCGGCGTCTTTGACCCGGTGCAGGCGGTGCGGCTCGTCGCGTTCCGCGGGAAAGCCATGGCGCAGGCCGCCGAAGGAATCGACTGCGGCATGATGGCCGTGCTGAACCTGGACGCGGAGACGCTCGAAGCGATCTGCGCCGAAGTCTCGGAATGCGGCCTCGGACATGTTCAGGCCACGAATTATAACTGCCCGGGCCAGATCGTCATATCGGGCCATGCCGCCGCCGTCGCGCGCGCGGCCGAACGCGCGAAGGAAGCGGGCGCGCGGCGCTGCCTGCCGCTGAACGTCAGCGGTCCCTTCCACACCAAACTGATGTCGCCCGCCGGATCGGCGCTGGCGGAACGTTTCCGCGGCGAGACGTTCGGCGAGTTGCGCGTGCCGGTGCTGTTTAACTGTCTGGGGCGCGAAAAGCCCGAGGACCTCTCGATTCCCGAGCTGCTGGTCCGGCAGGTGCAGTCGCCGGTCCGAATGGAAGAGACCATCCGCCGGCTCGCGGAACTGTCCGTGGACACGGTCATCGAGATCGGGCCCGGGAAGGCTCTCTCCGGCTTCATCCGGAAGACCGTCCCGGATATTCGCACGATTCCCTGCGAGACGCTCGCAGACCTGGAGAATCTGAAAGATGTCATTGATTTCTGAAGAAAGATCGTTTGAAGAAAAGATCGCCCAGCCCGGTGAGATCCGCTTCGGGAAGCTGACTCCCCCGGCGGAACCCGTGCGCCCCGAACTGGACCGCGTGCTCGAGGAGACCTACATGCGCATGCGCTCGCTGTTCTTCCGCGAGATCCTGCTGGGTTACCCCGGAGGGCTGTCCGACCTGTCGCTGGCAGACACGATCTCGCTCGAGGTCATCCACGCGCTGGACGGCCCTACGGTCAATGAATTCGCCCAGTTCATGGGCATCTCCGCGCCGAACGCGGTCTATAAGATCAACCGCCTCGTGGAAAAAGGCGTGCTCGAAAAAAAGCGGTCCGAAGAGGACCGCCGTGAATATCATCTGGTTCCGACATCGAAATACTTCCAGTACCAGGAAGTTTCGAAAGACTTTCTGGCTTCGTTCTCCGAGCGGATCCGCGAGCGTTTCACGCCCTCGGACTGCGACCGGCTCGAAGAAGTTCTGAGGATCCTGCGCGACGAGCTGCTGTCGGAATTTCCCGCCGCGATGGACCGCTGATCCGCCGGCGCGTCAGGCGCGCCGATCTGCCGGGACCGCTCTGATCCGTCAGGCGGCCGGCGTCTCCGCAGCGGTCTCCTGCTCTGCCTGAGCGCGTTCCACCATGTTATTATTTTCCTGCAGCCACTCCAGGACCAGCGTGTACTTATACGTGTCGGTAAGATAGCCGCGGCCTGCCTGCTCCTCGAAGTCCTCGAACGAGGCATAGCCGTAGGTCGTCGCGTCCTCTGTCATCTGCGCGGTGTAGTCATCCTCATCCAGCTCGATATCCTCCGCGATGCAGATCATGTTCGCGATCATGAACGAGCGCACTTCCGACTCCGCCATGGAGCGCGCGTACTCCTGAAGATCCTCCTCGGTCGTCCCGAACATCTCGAGAATCTCACTCAGCTCCGTCTCCTCCGGATCCATACCGTACTGCGCGGCAAAATCCGTGTAGTAGTTCACGACATTGTCATAATAAAACGCCTGCGCCGCCGTCACTTCGTCCTCGGGGAGACCCTGAATGTCGCAGTTTTCCATCACCGCGTTCCACACGTTCTCGATATACTGCTGATGCTGCGTGGTCGACGCGCTGTCCTCCAGATCTTCGCGCACATGCGCCTCATAATCCGCAGTCGTCGTATACTGCCCGCCGGAATACTCCGCCGCCAGCTCGTCCGTCCACTCCGGCACCTGCAGATCGCCCAGGATCGCGTTCACAGTCACCGCGAACGTCACGGTGACGCCCGCCAGATCCTCGCTGTGATAATCTTCCGGGAAAGTGCACTCCAGATCATACGTCTCTCCGACGGTCAGGCCGACCAGCTGCGTGTCGAGATCCTCGATAAACTGTCCGCTGCCGATCGTGTACTGGTAGCCCTGCGCGCTGCCGCCTTCGAAAGCCTCGCCGTCGCGATAGCCGGTAAAGTCCATGTCGATCTGGTCGCCCGAGGCGGTAACGCCCTCCGTGATGCGCTCCGGCGTAGACATGCTATCCAGTATCATATTGATCTGGTCCTGAATATCCGCATCGGTGACCGGCATCAGCGGATCCACCTCGATATCCATGCCCGAGTGCTCACCGAGCGTCATATACTCACTGTAATCGCGGGCGGCGAGATCGTGCTCGCCGCTGCTGCTGCCGCCCGAGCCCGAGCCGCTGCCGCCGCAGGCGGTCAGGGACCATGCCAGCACCGCCGCCAGTCCGGCACACACCGCGCCGCGAAGAATTTTTCTGTTCAATAAAGACATGTTGTACTCCTCCCTGGTCTGTTCAGACACATACCAGTGCATTATACAATAAAAATGTGACGAATGGATGAAACTTCGGGAAACTTGAGGATATCGTTAGCATTTGGATGCAGATGCTATGCAGGCGTCATGCAGGAAAAAGGCACAAAAAAAGATCCGGCATGACCGGATCTTTTCGCTCCCCGAGTAGGACTCGAACCTACAACCCTTCGGTTAACAGCCGAATGCTCTACCATTGAGCTATCGAGGAATATTCCTTTCGCGCCTTCAAAACCGCATACAGAGGAAAGCCACAAGCTCTACAGAGTCTTATGAGATCAAGCCCTCGACCGATTAGTAACAGTCAGCTGCACGCATTACTGCGCTTCCACCTCTGCCCTATCTACCTCGTCGTCTTCAAGGGGTCTTACTTCTTTAAAAGAATGGG
>JAFWDI010000017.1 GCA_017513125.1 Lachnospiraceae bacterium | reverse complement strand
ATGCAGACGACCGGCCGGACCGCGTCCGCCGGAACCGTGTCAAACCGCATGACCGGGCAGGCGCCCGCGCGGACGAAATATCTCTCATACTGGTACATGGTACGTCTCCTTTTCCGTTCCGGGGCCATGCCTGCCGCCGGCGCGTTTCGCGAAAAGCCCGTGCTGTTTCGCTCCTTCAGATCGCGGCCGCGACCTTATATGCCTGGCTGGTCGCGTTCATGATGTTCTTCGCCGCGAGGCAGTCGCCGATCGGATAGAACTCCGGCGCGCACGCGGCCAATGCATAGGTTTCTTCAACGACAGGCCGCCGGCCGACCGCGTAAATGACATGGTCCGCATCAAACCGGACGGTCTCTCCGCCCTTCTCGCAGACCACTCCGCGCTCATCGATCTCCGCCGCGCGCGTCTCGAACGAGATCTCAACTCCGTACTTGTCCAGCTCGGCCTGCAGGCCTTTCATGTGCTGGAAGTTCCCGCCGTCGTTCGGACGGTCGAGCATTTCGATCACGGAGACTTTCTTTCCGAGCATGCTCAGGTAGACCGCGAGCTCCAGGCCCACGAGGCCTGCGCCGAGGATCACGACGCTGCCGCCGAGCTTCTCGGGGGTGACATAGGCGTCGTCGCAGGAAAGCACATTCGGCCCGTCGATGCCCGGCAGACGGAGCTTCACCGACTCCGCGCCGAGGCACGAGATGATGACGTCTGGCTGCAGCTTCTCAGCCTCCTCCGGCGTGGCGCAGGTGTTCAGGCGCACGTCGACGCCCGCGTCATACACCCGCTTCGCCTGCAGGTCCATATACTCTTTCACGCGCTTCTTAAACGGAACGTTTTCCTCGCAGCGGAGCGACCCGCCCATGCGGCCGGTCTTTTCGAACAGGGTCACGTCATGGCCTCGCTGCGCGCAGATAACAGCCGCCTCCATGCCCGCGATGCCGCCGCCGGCGATCATGACTTTCTTCTTCACCGCCGCCGGGAGCAGGACCTCCTGTTCGCGTCCGGTCTCGGGATTGATCGCGCAGCGGAAATGTCCGGTCAGGATCAGGTTCGAGAAGCACGCCAGGCAGCGCATGCACTTCGTGACGTCCTCTTCTCTCCCCGCGCGGCATTTGTTCGGCAGATCCGGATCCGCCATCAGTCCACGTGCGATCTCGACGATATCCGCCTTCCCGGATGCGAGGATCTCCTCCATCTGGGCCGGCTCGACCAGGCCGCCCAGCGTGGCGACCAGGGATCTTTTCACATGCGGCTTTATCGCCGCGGCGAACCGAACATTGCACCCGTCCTCGCGGAACATCGAGGGATGCGTGACCGTGAAGACCTCCTCGACCTCGTGGCTGCCGGCGGAGACATGGATGATGTCGCAGTGGCCGTCGATCATCTTCGCGACCGCGATGCCGGTCTCGATGTCGAACCCGCCGTCGTAGCACTCGGAGCCCGAGATGCGGCACTCGATCGGGAAGCCCGGCCCGACGGCCTCGCGGATCTTATCCAGGACCAGCAGCAGGAAGCGCGTGCGGTTCTCGATGTCCGGGCCGCCCCAGCGATCGGTCCGCGTGTTGATGACCGGCGAGAGAAACTGGTGCAGCAGCCATCCGTGTCCGGCGTGCACCATCAGCATGCCGAAGCCGATCGACTTCAGGAACTTCGCGCCGCTCGCGAACTTCTCCGCGATCTCATAGATCATCTCCTCGGGCATCTGCAGGATATGCCTTCCGTCAATGTCGTCGCACTCCACCGGACCGTAAGCCTGCGCCGGCGGATCCATCCAGCGGCCCGCGTACATGCCCGCATGGATCAGTTCCGCGGAGCACACCGCGCCGTAGCGGGTCACTTCCTCGACCACACTTGAGATGCCGTGGAGGATGTACGGACCGCCCGAAAACTGCTCGTCCAGCTTCACGGCGTAGCCGAAGCCGGCTCCGCTCGTCATGATGTTGCACTCGCCGAGCGTCACCGCGGCAGCGCCGCCTTTCGCCTTGCGGCCGTAGTAATAGGCCGCATCCCGGTTATACTTTCCGCCCTTGTCCAATTCGATCCAGCCGGTCGGCGCTGCGAAGATCCGGTTTCGGAATACCTGGTTTCCGATCCTGATCGGACTGTAAAGATGTGGGTATTTCAGTGCGTTCATGTGCTGCGGTCCTCCCTGTGATATGACAGATTTCGGTACAGTTGCATGATACTTCAAATCCCGCCCGCGTTCAAACAAAAGCCGCGGTGATCACACCGCGGCATGGAACGCTTATAGAGACCCGGCGCCGGAACTCACTGCGGACCGGCATCCGCGATCCGCGCATCCCGCACATTCAGCCAGACGCCGAACGCCATCATGGCCAGCGCCGCCCAGAACATCGCTCCGGGCAGTTCCCGGAAGATCAGCAATGCCAGCAGCACGCCCAAAAACGGCGCGACCGCATAGTACGAGCAGGTGCGCGCGGCGCCGATGCGGCTCTGGGCGCGCACATAGAACCAGACGCTGAGCCCGATCGCGAGGAAACCCAGCACGAGCACCGGCAGGCAGCCGGCCGGGCCGGGCAGCTGTTCGCCGATGACGCGCGACACGATCAGGGAGCCCGCGCCGGAGCCCAGTCCCTTGATCAGCACGATCTGACATGTGTCGCGGCTCGAGAGGCGGCTCGTGCAGTTATTCTCGAACCCCCAGCACACACAGGCCAGCAGGACGAACACGGCGCCCCGCGAGAACGTGACCGCCGAAGCCCCGTCCAGCGACAGCATGAGGCAGGAACAGGTAATGACCGCGATCGCCGCCGCCAGCCGCCGGCTGATCTTTTCACGGAAGAACACGGCTGCGACACATGCGGTCGCGACGATCTCGAAATTATTCAGAAGGGAAACGCTTTCGGGCGTCGACCGCGCCAGCCCGAGCAGCAGGAAGATGGGCGCTGCCATGTCCAGCGCGACCATGGCAATGAGATATCCGGCGTCCGAGCGGCCAAGCGAGGGCAGCCTGCCCGAAAATGCGCCCGAAGAGCGCAGATCCGCAGAGAGCGTACCTGCGGAGAGCGTGCCGGAGGAGACCGCACCCGCGGAAGTCATGTCCGTCCGCGGCGCGGCGCCTCCCGCCGCCGCGTGGCCTTCCGCCGTCGGGCCGCCCCGCACCTTCCTCACGGCCAGAATCGCCGCCATTCCCAGTCCCGCTCCCAGATACAGCAGACCCGCCTCCGCCACGGGCGAAACGGAGATCTGCAGGAGTTTCGAGACCGGCGTCAGCAGCGCATAGAGCACCGCGGCGAGGATCGCGCAGAGGATCGCTTTTGCGGTTGTCGTTAACTTTCCGGCGTGTGCCATATATATCACTCTGTAAAATTATAAACAAATTGTTCGGTTTCTTATTGATTGTATGATATAATGTTTCCTGGCCGGGATGCCAGACGCAAACGGCCCGCTTTGACCGATAACGAACAAACGCCGGCATTGCCCGAAATCGAACAAAACCGGCTGATCATCTCTTAAAGGAGCACATCATGGACAGACGCATTAAAAAGACCCGCGACGCGATCTTCACGGCATTCGAGGAACTCCTGGCGGAAAAGCGCTACGAGCAGATCACGGTGAGCGACATCATTGACCGCGCGAACATCGGGCGCAGCACGTTCTACGCGCATTTCGAGACGAAGGACGCGCTCTTCATGGCGACCTGCGACGAGCTGTTCGCGCATATTTTCGAGCCGCACGGCCGCGAACATTCGCATGATTTTTCGGAAGACCACGGCCTGCGCGCACGGCTGACCCACATCCTCTACCACCTGAAGGACGACCGCGACCGTTACACGCGGATCTTTTCGTGCGAGAGCGCGGACCTGTTCTGGTCGTATTTTAAGAAGCAGGTGGCTGTGATCGCAGCGCAGAAAAAAGCCCCCGCCGGCAGTCTGCCGCAGGAGCTTCCCGAGGATTTCTATATCAACTTCTACTGCAGCGCGTTCATGGAGGCGGTGAAGTGGTGGTTCGGCACCGGACTGACCGCCACGCCGGAAGAACTCGAAGGCTACTTCGAGGCCGTAACGGGCTGAGGACGACGATCGATCGGACGTGCGCCGCCTCCGGGCGGCGCTTTTTTCATGCCCGCCGGCACGGGGCGCTGCGCGGAACACAGCGCGCGGCTCAGCAGGACGCGAGCCGCTCCATCAGGCGGTTATTCGCCTCCAGCGCCTCTCTGGGCGCCATATAGATCGGATAGCAGTGGAACATGCCTTTCCCGATGATCTTCTGGTACGGGACCCCGTACTTCTTCAGCGCTGCCTCGATCCCGGGGCAGCCGCCGTAGAGCGTCTCGGTATCCGCATAGACCAGCCGCACGGGCGGGCATCCAGTGTAGTCTCCCTTTTTCAGATAGACCATGTAATCCTTCACGCTGTCGCTGCCGCGGCGCATGATCTTCTCAAGCGTGTGCAGGAACTTCGCCGGTATTATGAAATCCGTACGGTCGTGCGCCTTCATCAGGCGGTACTCCTCCCGGCTGTCCGGGCAGGTCGCCGGCGAGAGCGCGAAGATCACCGCTGGCTTCGGCAGATCCAGTCCGAGCGCGTTCATGTGCGCGATCAGCCCCAGAGCGAGGTTTCCTCCCGAGGAAGTGCCCAGAAGAGCGACGTCTTCCGGCGCGTAGTCCCGCAGGATCCGCCGGTAGGTCGCGAGGATCATCTCATAGGCCGCGCTCGCGGGATGATCCGTGCACAGCGGATAGTACGGGATGAACACGTCCTTCCCGGTCACCTTCGCCATCCGCACGGCGCGCAGGATCGCCTCGTGCCGGGGCGCCTTCACCATGCCGCCGCCGATGATATACAGAATAAGCTTCCGGCCGCCGTCCTTATGGCGCATGCACAGAAGCGGACGGCCGTCAATGCTCTCCGTCCGGATATCCAGCTCCGGATCGTGCAGGTCCGGAAGCCCGCGCCAGAGGTTCTCCTGCCGGGACTTCTCGATGATCTCCGCGGGGCTCCGTTTCAGCGGCTTCGAAAAGCCGATCACCCGCGCGCCTGCCTTGAGGAATGTATAGAATGCCGACATTGCGTCCTCCCCGAAAACGATCTGTCAATCCCATGAAAGCCTGTGGAGCTCACCGCGTTCATTCAGTCCGCGAAAACCGTTTTGCCGCAGCGCCTCGTAGAGGATCACCGCCACGGAGTTCGAAAGGTTCAGCGAGCGCGTGTCGCCGATCATCGGGATCCGCACGCAGTTCTCCTCGTTTCCGACCAGCATCTCCTCGGGAATCCCCAGACTCTCCTTCCCGAACATGATCCAGCAGTCTTCGCCGTACTCGATCTCGGTGTGGTTCCGGCGCGCCTTCGTCGTGGCCATGATCAGGCGCACGTCCGGGTACTGCGCGCGGAAATCCGCGAAGCTCCCGTAAGTCGTCACGTCGAGATCCTTCCAGTAGTCGAGCCCGGCGCGGCGGATCTCTTTTTCGCCCAGCCGGAAGCCCAGCGGCCCGATCAGATGCAGGCGGCTGCCCGTGGCAACGCAGCTGCGCCCGATATTGCCCGTGTTCTGCGGAATCTCCGGTTCCAGAAGAACTATGTTGATCATCGCTTCTCCGTTCCCGCGCGGGGCAGACCCGCGCACATCAGACGGGCTTACATCAGATACTGCAGCACCATCGGAATGACCATCGCGGCGACCAGCACGATGACCACAACCAGAATCGCGATGCGCAGCTTCTTCTTCGTTCTCTTATCACTTAAGTTCATCATATGCGTATCCTCCAGAGCACGGCGGAGCCTTTTTCCATCGGGAAAGTCAGCTTTCCGTCCGTGACCGTTTCATAGACATGTCCTACGTTATAGCCGCCGGGAGCCGTCAGCATCAGCCGCTCGCAGGTGCAGCTTTCCGCAGCGCCGAGCACGCGGACGGGCAATGTCACATCCCGCGCCTCGCCGGTGCACACCGCAACGGCATAGGCCTCCTCCGCGGTGAATCTGCCGAATGCCGCGAGGCCCGGTTCCGACGCCAGCACCGCGGTCGATCCCAGCCGGAGCGCCCGGCTGTTCCCCCGCAGCCCGATCATGTAGCGGTGAAACTCGATCAGTTCGCGGTCCTCGCTCCCCCAGGGGTAGGGCCTGCGGTCGTCGGGATCCGTGAAGCCGCACATGCCGGCCTCGTCCCCGTAATAGACCGCGGGCATGCCGGGCCAGACCATCTGGATCATGAGCCCCTGCATGTAGACCCAGGGGCGGATGTTCTCGGAAGCCGCCTCGGGGCCGAGGTCCTCCACGCGTCCGCACACACCGTTCGTGCGCGTCATGAAGCGCGAATGGTCGTGATTCGACAGCTGGTTCATCATGACGGACACGGGGCCCGCCTGGACCTCGTCCATCGGGCCGAGCAGGCCGGCAAACAGCGCGTCCGCGTCACCCTCGAGCTCCTCCCGCTTCGTGTCGGAGTGTTTGTCCATGCCGGTCAGGAACCAGCTCACGGGCTCCATAAAGCCGTCATAGTTCATCAGGCCGTCCCACTGGTCGCCGCGCAGGCGGTCGGCCGCGGGGCCGTAGTGTTCCGCGATGAGCAGTTTCTCCGGCGAGACGCTCTTCACGGCCGCGCGGAAGCTGCGCCAGAAGGAGGCATTGAACTCCGGGGAGTGCCCCAGATCCGCCGCGACGTCGAGGCGCCAGCCGTCCGCGTCGTAGGGCGGCGAAAGCCACTTCTTCGCGATCCGGAGGATCTCTTCGCGCAGTGCCGGGCTCCCCTCATAGTTCAGTTTCGGCAATGTCTCGTAGCCCCACCAACCCTCGTACTCGCCTTCAAACGGCGGGCCGGCGTCATCCTCCGCGGCGTCCTCCGCGAATCGGAAATGATCCCGGTACGGGCTCTCCGGATGTCCGTACGCGCCGGGCGGTTCCTCCCCTGCGTAGATCCCTTCGCGGTCCATCCACTTATGGAACGAACCGCAGTGATTGAACACGCCGTCCAGGATCACTCGGATCCCGCGCGCGTGCGCCTCGCGGATCAGTTCGGCCAGAAGCCCGTTCGAGGCTTCCAGGTTCTCCGGGACCGTCGTGCGGCAGCGGTAGCGTGCGAGCGCGTCTCCGGACGGCTCGCCGGCCACTGACAGCGGGAGCGGGCCTTCGTCCCGGACGATCCGCCCGAAATGCGGATCGACCGCGTCGTAGTCCTGCGTGTCGTATTTATGGCTCGAGGGCGAAACGAAGACCGGGTTCAGATAGATGCCCCCGATCCCGAGGCCCTTCAGGTAATCCAGTTTATTGATCACACCCTGCAGATCGCCGCCCGCGAACGTGCAGGTGTCGTGCGCCCCGGGCGCGTTCGCCCAGTTTCCGTCGATGTAAGGATATTCGTAAGGCAGCACGTCATTGTCCGGATCTCCGTTCGCGAAGCGGTCCACGAAGATCTGGTAGAACACGCGGCCCTGCGCCCACTCCGGCACGGAGAGTCCGGGAATGATCTCGAGATCCTGTCCGGCGTCCTCCGCGCAGCAGGGATCCGCGCCCCGCGAACGCTCGAACACGCCGCGCCGCCCGTAACAGCACAGATCGCTGCCGTCCGTCGAAGCGAGCAGGAAATGATAGCGGACCGGCTCCGCGCCGACCTCGACTTCGCAGGTGAAGAGATCGAACAGTGCGTCCGACCGCTCGTAGTCCATGAAGATGACCCGGGGCTGCGCCGGACGTTCCTCCGTCCGGGCGTCTCCGCCGGCGCGCAGGATCAGGCGGGCTGTGATCACATTTCCCTTCGCCGTGCGCAGCGCGATCCGCACCCGGCTGCCCGCGTCACAAAAAGCGGGACTGCGGAAATTTCCCGTCCCGTCCGAAAACACGGCTTCGCGATCTATGCGGATCTCTCTCATCCTGTCTCTTCGACCTGTCCGTTTCATGCACGAAGGCAGCGCGCCCGGCGCTGCCCCCGCAGTATCACATTATGCTTCCGGACTCACGTCCGCGCCGGGACCGGCCTCGGCGCCCTCCGGGAGGGCCGCCTGCTCATTCTTCCCGAACAGTGCCTCGAACTCCGCGCCGGTGATCTTCTCCTTCTCCATCAGGAGCTCCGCACCCGCGTGAAGCACGTCCATGTTATGCGAAATGATGTCCTTCGCCTCATCATAACACTCGTCGATGATGCGCTTCACCTCGGAGTCGATCATGCCGGCCATGTCCTCGCCGTACTTCCGGCCCTGGCCCAGCTCGAGGCCGATGAACACGTCCTCGTCGCCGTCGCCGTAGCTGATCATGCCGATCTTCTCCGACATGCCGTACTGCGTGACCATCGCGCGGGCGATATTCGTCGCCTGCTTAATATCCTGCGACGCGCCGGTCGTAACGTCCTCGAGCACCAGCTCCTCGGCGATGCGTCCGCCGAGCGAGACCATGATGTTCTGGCGCATGATGCCCTTCGTCATGAAGGTCTCGTCCTTCGAAGGCAGCGGCATCGTGTAGCCCGCGGCGCCCATGCCGGTCGGGATGACCGAGACCATGTGCACGGGGCCCACGTCGGGCAGGACGTGGAACAGGATCGCGTGACCGGTCTCATGATAAGCCGTGATGCGCTTATCCTTCTCGGAGATGATCTTCGAGCGCTTCTCTTCGCCGATGCCGACCTTGATCAGCGCCTTATTAATATCCGCCTGCTTCACGTAGCCGCGGTTCTGCTTCGCGGCGCCGATCGCGGCCTCGTTCATGAGGTTCTCCAGGTCCGCTCCGGTAAAGCCCGCGGTGGTCTGCGCGACCTCCTCCAGGTTCACGTCCTCGGCCAGAGGCTTATTCCGCGCGTGGACCTTCAGGATCTCCTCGCGGCCCCGCACGTCGGGCTTTCCGACGCCGACCTTCCGGTCGAAGCGGCCCGGACGCATGATCGCGGGATCCAGAATATCGACGCGGTTCGTCGCGGCCATCACGATGATGCCCTCGTTCGCGCCGAAGCCGTCCATCTCGACCAGCAGCTGGTTCAGTGTCTGCTCGCGCTCGTCATGGCCGCCGCCCATGCCGGTGCCGCGGCGTCTCGCGACCGCGTCGATCTCGTCGATAAACACGATGCAGGGTGCGTTCTGCTTCGCCTCGGTGAACAGGTCGCGCACACGGGACGCGCCGACGCCGACGAACATCTCGACGAAGTCCGAACCGGAAATGCTGAAGAACGGCACGCCGCCTTCACCGGCGACCGCCTTCGCGAGCAGGGTCTTACCGGTTCCGGGAGGGCCGACCAGCAGGACGCCCTTCGGAATGCGCGCGCCGACGCGGGTAAACTTCTCGGGAGACTTCAGGAACTCGACGATCTCCTGCAGCGCCTCCTTCTCCTCGTCCAGACCGGCGACTTTCGAAAAATCATACTCTGTGACGTCCTGGACCATCTTCGCCTTCGACTTCCCGAAGTTCATCATCGGGTTTCCGCCGACGCCGCCCTGAGCGCGCATCATCACGCTCATCATGACGACCATCATGACGATCACGCCGCCGATGATGATCACCGGGAAGATCGTCCGCATGCTGCTCGCAGCGGACGTGATCGCGCCCAGCGTAAAATCGACCTCGTTCTCCGCGAGGATCGCTTCGACTGCGTTCACGTCGGAAACGTTCACCCGGTTCGTCGTGCCGCCCGAAACGAAGGTCACCGTACCGGTGGGCACTTCGGAGTTCTGGGCGATCTCCACATTCCGGATATCCCCGCTCTCCACCGCCTGGACGAAGGTCCCGTAGGTCACTTCATTGATCACATTCCGGCCTATGCGGTTCCTCGAAAAGGTGGACGTGATCAGCATCGTCACGACCAGCACCACGAAGAACACCAGGCCCGAACTCAGATATCTTCTCGTACCGTTATTCACTTACTGCTCCTTTACTGAGGGACTGGTGGCCTCCGGTCCGGAACCGGAGACTGTTTCGCGTTCCGTCAGTCTTGCCTCTAAGATGCGCCGGGTGTCAGGCCCGACTTTATAGCGGTCGCTCATCCGCCCGCCCACGATCCACATGACGTGGCTGCCGTCGGCCAGCAGGGGAACGTCCGCGCGGACGCCGGCAGGGACTTTTTCGTCGATGAACCAGCGCCGCAGAAGTTTCGTCCCGCCGTTCACCTCCAGGAAGTCTCCCGGGAGCCGCCGGCGGATGACGATATTCTGAGATATCTTATCATAATCGAAGCATTTCGTATATGGATTTTCCGGGAAAATCTCGCCGGGAAGCCGGTCGCGGACCGTAAACTCCATGTTCGGAAGGGCCGCGGCGCGGCGAGGATCCGTTTCGGGGTGCTCCGCTGTCCGGCCGCGCGGTTCCGGCGGTGCGAACACGATCTTCCCGCCCGTCCGCCGCACGCGGGTCCCGGGAAGGTCCGCAGCCCCGTCCGTATCGCGCAGGATGAGCCCGCGCACCGCGTCGATATGCGCGGAAGAAATGTCGTGCAGGTCGCCCCGAAACTCCGCCAGGGCGGTGCGGATCACATAGGGAAGAAGCGCGGGATCCGCCTCGCGCAGGCGCTTCACGTCCAATGCCACGGTTCCGGGCGCTTCCGGCATTCCGTCCGCCGCCGAAGCCCCGGAGGCCTCCTCCAGAGCCCGGGCGAACACCTCTCCGGCCTCGCGCTCCAGAAAGCCGGCGGTCTCTTCCGCCAGCTCGGAAAGCCGCAGGATATTCTCCGCGGCGCCGGGCCGAATCTCCTCGAGCAGGGGCAATGCCTCCAGCCGGATCCGGTTTCGAAAGGCGCCGGGCTCCGCGTTCGTCTCATCCTCGCGCCAGGTCTCGCCGCGCGCTTCCAGCCAGGAAGTGATCTCGCGCTTCGTCACGCAGAGGAGCGGACGGATCAGCATGACGCCGGGAGCGGCTCCGGCTTCCGTCGGGGGCAGCGGTCTCTTCGGCTGCAGGCCCGCCAGGCCCTCCGGCCCGCACCCGCGCAGAAGGTTCATCAGCACGGTCTCGGCAGCGTCATCCCTGTGGTGGGCGACCGCCGCGGCAGAGCAGCCCAGGCGCGCCGCTTCCTCCGCGAAGACACGCAGGCGGGCCTCGCGGCCGGCTTCCTCGAGCGAAAGGCCGCGGTCTTTCGCGAGGGCGGGAACATTGACGGTACGGACCGTGAGGGGCACGCGGATCCGCTCGCAGAGCGCCCGCACGAAAGCTTCGTCGGCGTCCGCCGACCCGCCGCGGATGCAGTGGTTCACATGGACCGCCGCGACCCGCGCGCCGGTCTCCGGCTCCAGTTCTTTCAGCAACAGAAGCAGGCACACGGAATCCGCCCCGCCGGATACCCCGGCCAGTACGGTTCCGCCTGCCTGCAGAAGTTCATGTTCTCTTAAAAACGCGGACACTCGTTCTTTCATGCCGCTATTTTAGCACAGATGCCGCGCTTAATAAAATGCGTTGTCGCCGACCACAAATCCGGTATGACCCGCCCAGGTCGCGCCGAAGTTCAGCAGACCGCCGATCAGGTTCTGTCCGCCGAGAGCGGCGTTCGCCGCGTCGATCGCGGTGCTTCCGGGGCCGTTCGCCAGATAGCTCTGGAAGCGGCTGCCGACCGCGAACTGTCCGGGCTGGTAGATGACCTCGGTGATCGTGTTCGGATAAGAGGGGTGGTTCACGCGGTTGATCACGCAGTTGGCCACCGCGATCATGCCCTCGTAATTGATCGCCTCCACGCGGCAGATGCACGCGAGCAGGTAAACTTCATCATAGTTGGCGGACGTCGGAGCCTGCTGTGTCGGCTGAGGCGCCGCCTGGGCCTGTGCAGCCGCCTGGGCTTCCGCTGCCGCAGCAGCCTCGGCCGCAGCCGCCGCTTCCGCCGCCTGGCGGGCCGCCTCGCGTTCCGCCTCGGCGATGGCTTCCGCCTCCTCGACGGTCAGCGCGGTCCCGAGATCCATGGACAGCTCCACGTAGTCGGCGCTCACATAGCCCGTGGATCCGTCGTCCGCGTACTCGATCTGCACCCAGCCGTCTTCCGTCTGGTCCAGCACGATATAGCGTTCGCCGGTACTCACGGTGCAGAGCACGTCGGCCTCACCCGACGCGTCCTCGCGCACATTCAGGCCGTCGGTCTGGATGACCGCGCGGACGTCGCAGATCTCAGCCGCGAGTTCCGCCGCGTCATTGCCCACTGCGACATAGTCTCCGGCGACCCAGCCGTCGACATTGCCCGACGTGATGTGATACCAGTTTCCTTCCTGCTCGATGATCTCTCCGCTGTCGCCGCGGTACAGATAGCCGACGATCTCGCCTTCTTCATCCGCCGCCGCGCGCACGTTCAGGAAATTTTCGACGTCCGCGATCAGAACGTTCGCGAACTCCTCGTTCACAGGCTCAAAATAAGCGGAAAGGCCGCTTCGCACCAGAGAAGCTCCCTGCGTGGAAAGCAGCGCGCGCAGTCCGGCGGGAGTCCCGTCGGTGTCGGCCGCAGACGTTTCGGCCGCGGGCGCCGCGGCCTCCGCGGCTCCGGTCTCTTCCCCGGCCGCGAACGATCTGCCCGTATGCATACCGCCGATGCGCGGAAGAAGCAGGACGATCAGGAGCACGATCACACATGCGGTCAGCGCACAGACCGCGAGCTTCAGCTCACGGCTGTGGTCCTTTCCCGTTCTGTAGATAATGCGTTCTCTTCTGAACATATCCGTGCCGGTTCCTTTCGTCCGGCAGCGGCCCCGGACGGGCCGCATGCTGCGGTAAAACCTCTGAAAAATGTTAAGAAAATGTTGCGAAGTTATTATAGGCCTCGTAATAATGCATTGTCAATGGATATATGTCACCTGATTTTGTCACTGGTGTTTTCCGGGGTTTTTCTACCAGATATAGTATGTGCCCCGCTGAGCGGGGCACAATTTTAGAAAAATTTATTCAATTTGGATACACTTTCGGGCGAAAAACCGGCGTAAAAACGCGTTTTTCTCCCACTTTCGCGGCGCCCCGTTTCAGGCGTGCCGGATATCCGTGTGGTTCGCGATCTCGTCGCTGACCGTGACCAGATCCTCTATCGTCAGGTCATGAATGTCGCTGTGCCCGGTGATGCGGGCGAAGGTCTTCAGCTCTTCGAACGCGCAGCGGAAATAGTTCGCGACACGCTGTTCGCCCGCGGCGCAGTCCAGGCGCTTCCGCAGCTCGGGGTCCTGCGTCGCGATACCCATAGGGCACTTTCCGCTCCCGCAGATCCGATACTGTTCGCACCCCAGCGCCACCATCGCTGCGCTCGCCACCGCCACCGCGGACGCACCCATCGCGATCGCCTTCGCGAAGTCCGAAGACACGCGCAGGCCGCCGGTGATCACCAGGTCGATGTCGCTGCCCACGCTGTCCAGATACTTCTTCGCGCGCGCCAGCGCGTACACGGTCGGGACGCTGGTCGCGTCGCGGACCAGCCGGGGACTCGCTCCCGTCGCGCCGCCGCGGCCGTCGATCGTGATGAAATCCGGCTGCGCGTACACGCAGTACTCGAGATCCTGCTCGATCCGGCCCGCGGCGATCTTAATGCCGATCGGCCGTCCGCCGGACCCCATGCGGAGCCCGTCGACCAGTTCCTTCAGATCCTTCTTCGAGTTCAGGAAATCAAACTTCGAAGGACTGATCACGTCCTTTCCGAGCGGTTTGTTCCGGATCTTTGCGATCTCAGGCGTGACCTTCTCCGCGGGCAGATGTCCGCCCATGCCGGGTTTCGTGCCCTGGCCGATCTTGATCTCGATGGCGTCCGCCGCCTGCAGGTTCTCCGGAGTCAGGCTGTACAGGTTCGGAACGTATTCATAGATGTACTTATAGGCCGCCGCCTGTTCCTCGGGAAGGATGCCTCCCTCGCCCGAGCACATCGCGGTCTTCGCCGCGGCGGAGCCCTTCGCGAGCGTCACCTTCGCCTCCTTCGACAGCGCGCCGAACGACATGTGCGAGACGTAGACCGGCCCCTCGAGCACCATCGGCTTCTCCGCGTGCTTGCCGATCACGGTGCGGATATTCACCTCCGCGTGCTCGTCGAGCGGCGGCGGGTTCAGCTGCGCGCCGAGGATCAGGATGTCGTCCCAGTTCGGCATCGGCATCTTCGTGCCCATCGCCTCGATGATGGACTTCCCGGTCTTTGCCATCTCCTGAATCTCGCGCAGGTACCGATAATCCGACGCCTTCTCCCGGGCCGGATCTTCGATCTTTTCAAATACCGACGCCGGCTGCTTACAGACGGGACACTCGGTCAGTTCCGCGAAGGGCTTTCCCTCTGCCTCTTCGTCATAGATGAAACCGCAGACGCTGCACTGATACTTCGCCATAAATAACTCCTTCCTGATAAAACCGGCCTCCGAAGGCTGTTTATCCGGCCGCGTGCCTTCCCGCTTCATACATCAGAAGCGCCGCCGCGACGCTCGCGTTCAATGACTCGATCTCTCCCTGCATCGGAATGATCACCCGCTCCGTGGCCGCGGAAAGGGCCGCCTCCGTGAGGCCGTTCCCTTCATTTCCGATCAGGATCGCGCAGTCTCCGGTAAAGTCCGCATCGCGGTAATCCGTCTCCGCGCCCAGGCATGCCGCGAACACCTTTCTGCCCCGCGCCACCATCGACGCCGCCAATGCCGGCAGATCCTCACAGATCGAAAACGGCACGCGGAAGACCGACCCCATGGTCGCGCGCACGACCTTCGGGCTGAAGACGTCCGCGCAGCCCCGGTCCATGACGATCTCCCCGACTCCGGCCGCCTCCGCCGTGCGGAAGATCGTGCCGAGATTGCCCGGATCCTGCAGTCCTTCGAGCATCAGGATGACCCGGGGTTCCGGGCCCGCCTGCTCCGCGCACGGATCCGGACCGGCCCCGCTCCGCGCCTGCTCCGGCATCCGCACGACCGCGAGCATGCCCTGCGGCCCCGCGGTGTCGCTCACGGACCGGAAGAGGCTGTCCGGGACGACGAAGGTCCGCACATCTTCGGGCAGATCTCTCTCCCGTTCCGCGAAGCTCTCAGACATCCACACCTCACGGATCAGCTCCGGCGGAATCTCCTCGCAGAGCCTCCGCCCTTCGCAGACGAACTCGCCCGCTCTCCGGCGGGCCTTCGACTGGGCGAGCAGTTCCTTTACCCTCTTCACTTTCGCGTTCTGCGCGCTGGTGATGCGTTCCAATGCATGCTCCTCCGCCCATGCCGCTCCCCGCAGTCCCGCACCGCGCGGTACGGCATGACCCTGAAAAACAGACCGCCCCGTATCATGCGGAGCGGTCCGAATGTTTCTTCCGAAACGCGCACCTGAGATCAGATGCGGTCTTACTTTCCCTCGTAGCGGATGATGCTGCGGAGGTCGTACCCCTCGACAGCCTTCTGCGGCTCGAGACCCGCCAGCTCCATGACCGTCACGATGCGGACGACCTCGCCGCCGAGCTCCTCTGCCAGCTCGATCACGGCTTTCAGCGTGCCGCCGGTCGCCGCCAGATCGTCGATGATCACGACCTTCTGGCCGGGCCTGATCGAGTCCTTATGGATCTCGATCTTCGCGGTGCCGTACTCCAGGGCGTACTCGCGGGAGATGACCTCGCGCGGCAGCTTTCCGGGCTTCCGGACCGGCACGAACGACTTATGCATCTTATACGCCACGGGCATGCCGAAGATAAAACCGCGGGACTCCGGACCCATGATCACGTCAAAATCAATATCCTCCAGCTGCTCGCAGATCTTATCGATCGCCATCTCGATGCCGTCCGCGTCGTTCAGGATGCCGGTGACGTCCCGGAACATGATGCCGGGCACCGGGAAATCCGGGATAGTGATCACGTAATCTTCCAGTTTTTCCAATTTCATAAACGAACCTCTTTCATGATTTTAATGGTCATGTTCCGGTCCGGACCGCCGCCGGCCGCCCGGGTCTTCGCACGCATTCATTATAGGCGCTCGCCGCGGTTTTTCCAACACGAAAGTTTGCGGCCGGGCCGTACACCTGTACATGCCCCGCGATCAGTCCAGCTCCATCCGCATCAGCACGAGTTCCTGCCACCCGGTCAGCCGGGAGCGGAAGCCGCGCGGGTTCCTGCCGTACTCCGTGAAGCCCTCGCTCAGATAGAGGGCGATCGCGTTTTCGTTCTCCGCGACCACGTCCAGTTCGAGCTGCGCGTAACCCGCGGCACGGGCACACGCAATGCAGGCCCGCGTCAGCGCACGTCCGATTCCGAGCCCCCAGTACGCACGGTCGATGCTGATGCCGTACTCCGCCCGGTGACGGATCTTCTCGCGTGTACCGATCCGGTCGATCCCGGCCAGTCCCACGATCTTTCCATCGACTTCCGCCACGAGCTCGATCTCGTCCGGGCTCTCGGTCTTTGCCTTCAGAAACTGCGCCTCGCCCTCGGCGGAGCGGGTGCACTCATCCGGATAGGTGGTCAGGTAATCGGTCTGCTCGTGCGCCAGGATGAAGTTATCCAGAGCGCTCTGCCCGTCCGCCTCGGTGCCGTTCCGAAGGATGCAGGTGCGGCCGTCTTTCAGTGTAATGGTCTCGTTATAGATCATGGTCTTCTCCTTTTCCGTCTCCGGACACGCCGTCCGGTCCCAGGACCGGATCCGGCCGGGCCGGCGTCATCTGCCGATCCGGCAGTAATACTCCACCACGAGTTCGACGGTCCGGCGCCCGCGCCATTCATTGATCTGCGGGCGGTAGGCGAACGCGATATCGATCTCATTTTCCGCGCCGCGCATCGCCTTCATCACCTGCTCGTCCCCGTAAGTCCCGCGCAGGAACTCCAGGAACCCGTCCGCGTCGCGGAACCGGACCGCTTCCATCACGTTTCCGGCAGAGTCGGCAACTTTCATCTTCACGACATTGCCCGTCTTTCCCACGACCGAGATCGAACGGATGTTCAGATGCGCCTCGGCGAAGAGCGGCTCGGGGTTTCCGTTCCCGAAGGGCTCGAGCAGCCCCAGCTGTTCGACGAGCTCCGGCGTCAGGTAGGCGGGCGGGACCGCCATGTCGATCCGCACCTTCTCGGTCAGGTCTTCCTCGGTCAGCGTGCAGTTCTCGTTCAGCAGGCGCCGCAGCTCCTTCCAGTCCTCCTCGGCGAGCGAGAGACCCGCGGCCATCGGGTGGCCGCCGAACTTCCGCAGCATGCCGCGGACCTCGCAGAGCGACTCGTACATGGGGTAAGCCTCGATCGAGCGGCCGGAGCCCTTCACGCAGTCTTCACCGCGCGTGAGGACGATCGCAGGTCGGTAATATCGCTCTTTCAGCTTCCCGGCAATGATCCCCGCGAGACTCTCATGACACTCCGGAAGGAACACCACGAGCACACGGTCGCCGGGCGAAGCGTCCTCGCCGTCCTCGATCTCATAGACCGCGTCTTTCACGCCGTCCGCCGTCATGGCTTTCCGCGCCTCGTTCAGTTCGCGCAGGTGCGCCGCGCGGGAGCGGGCCTTCGCAGGGTCTTCCTCGAGCAGCAGCTCCATCGCGGCGGCCGCGGTCTCGAGGCGGCCGGCGGCATTGATGCAGGGGCCGATCACGAAGCCCAGCGTAAACGCGGACAGATGCGCGCGGTCCGCGCCGCTCACGTCCATCAGGCATGACAGTCCGAGGTTCGCGGTGTGCCTCATGAGCGCGAGGCCTTCCCGGACAATGACCCGGTTCTCGCCGTCCAGCTCCATCACGTCGGCGACCGTGGCCAGCGCGGCGAACTCGAGCAGCGGGTCCAGCTCCGCGGCCGGGATGCCGGCGCGCGCGAACAGGACTTCGACCAGTTTATACGCGACCGCCGCGCCGCAGAGTTTGCGGTACGGGTAGGCGCTGTCGGCGCGGTGCGGGTTCACGACCGCACGCGCGGGGGGCAGCATGTCGAGCCCCTCTTCCCGGAGGACTTCATGATGATCCGTAACGACGGTCTCCATTCCCAGCTCCGCGGCATGCGCCAGCGCACCGGACGCGCTGATGCCGTTGTCGCAGGTCACGATCAGGCCGATCCCGTCGGCCGCCGCGCGGTCGATGATGCGGTCATTGATCCCGTAGCCGTCCCGGATCCGTTCGGGGATGTCCCAGCTGACGTCCGCGCCGATGCGCGCAAGTCCCTTCAGGAGAATATATGTCGCGCTGACGCCGTCGACGTCATAGTCCCCGACGATGCGGATCTTCGATCCGCGGGCGATGTGTTCCTCCACCGCCTCACAGGCTTCCGCCATGTCTTTCATGAGCAGAGGATCGTGCATCGCTTCGCGGCCGCCGAAAAGATAGGCGCGCGCCTCGTCTTCCGTCACCGGTCCGCGGTTCCGGATCAGCCGGGCGGTCACGGGATCGATCCCGAGCGCCTGCGCGATCGCTTTAAAGTCCGCGCGCTTCGTTTCCAGGATCCATTTTTCTCCTGCCATTTCAGTCCTCCTGCTCACCGCGTCGTCTGTTTCTTCTCGGGTGTCTTGTAAGCACGGGCAGCTCCGCGCTGCCGCACTACCGGTGAGCGAGCTCACCGCGTCGTCTGTTTCTTCTCGGGTGCTTATTCGCTAAAAACGCCGCGGCACCTGCATACGTCAGGCTCCGCGGCATTTCCTCTTCTGTCAATGATCCCTGTATCAGAGCACTCTCACGCGATACACGCCGGGAATCGCTTCGATCTTCGCGACCGCCGCCTGATCCGGCGCCTGCGCCAGGTCGACCAGCATCGCCGTGTTCGCTCCGCGGGTCTGGCAGGCCATCCCGCCGATGCCGCAGCCCGCGAGCGCCTCACTGACCTGCGCGGCCAGCGCGTCGGACGCCGCAGCCAGCACCACCGCGCGGGGGCCGGATTTCTCGCCCAGGCTCACCGCCGGGAAGTTTACGGAGTTCACGATATTTCCGTTTTCCAGATAATCCATGGTCTGTACGGCAGCCTTCACCGCGCAGTTATCCTCGGCCTCCTCGGTCGAAGCGCCCAGGTGCGGCACCAGCAGCGCGTTCTTCATCTTCACGGACACCGGATTCGGGAAATCCGAGATGTAACGGCTGATCTTACCCTCCTCGAGGGCCGCCGTCAGCGCTTCCTCGTCCACCAGCGAATCTCTGGAGAAGTTCAGCAGGACCGCGTCGGGCTTCATCGCGCCGATGATCTCCGCGCTGATCATACCGTTCGTAGACGGGGTCGCAGGCACGTGGATCGTCACATAATCGCACTGCGCTGCCATCTTCTTCAGGTCATCCGACTTCACACACGCCGGAGAAATGCGCCACGCGGCATTCACGCTCAGGAAGGGATCGTAACCGATGACCTTCATGCCCAGGCCCAGAGCCGCCTCCGCGACCATCGCGCCGACCGCGCCCAGACCCACGACGCCGAGGGTCTTACCCATGATCTCGCGGCCCGCGAACGCTTTCTTCGCCTTCTCGACGGTCTTCGCGATATCGGGATCGCCCGCGTTCTCCTCGACCCACTTCATACCGCCGTGGATATCGCGGCTGGTAAGAAGCAGCGCGGCTACGATGAGCTCCTTCACGGCGTTCGCGTTCGCGCCGGGGGTGTTGAACACCACGATGCCTTTCTCAGCGTACGCCTCCAGCGGGATATTATTCACGCCCGCGCCGGCGCGCGCCACGGACAGGAGCCCGTCGCCGATCTCCATGTCGTGCATCTTCGCGCTGCGGACCAGTACGGCGTCCGCGTCCTTCAGCTCATCGGTAAACTCATAGCCTTCCATCAGGGACGTGCCCTTCGGGGAAATGGCATTCAGGCAATGTACTTTCATCTCTTCTCCTCCGCGGCGGGCCTCCCGCCCGTCCACTCACGATATTACTTCAGGTTTCTCTTCTCGAACTCGCCCATGAAACCGACGAGTTCCTCGACGCCCTTCATCGGCATCGCGTTATAGATGCTCGCGCGCATGCCGCCGACCGTGCGGTGACCCTTCAGGTTCACGAAACCGGCCGCGGTCGCCTCGGCGATAAACTTCTTATTCAGATCGTCATCCCCAGTCACGAAAGGCACGTTCATGATCGAACGGTCTTCCTTCCGGACCGTGCCCTTAAACATCTCGCTCGCGTCCAGGAAGTCGTACAGGACTTTCGCCTTCTCCTCGTTATAGATCTCCATGGCGTTCAGGCCGCCCTGGCGCTTCAGCCACTGGAACACGAGGCCGCAGATGTAGATACCGTAGCAGGGCGGGGTGTTATACAGCGAGCCGGCGTCGGCCTGCGTCTTATAGTTCATCATCACGGGAGTCAGCGGGTTCACTTCCTTCTCGAGCATATCATCGCGGATGATGGCAATGACCACGCCCGCGGGACCCACGTTCTTCTGCGCGCCGGCATAGATCATCGCGTACTTCGACACATCGACGGGCTGGGACAGGAACATGGAGCTCTGGTCCGCGATCAGGTCCTTTCCCTTCGTGTTCGGCAGCTCGTGATAGGCGGTGCCGTAAATGGTGTTGTTCTGGCAGATGTAGACGTAGGACGAGTCCTCGCTGATCGGCAGATCCGAGCAGTCCGGGATGTAGGTGAAAGTCTCGTCGGCGCTCGACGCGACGGCGTTCGCCTCGCCGTACTTCTGCGCTTCGGTCCAGGCCTTCTTCGCCCACTGGCCGGTGATGATGTAATCAGCCTTCCCGGTCGTCATGAAGTTCAGCGGGATCGCCGAGAACTGCGCGCTCGCGCCGCCCTGCAGAAACAGGACCTTATAATTCTCCGGAATCCGCATCAGCTCGCGCAGGTCCGCCTCTGCGGTGTCGATGATCTCCTGGAACGCGGACGAACGGTGGCTCATCTCCATGACGGACATTCCGGTGCCCCGGTAATCCATCATCTCTGCGGCGGCCTGCTCCAGCACTTCCTCGGGCAGGACCGCGGGGCCCGCCGAAAAGTTATAAACTCTGCTCATCTGATACCTCTTAAAAAACTATATGAAAAAATGAATAATGTTCCTATAAAAAGATCGGAGCTGTCCGTGCCGAGCGGACAGCCCGATGTGGTTCCTGCAGTTCAGGCAGCCGGGGAAGAGATCACTCCGCCTTCTCCGTCTGCTCATCCGCTCTCTCGATGTCGACGATCGCGTCTCTGTCCATCGGGATGCGGCAGTTCCGGTTATTACCGAACTCGACGATGACCATCTCATCGGTGAGGTCTATGACCTCCCCGTAAAAGCCGGCCGTAGTCTTCACCAGATCGCCGATCTTCAGACTGTTCTTCAGCGCCTCTTTTTCCTTACGGCTCTTCTGGCTGGGACGGATCACGAAGAAGTACGCAAATACGCCGATGATGACAATGTAAATAATGATAAAAGTGGGGTTCATCCTTTACCTCCTGCGCAGGCTCTGCTGCTGTTTTCTTTCCTTTTCTCCTTCTTCCAGGCGTTCCAGGCGTTCCTTCTTATATTCCCGGTAACGGCCTTCATGAATAGCAAGGCGAATATTGTGTAACATCATATTATAAAACCACAGATTATGCAAGACACATAATCGCATTCCCAACATTTCTCCCGATTTCAGCAGATGGCGGATATAAGCGCGGGAGAACCGCCGGCACGCCGGACAGCCGCATTCCTCATCGATCGGCTTCGGGTCGCGCTCATAGCAGGCGTTCAGCAGATTCATGCGCCCGTCCCAGGTGTAGACGTGTCCGTGTCTGCCGTTCCGGGAAGGATAGACGCAGTCGAAGAAATCCACGCCCCGGTCGACCGCCTCGAGGATATTCGCCGGCGTGCCCACGCCCATCAGGTAGGTGGGCTTGTTCCGCGGCAGGTGCGGAACGGTCACGTCCAGGATGTGATACATTTCCTCGTGAGTCTCGCCGACCGCCAGGCCGCCGACCGCGTATCCGGGCAGGTCCATCTCCGAGATCGTGTCTGCATGCGCGATGCGGACGTCGTCGAGCACGCCGCCCTGATTGATTCCGAACAGCTGCTGCTCCGGGTTCAGAGTCTCCGGCAGCGCGTTCAGGCGCTCCATCTCTGCCTTACACCGGGCCAGCCACCGCGTGGTGCGGTCCACGCTCTGCTCGATATAGGGACGCTCGGCCTTACTGGGCGGGCACTCGTCGAACGCCATCGCGAACGTCGACGCGAGGTTCGACTGGATCCGCATGCTCTCCTCGGGTCCCATGAAGATCTTCCGCCCGTCCACATGGGACTGGAAGGTCACGCCTTCCTCCTTAATGCGCCGCAGCCCCGCGAGCGAAAACACCTGAAATCCGCCCGAGTCGGTCAATGTCGGCCCCTGCCAGGTCGTAAATCCGCGCAGGCCGCCCATGTCGCGCACGACCTCGTCGCCGGGGCGCACATGCAGGTGATAGGTGTTGCAGAGCATGACCTGCGTCCCGATCTGTTCGAGATCTTCCGCGGAGACCGCGCCCTTGATAGCGCCGGCAGTCGCCACGTTCATAAACAGCGGCGTCTGCACGGTCCCGTGGACAGTCTTCACCTCGGCGCTCTTCGCAAGGCCGTCTTCTTTTAAGATCTTATATTCCATACGGTCAGTCCGTCTCCGTGAAGGACAGCGGGTTCGAAAACGCCGCCTGTGCATCGTAATCGATCGCGGGAACACCGTCCCCGAAACCGGCATCGTCATCATCGTCCGCCGCGAGCGCCGCCTGGACCGCGATCGCGCACTCGATCCGCTTCCGCTGCATCTCGCAGCCGATGTCGTAGGCGTCGTGGATCGTACCGTGGAAGTGATAGGAGTTCGCCGCGCAGCCGCCGCTGCAGTAGAAGCGGGCGAAGCAGTTCCGGCACTTTTCCTTCGAATAGACATTGCACGAGCGGAAATCTTCGGTCACCGCCGTGTTCGTGATCCCCGTGTCGACGGTCCCGAGCAGGAACTCGTCCTCGCCGGCGAACTGATGGCAGGGATAGATGTTTCCGTTCGGCGTGACGGACACATACTCGCAGCCCGAGCCGCAGCCCGCTAGGCGCTTCGCGACGCAGGGCCCCTGCTGCAGATCGATCATGAAGTGGAAGAACGTAAACGGTTCCCCGGCTTTCGTCCGCTCGACGAGAATCTCAGCCAGACGGTCATACTCCGCGAAGATCTTCGGAAGATCCTCCTCCCGGATCGCATAGGCCATGTCCTCGGAGAGATCCTCTGACGCCACGACCGGCTCCAGCGAGAAGCGATCGAAGCCGAGCTCGAGAAAGTGCAGCGCATCTTCGGAGAAATCGAGGTTCTGCCGCGTGAAGGTGCCGCGCACATAGTACTGGCCCTCGCGCTGCTTCGCGAACTTCTGAAACTTCGGGACGATGATATCGTAGCTGCCGTGCCCGCCCGGCGTCGGGCGCATGCGGTCATTGACCTCTTTCCGGCCGTCGAGCGAAAGGACGACATTGTCCATCTCGCGGTTGCAGAACTCCATGACCTCGTCGTTCAGGAGCATACCGTTCGTCGTGACCGTAAACCGGAAATGCTTTCCGTTCGGCTCCTCGAGCGAACGCCCGTAAGCCACGAGCCGCTTCACGGTATCCCAGTTCATCAGCGGCTCGCCGCCGAAGAAATCGACCTCGAGATTCCGGCGGGTGCCGGACGCGGCCACCAGGAAGTCCAGGGCCTTCTTTCCGGTCTCGAAGCTCATCAGCTCCCTGCGGCCGTGGTACTCGCCCTCCTCGGCGAAGCAGTAGCGGCAGGCGAGGTTGCAGTCGTGGGCAATGTGAAGGCACAGCGCCTTCACGACCGCCCCGCGGTCCTTGAACGCCTCGAGGCACTCCTGATATTCGTCCGGGGCGAACAGCTCGCCCGCGTCGATCAGCTCTTCGATATCGTCGACCGCCTCGTTCAGGTCATCCTCGCCGTACGCGGTGATCAATGCCGCGACGGTCCGCTGCCGGAGCTCCGTCCGGTCCGTGATGCCGGCCTCGTAAAGGCCGCTGTAGATCGCGACCGCGTCATAAACGACGTCGTCCACGACGTGAACGGCGCCGCTGCAGACGTCCATCACGATGTTCTGCTCCATCTGTCTGTACTGGTGTATCATGTTCTCTCCTTTAAAGGAATCCGAGGAATTTCGTGTTGAATGCAGCGAAGATGTCCTGGTACGACGTCAGCTTCATATCCGGTTCGCCGAAGCGCTCCGACCAGGCCGCGCGGACCGCCTCCGCGAGGTCGTCCCGGTTCCCGGCGCCGCACAGCCGGATCAGCGGGATCACATACATGACCGTAAAAAACGTGCTGTCGACCTTCACGGAGCGCGGGACCTTCTGCTTCCCCTTCGCGAGGATCCGCTCCGCCTCGTCCATGAACCGCTGTCCGTAAGCGGAAAGAAAACCTGCGGGATCCGCGCTCTCCGCGGCCTGCGCGCAGGTATCGAGGACATCCTCTTCGTATGTATCGCGGAACCGCCTCATGGCAGCCGCGTAAGCGTCGCGGTTCGAGGTCCTCGTCCTTCCGAAAAGCTTCTTTTCGCCCTTGCGGAGATCCTCGTAGCCGTCGTAGATCTCATATAAATGTTTCATCCGTCTTCTCCCGCGGTGTCCGGATCCTCCGCGCCGTCCGAAGCGATCTTAAGGATCTCCCGCGCGATCTCCTCCGCGCCGCGCCCGTCCGTGACGACCTCCGCGCCGCCCGCGGCCCGGTATGCGTCCTCTCGCCGCGCCATCAGACGCGCGATGTCTTCGGGCCCGCGGACGTCCTTCAGCATGGGCCGTCCGGGATCCGCGCCGATCCGTGCGAAGACCGTCTCCGGGCTCGCCGTCAGACGGATCACGATGCAATTTCCCGCAGCCGCGGCCTCTCGAAGAAGAGCCGCATTCTCCGGCCTCGTGACGACGCCGCCCCCGCAGGATATGACGCGCCCGCGCCCCGCGAGCGCTTCCCTCAGTACCGCGGTCTCGCGTGCCCGAAAGCCTTCCTCGCCTTCGCGGGCGAAGATCTCAGGGATGCTCATTCCGGCCCTGCGGGCAATGATCTCATCCGTCTCGACCGCTTCCAGCCCGCCGATCTCCGCAAGCTTCGCGGCCGCGGTCGTCTTTCCGCAACCCATGAAACCCAGGAGGACGATGTTCGCGGCGGCGCCGCGGCCGGCATGGTTCCCGCCGGTCATCGCGACATTCTCCGATATTCGTTCTTCCACTCTTCCGCGAGAGCGGTCACGGCTTCGTGCCTGGAGAACGCGCCCTTTTCGAGTGCCGCGCGCACCCGGAGAGCCTTGCCCTCGTTCGCCGCGCGGGTCCTCGCGTTCTCATACTCTTCTTTCCAGAAGAGGCGGTTTCTGGCCGGGACCGGATCGATCAGGTCGCTGCGGATCGGGATCGTTTCATCGATCTCATAGAGGAAGCACAGATCGCGCAGGATGCTCTCCTGCCCGAGGATCTCATAGCTCTCCGCGAATGCCTCCGCGGCTTCCGCGAACAGGAACAGGCCGGCCATCGCGACCGCGCTGTTATACCTGACGCGTCCGCGCAGTCCGTCGTCGGGCTCGCCGAACTCACCGCGCAGGATCTGTTCGTACATGGCCAGCGCCTCCGAGTAATACTTCTGTCCGAGCAGGTAGTCCGCGCGCTGCTTCGCCTTTTCGGCCGCAGGCAGGCCGCGCCGCCGGTTCATGCGCTCCGAGAACAGTCTCATGTCGCGCTCGCCGTAGTAGTGCACGTCCTGCAGAATCGTCAGCATGAGCACTTCGACGTCTTCGCCGTCGTTCTTCCATTTGCGCAGCTTCCGCTCCAGGTCCGGCATGCGGCAGCCGGTCCCGATGAACCGCAGCATCTCCTCGGACGGAAACCCGTCGTCGATCAGCGCGCTGTGATTATAGATAAAGTAGCAGAGCTCGTAGGCGCTCCGAAGGCTCAATCCGAGTTCTTTCACGTAATAGGGCTGCTCTGCTTCCGCGTCTTTGCACAGAATGTATCCCATGACTTACCTCCCGGCCGGACCTGAGGTCCTGCCCGCTTTCACATTCCGCGGGGCCGTATCAAATAATGAAGTCCTGCTTCACCATCTTCCCGCTCGCCGGGAAGAACTCTCCGAAACCCTTGTCGATCACGCGCACCGTCATGCGGCGGTCGTCCGTAAACGCGAACACGGCCTGCACCCTGGTGGTGCGCACCGGCCGCGCCGGAAACTCCGACAGATCCACCACATAGCGCTTCTGCGTCGTGCCCGCCGCCGGCGTCACGTAAAATTCCAGATAATCTTCACTCTCGAGGATCAGGTCCACCGTGGACTTCGCCTCGTACCAGTTCGTGCCGGCCGAGAGCACCACGAGCTGACGCTCCCTGCCTTCGTAGAGCACGCGCATCGAGATCGTCGAGGGGATCCGGCCCTCGCAGACGCAGACGTACGGGAAGCTTGTCTGGGGCAATGTCGCGTCATACGCCAGAAACGCCGCCCCCTTCGCGAACAGGTTCTGGCCGTAGAACACGCGCCGCTTCTGGCAGACGGTCCGCAGAAACTCCGGCGCCCAGTCCGTGCGCTCGAAACCCTTTCCGGTCAGGAAGACCGTCGTGATGATCTTCTTATCCAGCAGGCGGCCCGCGCAGGTCGTCAGTATCGTGTCCGCGGTCTTCTCACCGGACTCCGTGTCCAGGACTTCGAGGCTGAAGCCCTCCTCGAGCGGCATCCCGCTGACCTGCACCAGCTGGGGCTTCCGCCCGCGCATGACCGAAAACTCGTAATAAAACAGATCGTTCGCGTTCAGGTCGAACAGGCAGGTGTTGTTCGCCCAGATCTCCTTCTTCTGGCTCAGCACGTAAAACATGTAAGCCTCGCAGTGATTGATGATATGCACCGCTTCGCGCGCGATCCCGAGGCTGTCGGTGATCCCGATCATCGCGTCGAGCACCTCGGGCAATGTATCCTGCAGCGTGATCACGAGACTCTCGATCTCGGTCTCGCCGCTGCGGGCCTTCGCGAGATTGATCAGCTTCTCCAGGAAGATCCGCATGATGTCCGAGGCGGTATACTTCACGCGGCGGATCGTGGCCGTGCCCTTCTTCTCGAGAAGCTTCACGGGCTTATCCACCATCGTGCCCTCGCCGTCGAGCGCCAGCAGATAGGCGTCCTCGCCGATCAGCCAGTCGTCCGTCTTTTTTCTGCGGCACACCACCGAAGGTATCAGGCAGGACTCCTCCTTCTCGGAGGTGCCCGCCTGGACCGCGTCCATGATCTTTTTGTCGAACCAGCTGACCTGACTGTAGTCGTCGCAAAGGTCAACGCCCATGATCAGTCCCATAGTCTGCCTCCGTTCCGTCACTCCATCGGTGTGAAGCACTTCTCGATCAGGCCGTCCTTGACGGCATAATCCATCATCTCATCCTCGACCGCAGCGTCGTCGTCTTTCGCGATCGCCGCGAGGATCCGGTTCAGCGCCGCGGTACGCGTCACGGCCGCCGCCTTCGGCTTTCCGAGGAACCGGACCGTGCCCGACGTCAGCACGTCGCCGACGCTCGCCTGAAGGATGTCGTACTTCAGCTCCTCGCCGTACAGCAGCGGGAGCGCGGTCGCGTAGACGCCCTCGAACACTTCGGGCAGATCCGCGCTCTCCTCCTCTTCGTCCGCCAGGCGCCAGACGATCCGGAGGTTCCGGCCCGGAGCGCCGCGGTACTCTACGATGGCCTTGTCCGCGAACTCGTCGGGAAGCGCCACGACCTTCGAGAACTTTGAATAGAAGCCGAAGAGATAGCCCTTCTCCCAGAGGCTGCGGATCATCCGCTCGACGAGGTCCTTTCCCTCCGCCGTCAGGTCCTTCACCCGCTCGGAGGCCGACTGCGTCAGCGCAATCATGCAGATGTCCGGCAGCGCGCGCATGTCGCTCTGGTCGCACAGCTGCGCCATGTACTGCTCGATGTCGGTATCGATCTTCTCGCCCTTCATCACGTAAAGCCAGCTCTTCACCGCGAGGAAGGCCTTCAGGATGATCTCGTCGCAGGACGACCGCGCGATATACGCCAGGAAGATCTCGTCCAGATGCTCCGTCTCGCCCGAGAAGAGCATCTGCCCGAGCAGGCGCTCCTCCAGGTCGTGCGAGTCCGTGCCGGCCTCGGCAGCCTTCCGCTGAAGTCGGTACATGTCGGCCGAGGAGGCATTGTACCAGCAGCACAGATACTCGAGGATCTTATCGTCCAGTTCGTCGTTCGCGAAGCAGATCTGCGCCATGTCGAGCACGCGCTCGTCGTATCCGTACAGCCGCTCCATGACCATGCGGCTGCACAGTTCTTTCAGTTTTTCGGGGGCAATGCCCGCCGGCCCGAACTTCTCGACCAGCCGCCAGGCCTCCGGCAGCAGGTCCTTGTCGATCATCAGGTCGATGACGCGGGCGCGGTCCTTCGGATCGAGGAAGCGCTTGTCCGTGGTCAGCAGGAAGTCTTCGCCGCCCTCCGCGTCCGGATGTTCCAGATACCACTCGGTAAGTCCGGTGAACACATCCCTGCGGTAGGCGGGATGAAGATTTTCGAAATGCAGGAGTTTCTGCCGGTATACGACCGCATCGCCGTCCTTCGCGCCGTCCCGGCTGCCGCAGGCGAGCAGGATCATCTCGTTCGAAGGGTTCTTCGCGATGCACCAGCGCTTCAGGTCGGCGTTCCGCGTCAGCGGACGGACCGTGACCGGGAAGCTCTCGTAACGGTTCCCGCGCGCGTCCTGCGTGAGGACTCTCGCGTTCTCGGTATAGATCGGGGCGCAGGCCACGCCGTCGTGGAACTCAACGACGGTCTCGTCGCGCAGCTCCTCGTAGCAGACGACCGCGTGCGTCACCTGCGGAGCCTCGCAGCGGATACTGTGGCCGAACACGATCTCCGGCAGCCGCGGCAGCAGCTCATCGCCGATCATTTCCGGGGCCAGATAGGCGTCGTAGAGGACCGCCAGATCGTTATTCATGCGGCCCTCCGCCAGCTGGCGCAGCACGAAGCGCTCGGTCTGCGTCCGGTAACGCTCGCGAAGTTCCGGATCCCGGTCGGGGTGGTCGTTCACATAGCGGTAGAGGCGCGAGCCCGCAGCCTCGTCCAGAACGGAATTATACGAAAAGTACAGCAATACCATCCGCGGCCAGGGCTCGCGGTAGTCGTCGGGCATCGAATACAGGAAGTGCTCGTAGAGTCCGGTGATGCGCACATCCTGCTCCACGCCGGCGCGATACCAGCGGAACCACTCGCTCCCGCGGCAGCCCCCGCGAATCAGGTTCGTGCAGATCGCCTCGATCAGTTCCTTTGAAGGTTTCTGATCGTAGAGGTCCATCAGCGTGTACAGGAAGCGCCCCGTCGGGTCCTTCGCGCGGACCGCCATGTCGGCAGCCTTCATCGCGAGGCGGTCGGTGACCATGCCGTGCTTCACCGCGAAATCGAACATGTACTGCTCGAACGGCTCGAGCACGCGGATGAGCTCCGGGTTCTGCACCGCCGTCAGCGCCGCCTCCATGAACAGGAAGGCGCTGCGGCAGCCCATCCGGTACCAGCCCTTCATCTGCGAGAGCTTCATGCTGGGGTTCCCGTTCATGACCGGATCCATCCGCAGCAGCAGAGAGATCACCGCGTCATCCGGAAGTCCTCCGCTCTCGGAGCAGACCAGCAGCTTCTGCAGAAGCAGTTCCTTCAGGGAGTCGGAAGGCTCCAGAAGGTCTCTCACATAGAGGTAGTAGCAGTAGGCGGCCACGTCCGTGTTCCGCACGTCCATCACGCGCGATCCGGCGTCCTCGAGCAGGATCTGCGCCTGCTCGGTCCGGCCCTGAAGCGCGAAGATCTCCGCATGCTGCAGCTCGACGAGATCCGAAGTCTCATAGGCGCCGCTGCGCATGCGCGTCAGCTCGGACTGCATCCGCGCCAGCAGCGTGTGCGCGTGGCCGTCCTGCAGCTGGTAGTTCACGTACAGGTCGCAGTAGTTCAGATACGCCTGCCGGGCAATGATCTCCTCCCCGTCGGCAGTGCCCTGCGTGCGGACCTCCACGTCCATCACGAAGGACTTCTCCGCCGTGTCGATCTTCAGGCGGGCGAAATTTTTTCCCGCGTGCAATGCCTTCGGATCCACCCGGTAGCGGATGTTCAGAAGGTCGCCTTCGAAGTCATTGTTCGTATAGGACGTCTTCTCGGGAACCAGGAACTCCGCGTCTGAGCGCACGTCCAGACTCACATAACCCCAGGTGCTCCGCGTGACCGTGATGCTGTCGGCGATCGCGCCGTTCGTCATCACGTAGGACCGCGGCCCGGTGTTCACGCTCAGATGTACGCGCTCCTTCACACCGATGCCGGTCAGGAACTCCTCCATCGCGGCGCGCTTCCCCACTCCGCCGATCAGGCCGGAGTACAGGACGCGGTAGTTTCCGTTCTTCATGAACGGCAGATGAATGAACCCGGGGGACGTGAACAGCGAGAACGCGGCGGCCTCGTCCTCCTCGGCGAGGCGCGCGAGATCGTCCGGAGTCTCGATCCCGGACGCGTGATCCGCGGCGGTGTTCACGATATCGAAGCGGAAGGGGACTGAGTGCTCCCCGCAGCTCGAGATGATCTGGAACTCGCCCTCAATGGCGCTGTCAGGCTCCTCGAACTGCGCGTTCACCTCGAAGCGGATCTTCACGGTCCCGCTCACGAAGCGGTCGTCCCAAACGCGGACGCGGCTGTCGGTCGAGCGGACGAGTCCCTTCATGGCGGTGAGTCCCGCGGAATTCGTCAGTTCGAACGAACCCTTCTCGACGGTGCCGGCGCCGACCGGCATCTGAATGGCGTTCGAAGAGACGATAAGCGCGCTCTTTCCGTAATCGATATGGCCTCTGGCGAGATACCCCAGACGTTCACGCATGGCTGTTCTCCTTCAGCGCGGCGGTTCCGCCGCGGCGTTTACTCCGTTTCCGTGTGCGAGCCTTTCAGTTTCCGCAGATGCTCGCCGATCTGCTTCTCGTATCCGTTCTCTCCGGGACGGTAGAACACCGTTCCCACGACCTCGTCGGGCAGGTACTGCTGCTCGACGTAGTTCCCCGGGAAGTCATGTGCGTACTTATATCCGATCCCGCGGCCGAGCGCCTCATGCCCGTGATAGTGCGCGTCCTGCAGGTGCGGCGGGACGGTCTTCACGTCGTGCTCACGGACGTGGCGGTCCGCCTGGTCAATGGCGACCACGACGGCATTGCTCTTCGGGGCGCAGGCGACGTAGATCGCGGCGTGCGCGAGGATGATGCGCGACTCCGGAAGGCCGATGCGCTCCACGGCCTGCGCGGCGGCGACGGCCACCTGCAGCGCCTGGGGGTCGGCATTGCCCACGTCCTCGGAGGCGCAGATCATGATGCGCCGGGCGATAAACTTGATATCCTCGCCCGCGTACAGCATCCGCGCGAGGTAGTAGACCGCCGCGTCGGGGTCCGAGCCCCGCATGCTCTTAATGAACGCCGAGATCGTGTCGTAGTGGTTATCCCCCGACTTCTCATAGCGCACCGCGCGCTTCTGCACGCAGTTCTCGGCGATTCCGAGCGTCACGCGGACCTGCCCGGAGCCGTCCGCCCCGTCGGGGCGCAGCTCGGGGTCCGTGGTCAGTGCCGCGAGCTCGATCGCGTTCAATGCCACGCGCGCGTCTCCCCCGGCCACATCCGCGAGAAACTCGAGCGCGTCGTCGTCGATCGTGACGTGAAAGCTTCCGAGGCCCTTCACCGGGTCGTTCACCGCGCGGAGGATCAGGGTCTTCGTCTCCTCCTTCGTCAGCGGCTTCAGCTCGAAGACGATCGAACGCGAGATCAGCGCGCTGTTCACCTCGAAATATGGGTTCTCGGTGGTCGCGCCGATCAGCACGATCGTGCCGTCCTCGACGAAGGGCAGGAGGTAGTCCTGCTGGGCCTTGTTAAAACGGTGGATCTCGTCGATGAACAGGATCGTCCTCTTCCCGTACATGCCCAGGTTATCCTTCGCCTGGCGCACGACCTCCTCCATGTCCTTCTTTCCGGCGGAGGTGGCGTTGATCTGGCAGAAGATGCCGCGCGTCGTGTGCGCGATCACCTTCGCGATCGTGGTCTTTCCGGTACCGGGCGGGCCGTAGAGGATGATGGAACTGAGCTTATCCGCTTTTATGGCGCGGTAAAGCAGCGTCCCCTCACCGATGATGTGCTGCTGCCCGACGACCTCGTCAAGGGTCTCGGGGCGCATGCGCGCGGCCAGAGGCGCTTCCTTTTCCTTCTTCAATCCGCTCATGTATCCGAACAGATCCGGTTCCGCCATGGGGGTCACTCCTGTGTGCTTCCGTCAAGAGACTATAATACAGGTGCATTATACTACAGAATCGGTCAATGGGGTAAGCGAAATGAGTGCTCTTACGTACCCGTTTCAGAGGCGGTTCACCGCTCCCTGCGCGGGCGGATGTGTTTACGACAGCACCCTTCAGCGGAGAAAACCGGTTCACCGCTCCCTGAATATTATCGCCTCACACTATTGAAAAGCAGACGGCACCGATTCGAGGTGACGGGAAATCTCTGATGGATTTCCCGCCACCCGAATCTGAAATGATGGTTCCGAAACCATCATTTCTCCGTCTGCTTTTCTGCGTGTTCGCCAGGATCTTCATGGTCGCGGCTCAAGGCTTTCTCCGCTGCAGGGCGCTGCCAAATAACCGCCGTCCGCCGCGCACGGCCGCGGTTCAGGTCTCCGAAACCGGTACACATAGAGCACTTAAGTTCAACCTCTGAAGGTGACGTCGGCGCCGGCGTATGAGGCACTCCGTACCGCTGCGGGCACAGACTGCGGAGGTTTGAGACGCGACCATGAATGGCCGTCGGAAAAACACATAAAAAGCAAGGGGAGAAACGCCGGTTACCGTACCGAGCGTTTCAGCTCATCTGAAGCGCGAAATCCATCGGAGATTTCGCGCTGAATATGAGCTGTGCCCCTTGCTTCTGTGTTTTTACGACGATGTCATTCAGGGAGCGCCGAACCACCTTTGCAGTCTGTGCCTGCAGCGCTCGCGGACATCTTCACGCCGATGTGACCTTCACCTGCAGCCCGTTCGGATCCTTCACGAAAAACAGCCTCACCCCCGGCTCCGGCTCCGCGATCTCGGAGACCTCGAGGCCTTCCTCGATAAATAACGCCCGTTTTTTATCCGGATCGTCGTCGTGGATCCCCAGATAGACGCCTTCGCCCTGATACGGCTTGTCCGAGCCGATCAGCTCCAGGGTCGCCGGATCGTCCGCGCTCTCCGCCATGAAAACGATCGGCGGACCGAACGGCCGCACGTCCTTAATGATCTGAAAACCCATGTACTTCTCATAGAACGCGATGCTCTCATCCAGCACCTTCGTCAGCACGGAAACCTGTACGATCATGATCAATCTCCTCCCTGCGGCATTGCCCAAAACAGTCCGAAACGCTACAATGGAAAAAGCGGGCATCTGCTTCCGCTTCGATTCCGAATCGAGTATATCACACGGCACAGGAGGAAACCATGAGCAAGGCATTGGAAGGCGTAAAAGTCATTGAGCTCAGCACCATGATCGCGGTCCCGGCATGCGCCCGGTTCCTGGCGGACCAGGGCGCCGAGGTCATTAAGATCGAAGCGAAGGGCGGCGACGCGGTCCGCTGGGCCGGCGTCAGCGAAGGACGCAGCGGAAGCGCCTTCGAGAACACGACGTTCGACCTCGAAAACGCGAATAAAAAAGGCATCGTCCTGAACCTGAAGTCCGAGGGCGGACGCGAGATCTTCTTCAAGCTGCTCGAGGACGCGGACGTCTTCCTTACGAACTGGCGCCCGCAGGCGCTCGAGAAGAACGGCTTCGGCTACGAGACGCTCCACGAGCGGTTCCCGAAGCTGGTGTACGGAACATTGACCGGCTACGGCGACAAGGGCCCCGACAAGGACCTTCCGGGCTATGACTTCACCGCGTTCTGGGCGCGGGGCGGCTTCATGGAGTCGCTGCGCCAGAAAGGCGAGTGGCCCATCAACCTGGTCCCCGGCACCGGCGACCACGTGGCGGGCATGAACCTCGCGGCCGGCGTCATGGCGGCGCTCTACCAGGCGGAAAAGACCGGCGTCGGCGAGCGCGTCAGCACGAACCTGCTGCACTCCTCCATCTTTATGCAGGGCATCCCGCTCCAGGCCGCGCAGTACACGGATCTGGGACAGAAGTACCCGATCTCCCACCGCACGCTGGATAATCCTTTTAACGGCACCTACCTGACGAAGGACGAGCGGTTCCTGCAGCTGTCGATGCCGCCGTTCGACATGTTCTTCCCGCGCTTCATGCCGCTGATCGGCCGCGCGGACCTGGTCGGGAACCCGCGGTATACGATGGATAACATCACCGAGAATAAGCTTCACGGAGAGTTCATCGACATCGTTCAGGAAGCCCTGTCGCAGAAGACCGCGGCGGAATGGGACGCGATCCTGACCGAAAACGACATCCCGCACAGCCTGCTGCAGGGCTGGGAGGAAGTGCTCGACGATCCGCAGGCAAACGCGGCGGACGTCTTCTACGAGATGCACTATCCGACCGGGGCCGTCCGGAAGCTGGTGCGCCAGCCCGTCTTCGTCGGCGGGGAGCTGCCGGATTATCCCATGGGGCCGCTGCTCGGCGAGAACAGCGAGGAGGTCATCCGGGGTCTCGGCTACAGTGAGGAGGAGATGCGGACCATGCACGAGGCCGGCGTCTATAACACCTGGGACGACCTGAAGGGCGCACACGGATATTGATATGGGAAATGCGATGGGAACTGACATTTACACGCTCGGCGCGGACATCGGTTCGGCGGCGTCGAAGTGCGTGATCCTGAAGAACGGCGCGGAGATGGCCGCCTCGACCGTCGAGAGCGCGGGCGCCGGGACCGGCGGGCCGGCGAGAGCCTTCGAGGGCGTGCTCGCGAAGGCCGGGCTGCGGCGGGAGGACATCGCGATGATAACCGCGACCGGATACGGGCGGAACAGCTTCGCCGAGGCGGACCTGGTCATCAGCGAGCTTTCCGCGCACGCGATCGGCGCGGCGGCGTTCTTCCCGGGCGTCCGAACGGTCATCGACATCGGCGGGCAGGACGCGAAGGTCCTGCGGCTGACCGAGGCCGGCGTGCTGGATAATTTCGTGATGAACGACAAATGCGCCGCGGGAACGGGCCGTTTCCTCGAAGTGATGGCACGCATCCTGGAGCTCGACGTCACGCAGCTGGGCGACATGGACGGAAAAGCCGAACAGAGCGCGGGCATCAGCTCGACCTGCACGGTCTTCGCGGAGAGCGAGGTCATCTCGCAGCTCGCGAAGGGGACCCCGATCCCCGAGATCGTCCGCGGCATCCACGAGTCCGCGGCGGTGCGGACCGCGAGTCTGGTGCGGCGCATGAACCTCGTGCTGCCGGCGGCGGTCACGGGAGGCGTGGCGCAAAACCGCGGCATGATCCGCGCGCTCGGGCAGGAGCTCGGCTGCGAACTGATGATCTCGCCGGACTCCCAGCTCTGCGGAGCTTACGGAGCGGCGTTGCACGCATACAGGAAGGCGGGGCAATGACGGCCGGGCCGGGACACGTACCGGCGCGGGCCGGAGCATGGCCCATAAAACAGGAGGAACCTACATGGAAGAAAAGAAATCCGCAAAAGTGATCCTGCGCGAACTGCAGGACAAGATCGCGCAGGACGTCTGGGACGCGAAGAACCGCGGCGAGAAGATCGGCTGGTGCGCGTCGAACTTCCCGCAGGAGATCACGACCGCGATGGGGATCCAGGTGACGTATCCCGAGAACATGGGCGCGGCCGTCGGCGCGAAGGGCGGCGGACAGCGCATGTGCGAGTACGCGGAGGGCATGGGCTATTCGAACGACCTGTGCTCCTACTCGCGCATCAACTTCGCCTACGCGGACCTGAAGGAGTGCGCCGAGCAGGAGATCCCGATGCCGGACTTCCTGCTGTGCTGCAACAACATCTGCAACTGCATGATGAAGTGGTACGAGAACCTGGCGCTCGAGCTGGACATCCCGCTGCTGATGATCGACATCCCGCACCTGGACAAGTACACCTGCGACGAGGACCGCATCCGCTACATCCGTGCGCAGTTCGACGACTGCGTGCGGCAGCTCGAGGAGATCACCGGGAAGAAGATGGACTGGGATCATTTCCGCGAGGTCATGGACGTCTCGCAGCGCTCGAGCCGGGCGTGGCTGCGCGCGATCGCCAGCATGAGCGCGACCCCGAGCCCGTTCTCCGGCTTCGATATCTTCAATAACATGGCGGTCGCCTGCGTCGGACGCGGCACGGTCGCCGCTGCGGAGGCGTTCGAAGCGCTCGCCGACGAGTACGAGGAGCTCGCCGCGAAGGGTGAGACCACGTTCAAGGGCGAGGAGAAACACCGGATCCTGTTCGAAGGCATCGCCTGCTGGGCGAACCTGCGGTTCACGTATAAGGCGCTGCAGTCGCGCGGCATCAATCTCACTGCGTCGGTCTACGGCCCCGCGTTCTCGTTCCTCTATCAGAACATGGACGAGCTGATGGCCGCCTACGCCTACGTGCCGAACTCGAACTGCTTCGAGCGAGAGCTCGAGATGCGCGTGAAGGACGCGATCGCCCACAAGGTCGACGGCGCGGTCTTCCACATGAACCGCTCGTGCAAGAACTGGAGCGGAAACCTCTACGAACTGGAGCGCCGCTTCCGCGAGGAGACCGGTGTGCCGACCGTCATGTTCGACGGCGACCAGTCGGATCCGCGCGTGTTCTCGGAGGCGCAGTACGAGACCCGGGTCGAGGCGCTGGCCGAGATCATGGATGAGAGAAAGAGAGCGAAGGAGGCGCAGGCATGAGCAGGATCGATGATATCTTAACGCAGCTGGAGACGATCAGCCGGAACCCGCGGGCGCAGCTGGACGCATGTCTGGCCGCCGGGAAGAAGGCCGTCGGAGTCATGCCGTATTTCTGCCCCGAGGAACTGGTCTATGCCGCGGGCATGCAGCCGTTCGGGCTGTGGGGCGCGGACATGGTCTGCGACCAGTCGCGGCGCTACTACCCCGCGTTCATCTGCTCGATCCTGCACTCGGTGCTGGAGCTGGGCATCACCGGGAAGCTCGCAGGGCTTTCCGCGATCATGATCCCGTTCTCGTGCGACAGTCTGAAGGGCATGGCCACGAACTGGGAGGTGTCCGTGAAGGACATTCCGGTGATCAATGTCGCCTACGCGCAGAACCGGAAGATCGACGCCGGCACGGAGTTCACCGCGTCGCAGCTGCGGAAGATCCGCGGGCAGCTCGCAGAGATCGCCGGGCGTGAGATCACGGACGCGGACATCGCGGCGGCGGTCGAGGTCTATAACGCGGACCGCGCGGCGATCATCGCGTTCGCGGACGCGGCCGGAAAGCACCCGAAGCTCGTCCCCGCAGCGAAGCGCAGCGCTGTCATCAAGGCCGGCTTCTTCATGGACCGGGCCGAGCACGCGAAGCTGCTGACGGAGCTTGCGGAACTCCTCGCGGCGGAGCCCGGGGACCGCGGATACATCCGCGTCGTCACGACCGGCATCCTGGCGGACTCGCCGGCGCTGCTGGAGATCTTCGAGGAGAACCGGATCTGCATCGCCGCGGACCAGATCGCCGCGGAGAGCGTGGACGCGCGGACGCAGACCCCGGTCACGGAAGACCCGATCATCGGCATGGCCGAGCGCTACGGGAAGCTCGAAGGCTGCAGCATCCTCTTCGACCCCGGCAAGCAGCGCGGGAAGGAGCTCGTCGAGCTCGCGAAGCAGGCAGGCGCCGAGGGCATCATCTGGGTCATGACGAAGTTCTGCGATCCCGAGGAGTACGACTTCGTGCCCGTGAAGCGGATGGCGGACGCCGCCGGCATCCGGGTGCTGTCGCTCGAGGTGGACCGCCAGATGGTGAACTACGAGCAGATCCGCTCGGCGGTGCAGGCGTTCGCTGAGATGTGCTGAGCGGGGGGGCCGCAGGCATTCTCCCTTAACATTTTCAAACCAGGATAAAACCAAAGGCCCGGAACCTCAGCTCTGAGATTCCGGGCCTTTCGATATGAAACAATCAGTCGGTCTTACTTCCTCGTCATCTCTGTCCAGTCCCCGCCCGGCTCAAAGCTGTTCGAACCGCCGATGACATCGCCGGAGGCATTGGTCCATGCGCGGTCCGCCTGCACGGTGACCTCATGTTCATGCCCGTACTGGTCCACATAGGTGTTCACGCCGCGGATCGCCTCGGAGTAATCCGGGGTGCTGCGGTCGAACGCTGCCTGGCTGCGGGCGCGGTTGGCTTCGAACTGGGCATTGCTCCGCTCCTGCCACGCGCGGTTCTGCGCGTCGAATGCCGCCTGCCGCTGCGCGTTTGCCCGCTGCATGGCCTGGAAGTTCGCGTTCATCTGCTGGATCTGCTGCCCGGCCAATGCCTGGGTCCGCTGCGCCTCGGCCATATTCGTCTGCTCGCGGTACTGCAGCCAGTAAGGATCGATCGTCGTTTGGCTGCAGATATCGGTGAACACGCCGCGATACACCTCGTCAAAGCGTTCCGCCGGCGCAATCAATGTGAAGACCGGCTCCGTATTCCAGTTCAGGTACTGCATTCCCATGCCGCCCAACTGAGCGAACTCGCGGGCTCGGGCGTCTTTCTGTGCCGCAGCCTGCTGTGCGGCTGCCCTCTGAGCGGCTTCCTGCCGGGCTTTCGCCTCAGCCGCAGCCTGAGCCTGCGCCTCTTCGCTGAGGGGTTTTCCGGTCATCGGATCGAAGCGCATCGGCCGTTCCTGCGCCCCCCGGTTCAGAGGCTTCCCGGTCATCGGGTCGAAGCGCATCGGCTGTCCCTGCCCGGCCTGTCCGCCCGGCGCGCCCGTCCCGAGGGGCTGCTGCGTCTGCTGCTGCCCATTGAAAAGTCCGCCGATCAGCCCTCCCAGCAGGCCGGCGCCCATTCCGAGCATGCCCGCTCCCGGAGCGTTCAGGACCGTCTTTGAACCGTTCAGGACCGTGTGGATCCCCATGCGGAGCTTATGTCCGTTTATCTCAAACTCATAGACCCGGGCGATCGGCTGGCTGAACACACCGGTGACCTGCGGCACGGCCACGGTCCCCGCGGCCGCTCTCCGGTTCTCTGCCTCCGCCTCCGCGCGAAGCCGCTGCTCGCGCTGCTCCACCGGGATATTCTTCTCCGGGCGAAGCGGAAGCGGATACTCGCCGACGAAGCGCAGCGTTTTCGCAAACTCACCGAGCTGCGCGGCCGCCTCGCGGTCCGCCCAGGGGCCGGGCATCGGAAAATCGCGGTCATTTACATTGCTCGCAAACGCCGCACCGTATGTTCTCTCCGCTGCCTGCGCGGCTCCGTTCTTCTGGGTATGCGCCTCGTTCGAGCGGTAACGGATGAATACGCCCTTTCCGTCCGTGACTTCCGCCGCGATCGTGAAAGGCCAGCCCTCGCTGGTAAATGCAGTGTCGAGTTTCGCGGTGTTCAGCTTCCAGTTCCCGGGCACGCAGGAATGCAGCAGCGTCCGCCCCGTGGTCTGATCGACGATCCCGAGCGGCCCCTGCGGAGTCTGCGCCTGTTCGCGCTTCATGTACTTCGCCCCGCAGTACATGCAGGTGAACTCCGCCGCGTCCGCCATGATCTGCAGTACGCCGCCGCAGGACGGGCATTTCAGTTCGATAAAGTCACTGTTCTGTTCAGACATAACAGATCCTCCTTCCGACACTGCCATTATAGCCGCCGGAAAGAGGATCTGTCTTCATATAATGATCATTCGGAGCTTTACACCTGCGCCCGCGCCCAATCCGCCACAGTCTTCTCCGACTTCGCCGCATCCGCGCCGTGGACCGCGAGTCCCTTTCCGAACGATGCGCCCTCGCAGATTCGCTTCAGGTCACGCTCGCAGGAACCCAGCCCGGAGCCCTCGTGCGTCATGACCGCCATGACCTTCTTCCCTGCCCAGTCCAGCTTCTCCAGCTGCGTGAACACGGCCATTGGGAACGTCCCCCACCAGCAGGGACCGCAGACGAAGATATTCTCATATTCGTCAATGCTGCCCAGCTCCGCCTTGAGCTCCGGCCGCGCCTGCTGCCGCAGCTCGTCTTTCGCCTCATCGATGCAGGCGTAATAGTCCGCCGCATATTCCTTCACGGTCTCGACGCGGAACAGGTCGCCGCCGACCGCTTTCTGAATGAATTCCGCGACAGTCTCGGTGTTCCCCTTCGCGAGCGTTTTCACGCTCCCGTTCACGTAGTTTTCGCCGGTTCTCGAATAATAGATGATTAGATTTTTCGCCATGCTGCACTCCTCTCAGGTATAAATCCGCATCAAATACTCTTTGTCGTTATGTGACGGCTCGTTCAGCACGTCCTCGAGCATCCGCCCCAGGATCTCGCCCATCTCCGGCCCGGGGGCCATGCCGGCCTCGATCAGGTCTGCGCCCTTCACCGCCAGATCGCTCATGCGGAAGCAGTCCCCGCGCGCGAGGATCTCATCGCACATCCTCTCCACGCGGTCGCAGCGGGCCAGGCTATCCGAGAGCGTCTCCGGTTTCTTTCCGTAAGCGTCAGCCCTCTGAAGCTCCATCAGCAGCGGAAACCGCTCGGGCCCGATCTCGTTCAGGCACCAGCGAATGTCGTACTCTCCGCGCTCGAACCGCATGACATGCCAGCGGATAAGTTTCACTGCGGTCTCGATCGTGGCATTGTCAAACTTCAGGCGGCGCAGGATCTCTTCCGCCAGCTTCGCGCCGGCAGGGCCGTGGCCCTTAAAATGGATCCGCCCCTTCACCTCGTCGATCTGCCGGCTGCGCGGCTTCCCGATGTCATGGAGCAATGCCGTCCACCGCATCACCGGATCCGCGGACACGTGTTCGATCACGCGGATCGTGTGCTCGCCGACATTGAACAGATGATATCTTCCGTCCTGCTCCGTTTCCATCAGAACGTCGAACTCCGGCAGGATCACGCGCGTGATCCCGGTCTCGTACAGCTTCCGGACCTTTCCCGGATCGTCCGAGACCAGCAGCTTCGTCATCTCCTCGCGGATGCGCTCCGCCGAGATCTTTTCGAGCGTGGGAGCCAGGCGGACCACGGCGGCCTCGGTCGCGGGATCGATCGTAAACCCGAGCTGGGCCGAGAAGCGCAATGCCCTCAGGATCCGCAGCGCATCCTCCCCGAAGCGCTCCTCGGGAACGCCGACACATCGGATCACGCCCGCGCGCAGGTCGTCCATGCCGCCGAACAGATCCACGAGTCCGAGCGAATCGCTGTAGGCCATGGCATTGATCGTGAAATCGCGCCGGGCCAGATCCTCACGCAGGCTCGGCGTGAACGTGACGGACTTCGGGTGGCGGCCGTCCTCGTACGCGCCGTCGACCCGGTAGGTCGTCACCTCATAGGCGTCGCTGCCCAGAAGGACGGTCACGGTCCCGTGTTTAATGCCTGTATCCACGGTGCGCCGGAACAACGCCTTCGTCTCCTCGGGGCGGGCGGACGTCGCGATGTCCCAGTCCTGCGGCTCGCGCCCCAGCAGGGCATCACGAACACAGCCTCCGACGGCGCAGGCTTCATAGCCCGCGCCCTCGAAGGCCGCGATGATCTTTCTGACGTTGTCCGGAATCCGAATCTTAATATGCCTTACCCCAGTAGACCAGTTTCTTCGCAGGGCGTCCGCAGCAGACGCACACATCAGAGATGCTCTCCTGCTCGAACGGCATGCACCGCGAAGTCGCGGTCGTGTCTTCCTTTATCTTCAGCTCGCAGGCCTCATCGCCGCACCACATCGCACGGATGAAGCCGGGTTTATTCTCGACGGCGTCCCGGAACTCGTCGTAGGTCACAGCGTCGGAGATGTGGCTTTCGAGGTGTGCTCTCGCGGCCGCCAGCATATCGGCCTGGATCTGCTCGAGCAGCGCCTTCACGGTCTCCTCGATGCCCTCCAGCGGCGTCTCGATCTTTTCGCCGGTATCGCGGCGGACCAGCACGCACTGACCGTTCTCGATGTCGCGCGGACCGATCTCCACGCGCAGCGGGATGCCGCGCATCTCCTGCTCGGAGAACTTCCATCCCGGGCTCTTATCCGAGTCGTCGAACTTCGCACGGATGCCCGCGGCGACGAGCCGGTCGTTCAGAGCGCCGGCCGCCTCCATCACGCCTTCCTTCCGCTGCGCGATCGGAATGACCGTGACCTGCGTGGGCGCCACGCGCGGCGGCAGCTTCAGTCCGCTGTCATCGCCGTGGACCATGATGATCGCGCCGATGATGCGGGTGGACATGCCCCAGGAAGTCTGATGGACGTACTTCAGCTCGTTATTCGCGTCGGAGTACTGGATGCCGAAAGCCTGCGCAAATCCGTCGCCGAAGTTATGGCTCGTGCCGGACTGCAGCGCCTTACCGTCGTGCATCAGCGCCTCGATCGTGTAGGTCGACTTCGCGCCCGCGAACTTCTCCTTTTCCGTCTTCTGGCCCTTCACCACGGGGATCGCCAGGAAATCCTCGCAGAAGTTCGCATAGATGTTCAGCATCAGGATCGTGCGCTCCTCGGCTTCCTCGGCGGTCGCATGGGCCGTGTGGCCCTCCTGCCACAGGAACTCGGCCGAGCGCAGGAAAGGACGCGTGGTCTTCTCCCAGCGCACCACGGAGCACCACTGGTTATAATTCTTCGGCAGGTCGCGATAGGACTGCACGATCTTCGAATACAGGTCGCAGAACAATGTCTCGGACGTCGGGCGCACGCACAGCCGCTCCTGCAGCTCCTCGTACCCGCCGTGCGTGACCCAGGCCACCTCGGGGGCGAAACCCTCGACATGGTCCTTCTCGCGCTGGAGCAGGCTCTCGGGGATGAACATGGGCATGTAGACGTTCTCGACGCCGGTCGCCTTAAACCGCGCGTCCAGTTCACGCTGGATGTTCTCCCAGATCGCGTAGCCGTACGGGCGGTAGATCATGCAGCCGCGCACGCCGGAGTACTCCACGAGCTCCGCTTTTCTGACCACGTCCGTGTACCACTGAGCGAAATCCTCACTCATGGAAGTGATGGCCTCGACCAGTTTTTTCTCTTTCGCCATGATGCTTTCTCCTTAATAAACAGACTTATTCCAGTTTATTTCCGGCATGGGGTTTTGTCAATGAGAGGCGTCGGCGGATCGGTCCCGGATGTACAGAAACTTACGCTTTTCTTTCACTCATTCCGCCGGTTTCGAGCTGATCTGCGTCTGACAGGGAAGCCTCTTTTCCCCGGCTTCGTTTGGGAAACAGCCGGTCACGGGCGGGGATGAGCGCGGATCCGCAGCATACCGCCGCGCCTCCCGCGCACACGCACAGCCCGATCAGAACCGCCGGTCTCGCACGGTCTCCGGTCAGGACCGCGGACGGCCGCTCCGGGACTCTGACGGTCTGCGAAGCCGCATTCAGATCTTCATGCCGGGCGATCAGAAGCTCATCCTCCCCGCCCCCGTTTCCGGATCCGTCACCCGCGGCCGTATACAGCCGTTCGAACACCACCAGTTCCCTGCCGTGCAGCCCGCTCGTGTCGATCCGGAACTCCACCTCGGCCGTACCGTCCGGAGTCTCCGGGGCAAACACAGTCTCCGCCGTCACCGGCTCGCCCTCCGCGTCCCGCAGGGCTGTTCCGGACGCACGGTCCATGACTGTTCCGCGGACCGTGTATGTGCGGCCGGGCAGCAGGTCCTCGTAATCGACCTCATCGACCAGCACCGATCTCGTCCCGAGGCTCAGCTCCTGCGTCCCGCTCCGCCGGTCTGACGCCCGCGTGGCGACCCCGGGCAGATATACGGTCTGCGCCTCGTCATTCAGGTCCGCATGGACCGCGACTTCCCGGCCTTCCCTGGTCAATGTCTCGCACGCCGTCAGCGTTCTCCCTGCCAGCACAGACGCATCGAACGTAAACTCAACATCGACCGAACCGCTGACGGTCCGGCTGCCGCTCTGCGCTTCCTCTGCATGCCCCGTCACAAATGTCACGGCCGCGGTCACCGGCCGTCCGTCCGCAGAGACCGTCCCGCCGGTTTCCCGGTCCGTGAGCGTCCCCGTCAGAACGTATTTCGTGTCCGGGCGCAGCCCCTCGTACATGACCGTATCGACGACCGTGACCTGTCCCGCCGCCTCCGCGATGTGCTCCCCGGTCTCCGCGAACACCGCGTTCGTGCGGATCTCCGGGATGTAGCCGGACTGCTCTTCGTCATCAATATCGGCATGCGAGACGAGCAGAGTCTCCCCGAGATACAGCTCCTCGAACACCACGACAGGCACGCCCGAAAACCGGTCCGCGTCGAACGGAAACGTCACGTCGACCGAGCCTTCCGAAGTCTCCGGTGTAAAGACCGTCCCGCTTTCGATCCGCGCACCTTCGGCGTCCGTGAGCGGTTCGCCCGTGTTCCTGTTCACCAGATATCCCCGCAGCGTGTACTCGCGGTCCGGCAGGAGCATAGAATAACATACGTTATCTATCAGTTCGGCCCCGCTTTCCGCCCGCGTGTGGTCGATTCCGGTCCCCGCGTCGCGCGCGCTCGTGCGGATCGCGGGAATATAGACCATCTGATCCGCATCCTCCGGGTCCGCGTGGACCGCTTCGCTCACGCCTTCGTGCAGCAGTTCCTCGAATACTGCGATCCGGGTCCCGCCCAATGCCGACGCATCGAACGTAAACGTCATCGCGACTTGTCCCGACGGCTCCTCCGGTACGAACTCCGTCTCCGCTTCCACATGCGCGCCGCCGACCAGGACCGGCCCGCCGGTCTCGCCGTCCGCGAGGTATCCCCGCAGCGTATAGGTGCTCCCGTCCGTCCGCAGTCCTTCGTATGTCACAACGTCCGTGATCACGCACTCCTCAAGGTTTCCGGCGACGTGATCCCCGGTATCCGCGGCCGAAGCGGACGTCGTGATCCGCAGATAGGAGACCTGCTGATCTTCGTCGGAAAGGTCGTCGTGCGCCAGAAGCGCCGCGCCGGTATCATAATCGAAAAGGACCTCCGTCACGACGAGCGTCCGCCCCGCATATGCGCACGCGTCGAACCGGAACTCCGGCATGGTCACCTCGCCGTCCGCCGGCCCGGCCGTCATCTCGCCGCGCTCCTGCATGTCAGTCAGTTTCCCGCTGACGCGCAGCAGCCTCGTCACGGCGCAGGGTTCGCCGTCCGGACCCGCGACCGCCTCGCCGGTCTCCGCGTCGCGCAGCGTTCCCTCCAGCCGGTACATCCCGTCGGCCAGCCCGCGGTACTCCACGACGTCCGTGACCGACGCCTCCCCGGAAAGCGTGCCGATATGATCTCCCGAAGCTGTGTCCGCGGCGGTCGTCCCGATCCACGGCACGCGCAGCGTCTGCCGCTCCTCGCTCAGATCTTCGTTATGCGTCGTGAGAAGGATCTCTTCCCCGTCTTCCTCCTGATAGAGCCGGTCGACCGCGTGCAGCGTGCCGCCGTTCAGCCCCAGCGTCCGCACAGCGACCGTGTTCCTGACGGTCCCGCCCGCGGTCTGTCCGCCATCCTGTGACTCCGGAACGAACGTCACCCGGCCGGAACCCAGTGACTCCCGCCCGCTTCCGTCTTCGCTCACCCAGACGATCTCGGTCTCCAGAACATAGGTCTTCGAAGTCTTCAGATGGTCATAGCGGAATGTGTCCGTGACCGGCGTCTCCTCCGCGAGCGTCACGGTCCGCGTCCCGCTCGCATCATCGATCAGGTCCGACTCCAGGTGGATGACCAGGTCGATGAATACCGCCGAAAGCTCATAGACCTTTCCGTCCTCGGAGACCGTAAACTCCTGTGCGAGGAGATCGTGACCCGCGTTCGCGGCGCAGGGCAGCTCCGTGACCCGGTACCGTCCGAAGATGAGCGCTCCCCGGTCCGTGCCTCCCGCGGACGGCCCGCCGAACCGGATGCCGGTATCCCCGGCCGAAGTGTCGAACCGGCCGTTTTCGTCCGTGACGGCTTCATGGCTCTCGACGGTATCCCCTTCCGCGTCCAGCAGATCGATCCGGAAGCGGACCCCCGCCATCGGGCTCCCGTCAATGTCCAGCTTCGAAAACTTCAGATCCGCCCGGATGATCTGTTCTTCGCAGCGCAGCCGCAGGTCCGCCGTATTCCCGTGCCGCACGAACGGAACGTCCGGTACGGCCGCACCGCCCCGCGCCGTGATGTGCACGGTATGGACCGTTTCATTTTCCAGATAGCCCACAGGCGCCTGCGTCTCCCGGATCGTGACCGTGCCGGCAGGGATGACGAACTGACCTGCCGCGCCTCCGCCGCCGCTTCCTGCTCTGCCCGAAGCCGTGTACGGCTCATCTCCCGAGATCAGATGTGCGGCGTCCATCCTGACGACGCCGTCCGCATCCGTCCCGAACTCCCAGGTCCGCAGCGGCTCGCCCGACGCGGCCGGAGCGTCGTAATACTCCACCGTGAACCGCGCGCCCTCCAGCGACGCGGTCCCCTGCGGCCGGCTCTCCCCGGTCTCGGCGTCGATCTTCGTCAGGAAAATGCCGACCGGGCAGGCCGCGGGCTCATTGGCCACGGATGCCTCCGCGGGCGCCTCGGCCGTGCGGTCCGCCGTGACTTCGACCCGAACAGGCTGTTCGTTCCAGACCCAGTTTCCGACCGTGGACGCGTCTTCACGCACCCAATAGACCCCGGGAGCCAGTTCCGCGGTCCCGGTCACTCCCCGCTCATTCGTGGTGAGAACGACGGCCGCCCCGTCCGGTCCGGCCGCGGGTTCCGTACAGTCTTCGTCGGCATACACCCGGAACGTGATCCCGCCCAGCGGATACATCCGGTTCCCGCCGGTCATGCCGGGATCCGCACTCACCTTCCGCACGCGCAGGAACCCGGTCGGCTCCTGCAGCTTCACCACGACCAGCAGCTGCCCGCCGGACGCGCCGGGGTTCGTGATGTCTCCCGGGGTCGAGCCCGACGAGACCAGATCCGGGGTCCCGTAAGGCGCTCCCGCCCCGGTCCCGACGCCGATCAGCAGCGCGAAATCGATAAACGTTCCGTTCTCCGCCGTCTCCGACTGCAGCCCTGTCTCGGTCCAGACGTCCCCGTCTTTCGTGTGGATCCACTGTCCCCCGCCGCCGAACGAAGTCCCGACCTGGATCTCGCCCGCGGACGCGTCATGCATCACGAGCCACACGCATTCCTGGACGATAGCCTGGAGGGCGTTCGTGTCATTGACCAATGCCTGATATGTGACCTCGCCGCTCATGACCCACGAGGGATCCACGACCGAAGTCACGTCCCGGCAGGCGCCGCGCAGGTTCGCCTTCAGCAGTGCAAAACCGTCCGCGGACAATGCCGACGCCATCTGCCAGGCCCGCACGAACCGGTCGCGGTTCACATAGGAGGCGGGCAGATCATCGAACGAATACAGCGCCCGCGTGCCGTTATCGTCCGTCGCATAGTCATAGCAGTAGACCGGGTTCCCCGCGGCGTCCCGCCACAGATGCGTGAGCCGCATGTACGCGTGTGTGCGGGGGCCCGAGTCATTGGCCGAGACCGCGTTCATCAGATGCATCCCGTCGACGTAGGTGATCTCCCTGCGGGCAATGACTTCGCCTCCCGGCGTGACCAGCACCGCGTCCTCCGGAATCGCCGTCCGGAAACAAGCGATCAGCAGGCTGTCCAGGCCGCTCCCGAACCAGCCCTGATAGTTATGAGAATAAATGCCGTCCCCGAGGTCCTTCGCCGCGAAGGCGGTCTGCGGGGGCAGGATCAAAAGAAGCGCGGCCAGTACCAGGAGTGCCGCCGGTACGGCCGCCGCCCGTTTCAATATCTTTTTCATATCTTTTCTCCGTAATCCAGGTAATAAAGTGCGCCGTCACCGGACCCCCGCCGGCGGAAGCCGCTTCGGGAGCCCGAACAGGCGCGTTTGCGTTCGCGCCTCGAAAAGGCTATAATTGGGAAGGCCCTTAAGGCCGCAAAGACAGAAAGATCCCCTGAAAGGAGACCCTCTATGGATCAGGATGAAAAACTCATAAAACTGCTCTCGCTGCTGGCTTCCGACATGCAGACCATCCAGAACACGATGCAGGCACTGGAAAAGAACCAGCGCACCCTGCAGGCCGTCTCGGAGAACGTCGAAGCGGAGGTCCGGAAGATCCGCGAAGACGTGACCGGCACGACCGGCGAGCTCCGCGAGCTGACGGGACGCGTGCAGATCATGGAAAGCCAGATCGCGGATAACACGGAGGCCATCCGCAGGTACCAGATGAACGAAAGCTCGCTGAAGAGCGATATCAACGAGATCCTCACCGCCGCCGAGCAGTCCGCCGAAAACCTCGAGGACTCCGCCCGGAACATGCGTCTCGCCGCGGGCGACATCACGAAGATCTCCGACGACGTGCTCGCACTGCATCAGGAGACGAATAAGCTCGGACAGTACGACGAGGACATCATCACCTCGCTGTCCATCCTCCGGCAGGACCTCGAAGCCACGAAGGCCGAACTCCAGGCCACGACCATGGACACCTTCTCGATCAAGGAGCGCCTCGAGCGCATCGTCGCCACGACCGACGGTGTAAACGCGGCGACCGAAGAGCAGCTGCACATGCTGAAAGGCATCGACGGGAAGGTCTCCGCCTACACCGAGAGCTTCTTCGAGATCTCCGAGGAGGTGAAGAAGAACCGCGAAGGCATCCCTCCGATCGACCAGCACGTACAGGAGCTCGGCATCACGCTGTCGAACATGATCGCCGACCTCGAGCAGATCGACGAGCGCATCGACAAGCACGCGTCCCGGACCGAAGTCTCCATCGAGCTGATGAAGGACATCAAGGGCGCGAACGACGCGTTCTCGTCGGCGATGCGTTCGCTGATCTGAGCGCGCGGAGCTTTCGCACATATGTTATAAACATATCTGGTTTTCATAATATAACACAGGCGTTTTCCGAAATCAACCCCGAAAACAGCCTGTGTCTGTGCCGGATACCAAAAGCGGCGGGATCGTCTCCCGCCGCTTTCATTATGCTTTACTCCTTGTCCCTGCCGCGGTCCTCCCGCTCCGCGCGCCTTCTCAGGCGCTCGTTCACGAGATCCGAACTCAGGCCCGACGTCCCGGTCAGACCTTCCGGTCTGCGCGCCGGACGGTTCTCGTAGGACCCGCCGCGCTGCGGCTCCTCGTTCTTCCTGCGGCTCTCCTCGATATGTGCCCGCGTCCGTGCGTTCTTCCGCGCCTCGGACTGTCTGTGCTCCTGCTCCTGCTCTCTGGCGCGCTTCTGCGCCGCGGTCCGTGCCGCCGCCCTGCGCTGAGCCTCCTCACGGGCGGCCGCGCGGCGCTTCTGCTCCTCGGGAGTGAGCTGCCTGTGCGGTTTCGGATCATGGCCGGAAGTATTCATGGTGCGCCGGCGCTTCTCCTCCATGTCGGCCGTCCGCCTGCGCCCGCCGGGCGTGCCCGGCGCCGCATGGGTCGCATGTATCTGCTGATCCTTTCGGATCGCGCGTCCCCTCAGCGGCGCTCCGTCCGGGTCGCGTCTGACACGCCGTTCTTCGGGCGTCTCCGCGGCCCCCGCCGCATGCTTCACCTTCGGGCCGTAGACCAGCTTCGAAGGCTTCTTATTCATGCGGTTCCGGGCCGCCATCGCGATCACGATCGCCGCCAGAACCGCCAGCACGACTACCAGGGCGATGATCGGCTTCATCCCGATCCCCGCGGGTCCCCGCGCAGGCACCGCCGCGGAACCGCTGTCCCCGCTCCCGGCGTCTCCGCGGCCCGCGCCGCCTTCCGCGGCATCCGCGGTCTCATCCGTGAAACTCCGGCCCTGCGCGCGCTCAAGCATCCGCACCGCCGAACCGACCGCGGACGTATCCAGCCGCACCGCGGACTGTCCCACGGTCCGGTCTCCGTACGTATAAACGATGTTCGCGATCACGTCGTCGTTCGGATCCTCCGTCTCCGGAATGATCTGCGTCGCGACCTCGCTCACGTCCGCCTCCTTCGGAAGCAGCACATAAGCCGATTCCGCGTCGATCGACAGATCGGAATCGCGGATGAGCCTGCGCCAGGAACCGAACATCGCATGGTCCGCCGATCCGTCCCCGACGTCCGGGTTCATATTATGCACCGCGAAGTGATCGAAGCCGTAGTTCAGCAGCGTCGCGGTGTCGGAATAATGCGTGTCATGGCACCCCATCACCGTGACCAGCAGTGTCATGTCCCCGACCTGCGCCGCGGTCACCAGGCAGTTTCCGGCCTCGTCCGTGAAGCCGGTCTTACTGGCGATCACGCGCTCGTCATAGGTCTCATACGAGTCGTTCAGCAGTTTATTCGATGTATACCAGATGTACCCGTCCGGGTTTTGGTTCGTTCGCTCGATATAGTAGTAATCCGCGCCCGCGAACTGCATGAACTCCGGATGGCGCACGCACTCGCGCAGAATGACCGCCAGGTCGTGCGCGGTCGTATAATGCTCCTCGTCCGTCAGGCCGTGCGGGTTCGCGAAATGACTTCCCGTGCAGCCGAGCTCGGCCGCACGCCGCGTCATCAGCTCCGCGAACTCCTCCATCGTGCCGGAGACGTACTCCGCGAGGGCGTAGGCCGCGTCATTGCCCGACTTCAGGAACAGGCCGTACATCACCTGCTCGACGGTCATCTGCTCACCCTCCTGGGCACCGATCTTCGAGGAGTCCCAGCTGATATTGTTCACGGACTCGTGCGAGAACGTAATGACTTCCTGGTAATCCGTGCAGTGCTCGATCACGAGCAGCGCGGTCAGGATCTTCGTCGTGCTGGCGGGGTTCATCCGCTGGTCGCCGTTATAACTGTAAAGGCAGACTCCGGTGTTCGCCTCCATCATGTAGCCTGCGCCGCCCTCGATCCCCGGAAGCGAATTTCCCGCGGTGTAGGGTTCGTCGGCCAGCGCGATGCTGCCGGGAACGACGCCGGGCAATGCCGTCACCGCCAGCACGCATGCCGCGATCAGGCCCGCGATCACGCGCGGCAGTCTTCCCGCCTTTTTATGTCCGTGATCGTCCGTCTTCGTGTCTCTCTTAAAAAAGGTCATCTCATGCTCTCTTTTCATGTGGTTTCCGTGTCTTCGCCGTGACCGCGGCCGAAACGGCCAGGATCGCCGCGGCGGCAATGCCGAAGCGCACGCTGATCATCACGACCATGTCGTGGAAGAGCCCCTCCGGGCAGATGTTTATCATGCGGTCGGTCGCCGGGTCCAGCAGCCACAGGTCATTCGTAAAAAGAACGCCGTGGAAGCGGGTCCAGAACGCCGTAAAATCGACCGCCGCGAACACTGCGATGAACGCGATGAACGCCAGGAAAATGACCGTCCCCGCCAGGAAGCTCACCGCGAGCAGCCGCGCGAGCCTCGGCGGCCGCGCCGCCAGAATGATCAGCAGACACCCCAGCGCGGCGCAGACGAGCGCCGCCCTCAGGAAAAACGCGCCGATCACGAGCGCCCGGACGTCGATCATGTGGGCGGTCTCGCGCTCATTGTAAAACTCCACGCGTTCGCCCGCCACGGTCGTCGTGACCTGAAACTCGTCCTCGTTCCCGCGCATGTACTCGATCGTGTGCTCCATGACGTCCAGGAGATCGTCCATCTCCATGTCCATGAGCTCGCAGACCCGGTACTTCTCGTACTCGGTCTCGTAGAGCTCCATGCCGCCGTAGATCACCGACTCGATGCTCGAGAGGAAGACGGTCATGAGCGCGCACAGCGCGAGGATCACACCCGGGATGTACAGTAGTTTTTTCATACGTCCCAACTCCGGAAAAACTTTCCGGGCATACTGCCCATAGTATGCCAATATAACTCATATACTATATAACAGATTCTACCCGGGGGCAATGCCTGCATTCACCGTACTTTTTGCTTTCGGCTCATGTCTGCATGTGATACACTCTCAGAGCGGCGAAAACGCCCGGTGCGCCGAGGCTGCCGTCCGCAGTGAGGAAGATCATGAGACTGAGAAACATACCGGAATCACATGACTATTTCATGAACAGCCCTTATGCGGCCGCGGAGCCCGAGGGGCTGCGGGGGCGCTGGCGGGAATTCTTCGCGCGGGACCGCCGGAAGCTAGAAGCCGAGTTCGGCTGCGGAAAAGGACGCTTCATCACGGAGCTGGCCGCGGCGGATCCGGGAACGGACTATATCGGCATCGACAAATACACGAGCGTGATCTATAAGGGCCTGCGGCGCCTCGAAGGATGTCCGTTCCGCGAGAATCTGCGCTTCGCCTGCCTGTACGCGAGCACCCTCACCGAAGTATTCGCGGAAGGCGAGCTCGACCGGATCTACCTGAATTTTTCGGATCCCTGGCCGAAGAAGCGGCATGCGGACCGGCGGCTGACCTCGGGGCGCTACCTCGCGATGTACGAACAGATCCTGCGGCCGGGCGGCACGATCGAGTTCAAGACCGATAACCGCGAACTGTTCGATTTCTCGCTCGAGGAACTGGCGGCGAACGGCTGGACCGTGCTCGCGAAGACCTTCGACCTCCACGCGTATTACGCGGAACGCGGGCTCGCGGCAGCGGGAATCGCGGACTGTGCCGATGCGGAGAGCCGTGCCGGCGCCGGGGATCTCTCCGGCCCGGACGAAAGCGAGGAACGCATGCTGATCCGCGTCCGGATCATGACCGAGTACGAAGAAAAGTTTTCCGGCAAGGGAAAGCCTATTTGCAAGCTCATTGCAAGTAAATTATAATGATACGGACGGCAGGGGCGCGAAGGCGCGGCCGTCCCGGAACCCGAAACATTCCGCGGCGCGGCGGACAGAGCCCGCGCAGTGCGGAGACATCATAAAGAAAGGAAGTATGAAAATGATTCAGGTATTAAATGACGCGAACTTTGACGAAGTCGTTATGAAGGCGAAGCAGCCCGTACTCGTCGATTTCTTCGCGACCTGGTGCGGACCGTGCAAGATGCTGGCTCCGACCCTCGAGCAGCTGGAGAGAGAGTACGAAGGGAAGGTCATCTTCGGAAAGTACGACATCGACCAGGGCAGTAAGGCCATGGAATTCATGATCCAGGCAGTCCCCACCCTGAAGATCTTCAAGGGCGGCGAGGAAGTCGACGAGGTAGTCGGCGTGATGCCGAAGGCGGCTCTCGCGGCGAAACTGGACGCGCAGCTGTAAGCGGCGTTCACAGGGCACCGGCGGGTGCGGCGGGCGCTTCTTTCCGAATTACGTGAAAAAACGCTTGCAATACTTTTCATCGAGTTATATAATACGCCTGTTCGCTCGAAACACGGGCGGACAGTTATGCACCCTTAGCTCAGCTGGCAGAGCACCTGACTCTTAATCAGGGTGTCCGGGGTTCGAGCCCCCGAGGGTGCATGAAAAACGTCTCCGAGAGATCGGGGACGTTTTTTTGTGTTATTACGCTTTCCTGCGGCCGCGCACGTTCATGCGGACCGAGCGCCGCAGCGCTCCATCTCACAGCCCTTCGGGCTGTTCGCTGTCCGCTGCGCCTTCACGAAATCCTCAAATGATCTGTCCGATATCCACCGCGATCTGCCACGCCTGCGACGTCGCCTCATAGACGTTCGCCGGCAGCACGCAGTCGCCGATCTGGTAGAACTCGGGCGACACCGCCGCGATTGCCTCCGCCGCAGCGGTCTCCGGCCGCTGGCCCACCGCGTAGATCACGGTGTCCGCCGGAATCAGGTACTGCTCGCCCTTCGTCTCGACGACCAGGCCCTCATCATTGATCTCAAGCGCTTTTGTGGACGGCTTCACCTTCATGTTCGGGAGGGACTCCAGCTTCACCATCAGCGCCACGCCCTGCACCAGCGGATAACCCGCGGGCATATCCATAACGCCGCCGAAGCGCTCGCTCGTGCCGCCCTCCGGCGGGGTCACGAGCGTGCCGGGCATCATCTCGACGACCGTGACCTCGCGGCCGTTCTCCGCGAGATACACTCCGAGCTCGAGGCCGACCAGGCCGCCGCCCATGATGACGACCTTCTGTCCTGCCTTATCGATGTCAAGGTAGACCTCCTCCGCGCCGACGACCTTCGGCAGGTCAATGCCCGGCACCGGAGGCTTCACCGGCCGGGCGCCCATCGCCGCGATGACCGCGTCGGGCGCGATCTCCTCAACGAGTTCCGGCGTCACCGCGCAGTTCAGACGCACCTCGATCGCGGGATCCTTCTCGCACATCCGGGCCTGGCGGTCCAGGTAGATCCCGAGGTTCTTCTTAAACGGAATCTTCTCCTCGCAAAGCAGCGCGCCGCCCAGGCGTCCGCTCTTCTCGCAGAGGATGACCTGATGGCCCTGCTCCGCGGCGGTGAGTGCCGCCTGCATGCCGCCGGGGCCGCCGCCCGCCACGAGGACTTTCTTCTTAAACTTCGGAGCCTTCCGGAACATCGACGCCGCCTCGCGTCCGATCTCCGGGTTCACCGCGCAGTAGAACACGCCGTCGACCGTGCTGTTCGAGAAGCAGTTGAAGCAGCGCAGGCACGGACGGATCTCGTCGCGCTTTCCGGCGCGCGCCTTGATCGGCAGGTCGGGATCGGCCAGCGTCTGGCGGCCCATACAGATGATATCCGCCTTCCCGCTCGCGATGATGTCTTCCATCATCTCCGGATCCGTATAGGCGCCGACCGTCGAGACCGGCGTGGAGACGACCGCCTTGATCTTCTCCGCGTACTGAAGATTACAGCCGTCCTCCAGGAACATGGTCGGATGCGTGCGCATGCTGGCCAGATCGATCTCGTGGTGGCCCGTGGACACGTGAATGATGTCGACCTTGCCGTCGAGCATCTTCGCGATCTCGATGCCCTCGTCAATGTCATAGCCCCACGGCAGGTTCTCCGAACCGCTCATGCGGAACTCGATCGGCACGCGCGGGCCGATGGCCTTCCGGATCGACTCGATGACCGCCAGCGGGAAGCGCATGCGGTTCTCGATGCTGCCGCCCCACTTATCCGTGCGGGTGTTCTCGGTCGGGGAGATGAACTGGTGGATCTGCCAGCCGTGGCCGCCGTGCAGCGTGATCATCTTATAGCCGGTCTGCATCGCGAAGACCGCGGCATTCGTATAATGCCAGATCAGCTTTTCGATGCCTTCGTCGTCCAGCTGACGCACCAGCACGCCGTCCGGACGCTCCCACTCGACCGGGCCGTAGACGAACTTCTCGCCTTCCGGCATCAGGTCGACCGAGGCGTTCTTTCCCGCGTGGCACAGTTCGACCGACGGAACCGCGGTGTGGCGCTTAATAGCAGTGGAAACGCGGGTCATGTTCACCTTCGCCATGGGATCCAGACCGCGCATCTGGAAGGGATGGCTGCGGCCGTGATCCGCGTCCACGATCACATCGCCGACGCAGACCGCCGCGAAGCCGCCGGCTGCCTTTCTCTCATAAAAATACGCCGCCTCTTCCGTCAGAAACCGCTCTCCGCTCGTCAGCCCGGGATAGTCCTGGGGCGAGGAAAACAGGCGGTTCTTAAACGTAATGCCGCCGCAGCGAATGGGCGTGAAAAGGTGTTCGTACTGAAGTTTCGACATAATGACCTCCTGATCTTTCTGTTCTGTCCAATGCCGGCCCCGCCGGCACATGTCTCACATTCAGGTCTATTTTAAACGATGCGCCGCGCTCGGGCAATCACATCCCGATCGCCTTTTCACAGCATCACGGCGAGCGCCGCGGCCCGCGGCCGGCCTGCATTGCCCATACAAAAAGAAAAAGACAGCCGCCGGATCCCTCCGGCAGCTGCCCCCTCTTCCTTATCATTCCGGATCATTTCGATGCGATGCGGTCCGCGCCCTACCCTATCGTGGCCGTCATCCGGCCGGTGGTGCCTTCATGCGCAGTGAAGCGGACGGCATACTCGCCCCCGTCGGTAAAATCGATGGTATCGGTCTCCCCGACGAAGAACGTATCGCTGTAGACCTGCACCGGCTCGCCGTCCGCGCCCTCGATGAACACTTCGACCAGCACGGAGGAGCCTTCCCGCAGATCCGTCGTGATCACGATGTCCTGCCCGTCCTCGAGCGTCAGATAGCCGACGCCGCTGCCGCCCTCCCGGGCGGCCTTCGCCTCCATCCGGATCTCGTTCGGCGAAGGGTTGCTGACGGTCACGTAGTGCCCGGCGCGAATGAGACTGTAAACGATGAACACCACGATCACCGCGGCGATCGACAGATACTTTTTCTTATAATCAGCGTTGCTGCTCATACTTCCTCCTGAAACCGGCCCGAACCCGTCCGGCGGGGATCAGCCCACCTCGGATCCGCCCGGGAACGCCGCATCCTCCACGGTCAGCAGGCTCAGGTTCCCGTCCGCGTCCTCCGCGCACAGGATCATGCCCTGCGACTCGTAGCCGGCCAGCACCGCGGGCTTCAGGTTCGTGATCACGATGACCTTCTTCCCGACCATCTCCTCGGGTGTGTACTGCTTCGCGATGCCGGACACGATCTGTCTGGTCTCGCGTCCGATCTTCACCTGGTTCACGAGCAGCTTCTTCGACTTCTTCGCCTTCTCGCTGGCAATGACCTCGCCCACGCGGAACTGCAGCTTCGCGAAATCGTCAATGCCGACCTCGGCCTTCGCCTCGGTGAAAGGATATCTCTCCTCGTCGCCAGCGTCGTCGCCGGCGTCTTCCGCGGGCGCACCCGCCGCGGCCATCTGCTTCTCTGCGATCGCGTCGGCCTTCGCCAGGACCTCAGCCTCGTCGAGTCTGGCGAACAGGATCTCGGGCTTCTCCGTGACCTTCGTACCGTCGGGCAGCAGCCCGAAGCGGTCCATATCGTCGAAGTTCCGCGCCTCCGCGCCCAGCTGCGCGAGGATCCGCTCCCCGGTCTCGGGCAGGAACGGCGCGAGCAAGCTCGCTCCGATCGTGATCGCCTCGGTCAGGTTATAGAGCACCTCGGCCAGGCGGTCCTTCTGCGCCTCGTCCTTCGCGAGGGCCCAGGGCATGGTCTCGTCGATATATTTATTCGAACGGCGGAAGATGTTAAAGATCTCGGTCAGCGCGTCCGCCACGCGGTTCTGCTCCATCTTCTCTTCGGTCTTCTTCACCGCGTCGAGCGTGACGGCCTTCAGGTCCGCATCCACATCGTTCACCGCGCCGGTCTGCCGCACTTCGCCGCCAAAGTATTTGTTCGTCATCGAGATCGTGCGGTTCACGAGGTTCCCCAGGGTGTTCGCCAGGTCGGAGTTCACACGCTCCACGACCAGCTCCCAGGAGATCGTGCCGTCATTGTCGAAAGGCATCTCGTGAAGCACGTAGTAGCGCACCGCGTCCACGCCGAAGATGTCCACGAGGTCGTCGGCGTAAATGACATTGCCCCGCGATTTGCTCATCTTCACGGGAGCTTCCTCGTCGTCCTGCTTCTCGTTCTTCGCCAGCAGCAGCCAGGGATGGCCGAGCACCTGCTTCGGAAGCGGCTCGCCCAGCGACATCAGGAAGATGGGCCAGTAGATCGTGTGGAAGCGGATGATGTCCTTTCCGATCACCTGAAGGTCGGCGGGCCAGTACTTCTTATACAGTTCCCCGCTCTCGCCGTCCGCGTCGTAGCCCAGGCCGGTGATATAGTTCGACAGCGCGTCGAGCCAGACGTAGACCACGTGCTTCGGGTCGAAGTCCACCGGGATGCCCCAGGTGAAGCTCGTCCGCGACACGCAGAGATCCTGCAGGCCGGGCTTCAGGAAGTTATTCATCATCTCGTTCTTCCGCGACTCGGGCTGGATGAACTCCGGATGCGTCTCGATGTGCTCGATCAGCCGGTCCGCGTACTTACTCATACGGAAGAAATACGCCTCCTCGCTGGCGGGATGCACCTCCATGCCGCAGTCGGGGCACTTCCCGTCCACGATCTGCGACGCGGTGTAAAACGCCTCGCACTCCTTACAGTACATGCCCTCGTAAGAACCTTTATAGATGTCGCCCTGGTCGTACATCTTCCGGAACATCTTCTGGATCTGAAGCTCATGGTCCGCGTCCGTGGTCCGGATAAAGCGGTCGTAGGACGTGTTCATCAGGTCCCAGATGCGCTTCACCTCGCCCGCGGTCCGGTCGACGAATTCCTTCGGCGATAGGCCCTGCGCGGTGGCTTTATCTTCGATCTTCTGACCGTGCTCGTCCGTGCCTGTCTGGAAGCGCACGTCGTAGCCCTGTGCGCGGCGGTAACGCGCGATCGCGTCCGCGAGCACGATCTCATAAGTGTTTCCGATGTGCGGTTTTCCCGAGGTATAAGCGATTGCCGTAGTGATGTAGTAAGGTCCCCTGTTCATAGGGCCGTTTCCTCCTTAGTCAGTTTATCTGTCTTCGATCCTCGTGTACGCTCTCCGCTCGGAGGTCTCAATGTAAGCCGGACGGATGATCTTCTCCGCGCTCACGAGCTCCTCGAGCCGGTGCGCGCTCCATCCGACGATGCGGGCCACCGCGAAGAACGGCGTATAGAGCTCTTCGGGAAGTCCGAGCATGTTATAGACAAAGCCCGAATAAAAGTCGACGTTCGTGTTTACGCCCTTATACATCTTCCGGTTTCCGGAGATGATCTCGGGCGCCTTCCGCGCCACGGTCTCATACAGGCGGTACTCCTCGACGCGGCCTTTCTCCTCGGCCAGGCGGCCGACATACTCGCGGAAGATCTCCGCACGGGGATCGGATACCGAGTAGATCGCGTGGCCGATACCGTAGATCAGGCCGGTGCGGTCGAAGGCTTCGCCCTCGAGGATCTTCTTCAGATACGCGGAAACCTCTTCCTCGTCCGCCCAGTCGCCGACGTGTTCCTTAATGTCGTCGAACATCTCCATGACCTTCACGTTCGCGCCGCCGTGCTTCGGTCCCTTCAGGGAGCCGATGGCAGCCGCGATGGTCGAATAAGTATCCGAACCGGATGAGGTGACCACGCGGGTCGTGAACGTCGAGTTATTACCGCCGCCGTGCTCCATGTGCAGCAGCAGAGCCATGTCGAGCGTAGCCGCCTCGAACGGCGTATACTGCATGTCGGCCCGCAGCATATGCAGGATGTTCTCCGCGGTGGAGAGCTCCGGCTTCGGCTGGTGGATGTAGAGGCTGTCGCCCTGTACGTAACGGTAGGCGTGGTAGCTGTGGATGGCCAGACGCGGGAAGATCGCGATCAGGTTCATGCACTGGCGCATGACGTTTTCCAGCGAGATGTCCGTGGGATTTACGTCATAAGAGTAAAGCGCGAGAACGCTTTTCGCCAGGTTCACCATGACGTCCCGGGTGGGAGCCTTCATGATCACGTCGCGCGTAAAGTTCGCGGGCAGCGTCCGGCGCGAAGACAGTTCCGCGGTAAAGTCAGCCAGTTCCCGCTCGTTCGGGAGCTCGCCGTTCAGAAGCAGATAGGCCGCCTCCTCGAACACGAAGCGTCCCTCGGCGGCAGCGCCATGGATGAGATCCTTCACGTTATATCCGCGGTAATACAGTTCGCCGGGGCAGGGAATCCGCTTTCCGTCGACGATCTCCTTCGCGTACACTTCGGAAATGCTGGTCAGTCCGGTGATGACGCCGTTTCCGTTCAGGTCGCGGAGGCCTCGCATAACGTTATTCTTCGCATAAAGCTCCGAAGGAATCGTGTCATGGCGCCTTGCCAGCTCTGTGTATTGTCTGATCTGGGGTGTGACCTCGAAGATCCTGTCACTCATGATCTCTGTCTCCTTCTTTCAATATCTGCTCCCGCGGGACCGTACCGGCTGCCCGGCAGGCTGCGCGCAGACCGCGCACCGGCAGGAGCCTAGGGTATAGGAGTTTATATTATAGTAAAAAGTACAGCGAATGTCCACCTTTGTTCTTCCCGAAAACCACAGAACGGATTTCTTTCCCGCGGCTTCGGAAACGCTCCCGCAAGCCTTGACACGCCGCCCCGGCCGCCGCAAAATCAAACTGTAAGCCACAGAAAGGAGTCCTTTATGATCCAGAGCATGAACCTTCCCCTCGCGGATGAATTCGCCGAACCCTTCGGGGGCTGGGACGGTCTGAGAAGCGAGCTGCATGCGCGCGGCATCGACGGCGTCGAAGGCATCTGGACCGGTTTAAACGAACCCCCGGATGCATTTCCGCGGAATCTGCTGACCGGTTATCACCTGACCTTTTTCCCGGACTGGGTCGACTTCTACCGGGGCCGGAAAGACATCGTCCGCGCGAAGTTCGGGGACGATGAAACGATCTCCATGGTGTACTGGGGTTCCCGCCCCGAAGATATGATCGAAGCCTACCGTGCTGATCTGCGGCGCGCTCTGTCTCTGGGAGCCGACTACGTCGTCTTCCATGTCTCGGACGTATCTGTCGAAGAGTGCTGGACCTACCGCTGGCGCCACACAGACGAAGAGGTTCTGGACGCTTCCGCCGAGGTCATCAATACTATTCTGGAAGGCCTGCCCGAAAAGTTCGATCTCCTGGTGGAGAACCAGTGGTGGCCCGGCCTCACCCTGACCGATCCCGCGAAGACCGACCGGCTGCTGAATGCGATCGGCTGGAACCGGAAAGGCATCATGCTCGACACCGGCCATTTGATGAACGCAAATCCCGCCATCCGCAGCGAAGCGGACGGCGTGCGCTGGATTCTCGACTGCATCGAGGCTCACGGCGAGACCTCGAAGATGATCCGCGGTATGCATTTTCACCAGGGTGTCAGCGGGGAATATGTGCGGACGCACATCGGTGAGGTGCCGGCGAAGATTGCCAATGGCTCTTACACCGATTCGTTCGGTCCCAACTACCGTCACATCCAGCAGATCGACCGGCATGAGCCCTGGACGGATCCCGCCTGTGTGCAGATCATTGAACGCGTAGAGCCGGCATACCTGACGCACGAGCTGGCGGCATGGGGCCGTGCTTATCTGGATGCGCTGGACGTTCAGCTGAAGACGATCGGGCGAGAGCCGGAATGACATCGCCTGCGGAGAAATCCGTAATATCTGTAATCGGAGGCGCCGCGGCCCGAAAGGCACGGCGCTTTTCCCTTTTTACACTCCCGGATCCGGCATTTTGTTGCGGCAGATTCGCGCAGGTGATAGTATATATATGCCGCCTATCGGAGAAGCAGGTGCAAATCCTGCGCTGTCCCGCAACCGTGAGCGTGATCGCAAGCCGGATCGCCGAAGCGCGGCATCGTCGCTAAAGGTCGCGATGGACGGCTGCGGCAGTGATCGAGCACGCGCTGGCCTTTCCTTGCAGTATTTAAGGAAGGCTTTTCTGTTTCCGGAATTTACCCGGATCGTTCACGGCCCGACCGATTTATCGGCCGAAAGATCCTGTCAGTAAAGGAGGGAAACATGAAGAAACTGAAAGTACTCGCTCTGGTCCTGGCGGCTGTTATGACCGCCGGCATGCTGGCCGCCTGCGGCGGTTCGGGCGGCGGAAGCCCCGCTCCCGAGACCGAGGCGCCCGAAGACACATCCATTTCGTTCACCGATATGGCCGGCCATGACGTCACCCTGGACGCAGTTCCCGAGCGCGTCGTGGCATTGTCCGCGGCAGACTGCGAGATCCTGTTCGCGGTAGGCGCCGGCGACACCCTGGTGGGCCGCGGCGAATACTGTGACTATCCCGCGGAAGTGCTCGACCTCCCGTCCGTCCAGTCCGGTTACGAAACGAACATCGAGCAGATCATCGAGCTGGATCCGCAGGTCGTCATCATGAGCTCCATGGCGCAGTCCGAGGAGCAGGTCCAGGCGCTCGAGGAAGCCGGCATCACCTGCGTGGTCTCCGAGGCGTATGACATCGAGGGCATCTATACGTCCGTGCGCATGATCGGCACCCTGATGGGCAAGGACGCCGAAGCGGAACAGGTCGTCTCCGACATGCAGGCCGGTTTCGCCGATCTGGCCGCGAACCCCGTCGAGGGCGGCACCGTCTACTTCGAGGTCTCCCCGCTCGAGTACGGACTGTGGACCGCCGGCAGCGGCACGTTCTATAACGAGATCGCCGATATGATCGGCCTCGAGAACGTCTTCGCGGACGTCGACGGCTATGCCGAGATCTCCGAAGAGCAGGTCATCGAGCGGAACCCTGATTACATCGTGACGATCACGATGTACTACGGCGAGGGCCCGACTCCGACCGAGGAGATCCTGAGCCGCACCGGCTGGGAGAATGTGACCGCCGTTCAGAACGAGGCGATCCTGAACCTGCAGAACGATGAGCTGTCCCGTCCGGTCCCGAGACTGGTCGATGGCGCGCAGATGCTGTATGACTTTGTGACCGGCACAGTCACCGCGGAGGTCGCGGACGCCGCCGAGGGCGGCACGGAGGCGGCACAGTAAACACCGTTCCGGCGGCAGCCGGAGCAAATCCGCCGGGGCATTGCCCGAAGGAAGCGTTATGAACCGTTCGACACAATCGTCGAAAACCGCAGAGGGAGGAGCGAAACACTCCTCCCTCTTTTCGAGACAGAACACCCGCGAAGGCTCCGCGCCCTGGGTGTTCCTCATCTACGCTGCCGTCACCGCGCTCGTGATCCTGCTTTGCGTCTGCGTGGGCAGCGTGACCGTGCCCCCTGGGCAGACACTGCGCATCCTGTTCGGCAGGGCGTCCGAGTCTGTCTCCTTTTATTCGATCATCCGCGTGGTACGCCTGCCCCGCGTACTATGCGTGGCGCTTACCGGCGCGTCGCTCTCTCTGTGCGGCGCCGCCATGCAGGGGCTTTTGAAAAACCCGCTCGCCGACGGTTCGACCCTCGGCGTCTCCTCCGGCGCCTCGCTGGGCGCCGTTTTATCCATCGCGCTGGGACTGACGTTTCCCGCCCTGCCCTTCGCAGGCACGATGGTCATGGCGATCCTCTTCGCCTTCCTCTCGCTGGTGGTCATCATGTCGCTGGCGTATAAATTTGACAATTCCCTCTCGACGAACACCATCATCCTGATCGGCATCATCTTTTCGATGTTCGCCAACGCGATCCTCTCGCTGATCATCACGTTCGCCCACGACAAACTTCGAACCATCACGTTCTGGACCATGGGCTCCCTCGCCGGGAGCAGTTACGGGAACGCGCTGGTGCTGGCCGTCGTGCTGTTCATCGGGAGCATCATCATTATCTCGCGGGCGCGCGAACTGAACGCGTTCGCGATCGGTGAGGACAACGCCCGGAACATCGGGGTCAATGTCAAAGCCGTCCGTATCTCGATCCTCATCACCGTTGCGGCGCTGATCGGCGTATGCGTGTCAATCGGCGGAACCATCGCCTTCGTCGGCCTGGTCGCACCGCACATTATTCGGTTCATCACCGGCCCGAACCATAAACGCCTGCTTCCCGCTGCGGTCTTCGGCGGCGCGGTGTTCCTGATGTTCGCAGATCTGGTCGCACGTACGCTGCTGCGGCCGCTGGAGCTTCCGCTGGGCGTCGTGACGTCGCTCGTGGGCGCGGTGCTCTTTGTTATTATCTTCTATCGTTCCAGGAGGAAAGGCTGATGGGCGGCGATCATAAAAAGCAGCTCATGCTGGAGGCCCGCGGTCTGCATGTGCAGTACGGAGACTATGTTGTCCTGGATTCCGTGAGTTTCGACCTCGAGGAGGGGCAGTGGCTCATGATCGTGGGTCCGAACGGCGCGGGAAAATCGACGATCGTCAATGCCGTCTCCGGCGGCGCCCCCTGCACCGGCGAGGTGCTCTGCCTCGGCCGGAACATCCGCAGTTTCAAGCCCCATGAACTGGCGCGGCACATCGGCGTGCTCGCGCAGAAGAACGCCGTGGGCTACTCCTTCACGGTCCGGGAAGTGATCCGTCTGGGACGCTACGCTTACTCGAAGGGCGTCTTCGGCGGCGGCGACCCCGGATGTGAGGCGGCCATCGACGAAGCGCTCCGCCTCACCGGCCTCACCGAGCTGGAAAACAAATCCGTCCTGCAGCTGTCCGGCGGCGAACTGCAGCGCGTGTTCCTCGCGCAGCTTTTTTCACAGGACCCGAAGATCATGATCCTCGACGAGCCCATGAATCATCTCGATCTGGTCTACCAGAAGCAGCTTCTGGGGCTAGTCTCCGACTGGCTGAAGACTCCCGGGCGTGCGGTCATCTCCGTCATGCACGATCTGAGCCTCGCGAAAGCCTTCGGGACGCAGGTCCTTCTGCTGCAGCACGGCCGCGTCGTCGCGGACGGGCCCGCCGGCGAAGTCTTGACCAGGGAACACCTCAGTCAGGTCTACGGCATGGACGTTCACGAATGGATGAACGAGCTGCTCAGTCAGTGGTCGTGAGGACGCGGACCGTCTCAGCTCATCATTGCACGCACGCCGGGCGCGCGGTAAGATGAAAATGGTCTTTCATCCAATCAATCCTGCAGACAGAAGGGAGCAGATTCATGAACGAACTCAAATTCCCCCATCTTTTCGAGCCGATCCGCATCGGCCGCACACTGTTTAAGAACCGCATCTTCGCGGCTCCGAACGGCTGTCAGTATCTGGATTACGGGAACGTGCCTTCCGACCGGGGCGTCGCCTTCTACGAGAGAAAGGCGCTCGGCGGCTTCGCGGCGGTGACGCTGGGCGAGTGCATCGTCGATTCGAAGACCGGGCAGGCGCACGCCTACCAGATCCTGCTGGATAACCCGGCGGCGCTGCCGCCCCTGTCGTCGATGGCGACCGCCATCTCGCGGCACGGGGCCGTCGCCTCGGTGCAGCTGCAGCACTGCGGCATGTACTCGCACCTGGTGTACGAGCGCGGCGATCAGCTGCTGGGCCCGGTCGACATGGCCATTCCGGATGTGCACACGACGAACAATGACGGCCATGAGGTCGCCGCGTCGGCCGACGGCATGCGCTACGTCCGCGGCATGACCGAGGAGGAGATCGAAGACCTGATCCGGAAGTTCGGAAAGGCCGCGGCATTCGTAAAGCAATGCGGCTTCGGCATGGTCATGATCCATGCCGGCCACGGCTGGGGGCTCGCGCAGTTCATCTCCGAGGCCACGAACACGCGCACGGATAAGTGGGGCGGCCATGACCTGGAAAACCGCATGCGCCTGCCGCTCGCGGTGATCGACAGCGTCCGCAGGGCCGTCGGCCCCGGTTTCCCGATCGAGGTGCGCATCAGCGGCGCCGAGTGCACCGACACCGGCTACGATATCGACGAGGGCGTCGCGATCGCGAAGATGCTGGACGGCCGCGCGGACATCATCCACGTGTCCGCCGGGCACCATGAGTCGCCGTACGCGACGATCATCACGCATCCCGGCATGTTCCAGGAGGACGGGTGTAATGTAAAGTACGCCGCGGAAATAAAGAAACACGTGAGCGCACCGGTCGCGACCGTAGGCGCGATCACGGATCCCGCGTACATGGAGGAGCTCATCGCCTCCGGCCAGGCGGATATCATCCATCTGGGGCGCCAGAGTCTGGCGGATCCCGACCTGCCGCGGAAGGCACGGGCGGGACGCGACGACGACGTGGACCGCTGCATGCGCTGCTGCGCCTGCTTCTCGACGAGCACGCGCACGCGCCGCCGTGCCTGCGCGATCAATCCCGAGATCGGTCAGGAACTCGAGGAGTTCTCCGACAGGAAGCCCGCGGTCCGGAAAAAGGTCCTGGTGGCGGGCGGAGGCATTGCCGGCATGGAGGCCGCGCTGACCGCCGCGCGGCGCGGACATGAGGTCATCCTCTGCGAGGCCGGCAGCGAGCTGGGCGGCGTGCTGAAATGCGAGGCGCTGGTGCCTTTCAAGAAGCGTCTGGACGAGTATCTGAAGCGCCAGGCCCGCCGCGTGGCGGAGGCCGGTGTGGAGATCCGCCTGAACACGCCCGTGACGCCCGAGCTTGCCGAAAGTCTGGAGCCGGACGCGATCGTAGCCGCGCTGGGCGCGACCCCGGTGAAGCCTCCGATCCCCGGAATCGACGGGGCGAACGTCTTCGGCGCGGAGTACATCTATACTCACCCCGAGGAGACCGAAAACCGCGTCGTGATCCTCGGCGGCGGCCTGGTAGGCATCGAGCTCGGTCTCTTCCTGAAGGGGCTGGGCCGCGATATACAGCTGATCGAGATGCTTCCCGAACTGAACGACGGCGGAAACCTGGTCCACATGAACTCGCTGCGGATGCAGATCGCGGAGAAGCAGATCAAGGTCGCGCTCTCCACGCGTGCGAAGGAGATCCGCGCGGACGGAGTCGTCGCGGACGACGGCGAAGAGAAGTTCTTCCCGGCCGACACCGTGATCTACGCGGTCGGCCAGCGTTCCCACAGCGACGAAGCCGTCGCGCTCGGACGGTTCGCTCCGGAATTTTACATGGTGGGCGACTGCATCCAGGCGCGGAACATTATGAGTGCGACGCGGGAAGCGTATAACGCGGCGAGGGACATCGGACGCATTTGATTTCTGACTGATCGGCTTTTTCGAAATGACACGGCTGCCGGGAGACGCTCCGCGCTTCCTGCGCAGCACAGACATCACAGTTTAAAAACAACGGGCATAGCTCGAATTCACGGGGAGACGCCGATGCGTCTCCTCGTTCAGTCTCGCCGGGATCGTGAAGCGGATATCACGATCCCTCCCGTTGTTTTTTCTGCGCTGTCTGCTGCGCATGGTCGCGCTTCGAAGTCTCCCTGCGGTCCGTGTCATTTCGAAAGACAAGACCTGCAGTCAGAAAACGTTGGCACAATATACGATCAAGCCGTCTCTTTTTTGCCCCTTCGGGCCGGGGCTGCTGCCGCGGCCGCCCCGAAAGCACGAAAAAAGCGCCGCACCTCCTGAGAGGTACGGCGCTCTTTACGCTAATCAAAGGTCGGTGATCAGCCCTCTTCGATCGCGCTCACGGGGCACTGAGCCGCGCAAGTACCGCAGTTGACGCACTTCGACTCATCGATCTTCGCCACTCCGCCGGCATCCTCGATCGCCTCGACGGGGCAAGCAGCCACGCAAGACATGCAGCCAACACAACCACTACCAACCACAAATGCCATTTTTTCTTCCTCCTGTGTGTGAAAAATGATCTCTTTGTCAGGCGTCCGCCCGACGTTTTTCCGATATTCATTCGCTTTATACAACAACGGATCAAAGTTAGTCAATTATAACTGAAAAAATCTCACCGGGTCCCCTTCCGCCGCGGATGCCGCCGCCGGACAGTTTTCACGATTATGCTGTAAGTTTTCTTGACATTGCCTTTTTATCGTTGTAATATGAGCAATGCTGAATTGATCAGCATGTGCGCGTAGCTCAGCTGGATAGAGCACTTGGCTACGGACCAAGGTGTCGGGGGTTCAAATCCTCTCGCGCACGCCGCGGACCCGGAACTTTACAGTTCCGGGTCTTTTTTTTACAATATTCCCAGCGGAAACAGCCGGCCCGATACGAACGCGCCCGGCTGCCCACATAACAGAAAGGACGACAGTCTCATGAAGATCCTGGTCTTATTCACCGGCGGCACGATCGGTTCCTCGACCGACGACGGCATCATCTCTCTCGACGACGGGTCCCGCTCCCTGCTGATCCGGATGTACCGCGAGTCCGCCGGCGCGGCAGCGGACGACGTCACGTTCACGACCCGCATACCTTACACGATCCTCAGCGAGGACCTCTCCGCCCGCGAGATCAACCTCCTTCTGCGCGCCCTCGAGGAGAGCGTAAAGGAAGATTTCGACGGCATCATCGTCACCCACGGCACGGACACCCAGCAGTATGCCGCGGCGGCCTGCGCCCTGCGCTTCGGCAGCTTCGGCTTCTACTCGCAGAACGAATCGCCGGGGACCTGCCCTCCGATCATTTTCGTCTCCAGCGAACGGCCGCTGGGCGAGGAAGGCTCGAACGGCCTCGCGAATTTTACCGCCGCCGTGGACTTTATCCGCGCACGCTCGGTGAGCGGCGTGGGCATCTCCTACCGGAACGCCGTGAACGAGCCCGTGGTACTGCACGACCCGCTGAAGACGATGTCGCATCACGAGACCGCGCCGGGCCTCGTCAGCCACTCGTCGTTCTCCGCGGCCTACGACCCGATCCCGGACGGCTTCGAATTCCCGGAGCACTCGGGCATCCTCACGGTCGGAGCGTATCCGGGCCAGATCTATCAGTTCGGCGACCTGCTGCCCTACCGTGCCGTCCTGCTGCGGCCCTATCACTCCGCGACACTGAACACGGCCTCCGCCGCGTTCCGCGCGTTCTGCGCAGACGTCGGAAACGCCGGTCTGCCGATGTTCCTGTCGGGCTGCCCCGTGCGCGCGATGTACGAGACGACCCAGGTCTACCGCGAGCTGGGCATCCAGGTCATGCTCTACGGACCGTTCCCCGCGGATTATATGAGCCTGTGGGCGAAGTACGGGTACTGACGCGCCGGCCGCCTGCCGGCGGGCCGGGGCATTGACCGGAAAAACGGGATCGGCCGAAAAACGAAAGGAATCAAAAAGGGCTGCCGTTCGCGGCAGCCCTTCGATCATCTCTGTATCTTCTTTTACTTCTCTTCCTTCACGATCTCCGCGTCCGGAGCGTTCTTCCGGATGCTCTCGATGCCGTTCAGGCAGCTCTTCAGCGCCGTGTAGCCCTCGCCGACAGCGACGATCTGGCCGTTGCGCGCTTTCAGGCGGAAGCGGAACTCGCCCTTCTTATCCGCATACACCTCGAACTTCGGGTTCTTCAGTTCTGCATAACCCTCGACGGTCTGATCCTCGACCGGGGCGATCGGGGCATTTACCTTCACGCTGTTGATGCCTTTCTTGCAGGAATTCACGGACTTATAGACCTGCGAGGTGGCAATGACCTGACCGTTACCGGCCTTCAGGTTAAACTTCAATCCTCCGGACTTGGTCTCACCGATCACAAATTTTCCCATCTTCATACCTCCTCTTTTAATATACATGCGCACCTGGCATGTGAAAGTTCGCTCTTATGGTTTCATTTTAATTCTTTCGGCCATATACGGCAATGAAAATCGGCGCCGTTTCGCGCCGATTTTTCCGTATCATATTCCGTTTCGATCCGCACCGCCGAGCGCCTCTCCAAGGATCTCCCGCATCTGCCGGAGCGCTTTCCCGCGGTGGCTGACCGCGTTTTTCTCGTCCGGGGTGAGTTCCGCCGCGGTCTTTCCGTACTCCTCCACCAGGAAGATCGGGTCGTAGCCGAACCCGCCCGTACCCGCCGGGGTCTCCGCGATCACGCCTTCCATCGGCGCGGCCGTCACGAATTCCCGCCCGTCGGGCAATGACGCGGCGATCGCGCATACATAGCGTGCCGCGCGCTCCGCGCCGGTCTTTCCGGCCAGGAGCTCCAGCACCTTCGCGTTTTTCACGTCATAGGAGGTATCATGCCCCATCCAGCGCGCCGAATGCACGCCGGGACCGCCGTCGAACGCGTCGATCATCAGGCCGCTGTCGTCAGCCAGAATGACGTCGCCGTCCGCCGGATCTCCGGACTCCGGGGCCGTTCCGCCCGCCGTCACGAGCGCCGCCCGCGCCGCACGGACCTTGATCAGTGCATTGTCCTCGAACGTCTCTCCGTTCTCCTCGGGATCGGACCGCACCCCTGCCGCAGACAGCGGCAGGACCTCCAGCCCGGTGTCCGCCAGGATCTGCTCCGCTTCGCGCAGCTTTCCCCGGTTCTCCGTCGCAAATAGGATTCTCATGACAGCGACCTCAGATACTTCACGGCGCTCGTCCCCGCGACCGCGCCGTCGCGCACCGCCTTCGCGACCTGCAGCAGCCCGCCGCAGCAGTCACCGGCCGCAAACACGCCGGGAACGTTCGTCGCCATCTCTTCGTCCGTCACGATATTGTTTCCGTCCGTCACCGCGCCGATCTTCTTCGCGAGCGCAGCACTCCCCGCGCTGCCCCAGGCCACGAAGATCCCGTCGACCTTCTCCTCGGTCCCGTCTTCGAACGTCACGGTGTCGATGTTCCGGCCCTCGCCGCTGATCCGGGCGATCTTCTTCGTGTTCAGGAACGCGCCCGCCGGCACTTCCGCCTCCGGAAGCTGTCCGTTCGTGAGCAGCACGGATTCGGCCGCCAGATGCATCAGCTCCGTGAGTTCGCTCATCGCGTACTCCGTATAGCCGATGACCGCGATCTTCCGCCCGCGGTAAAAATACCCGTCGCAGGTCGCGCAGTAGCTGACGCCCTTCCCCTCGAACTCCTTCAGGCCCTCGATGGGCGGCGCGAGCCGGCTCGCGCCGGTCGCAAACACGAAAGCGTCCGCGGGATACCGGCCGGTCTTCGAAAGCGCGGTGAGCTTCTCCTCGAAGGCGATGCCGAGGATCTCCTCCCCGACGATCTTCACACCGAGGCTCTTCGCCTGGGCAATGCCCGCCTCGTACAGCTCCTGCCCTCCGATGCCCTCCGGAAAGCCGTAGTAATTCTCGATCTTATGCGCCTTCGCGAGTGCGCCGGGCCCCATCGTAAAGATCGTCGTGTCGATCCCCGCGCGGACCAGATACAGGGCAGCCGACACGCCCGCCGGACCGCCGCCGATAATAACAGCATTCATATGTTAATACCTCCGTCAAAGCCGGATCCTGTTCGCATCACGGTCAGATCAGATCCTGCAGCAGTCTGCGGATCACATCGGGAATGTCAGCGGTGACCCGGAAGTTCTTTCCGATGGGCAGATCGATCCCGAAACCGGACATGCCCGGAAACGATCCGCTGCGCAGGACGCCGAGGACCGCCATGACCTCCAGCACGGTGAAGACCACGCTGAAGACCATGCCCAGCAGCGAGAGGGTGATCCCCGCCGTCGAGCGGAAGCGCTCGCCGCGCGCGCGCCCCACCAGACCCAGAATCAGGCCGATCAGCCCGAGAATGAACGGGATGCCGGGCACCCAGACCAGCACCAGCGAGATGATGCCCAGCACGATCGACGCCGTGGGCATGCCCTTGGGCGCATTCGCCTCACGGGCCTCGCGGTCTCTCCGCAGACGTTCGTTCATCGCGGCGTCGTTCCGGTCATATGTGCCGCGCCCCGAATCCGCGCCGCCGACCGGACGCCAGCCCGAACCTGCCCCGGGGGCCTCTTCGACAGGCTCCTCTTCGTATGCGGGTCCGCCGTAACCGTAATCGTAACCAACATCTTCCCGCGGAGCCTCATTTCCCGCGCCCGGCGCGGCCACAGGTTCCCCGCAGGAGGGGCAGAACCGCGCGCTGTCGGCGAGTCTCTGTCCGCATTTGACACAAAACATAAAGTGCCTCCTTATTCCTTCCTCAATTTCTTCAGATCCAGAAGTCCGATCTTGTCCGCCTGGATGATCAGGTCCATCTGGAGCACGGTCTGGTTCGCCGCCGAGGCGAAGATCCCGAAGAGAATATCGAAGATCATCGCGTCGATCAGGGCCTTCCCGGGAATCCCCAGCTGCCCGAAAATGATGATGTAAGCCAGCAGGTTCGCTCCGGGGACCGGGGGCGTCGCCACGAACAGCACGACCGAAAGCACCACAGCGATGATCAGCCAGCCCGGCGAGATCGACAGCGAATATTTCGCAGCCGAATACATCGTGAACATGAGGGTCCCGATGACATTGACCGGCATGCACAGAATCAGTCCGTAAGGAAGACTCACCGTCGCGAAATGCCGTTCGATTCCCAGGCCGCGGATCGTGGTCTGCTCCATCCGTCCGAAGCCCTCGTCCAGTCCGCCCGTGCGGACCGCCGTGAGGAATGCCGGGAGAACTTTCTTCCAGAGCAGCCTGACGGGGACTTTCTTCCGCACGGAAACGACCGTCACCGCGATGATCAGGAAGACCGCGGAGATGATCAGGGCCATGACCAGGATCCCCCACATGCCCGTGAATGTATTCATCGTGTTTCCGACGATCTCCATGCAGAGCAGGGCCGCCGCGAAAAACGGCACCAGGCGGCTGACGCCCTCCATCAGCAGAAGGCCGGCCATGTTCGCCTGGCGGATCACGGAGCTCAGCCCGCTCGCGCGTGCGCCGACGAGGACGATGGCATTGCCCGCTACGATGGCCATCAGAAGGATCTGCGGCGTATTCCCCTGCGCCAGAGGCGAAACGACGTCGCCGGGCACGATCCGCAGGACCGCCTCAAAATATCCGGGCGCGTCGATTCCCAGAGTCCTTCCGACGGCGATCTGCTGATGCGAGATGGCCGCGGACACCGCGACCGCGATCAGGGCCGCGATCAGGCTGATCACGAAATAGCGGAGAACGATACGGCTGCTGTTTCCGCCCTCTTCCCGGATCGTGCCGGTATTCAGCACGGAAGTCAGCACCATCAGGAAGATCATCGGCCCGGAAAGCACCGTCAGGATCCGGAGCCAGAGACTGTAGACCGGCGTGAGGAACCTGACCGTCAGAATGTTCGCGGCTGTCTCCGGGAGGACCCTCCGCAGGAGAAAACCGACCGCCAGGCCGACCGCGACCGCGATCAGGATCTTTACGGCCGAGTTCACGCCGCCGACCGTCAGGTTCAGGCGGAGGATGTTCTTTCCGCCCGCGTAGCTGTACAGCGGGGAGATGCCCACCGCGGTCAGCAGCGAGCCGCTCCAGTCTTCCAGCTCGGCCTGGGTCTTGCTGAGGGGGTTGAAGATGTCGCCCTCGTGTTCGATCCGGATCTGGACCCGGCCCAGCCTGCGGTCCACCGTCAGCCCGAACGCGCCGTCCTCTCCGAAATGATCGCGCATCCGCAGAAGGGACTCCTCGAGGGAGAGCCGGATCCGGATCCGGTTCTCTCTTTCGACTCCCCGCAATGTCAGCTGTTCCTCCAGTATCCCGGAGAAGCGGTCGATCCCCGCCGCGTTCAGCGGGAAGGTCTCCGCGCAGGCATTGATCTGCTTCTTCATCTCACACTTCCTCTTCGGCAGACCATCTGCAGATCCACTTATCCGCGGGCGTCGGCCGGCCGAAGCCCCAGTCCTCATCTTCGCGCGCGGTCAGCGTAAATCCGCATTTTTCGAGTACGTGCGCGGAACAGCGGTTATCGATCATCGAACTGGCCGTGACGGTCACGATATCTGTCTCGCCGCGCAGATAATCCAGCAGCAGCCGCACCGCTCCGGTCGCGGCGCCTTTCCCCCAGCTGCGCTCCAGCAGCCGGGCGCCGATGCTGACCTTGCGGTCGGGCTCATCGTATCCGTACAGCTCGATCAGCCCGCAGAAATCCCCGTCCGCGAAGATTCCGAGAATCATCGACTCCTCGAAGCATTCGCCGTAGAGCCGGCGGATGACCTCGGTCACATCCTCATATTTTTTCTCGAAAAGGAACGTCGGAAGATACCGGTAGACCGCAGGGCTGTTCACCAGCTCGCGCAGGCCGTCCGCATCTTCCGGCTCCAGTTTTCGAAGGACGATCCGCCCGTCCTCCAGATAAGGTATCTCGGAAAACAGTTTCTTTTTCATGGCAGCCCCGCCGGAGCACCGTGTCCGGACTCACACCTTGAACCGGTAGCCCACGCCCCAGATCGTCTCGATGTACTGCGGCTTCGAGGTGTTAAACTCGATCTTCTCGCGGATCTTCTTAATGTGCACGGTCACGGTCGCGATATCTCCGATCGAGTCCATGTTCCAGATCTCGCGGAACAGTTCTTCCTTCGAATACACATGGTTCGGATTGGCCGCGAGGAACGTCAGCAGATCGAACTCCTTCGTCGTGAACTGCTTCTCCTCGCCGTTGATAAACACGCGGCGCGCGGTCTTGTCGATCTTCAGCCCGCGGATCTCGATGATGTCGTTCTCGGGCTGCGAGCTCACGAGGCGGTCGTAGCGCGCCAGATGCGCCTTCACGCGCGCGATCAGCTCGCTGGGGCTGAACGGCTTCGTCACGTAATCGTCCGCGCCCAGGCCCAGACCGCGGATCTTATCGATGTCGTCCTTCCGCGCCGTGACCATGATCACGGGGGTGTTCTTCACCTCGCGGATGCTCCGGCAGATCTCGAAGCCGTCGACGTCCGGCAGCATCACGTCCAGGATATAAAGATCGAACGTCTCCTTCAGCGCGGTCTCCAGACCCTCGCGGCCGTTCGTTTCGATGACGACGTCGAAGTCATTGATCTCCAGATAGTCTCTCTCCAGCTCGGCAATGCTGAGCTCGTCCTCCACTATGAGTATCCGTTTATTACTCATCGATAACCTCCCTGTGTTTTCTGATGACGAAATGCATCTCCAGGCCCTCGCCGACGGCGCCGGTCGCCCAGATCTGGCCTCCGTGATCCTCGATGATCTTCTTCACGATCGACAGCCCGATGCCGCTGCCGCCCGCGCTCGAATTCCGGGACGCGTCCGTGCGGTAGAAGCGCTCGAAGATCTTCGCGAGATCGCGCGCGTCCACGCCGCGGCCGTTATCCCTGATATCCACCTGGATGAAGTCCCCGATGTCCGTGATCGTAAACCAGATGATCTTCGTGGACTTATCCATGTATTTGATGGAGTTGCTTATGATGTTGTTTATCACGCGCTTCATCTGCTCGGGATCCGCGATGATCTCCACGTAGGAATCCACGCTGTTCCGGTAGACGATGTGGATGTTCTGCGCCTCGAGGTCGAGGCTGACCTCCTCGATGCAGTCCCCGAAATAATCTTTTACGTTTATCTTCGCGAAGTTATACGGAACGCGGTTCGTGTCGATCTTCGAGTAGAAGGTCAGCTCATCGATCAGGCGGTCCATATCGTTCGCCTTGTTATAAATGGTCCGGACATACCTGTCGAGCTTCTCCGGGCTCGAAGCCACGCCGTCCATGATGCCCTCCACGTAGCCTTTGATCGCGGTGATCGGGGTCTTCAGGTCATGCGAGATGTTCGAGATCATCTCGCGGTTCTCGCGGTCGGCGTTGATCTTCGCCTCCTGCGATTCCTTCAGGCGCAGGCGCATGTCGTTAAACTCCGCGCAGAGCTCGCCGACCTCGTCGCGGCCCAGGTCGTCGATGTTGATCTCGTAATCCAGGTTCCCGTCGCGGATCTCGCGGGTGGCCTTCTGCAGTTCGCCGATCGGACGGAAAATGCCGAAATAAGCCCACGCCGCCACGAAGAAACCGATCGCCACGACGATGGCCACGACCGGAAGCACGATCGAGAGCGGGCGGACTCCGGAGAACGTCCGCATCAGGACCGCGAAAACGATCGCCACGACGATCGGCAGCATCATGATCAATATGAATGCCATGATCAGTCTGGTCGTGAGTTTCATGTCAGATCACCCCGAAAGCAAAACGGTAAAGCGAGTCTCCGCCCGCCATGTACCAGTAGCCGTCCGCGCAGATCACGCGCGAGATGTTCCCCGCCAGGGGGCCTTCATACTTCAGTTTCCCCGCGGGTGTGTAGATCTCGCAGGTCTCGCTGTTCGTAAGCATCAGATAACCGTCCGCGAAGAAGACCCTGTTATAAGGCAGCGCCGTCGTGAACTGCCGCACGAGCGAGCCCGAGGAGCTGTAGATCGACACGACGTACGCGCCGGCTTCCTCCTCGGAGTTCTGCACGATCGCCGCCCGGTCTCCCGAGCAGGCGACGGACAGGATCTGCCCCTCGACCTCGATCTCCTTCACGAGCTGCGGGCTGACGCGGTTCGTCAGCGAATAGAAACTGACGCGGTCCTCGGCAAACGCCACCGCGGCGTTTCCTTCGAGCATCTCCACGTCCGCCGCGATCGAACCCTCGTACTGTTCGAAGCCGCCCACGATGCGCTGGGTCGCGGTCTCGCCCTCCTCAGAGAAGTTGTAAAACACGACGCGGTTCGAAAGCCCGCCGCCTTCCAGATATGCGTACGAGACCATCAGGATGGCGCCGTCATCGGAGAGCGCCAGGTCCACGGGATATCCCTCGCCCGGAAGGACCGTCTTCACCTCAATGGCGACCGGGGTCCCGTCCGGCGCGTAATAGTTGATATAGGCGGCGTCCTCATACTCGCTGACCACCGCGGCGTAGCCGTTCGAGGCAATGCAGACGTTCGCGATCTCGTAGTTCGTCTCCGCGTGTCCGGTGCAGCCGTTCACGTCGAAGAGATAGAGCGACGTTCCGCCGTTATCCGCGAGCGCGAGGCGACCCGAAGCCGTCCCCGACAGGGGCGCGTTCATCTCGAAGCCCTGGTTCCAGATATTCTCCCCGCGGGTATCGTAAAAAGCCGCGCCGTCACGGCTGTACCGCACGACGCCCGTCCCCAGCGGTTCGAACGCCACTAGGTCCGCTCCGGGCATGTCCACGGTCCACTTCTTCGAGACGCTGCGCCAGCCGGAAAACGTCAGCACCAGCAGCACGATCACGGCGGCCGCCGCGGCGCAGGCCGCGATCAGGACGATCTTTTTCCGGCGGTCGAGCTTTTTCCCGCGGATGCGCTTCTCGACCGAAGCGACTTCTTCCTCGTCCACGGCTTCCCCGTTCCCGGAATCGTAACCGTCCTCATCACCGTAACCGTCATACCGGTCCGGCCCCGCGTCCGAAACGTCCTCCGGATCGGCGTACAGGTCTTCTTCGGCCTCCCGCTCCTCCTCGATCAGCTCGCGGTTCACGCGCATGTTCCTGCGCAGCTGTCTTTTTCGTTCTTCTCTTTCGCTGTCGTTTAAAAAGGGCATATCCCTCTCCCGTAAGTGAGCATTAAAAACTGCTTGTATCATAGTCTGATTCGGGTCGATTTTCAATGTATAATAATCTCACGATTTATGATAGTATAAGGAAACGAAACGTCGTTCGGAACATTGCCCGAAAGCCGGTCCGCGTCCGCGGAGGGCGGGGAGGCACTGATAAAAAGACATGAATACAGGAGGTCAGAAACATGCCTTTTAAGAGTGATGAAGTGAAGAAAGGGCCCCACAGAGCGCCGAACCGCAGTCTGTTCTACGCCCTCGGTTATACGAAGGAAGAGCTCGAGCGCCCGCTCGTCGGCGTCGTGAGCGCCTACAGCGAGATCGTCCCCGGCCACCAGCATCTGGATAAGCTGTCGAAGGCGGTCTGCGACGGCGTCCGCATGGCGGGCGGCACCCCGGTGCTCGTGCCCGCGATCGGCGTGTGCGACGGCATCGCGATGGGCCATGAAGGCATGAAGTATTCGCTGCCCTCGCGCGAACTCATCGCCGACAGCGTCGAGACCATGGCGCGCGCGCACTCGTTCGACGGTCTGGTCCTCGTGCCGAACTGCGATAAGATCGTCCCCGGCATGCTGATGGGCGCGATCCGCGTGAACGTCCCCACGGTCGTCTGCAGCGGCGGCCCCATGCTGGCGGGCCTCGTAAAGGGCGAGGAGACTTCGCTCTCGAAGATGTTCGAGGCGGTCGGCGCGTTTAAGATCGGCGCGATCGACGAGGCGGAGCTCGAGGAGTATGAGAACAATGTCTGCCCCGGCTGCGGCAGCTGCGCCGGCATGTACACCGCGAACAGCATGAACTGCCTGTGCGAGGCGATCGGCATTGCTCTGCCCGGAAACGGCACGATTCCCGCGGTCTACTCCGCGCGGACCCAGCTCGCGAAGCACTCCGGCATGAAGATCATGGAAGCCATCGAGGCGGACCTGAAGCCCAGCGACATCTTCACGCTCGAGGGCTTTGAGAACGCGCTCGCGTCCGACATGGCCCTGGGCTGCAGCACGAACACCGTCCTGCACCTGCTGGCGCTCGCGAACGAAGTCGGCGTCGACATCGACCTGAACACGATCAACCGCATCAGCGAGCAGGTCCCGAACCTCTGCCATCTGGCGCCCGCGGGCCCCACGCACATGCAGGATCTGTATCACGCCGGCGGCATCCAGGCGGTGCTCGCTGAGCTCGCCGAGGCGGGCTATCTGCACCTCGACCTGCCGACCGTCACCGGAAAGACCGTGGGCGAGAACGTGAAGGGCCGTGTGAATAAGGACACAAACGCCATCCGCCCGCTGGATAACCCGTATTCGCAGACCGGCGGCCTGGCCGTGCTGTTCGGAAACATCGCGGAAAAGGGCTGCGTCGTGAAGCGTTCCGCCGTGGCTCCCGAGATGCAGCAGCACAGCGGTCCCGCGCGCGTGTTTAACTCCGAGGATGAGGCGATCGAAGCCATCTACGGCGGAAAGATCGTCGACGGCGACGTCGTCGTGATCCGCTACGAGGGCCCGAAGGGCGGCCCCGGCATGCGCGAGATGCTGAACCCGACTTCGGCTCTGGCCGGCATGAAGCTGGACAAGACCGTGGCACTGGTCACGGACGGCCGTTTCTCGGGCGCGTCCCGCGGCGCGTCGATCGGCCACGTCTCCCCCGAGGCCGCGTCCGGCGGACTGATCCGCCTGGTCGAGGAAGGCGATACGATCGTGATCGACATCCCGAACTACAGCATCCGGCTGGACGTCCCCGACGAGGTCCTGGCCGAGCGCGAAAAGAACTTCACCGCCCCCGCGCCTCACGAGGTGACCGGCTGGCTGAAGCGCTACGCCAGACTCGTGACGAGCGCGAACCAGGGAGCAGTGCTGGAGAAATAAGCACCCGCATCTGTATGATCTGTACCATGAATAAGGACCCGGCGGACCGTTCCGCCGGGTTTTTCGGGCTCCGTCCGGAGCTTTCGGACCCAAAACCTCATAAAAGATGTACTAAACTTCGAACACTCGGGTTTTTTCTTGTTTTACTTCCTAAATGATATTATATTTAGTGAGACTGTTCTTATTTATTGTTTTTTTTGTTTTGAATACAGTATTCCGCATGACCCGGCAGCCCTATCCGGACGCCGGGCTTGAAGAACGCTTTTGACGCACACAGAGGAAAAACATTATGACTCACACCATCGCAGTCGCCGGTAAAGGCGGCGTCGGAAAGACCACGGTCTGCGGCATGATCGTCGACTATCTGGTGAAGAACCGGAAGACCCCGATCCTCGTCGTGGACGCGGACGCGAACTCGAACCTGAACGAAGTCCTCGGCGTGGAGGCGCCCGTCACTCTCGGAGAGATCCGCGAAGAGATGGCGCACGCCGAAAAGGCCGGCGAGACCATCCCCGCCGGCATGACGAAGGCGGACTACGCGGACTTCCGTTTCAGCGACGCCCTCGCCGAAGAGGACGATTTCGACATGCTGATCATGGGCCGCACGCAGGGCTCCGGCTGCTACTGCTTCGTGAACGGCCTGCTGCAGTCCCAGCTGCAGAAGTACTATAAGAACTACCGGTATACCGTCATCGATAACGAGGCCGGCATGGAGCACATCGCCCGCGGCATCCTGCCTCCGGTCGATACGCTGTTCCTGGTCTCCGACTGCTCCCGCAGAGGCATTGAGACCGTCGGCCGGATCGCCGCCATGATCCGCGACCTGAACGTCAGTCACGGCCGCATGGAGCTGATCGTTAACCGTTCGCCGGAGGAAACACTGAACCCCGGCATCATGGAAGAGATCGAAAAGCAGGGGCTTACGCTCGCCGGAGTCCTGCCTCACGATAACGGCATCTATGATGCGGACTGCAACGGCGAACCCAGTTCGAAGATTCCTGACTCATCACCTGTAAAGCAGGCGTTGTGGAAAATATTAAAAGACAGAGACATCTGATCCGGTGTTTCTGAAATCGGAAGGGAGAAGATTATGCCATTTGTACCTAAAGTTTCAGCTTATAACGCGAAGATCAACACGCTGGTGATCGGAACGGGCGAGAAGGCTTTAAAGCTCGGCGGAAACAACACGCTTCCGTTCTACGAGTTCGACGCCGTCTCGGAAAACAAACCCGCGATCGGCGTGGAGATCTCTGACCTGGCCCTGGAGGAGTACGTCCAGCCCGGCCTGAAGAGTTTCTACGAGGGCTGCGACACCATCCCCGCGATGGCGAAGAAGGCCCAGGAGATCCCCGGAGCGTCCTTCATCGCGCTGACCCTGGCGAGCGCCGATCCGAACGGTGCGAACACCTCCGTGGAGGACTGCGTCGCGCTCGTGAAGGAAGTCGCGGACGCCATCGAGCTGCCTCTGGCCGTCGCCGGATGCAAGAACATCGAGAAGGACGCCGAGCTGTTCAATAAGATCAGCGAAGCCCTCACCGGAAAGAACATCCTCGTGCTTTCCGCCAGAGAAGAGAACTATAAGACCATCGGCGCTTCCGCCGGTCTGGCTTACGGCCAGAAGGTCGGCGCGGAGTCCGCTGTCGACATCAACCTCGCGAAGCAGCTGAACACCATCATGCTTCAGCTCGGCGTCTCCGCCGACGCGATCGCCATCCAGGCGGGTTCCGCCGCTGCCGGCTACGGCTACGAGTACGTGGCCTCCACGCTGGACCGTATTAAAAACGCGGCCCTGCAGGCAGCCGACACGCAGCTGCAGATGCCGATCGTCACGCCCGTCTCCACCGAGACCTGGGCGGTGAAGGAGTCGACGCTCCCCCAGGAAGAACAGCCTGAGTGGGGCGACCCCGAGCAGCGCGGCATCGAGATGGAGATCACTACGGCATCGGCCTGCCTGGCATGCGGTTCGGACGCAGTCATCCTGAGACACCCCGAATCCATTAAGACGATCGCCGGGATGATCGATGCTCTTACGGAGGTGAAGTAAAATGGCAGTTAAAGGACTTGATATCTTTAAATTATCCCCGAAGAAGAACTGCAAAGAGTGCGGTTCTCCCACCTGTATGGCATTCTGCATGAAGGTCGCCCAGGGCGCGGTCCCGATCGAGAACTGCCCCTACATGTCCGACGAGGCGATCGCCCTGCTTTCCGACGCGACCGCTCCGCCCATGAAGACCATCGAGGTCGGCGGACATAAGCTCGGCGGCGAGACCGTCCTGTTCCGCCACGAGAAGACCTTCGTCTCCCCGACCCGCTACGCGGTGGCTCTGGCTTCCGACGACGCGGATGCCGACGAGGTCCTCGAGGCCATCAAGGCCGTCGATTACGAGCGTATCGGCGAGCGCGAGTACGTCGAGTACGTCTTCATCGAGGATAAGGGCGGCGACGTGGCCGGCCTGGTGCAGAAGGTGATCGACGCCGGCAGAGGCGCGATCGTGGAAACGACGAACACGGCGACCGCCGAGGCTGTCCTGGCGGTCAGCACCGACGTGATCATCACCGGCGCGGACGCTTCGAACTGGGAAGCCATGAACGCTGTCGTCGGCGGAAAGGCCGTTCTGGGCCTGAAGGGCTCGCCCGCGGATCTGTATGACATCGCGGACGCCCTGGAAAAGGCAGATAATAAGAAGCTGGTCTTCGACGTCACGGCGGACACCGTGAAGAAGACGTTCGAGAACGCCGTTCTGGTGCGCCGTTCCGCCATCCGCGACGAGGCGAAGGTGCTCGGCTATCCGTCCATCGTGAACCTCACGAAGCTCGCTCCCGGCGACATCCACATGCAGACCGCTCTGGCCTCCCTGTTCACCGTGAAGTACGGCTCCATCGTGGTCATGGAGAAGATGACCTACGCCGAGGCTCTCGCGCTGTACGGCCTGCGCCAGAACATCTTCACCGATCCTCAGAAGCCCATGAAGGTCGAGCCGGGCATCTATCCGCTGAACGGAGCGGACGAGAACTCGCCGTGCATGCTGACCGTCGACTTCGCTCTGACCTACTTCCTGGTCTCCGGCGAGATCGAGCGCTCGAAGGAGCCTGTGAACCTGCTGATCACCGACGCGTCGGGCATGTCCGTCCTGACCGCGTGGGCGGCCGGAAAGTTCTCCTCCTCCACGGTCCAGAAGTTCTTCGACGAGTTCCAGATTGCGGACAAGATCAAGAACCGCACGCTGATCCTTCCCGGCAAGGTCGCCGTCATGAAGGGCGAGATTCAGGCGAAGCTGCCTGACTGGAACGTCGTCGTCGGCACCAGAGAGGCCGTCGAGATCGTGAAGTACCTGAAGGATAAGGAATACGTGGCTGCCGCCGAGGCCGCCGCGAAGTCGAAGGCTCCGGCCGACTCGACCGGTCCCGCGATCATCACGGAAGGCCCGATCGACTATGATAAGCTGGTCATTCCGGAGATTCCTCACATCGACATGGGCGTCACCTACAAGCAGCGTGATCCCGACTCGAAGAAGTTCGTCACGATCGGCGAGCGCATCCACTGCATCTCGCCTGTCATCCGTGAGGCTATGAACAACTTCGACGCCGAGCCCATCCTGAAGCGTGCCGCCGAGCAGATCAAGGCCGGCGCCACCTACCTGGACGTCAACATCGGTCCCGCCGAGTCGAACGGCCCCGAGCTGATGACCTGGGCTGTCCGCCTGCTGCAGGAGAACTTCAACAATGTTCCTCTGGCCCTCGACACCGCGAACAAGCGCGCGATCGAAGCCGGCATCCACGTCTATAACCGGACGAACGGAAAGCCGATCGTGAACTCCGCCGACGCGGGCTCCCGTATCGAGAACATCGACCTGGCTGCCGCGAACGACGCGATCGTTATCGCGCTGTGCTCGGCCGACGGTATCGCGAAGGATAACGACGAGCGGATGGAGCATTGCCACAACATGCTCGAGCGCGGCATGGGCCTCGGCATGGAGTCGACGGATCTGTGGTTCGACCCGCTGTTCCTGGTCGTGAAGGGCATGCAGGATAAGCAGATGGACGTTCTGAACGCGATCAAGATGTTCGCGGACGAGGGACTGAAGTCGACCGGCGGCCTTTCGAACAACTCGAACGGCGCCCCGAAGGAAGTCCGTCCGATCATGGACTCCGCGCTGGTCGCGATGTGCATGATGCAGGGTCTGACCTCCGCCATCATCAACCCGAACGACCGCCGCACGATGGAGACGATCCGCACCTGCGACATCTTCAAGAACTACGAGCTGTACTCTGACTCGTACCTGGACTTCTGAGCCCGGAACGCTGAAATTTAGTGAATCTTTTTTGAAAAAATAATATATAATAATGTAATGGTGGAATGATGTTTTTCGTTTCACCATTATATTGTTACCGAACTATATGGATCATCAAAAAGATCTATTTTAAAACAGGAGGACCCCCTATGAGCGTTTTAACTGATCTGATCTACGGCGGATCGAACGCGGTTGCCGGCCTGACCGAAGGAGCCGTGAACGACGCCATCGCGAAGTACGGTGCGGATAAGCCCGTGGCATTCCCCGACACCGCTTACTTCTTCCCGACGATCTTCGCCGCCACCGGCGTGAAGGTCGCCACTCTCGGAGACCTTCCGGCCTGCGTGGGCGTGCTGAAGAGCCTGATCACGAACGAGGAAGATCTCGGCCAGGCGCTGAACGCCGGTCTCGCGACCGCTGTCGGCGCTGAGATCCTCGAAGGCCTGAAGTATGTGGACGGCGCGGATCCCTACGCGGATGAGGCCGGCATCGGCTTCGTTCCGGACCCGATCATCCGTTCCCTGGGCGTCCCGCTGGTAACCGGCGACATCCCCGGCGTGGCTGTCGTGCTCGGCGAGGCGGAGAACCCCGCGGACGTCGTTTCCGTGGTGAAGGACTACCAGTCGAAGGGTATCCTGACCTTCCTGATCGGAAACGTCATCGAGCAGTGCATCGAGGGCGGTGTGAAGGCCGGTCTCGAGTTCCGTGTCATTCCGTTGGGACATGACGTCACCGCCGTCATCCACGTCGTGACCGTCGCGGTCCGCGCGGCCCTGATCTTCGGCGGCCTGCAGGGCGGAGACCTTCCGGGCCTGCTGGAGTACACGAAGAACAGAGTTCCCGCGTTCGTGAACACGTTCGGCGCTCTGAACGAAGTCGTCGTTTCCGCCGGCGCCGGCGCGATCGCGCTCGGCTTCCCGGTGATCGTGGACGTCGACCTCGGCGAGAACCAGGTCCCCGGCGCGCTGGAGTCCGTACTGGACCACGCCGAGACCGTGAAGAAGTCCCTGGAGCTTCGCGGCATTAAGATCAAATCCCGCGAGCTTCCCGTCCCGGTCGCGTTCGCCGCGGCGTTCGAAGGCGAGATCATCCGTAAGTCCGACATGAAGTGCGAGTTCTACTCCGGAAAGAATCCGACCTGCGAGCTCGTCACGATGCGCGAGATGGATGAGATCGAGGATCATAAGATCACGATCATCGGCGACGACATTGACAGCGGCGCTGAGCAGTACGCTCTGGCCACCTACGTCGAGGTCGCCGGCAGAAAGATGCAGAAGGACTTCGAGTCCGTCATCGAGCGTAAGTTCCACGCCTGGCTGAACTACCTTGAGGGCGTCATGCACACCGGCCAGAGAAACCTGATCCGTCTGCGTGTGTCGAACGACGCGTTCGAGAAGGGCCTGCGCCTGAAAGATTTCGCGGAAGTCATCTACCACATGGTCATGGATGAGTTCGACGCGGTCGTGGATAAGTGCCAGGTCACGCTGGTCACCGACGCCGACAAGGTCCGTCAGATCCTGGACGAGGAGGCCATGCCTCGCTATAACGCCCGTGACGACAGACTGGCCTCGATGTCCGACGAGTCGGTCAATGAGTTCTACACCTGCATCCTCTGCCAGTCCTTCGCTCCCGCGCACTGCTGCGTGGTCACCCCTGAGAGACTGGGACTCTGCGGCGCCGTTTCGTGGCTCGACGCGAAGGCGACTTACGAGCTGAACCCGAACGGTCCGAGCCAGCCGATCCCGAAGGAAGGCTGCCTGGACGAGCGCACCGGCCGTTATGAGACCGTTAACGCGACCGTGAAGGAAGCGACGCACGGCGCGATCGAGAACGTCACGCTGTACTCGATCCTGGAAGACCCGATGACCTCCTGCGGATGCTTCGAGTGCATCTCCGGCATCGAGCCGCTGTCGAACGGCTTCATCGTGTGTAACCGCGAGTACACCGGCATGACCCCTTCGGGCATGACCTTCGGCGAGCTGGCGTCCTGCACCGGCGGCGGCGTTCAGACCCCCGGCTACATGGGCCACGGCCGTCACTTCATCGCATCGAAGAAGTTCATCGCGGCCGAGGGCGGCATCAAGCGTATCGTCTGGATGCCGAAGGAGCTGAAGGATGACGTCGCGGAGCGCCTGAATAAGACCGCTCTGGAGCTGTACGGCATCGAGAACTTCACGGACTACATCATCGACGAGACCCAGACCACCGATATGGAAGAGCTCTACGCGATCCTGACAGAGAAGGGTCACCCGGTCCTCGAGATGGAGCCGCTGCTGTAAAACGTAACCCGAAACCCTTACCTCTACGCAGGGGGCTGCCGTTTTTTCGACAGCCCCCTCTTTTAAAAAATTATGGCTGAAATTACTTATCTTCTGGAAAACGGTGAAAAAGTAGTCGTATCCGCCGGCATCGGAAATAACCTTCTCGAAGTCGCGCGCGGAGCGAACGTGGCGATCGACGCACCCTGCTCCGGAAACGGCGCGTGCGGAAAGTGCCGGGTCCGTCTGGTCGAAGGCGCGATCGACGCTCCGCGCACGTCGCACATCTCCGACGAAGAGTATGCCGAAGGATGGCGCCTGAGCTGCGCGTGCAAGATCGAGGACGACCGGCCGATCACGGTCCTGGTGCCGGACATCGCCTCCGCCTATCAGAGCCGGATCCGAACCGCAGACCTCTCGGACGAGCGTGAGATAAAGATCTTCACGGACATCCAGGACCACATGAATGAGGTGGGCCTCGGCATCTCCCACCGGTTCGATCAGGTGACCTTCACGATGGACGAGCCGACGCTGGACGACACGATGCCGGACAATGAACGTTTCGAGCGTGCCTTCCTGGCCGCGGTCGGATGCGACGCCGTGGAACTCAGCTTCCACGCGCTCCGCAGACTGGCCGCCGTCATGCGCGAAAAGGATTTTGCGGTCACCGCGATCTATGAGAAGCAGGCGCACCGGTATCTGGTCTACGACGTGTTCCCGGCGGGGACAGACATTAAGATCTGCGCGCTGGCGATCGATATCGGAACCACGACCGTGACCGGTGCGCTGTCCGATCTGACGACGGGCGAGATCCTCTCCCGCGCGTCCGCCGGAAACGGCCAGATCCGCTACGGCGCGGACGTGATCAACCGCATCATCGAACAGACGAAGGAGGGCGGCATCGCGAAGCTGCAGAAGGCGATCATTGACGAGACCCTGATCCCACTGATCGACATGATGGTGCGGGACGCCGGCATTGAAAAAGGACAGATCGTCCGGATGTCCGTCGCGAGCAACACCACGATGAACCACCTGTTCGTCGGCGCGAGCGCGAACTCGCTCCGGATGGAGCCTTACATCCCGACGTTCTTCCGCTGCCCGCCCGTAAAGGCCGGGAACCTGCGGCTGCCGGTAAATCCGCTCGCGGATCTGTTCATCGCGCCGAACATCGGTTCCTACGTCGGCGGCGACATCACCGCCGGCACCATGGCCAGCATGGTCTGGAATAAAGAAGAGTTTTCGCTCTTCATCGACCTGGGCACGAACGGCGAGATCGTCTTCGGAAATAACGAATTCCTGATGAGTTGCGCATGCTCCGCCGGCCCCGCGTTCGAGGGCGGCGACATCTCCTGCGGCATGCGGGCCACGGACGGCGCGATCGAGGCGATCTCGATCGATAAAGAGAGCATGGAGCCCACGGTCCGGATCGTCGGTAAGGACGGCCAGAAGCCGGTCGGCATCTGCGGCAGCGGCATCATCGACGTGATCTCCGAGCTGTTCCGGTGCGGGATCATTGACTCGAAAGGCAAATTCGTCCGTGAAGGCGCCCGTGTGCGCCGCGACGCGCACGACATGGGACGCTACGTCCTGTTCGAAAGTTCCGAGAGCGAGACTGGCCGCGAGATCTGCATCAATGAAGTGGACATCGAGTCGTTCATCCGCGCGAAAGGAGCGATCTTCTCCGCGATCGACACGATGCTGCAGACGCTGGATATGACCCCGGAGGTGCTCGAGCACATCTATATCGCCGGCGGCATCGGCAGCGGCATCGACATCGAGAACGCCATCCGCATCGGCATGCTGCCCGACGTGGACCGCGAGAAGTACGCCTACATCGGAAACTCCTCTCTGGCGGGCTCGTATGCAATCTCGCTGTCTGACGCGGCATATGAAAAGGTCCTGGACATCGCCTCGAACATGACCTATCTGGAGCTGTCGACCTATCCCGGCTACATGGACCATTTCGTCGCGGCATGCTTCCTGCCCCACACGGACGCTTCGCTCTTCCCGTCGGTGCAGGTGTGACACGGCGTACGGCCTGACTGGTAACGAATATGGAAGTAAAGAATAATAAAGAGGAGCTCCCCCTGCAGTATTACACGGACCGGTTCGGCCTGATCGACCCGGAGCAGCGGGCGAAGGTGCTCGAGATCCCTTATGCCGATGACTGCTTCTCGCTCACATTTCTCGGGAAGCGGTATCAGATCCACTGGCCCGACGGGGACGTGAGTTCGGACGAGGAAGACGCGTGGGCCGCGGGTTCGAACCAGGCCCGGATCTTCCTGCTGCGCTATCTGCTGAACGGGCAGCCGTTCCCCGCGAACGGAAAATACCTGTCGTTTCGGGAGCTGCCCTCGGGCGAGGTCTATATCCGGCCGTTCACCGGCCGCTGCCTGACCCGGTCGGCCTGGAAGTATAACGGCGACCCGGCCGGTTTCTGCGCAGCCGCCGAGGCGCTCGGCGGCGTGCCTGTGGATCACGCCGACGCCGGCTACCGCTTCGACCTGATCGGGGATTACCATCTGCTCTTCTATCTCTGGGCCGGGGACGACGAGTTCCCGCCGAACGCGCAGGTGGAATTCTCGAATAACTTCGCCGTCGGCTTTACCGCCGAGGACAGCGTCGTGGCCGCCGAGATGATCATCAGCGCGATTTCCGCACGGATGAAACGCGGCTGACGCGAGTCTCAGGCGGGGCCGACGCGCAGACGCGGTCCGAACACATACGAAGGCATAACAAAAGGGAGCAGGCATATCCTGCTCCCTCTTCGATTCTCTGTTCGGGCCTCGGCTTCCGGCCGCGGCGGCTGTAAAGGGCCGCGCTCAGATCTCCGTCAGCGTATACACCGTCGGAATATCCTCGCGCATGACGTGATAGCGGATCCCGCCCGGAAAATCCTCGCGCTCGATCGACGCAGCGTTCGCCTCGCGCTTCCGGATCCAGGCGTCGGGATCGTCGATCTCGAGCTCCTCGAAAAAGACGTCGCGCATCTGGTTTCCGCTGCAGCTGTTTTTGATCTCGCAGATCACTTCGTATTCCATCGCAGTCTCCTCACTTCGCATATCGGAGCAGGATACCGGGAAAGCGCCCCGGATACCGGCCCGCCGTAACGCTCACGCAGCGGTCTCGATGACCACAGTCCCGCCGGTCAGATCGACGTACTTCAGCCGGCCTTTGATCTCGATCTGCTGTCCCATGACGTCGGTCAGAAGCACCGAGTCCTCCGTGACATTGATCTCGGAAACGAAGCGCACCGCCACGTTATCCTCATCCTTCGAGTTATAATACGCCGTCGAAAGACACATATCAGTTCTCCTTCATCTTTTCGATCGCCTCTAACAGCTTCGCGTTTCCGGCCTTCATGGCTTCGACGGCCTGCCGCACCAGCAGTTTCGCGTCCTCCCCCAGCATCTCCGCGACCTGTGCGAGCTCCTGCGCGTGCGACTCGTTATGCTCGTACATGTGCGTCAGCAAATGCGCGGGATCGATGTGCTGTTCATGTGCGTGATGGTGCTCGTGCGTGTGCTCGTGATCATGGCCATGCGAATGAACGTGGTCATGATCATGATCGTGCATATGCTCATGATCATGCGGGTGATCATGCCCCTCGCCGTGCTCATGGCTGTGCTCGTGGCAATGCTCATACGTGTGTTCGTGTGTGTGTTCGTGATGTCCTTCGTGCATCGTGATCCTCCTTTCGAAGTCCTTGGAGCCCGCGTTCAGCGGGCGTTCCTCTTACGCCGGGAACTTCGGGGGGTCTGTGACAGCCCGACACGCTTTCCGCCTGCCGGGCTGTCCGTTCCTGACTTATTTCATTCTGTTTCGAAGCAGCTTACAGCATCGGCTCCATCGCCAGTGCCGGATGACCCTTCTCGGTCAGCCACTCCATCATGGTCTCGAGATCGTCCGCCGTCGGGGCGATGGTCTCGTCGCAGATCATATCCGTGAAGTTCTCGATGCCGTGCATCTCCTTCATGGTCTCGTTCAGCGCTTCGCCGACAGCATCCTTCAGCATCTTCGGCATCCAGACGATGCGCAGCGCGCCGCCCTCAGCCTTCATGAACTTCTTCGAAGAGATGAAGTGTCTGCCGTGACCCATGAAGCCGGGGGTCTGCTCGCCGCCGCCGGTCATGGAAGCCAGCTCCGCGAACGTCATGCCGATCGGGGTGCTGCCCGTGTACTCGCGGTTTACGATGACCACGCCGTTCGTCATAGGTTCCAGGCCGCAGATGCACTCGAAGCAGCCGCAGGAAGTCATCGGGTTCACGATGATCGAATACAGCGTGACCTCATCCAGCGCGCCCTGCGAGTACTCGTGGACCGCACGGTTCACGTCGGGCCAGATGCCGATCTCTTCGTCGATAACGTTCTCCTTCGAGACGATCTGGCTCGGGCCGTTCGGATTCAGCTGATTCGTCGCCTTCGCGTCCAGCCACGAAACGGCGCCGCACAGACCCAGACGCTCGGGCGTAACGATACACACGTGCGACGGGGAGAACGACTGGCAGAGCGTGCAGGTGTAGAAGCAGTCCGCAGCTTCGTCGGTCAGGTTCTTCAGACGTGCGTCACGGGCGTCGTACACAGGCATGGCCAGCTCGGCCTTCATGCGCGAGCACTCTTCGGGATCCGTGATGATGGTGACCTGGCATCTGTCCACGACCGCGTCGAAGTCGGACATGATCTTCGCGTAGAGCATCTCGCCGAGGTGCTTCGCGCGGAAACCGGCATTGAAGGCGTCCTTCGAGACACGCAGGCGGTGCAGCTCACGCTGGCCGGTGTGCATGATGCCCTCGAGGCAGTTGATCCAGGAGTGGAACTTACGTTCGAAGACGGGCTCGAAGTCGGACTGCATGTCCTTGCCGCCGACCTCTGCCAGGATGCCCATCTGGATCTTCGCGCCGACCTCGAACTCGTCGAAGTCCGGGCCGATCAGCGTGATCTGATGATCCTCGATGTCTCTGACGTTCTTCATCTGGACCAGCTCGAAGCAGTCCTTGCGGGAACCGTCAGACTCGATCTGCATATCGCTCTTCCGGATGATCTCACCCTCGAACGCGGAGTTGAACGCGATCGGGATATCCATCTCGGTGACCTTGATCTTAATGTCGCGGGCCTCGAGCGAAGTCTCGATCCAGTCCTGCGTGTTCTCCTGGATGATCAGGGACTTCGGAACCACCATCACGTCCTCGGTGTCGTTCGTGATGACCGGGAAGCCCAGACCGATCGCGCCGCCGCCGCAGCCGACCGTCAAATCATCGACCGGTGCATAGGCATTGACGAACGCGCGGATGCGCTCGAGCGTGTAGGTGTTCATGCCCCAGTAGTCCAGAGGCTCGATCGCGCCGAAGATGTTCGCCGCGCGCATGACGAGCGAGATGACGTGCGAGACCGACCAGATGTCGGGTCCCACGTCGACGATACGGACCGGGAAGCCCATGTTGATGCCCATGCGCTTCGCCTGGTCAATGATCCCGCCGATCAGGAACACGAAGATACCTCTCTGCTGGTAGCCCTTGATCGTGTCTCTGGCTTCCTCGTCCGAAGGAGCCGGTCCGATCATGACCACGAAACCGGGGATGTCCTGCGTTACCAGCGGAACGCCCAGCTCGCGGACCTCCGCGTCGGTCATGTGGCCGTGATACTCGCCCTTATAGGGATCGGGATCGTCCACGTACTTACAGGCCTCGATGACTTCCGCGGCCATCGCGGTCGCGAAACCGGAGGTGAACACGTCGTGCAGGCGGTACTCTCTGGTCATGAAGTCCTTGATCGGGCCGTCCATGGCCGTCTTCAGGTCGGCCAGCGTCTTCACCGCGATGCCGGTGTACTGCAGAATCGTCGAGCAGTTATACGCCGTGCCCGGAAACTGCATGACATGCGTCGCGCCGTGCTTCTGAATGGCAGCTTCCAGATCCTGCTGCGCTTTCGCGTACATCTGGTCGTTTCCGCTGAATACTCTGTCAAATAGTTTTCTCATAAAGAAATCTCCATCTTTTCTTTTATATTACGAATAGCCTCTACTGTCTTCTTCGCAGTCACATAAGGCGACTCACAGAGCCTGTCGGCTTCCGCGACGTCCGCGTCGAACCGGATCACGCCGAGGAGATCTTCCGCGGGGATCTTCGAGCGGATGAACGCTTCATCCTGATCGTCACGGACCTTGTTCGCCACGACCAGCACCTGCTTCACGCCGAGGTCTTCCGCCAGACGCTTTACACTGTGGTAAGTCTGCACGGACCTGGCGCCCGGCTCGATGACCACGATGAAGCAGTCAACGAAATCCGTAGTGCCGCGTGCCAGATGTTCCAGGCCCGCCTCCATGTCCAGAACGACGACCTCATCTCTGGCCACGATCATGTGGCTCAGCAGGCGTTTGATCATGACGTGCTCGGGGCAGACACAGCCCATGCCGCCGGTCTTGATCGTGCCCATGACGAGGAGCTTCACGCCGTTCTTTTCGATGGACAGTCTGTCGGGCAGGTCGTCGACCTTGGGGTTTATCTTAAAGAACTTGTTGAACTCGTCCGCGCAGGTACGCTCCTTCACCAGTTCCTTCATTTCGCTGATCGGCGTGACGCCTTCCAGCTCTTCCTCCGAAAACCCCAGGGCCAGTCCCAGGTTCGCGTCGGGGTCCACATCGGCGCAGAGCACGTTTCGGCCCTCTGCGGCGTAAAGCCGGGCCAGCACCGCTGCGAATGTGGTCTTACCCACGCCGCCTTTTCCCGTAACCGCGATCTTCATAATCAGATATCCAATGCCTTCCGCTTCTCTTCGATGCACTCGATCATCTGATCCACGAGCTCATCCGGGTTCGTGTTGATGACGTAGCCGGCATCGACCCATTCTCTCACGCCGTCCGTGATCAGCTCCATCATCTGCTTCGAACCGCTGACCTGAGGTTCGACGCCCAGGAACGTGGTAATACCCGTGGAAACGACGTAGTTCGCGATGGAGACTGCCTTCTCGGACATCCACTCCGGAGCGCAGCCCACGACCGGGAGCTGATACGTATCGATGCCCCAGTCCTTCGCAATGCCGGTGACCAGCAGCATCATACGGCTGATGTCCACGCAGGAGCCCATGTGCAGCACCGGCGGAATGTCGGCGAGCGTGCAGACTCTCCGCAGGCCTTCACCGCAGAGCTCCTTCGCGCGCTTATCCAGCAGGCCGGCCTTCGAGGCAGCCTGGGCAGCGCAGCCGGTCGCCACGACGATGATGTCGTTCGCGATCAGTTTCTTCATTAATTCAATGTGTGCGTAGTCCGGACGGATCTTCGGGTTATTACATCCGACCATCGCGACCGCGCCGCGCAGAACGCCCGACTTCACGCAGTCGATCAGCGGCTTATAGGTGTCGATCTCGTCCAGATGGCTGTTCGTGACGGTGTCCAGGCGGGACTTGATGCCTTCGCAGGAGTAACCGACGGCAGCCTTGTGCTTATGCTCGGGGATGTAGATCTTCGCCTCATCGCGGTTCTTAAAGTTCTCGCAGGCTTCGCGCACGATCTGCGTAGCGACCTCTCCGGCATTGAAGCTCGTCAGCTCGAGGTACGTGCTGTAAGGGATCCGCGCGATCGGCGAGGTGGTGTAGAACTTCGTGTGGAAGCACTCGGACACCGGGCCGATGTTCGGGAAGATGCACTGCACGTCGACGACGATCGCTTCGACCACGCCGGTCAGGATCGCGTTTTCCTGCTGCAGGAAGTTGCCTGCCATCTTAATGCCGTGGCGCATCGCGATCTCGTTCGCGGTGCAGCAGAGGCCGACGATGTTGATGCCCTTCGCGCCCTGCTCGCGGGCGAAGGCCTGCATCTCTCTGGACTCCGCGACCTGCACGATCATCTCGGAGACCGCCGGGTCGTGGCCGTGGCAGACGATGTTGACCATTTCCTTATCCAGGACGCCGAGATTACCCTCGGTCTCCTTCGGCATCGGGGTGCCGTACAGGATGTCGGACATCTCGGTGCCGGCCATGGAGCCGCCCCAGCCGTCCGACATACCGACGCGCAGCGCCTGTCTCACCAGCTCTTTCGCGTCAGCGGTGTTTCCCATGTGGGTCATGTGCATGGAAGTGACGACCTCGCGGTCCACAGCGCGCGGACGAATGTTCGCGGCTTCCCACTTCTGCAGTCTCTCTTCCGTGGCTCTTTCGGTAAAGCGCTGATAGCCGCGGATCTTTCCGTACTCGTTCAGGCCGATCTCGGCGACCTCGTGAGCCACGTCGTAAATGTCGCGGCCCTCGGTCTCCACGCCCCATTCCGCAGCGAGCTTCAGGAGCTTCGTCGCGTCGGTCACGTGATAGTAGCCGTCCGCCGAAGAATCCGCCAGTTTCCACACGCACTCGCGGCCGTGGTCCGAGTGCGTCGCCGCGCCGGCCGCCGCCATACGCAGATAGTTGCGGCCTGCGATCGTATCCGCAGTCGCACCGCAGATGCCCTTAGGCGCACGGGGGGTGATGCGGCAGGGGCCCATGGAGCAGATCTTGCAGCAGACGCCCTGCTCTCCGAACATACAGTGGGGTGTCTGGTTTTTTACCCGGTCCTGCCAGGTATCGATTCCGACCAGCTCGGCAGTCTGATGGAGCCGTTCGGTGTCGGCCTCCATCTGCTCTACGGTCGTTGTCACGAATTCAGAACTCACAAATAGTATCCTCCTGTCTCCTTTTTTCATGCTTATCCGCATGTGTTCCTGTCGGTTTTCCAGATTATCTGCAAACTGTTTAAACGCCGTCTGCCCGCATCGTGATCCCGAAATGTCAAAATCTTTTGCTGCAGACTCTCGGGCGCAAACACAGCCGTTAAAAAATATATTATATTATAGAAGAAATATCTACGTTTGTATTGAAAAAAGTACGTTACGGATTACAGAATCGCCGCGAAAAATCATAATATTCTGCCAAAGAATTTTACAAAACCAAAAACGAGCCCAAAAAAAATTACATTTTTGGCCGAAAACCATTTACAACGCACGCCTCTTCCGATAAAATGCCAATAGCTGAAAGCGAAAACCTGCTTTGCACCATGAAAAGCAAAGAAAACTAGAAAGGAGTCTTTTCAATGCTTACCGCAAAAGAAAACATGCGTGAGTGCGTCAGAGGAGGAAAACCCGACCGCTACGTAAACCAGTACGAAGCGATCCAGTTCTTCTTCAGCCCGCACAGCTGGCACAGCCCCAGCCCCCAGAAGGGCCAGGAAAATGTCGTGAACGCCTGGGGCATCACCTTCTCGTGGCCCGAGGGTACGCCCGGCGGCTTCCCGGTACATACTCCCGATAAGATCGTCCTGAAGGACATCGAAAACTGGCGCGAGTACGTCCACGCTCCTTCGCTGGAGTTCCCGGAAGAGGAGTGGGCACAGTGCAAAAAGATGATGGACGAGGGTGACGACAGAGCGTTCCACGCGATCTTCGAGGCTCCCGGCCTGTTCGAGATGTCTCACCACCTTCTCTCCATTGACGAGGCCCTCCTGGACTATATGGTCTATCCTGACGAGATGGAGGAGCTGGTCGAGTATATCACCGATTACGAGATGAGACTGGCCGAGGTGGTCTGCGAGTACCTGCACCCCGACATGATCTTCCATCACGACGACTGGGGCTCGGAGCTGAACACGTTCCTCCGCACCGAGACGTTCGAGGATTACTTCCTGGAGCCGTATAAGAGGATCTACGGTTATTACCATGACCACGGCGTCGAGATGATCGTCCATCACTCCGACTCCTACTGCGCGAACATCGTTCCGCAGATGATCGAGATGGGCATCGACGTGTGGCAGGGCCCGATGAAGTCGAACAACGTCCCCGAGCTGGTCAAGCAGTACGGCGATAAGATCACCTTCATGGGCGACATCGATAATAAGCTCGTCGACTTCACCGGATGGACGGTCGAAGACTGCAGAAAGGCAGCCCGCGGCTCGATCGAGTCCGTGAACTCGCTGACCGGCTACATCCCCTGCATCACGCAGGGAGGCCCCGGCTCGCTGTTCCCGGGAACCTACGCACAGCTGTCGAAGGAGATCGCTCTTTATAACCAGGAGAAGTTCGGCTTCTCGGTCGAAGAGCAGGAAGCCATGGCTCCGCCTATGGTCATCATGTTCTGATCACCGCATCGGAATGAAAATCATCAGTTAATTATTGTTATAATAATTCACTCATATTAAACACGTTTTCGGAAAGGGGAAAATAATAATGAGCGCAGAAATGGATAATGTCAAAGAATTAGTCGTTAAAGGCAGACTGAAGAAGATCGAGCCCGCCGTGCAGGAAGCTCTGGATGCCGGCGCTTCCGCGCAGGAAGTCCTGGACATCATGGGCGTGGCCATGGACGAAGTCGGTCTGAAGTTCCAGACGAACGAGATCTTCATCTCCGAGATGCTGGCTGCTGCGAAGACCATGCAGCGCGGTGTTGGCGTCCTGAAGCCCCTGCTGGGCGGCGGCGGAGCTGCGAAGCTCGGCAAGTTCATCATGGGCACGGTCGCCGGTGACCTTCACGACATCGGCAAGAACCTGGTCGAGATGATGATCGAGGCTTCCGGTTTCGAAGTCATCGACCTCGGCGTCGACGTTCCCGCGGAGAACTTCGTGCAGGCTCTGCGCGACAACCCCGACTGCAAGATCATCGGCGTTTCCGCTCTGCTTACCACGACGCTGGACGCGATGAAGGAGACCGTCGAGGCGATCAAGGAATCCGGCATCGACGTCACGATCATGGTCGGCGGCGCGCCCGTGACCCCCGCGTTCGCGGAGGAGATCGGTGCGGACGTCTACACGCCCGACGCCGGCAGTGCTGCTGAGAAGGCGAAGGAGATCGCTGCTGCTCTCGCATAATGACGCAGCCTTGCTAAAACCGAATACAGTCCCGTCTGCGGACGGGACTGTATTTTTTAATTTTTTGATGGAAGCGCGGACGTTCTTATGCTATTCTATTAGTAATGTTGATAATATGGATAATATCGTCCATTATTTAAGCCCATATCACATGCGCACATTAAAGGAGGAAACAGACGTATGTATATTATTGGTGAGAAGATCAATGGCTCCATCCCTTCCATGGGACAGGCGATCGCCGACAGAAACGCGGACTACATCCGTGAGATGGCGAAGAAGCAGGCTGATGCCGGCGCTACCTACATCGACTGCTGCGCCAGCGTGAACGAGGGCGAAGTCGAGACCCTGAAGTGGATGATCGACATCATTCAGGATGCCTGCGACACCCCTATCTGCATCGACAGCCCGAGCCCTGAAGTGCTGGTCGAGGTCCTTGACTACATTAAGAAGCCGGGTCTGTGCAACTCCGTTTCCGGCGAGGGCAATAAGATCGACCTGATCTTCCCGAAGATCGCTGACACGAAGTGGAAAGTCGTCGCTCTGCTGTCCGACGACACCGGTATCCCGAAGGATGCCGCGGGACGTATCCGCGTTCTGAATAACATCATGGCCGAGGCCGAGAAGTACGGCATCGCCGAGGACCGCATCTTCATCGACCCGCTGGTCGAGATGCTCTGCGCGGCTGAGGACGGCATCGAGGTCGTCATCGAAGTCGAGAAGTACATCAAGGAGCACTATCCGGATCTGCACATCATCTGCGCGGTCTCGAACATCTCCTATAACCTGCCTTACCGCAAGATCGTGAACCAGGCTTTCGCGGCCGTCGCGATGTGGTTCGGCATGGACGCGGCCGTCATGGATCCGCTGAACCGCGACCTGCGCGGCACGATCTACGCGACCGAGGCTCTGATGGGCGAGGACTTCTTCTGCGTCGAGTACATCGATGCGTACAGAGAGGACATCTTCGGACCGGTGAAGAAGGACTGACCGTAAACGTCCATCCTGAAACCGAACAGCCCCGCGGCTCTTACCGCGGGGCTGTTTTTTATGTTGTCGGAACCGGTTTTAAAGAACCTGTTTCCATGACTGTTCCGCCTGACTTTTCCGTCGCGGCCGGACCGCCTGTGCGGGATCCTGCTCAGTCCACTTTCGGAAGCTTCGCGGCGTAAGCCTTCAGCTCGTCATCGGTCGGGATGTAGTCGTTCATCTCACCGTCATGGAACTTCTGGTAAGCCACCAGGTCGAAGTATCCGGTGCCGGTCAGGCCGAAGACGATGTTCTTCGCCTCGCCGGTCTCCTTGCACTTCAGAGCCTCGTCGATCGCGACCTTGATCGCGTGACTCGACTCTGGCGCGGGCAGGATGCCCTCGACGCGGGCGAAGCGCTCCGCGGCCTCGAACACGGCGGTCTGCTCGACCGCGACCGCCTCCATCAGGCCGTCATCGTACAGCTGCGAAAGCGTGGAACTCATGCCGTGATAGCGCAGGCCGCCGGCGTGGTTCGCGCTCGGGATGAAGTCGGAGCCCAGCGGGTACATCTTCGCGAGCGGGCAGACCATGCCGGTGTCGCAGAAGTCGTAGGCGTACACGCCTCTGGTGAAGCTCGGGCAGGACGCGGGCTCGACCGCAATGATCCGCGCGTCCAGCTTTCCCTGGATCTTATCGCGCATGAACGGAGCGATCAGGCCGCCCAGGTTCGATCCGCCGCCGGCGCAGCCGATGATCATGTCCGGAACGATGTCGTACTTCTTCAGGGCCGCCTCGGTCTCCAGACCGATGATGCTCTGGTGCAGCAGGACCTGGTTCAGAACGCTGCCCAGCACGTAGCGGTAACCCTCGGTCGACGTCGCGACTTCGACAGCCTCGGAGATCGCGCAGCCCAGCGAACCGGTCGTGCCGGGGTGATCCGCCAGGATCTTCCGGCCGATCGCGGTCGTCTCGGACGGCGAAGGCGTCACGTTCGCGCCGTAGGTCCGCATGACCTCGCGGCGGAACGGCTTCTGCTCATAGGAGACCTTGACCATATAGACCTTGCAGTCCAGGCCCAGATAGCCGCACGCCATCGACAGCGCGGTACCCCACTGGCCGGCTCCGGTCTCGGTCGTTACGCCCTTCAGGCCCTGCTTCTTCGCGTAGTAGGCCTGTGCGATCGCGGAGTTCAGCTTATGCGAGCCGGAGGTGTTGTTTCCCTCGAACTTATAATAGATGTGCGCCGGGGTATCGAGCGCCTCCTCCAGGCAGTACGCGCGCACCAGCGGCGACGGGCGGTACATCTTATAGAAATTCCGGACCTCCTCGGGAATCGGGAAGTACTCCGTGTCATTGTCCAGTTCCTGCGCGATCAGCTCCTCGCAGAACACCGGAGCGAGCTCTTCCGCCTTCATGGGCTCGTGCGTGCCGGGGTTCAGCAGCGGCGCGGGCTTCGTCTTCATGGCGGAGCGGACATTGTACCAGGACTCGGGCATCTCGGACTCGGTCAGATAGATCTTATAAGGGATTTCTTTACTGCTCATGATATTCTCCTTCTTTTTCATCGCTTCACCGTGAGTTTTCACGGTCGTTTCCAACTGGTTTCGGGTCCATATTTCGATCAATTATTCCGGCGCGCGGAGCGCCATGCTTTCGTCAGCCCGATCATCTTTCGTCCTCCCTGCGGAAACAGAAAAAGGGTGCGGCACCGGTCGTGTGCCACACCCTTTCAAGTAAACTGTTCCGTCTTACATCAGCATAGCAAAAGCGACCTTACTGTTTTTCAGTAAAGCGCCACCACCAGAAAAGGTTCGCGATGCGGATGTTCTTCATAACTTTCTCCTACGTCTCCCGGTGCGGGGCTGTGCCTCCGTCCGGTAAATTTGTTCTTAGGATACCACCGTTTCGGACAATGTCAAGAAAAATTGCGTTTAATCATCCTCTCCCACACGGCCTTCCACGAACTCGTTCAGCAGCTCGATCTCGCCCATGTACGCCAGGACCGCCCGGATGCATCCGTCTACGCCGACCTCTCCGGAGTCCAGGCACAGGTGGTAATTCTGCGCGCGGCCCCAGATGCTGCCGGTGTAGTACTGGTAATACTCCTTCCGCTTCTTATCGACTTCCTTAATACGCTCTTCCAGCGCCTTTCCGCCCTCGGTGCCCGGCTCCAGCGCCAGCGTCCGCTCCATGCGCTTCTTAATGTTCGCATGGACGAAAATGTTAATGCTGTCGTTCAGGATCCGGTCCGCGCAGCGGCCCACGATCACGCAGGGGCCCTTCAGCGCGAGCCGGCGGATGATGTTCGACTGCGCGACGAAGATCGCGTCCGACATCGGAATCTGATAGATCTCCGAGAACGAACGGTGCTCGATGATATCCAGTCCGGCCTGATCGATGACGTGCTCGTCGTAGTGCTCGAAAATATCCTCGGCGATATTCGTGTTCTCGGACGCCAGCGTGATGAGTTCCTTATCATAGAAAGGCACCCCCAGCAGATCCGCCAGTCTCTCACCGAGCTCATGGCCTCCGCTTCCCAGTTCGCGGCTGATGGTAATGACTTTATCCATAAGGTTCCTCCTTTCACGCAAAACAACGAATGGCGTCCCGGAAGGACGCGGGGCTCTCCCCGTTTATAGTATAGCACAACACAGGAATATTGCCCAATAGATGTGAGTAAGCCGAAACAGCCTCCGGCCCTCACTCTTCACCGTATTTCTGTGCGAGCAGTCCGGTCACGAAGTTCTTCGCCGCACGCGGGCTCCGCCCGCCGTTGCGAATGGCATACGCCTCTGCTTCCTGCGTCAGCGCCTCCGGGTCCGACGCGGCGCCGAACTGCTTCGCGAGCCCGCGCACGATATCCAGGTACAGATCCTTATCCGGCTTCGCGAACGTCACCTGCAGCCCGAAACGCGCCGCCAGGCTCATGCTCTCCTGAATCGTATCGTACATATGCAGGTCGTCTCCCGCGCGGTCCCCGGCGGTCTCTTTCAGCAGATGCCGGCGGTTGCTCGTGGCATAGACCGCAATGTTCTTCGATCCGCCGGCCACGCTGCCCTCCAGGATGGCCTTCAGCGCCGCGAAATCGTCATCATTCGAAGAAAAGCTCAGATCATCGATAAACAGGATGAACTTCAGCGGATGCTCGCTCAGCTGTTCGATCAGCGCCGGAATGCGGTAGAGATATTTCTTCTTCACCTCGATGAGCCGCAGGCCCCGGTCCGCGTAATCATTCGCGATGGCTTTCACCGTGCTGCTTTTTCCGGTGCCCGCGTCGCCGTAGAGCAGAACGTTATTTGACGGAAGTCCCGCGAGCAGCGCCTCCGTGTTCTCGATGATCTTCGCGCGCTCGCGCTCGTAGCCGATCAGGTCCGCAAGTCCCTTCTTATCATAGAACGGCACCGCGGCCAGACCTTCTTCCTCCATGCTGAACATGTGGTGCTCCGCGAAAACGCCGTAGCCCACATCGGCAATATGCGCCACGCGGTCCTCATACAGTTCCTCGAGCTCCAGCGGCCCGGTCTCCCAGGCCGGCAGCTCGATCCACTGGTCGAACCCGAGCAGCCCTTTCAGTTCCCAGGGTTTCAGCTGTGAAAGGTCCGCAAACATCCGCAGCTCCTGACGGAACGCCGCCTCCATCCCCGCGGGGGCCTTTTTCCCGGCGGCCACGGTGCGGATGTAGGGGTTCTCGCTCTCGAGGACAATGTCACGGATGTGGGCGCTCAGATCTCCGCCCTGCTCATACAGTTCCGAGACGAACTCGCCCCAGCAGTCCGCCTTCAGCGATTCCTCGCTGTCCTCGGCCAGCAGCAGTTCGACCAGCGCCTCAATGACCGGATCTTCCAGCAGCCCGCGAAACACCGCCAGCGACAGGAGCCCGTCCGTGATCTTTCTGATTCTGTCTGTCATTTTATCAACCTCGCTTTAACCAATACCGCAGCCCTCATCTGAAGAGCCCTGACGGGGTCAATGTTTCCCGCTTTCCGCCACAGCCCGCGCAGCTGCTCATCCGCCCCGTCTCCGGCAGTCAGCCGTACGGTCATCACGGTCAGGAGAAACTGATACTGCGCTTCCTGGCGCAGATATTTCTCGGGGATCGCGTGCTCCTGCCGCAGTTCCCCGGAACAAAGCATCCGGAAGATCTCCAGGCAGACCGTCATCCGGTGCTCCCAGCGCTCGCCGCTCCCCTCGGGAGGCTCCGGCGTTCCCGCGCCCAGACGCCTGCTGCACAGGTCCCTGTCCAGGTAGCAGAGCTGCTGCACCTGCGGAAGCATCGCAAATACGAACAGATCCTCGGCGCAGGACAGCTTCTTCGGAAGCGATATCCCGCTTTTCCGGATCAGCTTCGTCCGAAACATGCACGACTGAAGCGTCATCCTCTGCCAGGCCAGGAAAGGCCGGGCCTTATCCCAGCCGATGATCCGGCCGGGCCGGAACACGTTCCGAAACCGTACCGTGCGGTCCGGAATCGAGTCGTTTCCGCGGATCGTGTAGTTCGTCACGATCATATCCACGCCGCCGGCGGCCTCCAGCCTGCGGATCTTCTTCATAACGTTCACGAGCGACTCCGCGTCGATCCCTTCCCGGGGATCCATGACCTTAAAATACCGTCCCGACGCAAACCGGACCGCGCGGTCGATGCAGTCGCCGATCCCGCCGGTCTCCTGGTGAATCACGCGGAATATCTCCGGGTGTTCCCCGGCATACTCGTCAGCGATCCTCCCGGTGCCGTCCGCGGAGCCGTCGTCGATCAGAAAGATCTCCGCCGCATCTCCCGCCGCGAGCAGGCTCTCGCACAGCGCGCGCAGTTCCCGCTCGGCGTTCCGGCACGGTACGGCAAATGTGACCAGTTTCATACAGACGGCCTTTCCGCGGCGGTGAGCCGCTCGATCTCCTCCGCCCGGCATGCCCGCCGGGAAAAGTATGTTCAATATATCACTCCGTTTCTTTTTTGACAAATATTGAAAAAACCGGAGACTTTCTATAATGTAATAGTTGTGGGATTATGCGCAGCCGGATCGGCCGGAGCGTCCCACACATATATCCCGCGCAGCCGCGCGGTGCGGACAAGACCGGAGGCATATCGAGACCCATGATAAAAGAATACACCTGTGAGACCGCCGAACTGTTTGTGGAACTGGAGACCTCTTCCCAGGGGCTGACCTCGGAAAAGGCCGAGAAGAGACTGGCGGAACACGGACCGAATAAATTAAAAGAAGCACCGAAGCCCTCACTGATCCGGCGCTTTTTCGAGCAGCTGAAAGACCCGATGCTGATCATCCTGATCGCCGCCGCGGTCGTCAGCGCCGTGACCAGCATCCTGCAGGGCGAGTCGCTGGCAGACTTTTTCATTATCATCGTCGTCGTCCTTCTGAACGCGATTCTGGGCGTCTATCAGGAGTCGAAGGCGGAAGCCGCGATCGAAGCGCTGCAGAACATGACCGCCGCCACGAGCAAGGTCCTGCGCGACTCGCATATGCGGACATTGCCCTCGGAAGACATCGTGCCCGGAGACATCGTCCTTCTGGAGGCGGGCGACTCGGTCCCCGCGGACGGGCGCATCATTGAAGCGGCGAGCCTGAAGATCGAGGAAGCCGCGCTGACCGGCGAGAGCGTCCCCGTGGACAAGGTCGCGAAAGCCCTTGCGCTCGACGGCACGTCCGAGATCCCGCTCGGAGACCGCGTGAACATGTGCTACATGGGTTCGACGGTCGTTTACGGCCGCGGGGCCATGCTGGTCACGCGCACCGGCATGGACACCGAGATGGGTAAGATCGCGACCGCGCTCGACGCGTCCGAGGACGAGCAGACTCCGCTGCAGAAGAACCTGGCCCAGCTCGGAAAGATCCTCTCGGTCGTGGTCCTCCTGATCTGCATCTTTATCTTCATCTTTAACCTGGTGCGCGCCGACAGCCATGACCTGAACACCGTTCTGTCAACGTTTATGATCGCGGTCTCGCTCGCGGTCGCGGCGATCCCCGAGGGACTCGCGACCGTCGTCACCGTGGTGCTCTCGATCGGCGTCACGAAGATGTCCGAGCGCCGCGCCATCATCCGCCGCCTCACCGCGGTCGAGACGCTCGGCTGCGCGCAGGTCATCTGCTCGGATAAGACCGGCACACTGACGCAGAACCGCATGACCGTCGTCGAACACGTGGGCGACGAGCAGCTGCTGGCCCGGGCTATGGCATTGTGCTCGGACGCGGTCCTGAACGAGGCGGGCGAGGCGGAAGGCGAGCCCACGGAGGCCGCACTGGTGGCTTATGCCGCGAAGGTCGGGCTGCCGAAAGACGCCCTCGAAAGATCCGAGCCGCGCTTCGGCGAGGCGCCGTTCGACTCCGACCGGAAGATGATGTCGACGATTCACGAGACCGTGGATACGCCCGCGGAGGACTTTATCCAGTACACGAAGGGCGGCCCCGACGTCCTTCTGGCGCAGTGCACGTCCTATTTCGAAGACGGTCAGGTATATCCGATGACCGAAGAAAAGCGTGCCGAATTCCTCGCCGCGAATAAAGCCATGGCCGACCGCGCGCTGCGTGTCCTGGCGGCGGCGTTCCGGCATTGGGAATTCATGCCCGAGAGCCTGGCGCCGGATTTCCTGGAACGGGATCTGTGCTTTATCGGAATGACCGGCATGATCGATCCCGTGCGGCCCGAGGTGAAGGACGCGATCGCGCTCTGCCGCAGCGCGGGCATCCGCCCGGTCATGATCACCGGCGACCATATCGACACCGCGGTCGCGATCGCGAAGGAGCTGAATATCATCGATTCGGCGGAGCAGGCATTGACCGGCACACAGCTGAACGCGATCAGCGACGAGGTGTTCGACGCGACGATCGCAGATTACGGAGTCTACGCGCGCGTACAGCCCGAACATAAGGTGCGGATCGTCGGCGCATGGAAGAAGGCCGGCTGCGTGACCGCCATGACCGGCGACGGGGTCAATGACGCCCCCGCAATCAAAGCCGCCGATATCGGCGTGGGCATGGGCATCACCGGAACCGACGTCACGAAGAACGTCGCGGACATGGTCCTCGCGGATGATAACTTCGCGACCATCGTCAGCGCGGTCGACGAGGGCCGCCGCATCTATGACAATATCCGCAAGGCCATCCAGTTCCTGCTGGCCTCGAACATCAGTGAAGTGCTGGGCGTGTTCCTGGCGACGCTGCTCGGATTCACGCTGCTGAAGCCCGTGCACCTGTTGTTCATCAACCTCATCACCGACACCTTCCCGGCGCTCGCGCTGGGCACGGAAAGGGCCGAGCCGGGCCTGATGCAGCGGCCGCCGCGGAAGTCCACGGACGGCATCTTCTCGAACGGTCTGGGGCTGGACGTGCTCTACCAGGGCGTGTGCGTGGCGCTGATCGTGCTCGCGAGCTACATTCTGGGACATTGCCTGGAGGTCGGTTTCTTCGAGATTCCGCACGGCGTGTCGCCGGACGGCATGACCATGGCGTTCATTACGATGAACATGGCGGAGATCTTCCACAGCTTCAATATGCGCAGCCAGCGGCACTCCGTGTTCACGCTGGGTTATCAGAATAAGGCGCTGTGGCTGTCCATGCTCGGCAGCTTCATCATCTGCTTCGCGGTGGTCATGATCCCGCCGGTCGCGGGCGTGTTCGGGTTCACCGCGGTCAGCGGAATCGAGTTCCTGCTGGCGGTGGTGCTGGGCTTCCTGATCATACCGATCGTGGAGATCGTGAAGGCGTGTCAGAGGGCTGTGATGCGGGGGCGCGGAAACTGAACGGGAGTAAAGGCAGGCCGGGACGGTATGTGCGGCTGTGATATCCTGGCGCAGCGGAAACATCGAAGCGCGACCATGAACGGCATGCCGAAACACACAAAAAAGAGCAGGCAGGATTCGTGATTTCCGAATCACGAATCCTAACGAAGGAGAGCGGGAAATCCATCGGAGATTTCCCGCTCTCTCTGAGTGATGCCTGTTCTATTTTCTGTGGGAAGACATAGCCGTTCAGGAAGCGCTGAGCGTTTCCGCGTGTCTGATATCACAACCGCAGCACCGTCCTGTCTCCCGCGGCATTCGCTCCTGTCTGAAAACGCGCCGCCGCTACACCAGTCCCTGCTTCTTCATATATTGCCGGAACAGTATCACCGAAATGATGACATTGATCACATCCGCGGTCACCTGCGCCCACACGATGCCATACATGCCGATCAGACGGTTCAGAATGAACAGCATCGGGATGTTCAGGACCGCCCAGCGGATCACCGCCAGGAGGAACGCGTAGCCGCCCTTTCCGAAGCCCTGGAACTGATGGACGATGAAGAAGCTGCAGAACATCAGCGGGGTCGCGAGGATCCGCGCCCGGATAAAGTGCGTGCCCAGCGTCAGAGTCTGCGGCTCCGCTATAAAGAAACGGATGATCTGTCCCGCGAACAGTTCGTACAGCACGATGCTCGCGGCGCCCACGATCAGCCCCAGCCGCAGCGCGTAGCGCATCGTCGCCTTCATGCGCTCATGGTTCCCGGACGCGTAGTTATACGCCACGATCGGCACGATGCCGTGGCTGATGCCGATGCCGACGTTCAGCGGCAGACGCTCGACCTTCAGGACGATGCCGACCGCCGCGAGCGCCATGTCGCCGTAGCCGGACATCAGCCGGTCGATGACCATGTAGTCGAGGTCGAACAGCAGCATCGAGACCGCCGCGGGTACGCCGACCGCAAACTCGGACTTCAGGCTCTCGCGCTCCGGCAGCCCGATTCCGGGCCGGAAGCCGATGACCATATCCCTGCGGTTCTTCACCAGAACGCTGACGAAGAACACGAACGCGATGCAGTTCGAAAGCAGCGTCGCGATGCCCACGCCGAGCACTTCCTTCCCGCGCGGCAGCAGGACGAACATGAAGAGGGGGTCCAGTGCGATATTGATCAGGCCGCCCATGGTCACGCCGATGCTGGCCGTGCGCGAACGGCCCACGCTGCGCAGGAGGTTCGCCATGACATTCGACATGATCGTCGGAATGCCGCCGAGCACGATGACCGTGAAGACGTACTGCGCCGCGTACGTGTAGGTGTTCCCGCTCGCGCCGAGCGCGGTCAGGATCGGCCGCATCAGGAACAGCATGACCAGCGAGAACCCCGCGGCGAGCACCAGCCCGAAGCCGATCGAAAACGACGCGACCTTCCGCGCCTCGTCCTCGCGCTGCCGGCCCAGGAGCCGCGAGATCAGGGTCGAGCCGCCGGTCCCCGCCAGGGCCGCGAACGCGACGCTGATGTTAAACACCGGCAGGATCAGCGAGACGCCCGCCACCATGAACGGATCGTTCGTCCGTCCGAGATAGAAGGTGTCGGCCATGTTATAGATCAGGACGATGATCTGGCTGAAGATCATGGGCAATGCCATCTCCCGCACCGCGCGGGGGACGGGCAATGTCTCGAAGATCTCCTTCGTGTCTGCTCTGGCCATGGGAATGCTCGCTTTCGGATAATAATGATAATAACGGGTTTGGTAGAGATATTACTCCGGGCGGGAAACATAGTCAAATGATCTTTGGCATCGGACTGAAAGGAATCCGCAGAGGCGGCATTTCGTACAAGCACGAATGCCGCCTCCGCGTTTTCTTCGCTCAGTCCGCTTATCTATCAGTTCCCGTACTTCTCCTGATGCCGCGCCACCAGCTCGGGATCATTGAAATAATCGATCTTCATCGCGCCCTTCACCATGGCCAGCGTCTCCGCCGCCATCTCGCGCGCCTTTCTGGTGCCTTCCTTCAGGATGTCGTAGACGCCCGCGATATCCTTCTCGTACTCGGCTCTGCGCGCACGGATCGGCTCCAGCGTATCCTCGAGCACCCGGTTCAGGAACTTCTTCACCTTCACGTCGCCTAAGCCCCCGCGCTCGTAATGCGCCTTCAGCTCGTCCAGGTTCGCGTAATCCGGCCAGTACTTCGCGAAGTGCTCGTCGGTCGCGAACGCCTCGAGATAAATGAACACCGGGTTCCCCTCGGTGCGGCCCGGATCCTCCACGCGCAGGTGGTTCGGGTCCGTGAACATGCTGCGGATCTTCTTCTGCACTTCTTCCTTCGTGTCCGCGAGGTAGATGCAGTTATTCAGGGATTTGCTCATCTTCGCCCCGCCGTCGATGCCGGGCAGCCGCATGCACGCCTGGTTATCCGGCAGCATGATCTCGGGCATGACCAGAGTCTCGCCGTACACGGAATTGAACTTATGCACGATCTCGCGGGTCTGCTCGAGCATCGGCTCCTGATCCTCGCCCACGGGCACCAGGTTCGCGCGGAACGCGGTAATGTCCGTCGCCTGGCTGACCGGGTACGACAGGAAGCCGACCGGGATGCTGGTCTCGAAGCCGCGCATCTGAATCTCGCTCTTAATGGTGGGATTTCGCTGCAGACGCGACACCGTCACGAAGTTCATGTAGTACGAGGTGATCTCGAACAGCTCCGGGATCTGCGACTGGATGAAGATCGTGCTCTTCTCCGGGTCGAGCCCCGCCGACAGGTAGTCGAGCGCGACCTCGATAATGTTCTCGCGGACCTTCTCCGGATTATCGAAGTTATCCGTCAGGGCCTGCGCGTCCGCGATCATGATGAAGATCTTCTCGAACTCGCCCGAGTTCTGAAGCTCCACTCTTCTGCGGAGCGAGCCGACGTAGTGTCCGATGTGCAGTCTGCCGGTGGGTCTGTCACCGGTGAGGATAATCTTTCCCATGGGTCAATGTCTCTTTTCTTTCTTCTTTATCTTTCCATAATCTGCGCGCCGAAAAGTCCGGCGCGGCGTTAAATAACGCGTGTTATTCCGCTCGATAATAGTTGATCAGGCAGCCCTTCGCGATGATCTCGCGTTCATCCGCGGTCAGTGCCCCGAGCTTCAGCTCGAACTCCTCCATCCCGCGGTCCACCGCATAGGCCTTCACGCTCTCCGCGCCGCTCTCGACCGCCTCGCGGATCCCGGGCACGAAGACGTACTCGCCGCGCGCGAAAGGCAGCGCGTCGGTGTCACCCTCATAGACGAAGGGCAGCATGCCCCAGTTGATCAGGTTCGAGCGGTAGCGCTTCGTCGCGTAGCTGCCGGCGATGTTCGCCCAGCCGCCGAGCACCTTCTGGCAGGAGGCCGCCTGCTCACGTGCGGAGCCGTCGCCGGGCTTCACCGCGAAGATCGTGCTGCCGATGCCCATATTCGACGTGACCTCGTCCGAAAACTTCTGCTTAATGGAGAACAGGGCCTTCACGTACTCGGTCATCAGCGCGGGGCCGTCGCCGCCGGAGCCTTCCGTGCCCGCCGCCGCGAGCTCGCGCACCTTCTTCGCCTCGCCCACATAGGCCGGGTCGCGCCGCGACAGCGCGAACTCCGCGAGCCCCAGCGGGTTCGAACGGTAGGAGGAAGTCTCGCCCGAAGGGATCAGCTCGTCGGTCGTCGTGACCGGATCGTGGATCTCGGAGACGACCTTCAGCAGAATATGCTCGGGCAATGCCGGCATGGACGGCCAGTCCTTGATGTTCGGTCCGAACTTCAGCTCCGCGTCCGGCTCGGCCTTCCCGACGCCGTTATACACGCGGTTCTCATAGATCGATCCGTCGAAGAAATACTTCGGTTTTCCGAAGTCCGCGTCGATCTCGGTCGCCGGAGTCAGGAAACCGCCGTTCGCGGCCGTCGCGGCGATCGAACGCGCGTCCATGAGCGCCACCGCCGCCAGCTGCCCGTTCCCGGGCTTCGAACCCTCGCGGTTCGGGAAGTTCCGGGTCGAATGCCGGATCGACAGTGCGCCGTTCGCCGGCGTGTCGCCCGCGCCGAAGCACGGTCCGCAGAACGCGGGCTTGATGACCGCGCCCGCGCCCATCAGCGCCGCCGCCGTACCGTTCTTCACGATCTCCATCATGATCGGCTGGCTGGCCGGATACACGTTCAGCGAGAACTCGCCGCTGCCGATGCTCTTCCCGCGCAGGATATCCGCCGCCGCGCACAGGTTCTCGAACCCGCCGCCCGCACAGCCCGCGATCACGCCCTGCTGCACGCGGAGTTTTCCGTCCTCGTACTTATCCAGGAGGTGATAATCCGCGTCCTGTCCGACCGCCTGCTTTCCGAGTTCCTCAGCCTCCTTCAGGATGTCCTTCAGGTCCGGGCCGATGAGGTCTTCGATCGGCAGTGCATTGCTCGGATGGAACGGAAGCGCGATCATCGGCTTCACCGCCGAAAGATCGATCTCGATGATGCCGTCGTAATACGCGACCGGGCCGGGCTCGACCGTGCGGAAAGCCTCAGGCCGTCCGTGCATCTCATAGAACTCCTTCACCTTCTCATCCGTCGGCCAGATCGACGACAGGCAGGTCGTCTCGGTCGTCATGACGTCGATCCCGATGCGCTCCTCGACGGAGAGCTCACAGACGCCGGGGCCGACGAACTCCAGTACTTTATTATTCACGAAGCCGTTCCGGAACACCGCGCCGATCAGCGCCAGCGCCACGTCCTGCGGGCCCACGCCCTTCTGCAGCTTCCCGTGCAGATACACCGCGATGACCTGCGGGTACTTCACGTCCCAGGTGCGGCCCAGCAGCTGCTTCACGAGCTCGGGTCCGCCCTCGCCGACCGCCATCGTACCCAGCGCGCCGTAGCGGGTGTGGCTGTCCGATCCGAGGATCATTGCGCCGCACTCGGCCATGCATTCACGCGCGTACTGGTGGATGACCGCCAGGTTCGGCGGGACGTAGACGCCGCCGTACTTCTTCGCGGCCGAAAGCCCGAAGAAGTGGTCGTCTTCGTTTATCGTGCCGCCCACCGCGCACAGACTGTTATGGCAGTTCGTAAGCACGTAGGGGATCGGGAACTCTGTGAGTCCCGAGGCGCGCGCGGTCTGAATAATGCCGACGTAAGTGATGTCGTGGGACACCAGCTTATCGAACTTCAGCTTCAGGTCGTCCTCGCTGACCGCGGTGTTATGCGCGGACAGGATCGAGTAGGCCATCGTCTGGCGCTTCGCGAGGTCCTGGAACTTATCCGTCATCATGCCGGACTGGAAGAAGTTGTCCGAACAGGTCGCGCAGGACCCCATCGCCTTCATCGCGCCGGCGGGGTCGGTCTCGACCATCATGCCGCCGACCAGGTAGACGCCTGTGTTATATAAAGTGATCATTTTAGCCATCTGCCGCTCCTCCCGGGAATGCCCGGATCGATGAAAACCACGATGTGATATCGTATCTGTCAATTGTCCTTAATCATACCACGGAGACGGGGTTTTCTAAAGTGTTAATTGAATGCGCATGCCGTCAATGCTAAGATGTACGGGTAATCTGTCCATAATATTTCGAAACTTCGACAGAGATCATTCCGCGAAAAGGAGCTCTTATGAACTATTGGGCACACAGAGGTTTCAGCCGCCTGTACCCCGAAAACACGCTGACCGCGTTCCGCGCGGCCTGCGAATATGATATTGCCGGCATTGAGTTCGACGTTCAGCTCTCCTCCGACGGAGAGCTCGTCGTGATCCACGACGAGACCGTGGACCGCACCACTGACGGGACCGGCGAAGTGCGTGCGAAAACGCTGGAAGAGCTCCGAACGCTGAAGATCATTGCCGGCTTCGGCACGGAGAACGCCGGGCGCTTCGAACAGATCCCGACGATGACCGAAGTCCTTGAAGTCTGCGCTCCGTATTGCCGCGAATGCGGGATGATGCTGGATATCGAACTGAAGACCGGAAATTTCGAGTACCCCGGCATTGAGGAAAAGGCTCTGAAAGCCGTCCGGGCGTTCGGTCTCGAACGCTGTGTCGTCTGGTCATCCTTCAACCCGCGGTCTCTGGAGCGGATGCGCGCGCTGGATCCCGGCTGCCGGATCGCGGTGATCTCGAGCGACGTGGAAAGCGGACTCAGCGCCGCCGAAGAGCTGAACTGCACGGAACTGCACCCGAATCTGAGCCGTCTGAAGCACTACACGGAAGCATTTCGCGTTCCCCGCCGCTTCACGATCCGCGCGTGGACCTCGCAGAAGGTGGAACCTCTCTTCCCCGCTCCCGCTGCCGCCGGTGACGGCTACTCGGGTCGGGAAGACGGTCCGCAGGAAATTTCGGAAAACGAGCTCACAGGTGCGGGCGCTTCCGCACTGTTTACGAACAACATCGATCTGTACTGCGGCAAGCGGAGCTTTACCGCCTCCCGTCTTCAGATCCTTGCGGAGACGCAGCGTCTCCGGAAAGACTCCTCGGTCCGTGCGGAGGACGGCTTCCTCGAAGCGTGTGCCGGAGTGGACGTGACCCCTGAACCGATCCGCGTGGAAAAAGGCGACCGGCTGGAACCGACTGAGGACGGTGTGCCTTATTCACTGTTCTATTACCGGGAAGAAGTCCCTGTCGGGATGATTCTCAGCCGCGGCGCACGAATCGAATCCAACTGGACGACCTATACCGGGGAACACGACACAGAGTGGCGCACGGAACCGTTCACATTCGAACGGGACGGGTATGTCCGGATCGCGTTCCGCGGCGGGCCCCGTATCGCGGTAAAAAAAGGCGTAAACGCCGCGTATCTCGACACCCTTATCCGCTTCCGCCGGGCCGGGCGTCCCAGGGAGGTCGCCGCAGGGGAAGTCTGTGTGCGCGAAGCGTCCCGGCTCGATGAACGCCTGCGGGAACAGACCGCTCCGGACGATCTTCGCCTCCTGCTCTGCACCGACAGCCATTATGCAGCAGGCGGGACCTGGGATCAGACCGCGCAGAACCTGATCAATGTCAACCGGCGGATCTCACTGGACGGACTGATCTTTCTGGGTGACCTCACGGACGGCGCGCAGCCGCACGATGAAACTTTGCGCTATGCGAAACATGTACTCGAAGACCTTGAAGGGCTGAAACTCCCGCTCTTCATGTGCATCGGGGATCATGATTTCAATATGCTGGGGCCGGAAAAAGACCACATTGACCGGAAAGCAGCCGAAAAGCTCTATCTGGGCCGAGGGGAAAACCTGGTGATCGATTTTACGGCGCAGCGCGTTCGCCTGATCTTCGCAGCATCCTTCGACCCGGCCCAGAGATCGAACCCTTACGGCTTCTCGATGAGCGACCATCTGTGGTTCGCACGCGCGGTCTCATCCGCCCCGAAGGACCATCGGATCGTCGTCTTCTCGCACGTACCTCCTGTCATGGAGCTCCAGCCCCGAAACGAGGCTGTTCGGAACGGCGATAAGATGATCTCCGTTCTCGAAAAGCAGCAGGCGAAACGCGGGAACATCCTGGCCTGGGTCTGCGGCCACAGCCACGCAGATCAGATCTTCCGAAAGTATTCTTTCCCCATTGTAACGATCGCCTCGATGAAGATCGATTTCTGGGCGGACAGTGCCGGGAACGTTTCGACCGGCCGCCAAACGCCTTTCGGCAGCGCTCCCGAACGCGTGTTCAGCGAAGCCAGCCGGGAGTGCTTCGACATCCTCACGGTGTCGGCCGCGAAAAACGAACTGCGGTTCCTGCGCTTCGGAGCCGGGGAAGACCGTATCATCTGAGGAAACCGCAGGTGTACCGATGGGCCTCCGGCCTAACCACTGCAGGACTTTCCAAAGATTTTTGTTTATGTTATCATTATGATTTGCAACATCTCTGCAAAGGATCATAATCACGAAGGCAGAGTTCCGCGAAGATCAGAAAGGCACTGAAGGAGAGAGAATTATGAGGATCCTGGTCACCGGAGGCTGCGGTTTTATCGGCTCGCATCTGTGCGCCAGGCTGCTGAAAGACGGTCATGAAGTTCTCTGTCTGGATAACCTGTCATCCGGCTCCCTCGATAACGTCGCCGCGATAAAGCATCACCCGAATTTTTCTTTCGTGGAACACGACGTCACGGAGCCTTTCTGCACGGAGTGCGCGCAGATCTATAACCTGGCCTGTCCGGCCAGCCCGGTCCAATATCAGAACGATCCTGTCCAGACCGCCAGGACCTGCGTGCTCGGCGCGATCAACATGCTCGAGCTCGCGGTCCGAAACGGCGCACGTATCCTGCAGAGCAGTACGAGCGAGGTCTACGGAGATCCGCTGATGCATCCCCAGCGCGAGGATTACAGAGGCAACGTGAACCCGATCGGCACCCGCTCTTGCTATGACGAGGGGAAGCGCATGGCGGAGACCCTGTTTTTTGACTATCACCGCCAGAAAGGCGCTGATATCCGTGTCGTGCGAATCTTCAACACCTACGGTCCCCATATGCTTGAGAACGACGGCCGTGTGGTCTCGAACTTTATCCTGGCCGCGCTCAAGGGCGGCGACATCACGATCTACGGCGACGGCTCTCAGACCCGCAGCTTCTGCTATGTTTCAGACACCGTCGAGGCGCTGGTCCGCATGATGGAAGCCGAGCCCGCCGGAGGCGAACCTCTGACCGGCCCTGTAAACGTCGGAAATCCGAATGAGATGTCCGTGAAAACGCTTGCGGAACTGATCGTCCGCCTGACCGGTTCCTCCTCCGGTATCTCTTACTTCGACCTTCCCGCGGATGATCCCGTTCGCAGGAAACCGGATATCTCTCTGGCGAAATCATTGCTGGACTGGGAACCCGTCGTGAGCCTCGAAGACGGTCTGAAGGAAACGATTCGTTACTTCACGGAAAAGATACGCTGAATGTCCCGTACGATGCTGCACCCCTGATTCGAAACCAAAAACAAAGCCGCCGGCTGATCTCTCAGCCGGCGGCTTTATTCATGTTCGGGTCACGTCACCCGGGGTCCGGGTCACCTTGTGTTCCGAATTACTCCATGACCACGATGGGCTTAACGACCTTGCCGTCCAGGGAATCCTGGAATGCCTGCTCGATATCCTCGAACTTATACAGCTTGCAGAGTTTATCGAACGGGAAGCGGCCCTGCTTATAGTAGTCGACCATCTTCGGGATGAAGGACTTGCAGACCGCGTCGCCCTCGGTCGAACCCATGATGGTGCGGCCGGGACCCATCATCTCCTGCTCGATCTCGATATCCAGGGTATCCGGGGACATCGCGACGGTGCAGATCTTCGCATAGGCGCTCGAAGCATTGATCGCCTGCTTAATGATGAAGGCCTTTCCGGAGGTATCGAACGCGAACTTCACGCCCTTGCCGCCGGTGATCGCGCGGATCGCCTCGACCGGATCGCACTCCTTCGAGTTCACGACGTCCGTCGCGCCCATCTCGAGAGCCAGATCCAGCTTCGACTGATGACGGCCGACCGCGATGATGCGCTGGCAGCCCACGATGCGCGCCGCCATGATCGCCGCCAGACCGACGCCGCCCACGCCGAAGACCGCGATCGTGTCGCCGAAACCGGCCTTAAACACGTTCACGACCGAACCGAAACCGGTCAGGAAGCCGCAGCCCAGAGGTCCGAGCAGTCTCAGATCGACGTCGGGATCGACCACGGCGACCTGTCTCTGGTTCGCAACCGCGTAAGTGGCGAACGAGGACTGTCCGAAGAACACGGAGAGGTCGGAGCCGTCCTTCTTATGAAGGCGGGTCGTGCCGTCCGTCAGTCTTCCGAGGAAGTTCAGCGGGAACCATGTGTCGCAGCGTGCCGGGTGACCTTCCAGGCAGTTATCGCACTGTCCGCAGTGCTGATAGGAAAGCACGACGTGATCACCGGGCTTGATGCCCTGGACCATCGGTCCGACTTTCTCGACGATGCCGGCACCCTCGTGTCCCAGCACGCCGGGGATCGGCCACGGCGCCATCTGGTCGCGTCCGCCCAGATCGGTGTGGCAGCATCCGCTCGCAACGATCTTTACGAGTACCTCATCAGCCTTCGGCTCGTCCAGTTCGACCTCTTCAAACGTGAACTGGCCTTTTTCGTTCGTGACAGCAGCTTTAATAAGCATAAATACTCCTCCTTTTTCTTAAAGGTTTCTTTATCCTTCTCGGAACGCAGACGTCCGATGTTGCCTTATCTATTTTCTCACGAAATTTCTATATTTACAATGACGATTTGCGAACACTGCGGCCGACCGTCCCCGGACGGCGGAGTCCCGTCCGCCGGTCAATACCCGATTCCCCGGTCCACCCGGTTTTCGAGGGGCTCGCCCGCCAGATACCGCCGCAGGTTCTCCGCGAAGATGTCCAGGACGATCTCGTAGGTCACCGGGGCATTGAACCGACCCGAGATGTGCGGGGTGATGTACACGTGCTCGATGTCCCAGAGCGGATGGTCCGCAGGCAGCGGCTCCGGGTCCGTGACGTCGAGGCAGACGCCCGCGAAATGCCCCTCCCCGGCCGCGCGGACCAGATCGTCGGTGACGATGGCGGTACCGCGGCCGACATTGACCAGGATCGCGCCCGGACGGATCTTCTTCAGCCGCTCGTAGTCGAACATTCCCTCGGTCTCGCCTGTCTCGGGCAATGACAGCCCCACCACGTCGACCTCGGGCAGGATCTCATCCATGTCCGCGGGAGTGAACAGCCGTTCGACGTAGTCCGGCTTCTCGTGCGTGTTCCGGCGCACGCCATAGACCGTCGCGCCCAGTGCGTGCATCCTCTTAGCGAAATTCGAACCGATGTCGCCCATGCCGACCGCGAGGACTTTCGCGCCGTACACGGTCTTCACGCCGCCGAGGTTGCGGAACTCGCGGCGCTCCTGCAGCGGCATGTAATTCGCGAGATTTTTCATGACCATCAGCACGCAGCCGACCATGTGCTCGCTGATCGCGATGCCGTAGGCGCCCGAGGCGTTCGTCAATGCCGCGTCCGCCGCCAGCCCGCTCTCGGGGCCGTAGTTGTTCGCGCCGGCGCTGTCGAGCTGCAGCCAGCGCAGCTTCTCACAGACCGTCAGGCGCTGCGGCGGCAGGTTCCCGAGAATCACTTCCGCGTCCCGCAGGTCGTCGTCGGTAACGGCCTCACGGTCGAGGAACACGAGCTCCGCGCCGCCGGCTGCGGCGATCTCCGTGAAGCGCGCGCGGCGGTCCTCCGCGATGGGTGTGACGAATAAGATCTTTTTCATATGAATACTCCTTCTTTCTCCGGGCCGGAAGGCCGCCGCGCCGGGCGGACTCTCCCCTGCCGTGCCGGTCATTTCCCGGCTGTAAACAGTTTTCCGGTGTAATCCGCCCTGACCTCGCAGCCGGGCGGGCAGGTGAGGAACCACTCCTCGTCCCAGTCCGCGGCGGCCAGCTTTTCGAAGAACCCGAGGTCGCCCGGCAGCTCTTCATAGCGCCAGCCAAAACCCTCGGCATCGCTGCGGACTTTCGCCTTCAGCTCATCGCTGTCGCCCAGCGGCGAAGTGATGTAGGCCGCACGCTCGTAATTCCGGATCCAGGACTGCTCGGCCTCGCACAGGTAGTCCACCAGTTCCTCGTCCTCGTACTTCTCCATGAACTCCTGCCGCTGGCGTTCGAACGCCTCCGGGCCGGGCATGTCGCCCTGCTCCATCCAGCCGCGCGAGTACCAGAACGTCCCGGACACGGAATGAAACTCCCGCAGATAGCGCTCCCGCGAGCCCAGGAACAGCGTGACGCAGTCGTCGCACCGCGGGATCACGACCGGAATGCCGCGCGCCCGCAGGCCGACCGTGCCGTTCGAGCAAAGCCCGTAGCCCAGGACGATCGCCTCGAAGCGCAGGTGTTCCGGCGCCGAGGCATTGTACTCCTCGACCTCGTCGATGGCGCGCTGGACGTTCTCGCGGAGCAGATCGGGCGTGTTATGCAGGCCCTGCGGCTGCCAGAACGGACGGAACACATGTCCGCTCTCCGCCATCAGTGCGCTGAGTTCCCGAAACATGACCATACAGCCGATAAACGCGATGCGCAAACTCGTTCCTCCTTTCGGATCCACACCTCTTTTCGGATCCGCACACACTCTCTGATCCCATGATACTTCATTCCCCGCGCGCACTTCAAGAAGCGCACAAAAAAAGCGGCCCGAAGGCCGCCCGGACGATCACGCTTCTGTTTCGCCGAACAGTTCCCGCAGCATCTGCTCACGCCGGTCCAGGAACATCTTCGTGACCTGATAGCTCTCGGTGTCCTCGTACGCGCAGGAATGGATCCTCCCATCGTCGAACGACAGGATCTCCGCGCCGGGAAAGCCCAGCAGGACAGGCGAGTGCGTCGCGATCAGAAACTGCGCGCCCGCGTCCGTGCAGCGCCGGATCTCAGCCATCAGCGCCAGCTGCCGCTGCGGGGACAGCGCGGCCTCGGGCTCGTCCAGCAGGTACAGCCCGTCCCCGCGGAAATTCCGCTGCACCAGCGCCAGAAAGCTCTCGCCGTGCGACTTAAAATGAAACTCCTGCGGGACGCCGCCCGGCCCGCGGCTGTATTCTTCCTCCGCGGTCGCGACATTGTAAAAACTCTCCGCGCGAAGGAAATAGCCGCCTTTCTCCCGCCGTGCGCCGCGGATCATCCGCACCGCCCCGCACAGCTCCGAGTGCGAGTCGTACGTCGAAAAGCGATAGTTGCGGGTGCCGCCCTCCGGGTTAAATCCGCAGCTGACGGCGACGGCCTCGAGCAGGGTCGACTTCCCGCTCCCGTTCTCGCCCACGAAAAACGTCACAGGTGCGGAAAAGCGCAGCTCCTCCAGCCCCGAGAGCGCCGGAATATGCCGGAGATAGCTGCCCGCGCCGATGCGGTCCCAGTCAATAAGCAGTCCGCGCAAAAACAACCGGTTCATATATCTGTCCCTCCTGTCCGGATCCCTGTCGGAAAATGCCGGGGAGCAGAGATGCGTGTGTCACGGCTCGGTTCTCAGCGGAACGCTTCCGCGAACGCTCTGTAGTTTTCATCACTCCGGGGAGAGCAGTGCACCGCGAATTCGACCTTTCGGAACCTGCCGCGGAACCCCTCCAGTGCGGTCCGGAACGCCTCCGCCACCACTTCGGGATCGTTTTGAAACGCACCGCAGCCGAACGCGCCGAGCACCAGCGTGTCCGCACCGCGGGCGGCCGCCGCGGTCAGCAGATGAGCCGTCCGGCGGATATGGCAGGCGAGAAGTTCTTCCCGGTCCATTTCCGATCCGCCGTTTTCCAGCGGCACGTATCTGTTCGGCTTCGTACGCAGATCCGGTGCGGCACAGGTCATTACATCCACCGTAAACCACTCGCCGCGGTCGCGGATCGCGGGTTCCGGGGTGTCGCTCTTAAACACCACCACGCCTTCCGTATAGATGACTGCGTCTGTCGCCCTGGGGTCTCCGATCTGTCTGTGAAGGCCGTAGAAGTTTACCATCGGATAACGGCAGTGCAGCACCGGATACAGCGTGGAACACCTGCAGAGGCATTCCTCCTGCGCGCCCGCACCGGCGGTCACACCGCCGCCCGGATGGAATGCATTCGCAAAATTCAGGACCGCGATCTTCGCCGTCGGGTCCGCCGCTTTCAGCGCTTCCGCCGCCTCAAATGTGCGGTGTTTCGTGACGGTGATCTCAGTCTCGAACTGCCGGGACGGACCGCAAAGCGGATAATCGTCCGCGAGATAGACCCAGGTGGTCTTTTTTGCGTCGTGAACAGCCTGCTTCAGGTACGGATCCTCCTCGCAGCGTTTCAGTGTGTCCTCGAAGATCTCGATCCGTTTCAGGCGGGCCTTTTCTCTGTCGTACATGCATGCTCCTTTCGTCTGCGGAATTCCGGCTGCAGGTCCATCATAGCATATGATTCCGCCGAAGCCATACCCGCGGTCCGGTTCCCGGACCGAGCGCACGGACGCAGCGTGCTCATCTCATCCCGAGCCACAGCATGCTCCCGAACACCGACGCGCCGATCACCAGCCCCATCACACACTCCTGCGCGGTCCTTTTGATCATCATCTTCGTCTTTTTACTCATGATCGTACTCCTTTTTTGAGAAAACACAGGGTCCCGAAAGACTCATTCCATCCTCCCGTTTTCCTTTTCTGCCTGCATTGTCCCAAAATCCGGGTACAAAAAAACTCCCTCGCAGAAATCTCTGCGGGGGAATCTCTCAACGCGTTTTAATGCGCCCGTTTCAGAAACGGTTCACTCCGAAGCCTCCTCGGCGTCGATCTGGTCGGTCAGCTCCTTCAGGCCGGCAGCAAATGCCTCTTCGTCAAAATCCGCTTCCTGCATGCCCTTCATGAAATCACGCATGGCTTTAAACATATCGCCGTCGTCTTCCTCCTCAGGCGTGATGTTCTCGAGCTTTTCTCTGTCATCCATCGGGATATCCTCCTTCCTCTCCTGCCGCTGCGGCAGGCCCTTTCCTTTGCGGAGTCTATCATACTACACATCACGCAGTCTGTTCAACCGTCGCCCGAAGCAGCTGCAGGAGCGTATTGAATGTTCCGGAATCCGTCCCTCCGGTCAGCTGCATCGCCTGCGCGACTTCATCCGTGACGATCCCGTCGGCGCCCTGCTCTATGAAGGCGCGCTGCTCCTCTTCTTCATTCACCGTCCAGACCAGGATCCTGTGGCCCTGATCATGTGCCTGGTCAATGACCTCCCGCGTGACGTTCGTCCGCTTCACGCCGACGTAATCGCAGTCTCTCTGCGCCGCGTCTTCGTCATACGCGAAGGTCAGGTAGCAGGTCGGCATCCAGGGATAAGCTTCCGCGATGTAGTCGATGACTTCTCCCAGGAACGAGATCAGGATGCAGCGGTCCTCGACTCCGTACTCCCGGATCATCGCCACCACGTCGTCCGCCATCTGCGCGTCTGCGGTGTCCCCCTTCAGCTCGATCAGGAGGATCATGCTTCTGCCTGCCGCACCGAGCAGTTCCTGCAGCGTCGGGACCCGCTCGCCGTCCACATTCAGTTCCCGGATCTCCTCCAGCGTCATCTCATCGACCCGCCGGTCCACGCCGGCCACGCGTTCGAAAGTCGCGTCATGATTTAAAACATAGGCTCCGTCCGCGGTCCTCTGGACGTCGACTTCGCATGCGATCGCGCCGGCCTCCTGTGCCGCCCGAAGACCCGCGACGGTGTTCTCGGGTCCGGCGTTTCCTCCGCCCCGGTGCGAGACGATCACGGGGCCGGTGTCAGCCGAAAACGCATGGCTCACGTAAGTGTTAAGATGAACGGACACTGCAGCGGACAGCGTCACAGCCACAGCGACGAGCGCCGCCATGAACCTGTGTACAGGAAAGTTTCGTGTTCGTTTTTCAGCCGCATTCATCATAGTGTGCCTCCCGAAAAACCTTTTTAAAACACAAAAAGGATACCTGCGCCTTTCCGCGCATGTATCCTTCCTTTACTGCAGAATGATGTTACAGAGCTTGATAATATTATAGCACAGGATCCGGAAAAATGGGCCTGCGTCCGGGAATATTTTTTACGCTTTCGGAATGTGATCCGCCGGCCGCACGAGCTCCATCTTCAGCGCCCCGGCCGGGCAATGCACCGCGCACACCCCGCAGCCGTGGCAGGCGTCCGGATCGACGGCGGCCTTTCCGTCGACGACGCGCACCGCCGTGTGGAACATGCATCCGCGCTCGCAGATCCCGCAGCCCACGCAGGCGTCCGGCTTTGCGAGCCGCGCGATAAAGCGGCTCTTCGCGAAGCTCGACGCGCGCCCGGCCTCGTAGGGAATCCGCATCCCGCAGTTACAGTCGTCGCCGCAGTTGCACATGACGAACATGGTGCGTGCATTGTTCGTCGTGTAGTAAGTGCCGTTATTCTCGATATGTTCGATCTTCGCGATCAGTTCTTCCTTCGTGGGAAGATACGCTCCGTACATCCGCGCGAAATACTGCGCGCGCGGACCCACGATGATGCAGAGGCCGTCCTTCGGATCCGCGGTCTCGCCCGTGTCGCCGCGGAACATGTCCGGCCGGTATTCGCCGGTCTGCGCGATCGACGTCAGCGCGCGGCAGGGGCAGCGCGAAAACGCCACGCCGTCCGGCCACAGGTCCAGCAGCATCTGCGGCATATTTTCGCAGGGCATGACGCCGGGCAGATCCTTCACGGACTTCCATTTCGGGATGATCCGGAACGTTCCGTCGGGATTCGAGCGCCCCGGCACATAGGAGTCCCAGTCGAGAAGCAGCCGCGCGAGCGCCTGTCCGTTCTCCTCATCGTGACTGGGGTGTGCGAACACGTAGTCGCGCATGAAGGCGATGTTCCGGATCGCGTCATACCCGTCCGGCGTCTGAATGATCTTTCCCCGGACCGCCAGCGCGTGAAGCATCTCCTCCGCCTCTTCCGCGGAAATGCCGAGCAGCTCCGCCACGCTCTCCGCGGTGCCGGGCAGCGAACATGCCGCTCGGGCCTCCCGCAGCGTGAACACTTTTTTCATCACGTAAGGCGCCAGCTCCGGGCGGCCCTGTGTGAAGGCGTCCGCAAGCTGCCGGTACTCGGGCTCGATCTCCGGCAGTTCTCCGCCCCAGAGTTCCGCGATCTCTTCGCGTGTCAGTTCCTTTCCGATCTCCATGACACTCCCTTCCGCGGCCGGTACAGTCCGCCGGACCGCATTCCGGGTACGGCCTGCGAACATTGTCCGGCAGGCCCGCCCGGTCTATCGCACGAACGGATGATCCATCTCGTTCTCGTCGAGCAGCAGCTCCAGCATGTGCCGGATCCGCCCGTACGTCTCGTCCGTCTCCGAAAGCGGCGTCCCGGTGAGTGCGTGCATCGAAACGTCGCCCGACAGCGGCAATGTTCCCAGCCGCCGGATCTCACGCGCCGTGAGCAGCTCTTCCATCGCTTCACCGACTTCCGGCGAGGGGACCTTGTTCACGACCGCCCGCATCCGCGAGATACCGATACCTTCGGACATGTACCGGATCTTCTCGGCGACCTCGACCGAGTCCATGGTGGGCTCGACGACCGCGATCACAGTGTCCGTTCCGCGCTCGACGCCGCGCCCGAAGCTCTCGACGCCCGCCTCGACGTCCGCGATCACGACTTCTCCGTCCCCGATCTTCAGGTTCAGCATGAGCTCGCGGGCGAGCACGCCGAGTTTGCACGCGCAGCCCTGGAACGGATCCTCGATCTTTCCGGTCGTCACGAGCGACAGCCGTCCATCCGCGCTGTCGGACCGGTACTTCGCGGGTATCTCGTCGATCGTCATCGAATCCCGGATCCACTCGCCGTTCTCCACCGGCGCGAACTGATCGTCCAGCGTCCGCAGGCAGCATGCCGGCTGCGCGAGCCCCAGCGCACGTGCGAGCGTAGGGTTCGACTCATCGGTGTCCACGACCAGCACGCGATACCCGAACCCGGCGAAGCTGCGCGCGAACACCGCGGTCAGCAGGCTCTTTCCGACGCCGCCCTTGCCGCAGACCGCCATCTTCCGGACAGCTGCCGGACGCGGCGCGTGCTCGCGGATCCAGGCGCGCAGCAGTTCGGCCGCCCTCGCGTACTCCGCCTTCGAGTCCGCACTGCACAGGCCGCAATCGATGCAGCCCTCAGTTCCGGGCGCCATCGCGCCCAGCGGGCAATGAAATCCTCCCATCACGTTCTCCTTCTTCACAGGCCTTCCCGGGATCTCCGCGTTCTTCCGCCGCGGCCCGCGCCGGCCGTTTCTCCGAACAAAAAAGCCGCCGCGCTCACAGGGAACGCGGCAGCTCTCGAAATATGCAGATATTACTTCTTCAGATCCTCCAGCGTCTCGAACGCCGCAAGCTCCGGATGCTCGGTGTGCAGTTTGGAATAACCTTCGTAGCTCTTCGGCTTATGCTCCTGGCTGGCCCAGACTTCATCGGCCACGGGCGCCCACTCGGCGGCGTAGTCGTCGCACTTCGAGCACAGATGCTCCACGCTCTCCTCGGACTCCTCGTTCGTGCCGTAGGCGCCGGTCTCGTTCACGATCTTGCGCAGCAGCTGCGGGTTCTCGAGCATCGGGCAGGGACGCAGGTGGTTGCGGTTGAACGGCTGGCCCTCGTGATACTTCTTAAACAGCGGGCTCTGCAGGCACTCGAGGATCGACTTCTCGTGGATGTTCGAATCCGAGAAGTGGATGAACACGCAGGGCTCCGCGTCGCCGCGCGAGTTGATGTGGAAGTAGTTTCTTCCGCCGGCGATGCAGCCGCCCACGAACTCGCCGTCGTTCTGGAAGTCCATCGGGAAGAAGTCGATATCGCACTCGGGGCTTCTGATGTAGCGGATCGCGTCGATCATCTTTCTGCGCTGCTCCACGGTGGGCATGAGCTCCGGAACGGCGTTGTTTCCGACAGGCATGAAGTGGAAGTAGAAGCCGTAGCGCGCGCCCTTCGAGGAGATGAAGCGGATGAACTCCGGATCGCTGACCGCCTCGATGTTATCGCGGGTGTAGCAGATCGAAGTGCCGAACACGATGCCGTGCTCGCGCAGCAGATCCATCGCGCGCATCGCCGCCTCGTAATGGCCGTCGCCGCGGCGGGCGTCGTTCGTGTCGGGCGTGCCCTCGATCGAAAGCATGAAGGACAGGTTGCCGAGCTTCTGGACTTTTTCGCAGAGCTCCTCGTCGATCAGGGTCGAGTTCGTGAATGCCGCGAAGAAGCAGTCATTGTGCTTCTCGCAGAGCTTCAGGACGTCGGCCTTTCTCACCATGGGCTCGCCGCCGGTCATCAGGTACAGGAAAGCGCCGAGCTCCTTGCCCTGGGTGACGATGCGGTCCATGTCCTCGAAGCTCAGGTTATTCTTATGGCCGTAGGTGCCGGACCAGCAGCCCACGCAGTGCATGTTGCACGCGGAGGTCGGATCGAACAGGATGAGCCACGGGATGTTGCACTCATACTTCTCGCGGTTCGCGCGGATCATCTTCGTTCCGCGCAGGAACGCCTCGTAGCCCATGTTCAGGAGCATGGTCTTCGCGTAGTTCGGGTCGGTCTCGTCGATAATGCGGTTAATGTACTTGATCCAGCGGTTCTCGGGGTTCGAGAAATATCTCTTCACCGCCTCGAACTTCTCGTGGTTGACCTTATTGCCGATAAACTTCTCGGCCAGGTCGATGATCTTCATATAAGTTTCGGTCTTATCCTCCGCCTTCTTCAGGTGTTTGACCAGACCGTCCAGCATGACGCCGATAGCCTTGCGCTCAGCTGCGTGTTTCAGATTAGCCATAGTGTGTTCTCCTCTTATTCTCCGCGGCACGGAGGGCCGCGCGTTATTTACTTATCCTGTCCCTTCGTGTAAACGTCGTCGTTCTGAAGTTCTTTATACCGCTTTATCTTCATGGTCGTCGTCAGTTCGAAGTCGCCCCGCTTCACTTCCAGAGCGGTGATCGCCTTATAGCCGACCATGACTTTATTCACTTCCTTGCAGATGTTCCAGAGAACGTCCGCGACCGCTTCCTCATCCTTTGTATCGACCCCTTCGTGGAGATTTGCGATCTCTTCCAGGTTCGGCTGGATGCGGGCGGTGATGATCAGTTTCTTACTGTCCTCGACTTCCTTGCCGTGGACCATGCACTCCTTCACCTCGGGGTAGTTCTTCAGGAGCGTCTCGATCTCCTCCGGATAGATGTTCTTTCCGTTCTGGGTCACGATGACGTTCTTGATCCGGCCCGTGATGTAAAGGAAGCCGTCCTTATCCAGATATCCGACGTCACCCGAATGGAACCAGCCCTCCGGATCGATCGCCTCTCGGGTCGCCTCCTCGTCCTCGTAGTAGCCGAGCATCAGCGTGCGGCTGTGGATCAGGACTTCGCCCTCTCCGTTCTCGTTCGGATCCTGGATCTTCAGCTTCGCGCAGTAGACCGCCTTTCCCGCGGATCCGACGTGCAGGTCGTAATCCGGGGTCAATGCCGCGATCGGCGCGGTCTCGGTCAGACCGTAGCCCTGCATGAACAGGATGCCGATGTCCGCGAACCACTTTCCGACAGCCGGATCGATCGGCGCCGCAGCCGACACCAGGATGCGCAGACGTCCGCCGAGGTTGTCGTAGATGCTCTTGAAGACCTTGTGCTTCATGTTCACATTGGTCTTTCCGAGCGCGTTCGTGACATGGATCATCGTGTTCACGAGCTGCGTCTTCTTACTCTTCTTGATCGACTTCTGGATGTTCTTATACACGTTCTCCAGAAGGATCGGCACCGCGATGATCGAAGTCGGATGGCTTTCCTGGATGTTCGGCAGGATATAGCGCAGGCCCTCGCAGACGATGACGGAAGCGCCCAGGCCGAACGGATACAGGAAGCCGATCGACGACTCGTAGGCGTGGTGCAGCGGCAGGACCGAAAACAGGCTGTCCCAGGGCTGCAGGTTCACGTAGACGGCGGCGGCATTGATATTCTCGGCCAGGTTCCGGCTCGAGACCATGACGCCCTTCGCGTTCGAAGTCGTGCCCGAAGTGAAGAACAGGGTCTTAAACGCGTCCGGCTCGACCTCGATGTCCAGGAAGGTGCTCTTCCCGTCCGCGACGAGCTCGTGGCCGCGTTCCTTAATGTAGTTCAGGCCGATGTCGCGGCCGTCCGGCTCGGCGTCGGAGTCCATCTTAATGAACCACTTGACCTGAGTCAGCTGGTCCTTCAGCTTTTCGATGTTCTTTTTCTTTTTATCCGAGTAGATCACAGCGGTCGCACGCGAACGCAGGATCAGGTTCTCGATCTCGTTCACCGGAAGCTCTTTATCCAGCGGCACGGCGATACCGGCGCCGCAGAGCATGGTCATGTAGGACAGATACCAGCCGTAGGTGGTCTCACTGAAAATGACGAAGCGCTCGTCTTTCATGCCCAGGACCTGGGTCAGGCCGGTTCCGAAGTCGATGACGTCGTCCGTGAACTCGCGGTAAGTATACGTACGGTACGGAGTCTTATGATCCGGCTTCTGCAGGATCATGGGGTTATCCATGTAGTTCTCACGGGCGAACAGGAACGCGTCCTTGATCGTCTGGTAGCGTCTGCCGGGGTATGCCTTCGGGTCCTGCTCGTAGACGACGGTTCCGTCGGGGGCTGCGCTCTCGGTGTCCGAGATCTCCTCGTCGATGTGGTCGAACTTCATCTTCGGAAATTTCAGATATTTGCCGGGCCGCGGCAGCTTCACATTTAAAGCCATGAGCCATGTCCTTTCTTTCTCCGCCGGACGGCAAAAGCGCATATAACGGCAGAGTAATCCATAATTTAACAAATAACAAAATACCACACCTGAGGAATAACTTTCAAGGACAATTCCGTTCAAAAGTGTGGTATCTACTATGAAAAAAAGATGAACTGTAAGTTTTAGAGTATCTCTTCGAACACCTCGATCGAGCCTTCCCCCTCGCAGAGCGCGCCGAGAGCCGGCAGAATCCGGTTAAAATGCTCCGACGCCATATGCGCCGAGAGCGCCTCCTGATCCTCCCAGCACTCGATGACCGCGAGCGAGGTCGGATCCTGAACGCTGCGGTTCAGCGTATAAAAGATGTTCCCCTTCTCCTGACGCGTCTTCTCGAAGAGTTCCTTCGCGATCGCGAGGTATTCTTCCTGTTTTCCTTCCGGAACGGTCTGTTTGGCTACGACTTTGATCATATTAACACCTCCATGAACTCCGGCCCGCCGCATCCGGGCGGTCATCCGTTTGCTGCCTCCGTAAAGCCCCGTCTCTGAAGTCTGTTGCTATAATATGCCCCCCGCGGCTGTTCATTCAACCGAAATCGCGGTTTCTCCCGCAGGAGCGTCCCGGTCTCTTTAGAACCAGTTCGACGGCATATCGAGATCCCGCAGGGACTGCTCCTTTCTCAGCTCCTGCTCCCGGCGCTTCGCGGCAGGGTCGAGGATATCGATCTTCTCCCAGCGGATCTTCTTCATAAACCCAACGCAGATCAGCACGGTCACCAGCTCGGTGATCAAAAACGCCAGCCACACGATCCACAGCTTCGATGTGTCGTGCCCGACGATCAGCGAGAAACCGAAAGCGGCCGGCAAAATGAACAGGACCTGCCGGAACACAGGGAGCAGAAACGCCTGCCGGGCGGCTCCCAGCGCCAGAAATATCCCGTGGTAGGCGATATTGGCTCCCGCGAACACCAGGCTCAGCGGGATCACGCGCATAGCCATGACAAGCAGCTCCTGTGTACTCCCGGACAGCCCGAAGATCGAAGCCAGCGGGCGCGCGAAGATCTCGATCGCGATCATTCCGATCACCATGATGAGCAGCATGTCCCGCATACCGCAGCTAATACAGTCATTCATCCCGCTGCGGTCCTCTTTCGCCAGATTATAGGAAAGGACCGGCCTGATTCCGTCGCGCATGCCGAACGCAGCAAAGATCAGGACCTGCTGGATCCGGTAATAAACACCGTACGCCGCGATCGCCGCCTCGTCGACGCGCCCCAGAATCCGGTTCATCGCGTAGCCCGTGACCGCGATCAGCGTCTGGGCAATGAGGACCGGCAGCCCGATCGCATAGATGCCGCGGATCACTTCCGCATCGGGCTTCATATAAGACGCCTGTTTTTCTATCGCGGTGTTTAATTTCAGGAAAAAGATCAAGGCGACGGCCGTGGATACGATCTGTCCGATCACGGTCGCGATCGCTGCCCCGCGCACACCCAGCCCCGAATGGCCGGGCAGGCCGTAGATCAGGATGGGGTCCAGAACGACGTTCACGACCAGACCCAGGAGCCGGGCGATCATCGCATGGGTGGTCCGGCCGGTCGCCTGCAGCAGTTTCTCGAACAGCGCGAAGAAGACCAGACCAAAGGCGAGCGTGCAGCAGATGGTCAGATAATTCGTGCCCATCTCCAAAACGATCGGGTTCGCGGTCTGCGTGGCAATATACGCGCCCGCTCCGAACAGACCGAACAGCAGACACACGGCATAGATCACGATCCCCAGGAACATGGCGTTTCCCGCGACGCGGCCGGCCTTTTCCGAATCGCCCTGGCCCAGGAACCTCGCCAGCATCCCGCTCACGCCCACGCCGGTGCCGATCGAGACCGCCACCATCACCATCTGGATCGGAAATGCCAGCGTTATGGCGTTCAGTGCCTGCTCTCCGTTCGCCGCCATGTTTCCGACAAAAGCGCTGTCGACGACAATATAAAGCGCCTGCAGCACCATGGTGAAAATGATCGGGAACCCCATCGCAAGGATCTTCCGGTCTGCGCTCACCTGTTTTTCAGTTTTTTCGTCCGCCCTCTGCTCCATCTTCTCCGCTCCTCTAATGAAAAACACGCAAATCCAGACTGTTTCGGATCTACGCGCCAAGCTGCTTATCTTATGTTCATTTTAGCCTTCCGCGGTACGTTTCTCAATCCAAATATAATGTTAATGTTCATGACTTTTGCAAAGATTTTTTCAAAAACAGACGGCGGAGCCCCGGGATCTTCCCACAGACCGCAGAGATCGCATAGCTGATCGCCAGCGTCCCGAGCGCGGCCAATGCCGCGGTCCCCGCCGAGGTCCGGGCGGTATCCGTGAAAAACGCGCCGCGGAAAATGCCCCGGATCACGAACAGATGGACCAGATAAACGCCGAAGCTGTTCTCAGAGAGAAACCTGAGAACGCCGGCGGCGCGCCCGGAAGGTGCCGGCCCGGCGTACAGGGCCGCGAAGAGCAGCACCGCGGTCAGGATGATGAACGGCGAGTAATACCACCAGACATCCAGCCCGCGGACCGCGAAGGCGTTTCGGAACCGGTCATGGACATAGGTAAACACAAACAGCGCGGCCGAAAACGCGGTCAGGATCCACAGCGCCGCCGTCCGTGCCGGCCGGGGCCGGGCGGCAGCCGCGCCCGCGTATCCGTCCGGCTTCCGTTCCGCGGCCGGTCTCCCGGCCAGACGGTCCGTCAGCAGGTAGCCCGCCAGCACGTACGCGATGTAGAGCACGATGTCCGCCGCAATGTGCGAGACGCCCGCGGCCAGACGCAGCCCCGTGAAGGCCAGAAGGCCCAGGACGATCCCCGCGAGCGGCGCCGTGCGGCAGCGTTTCAGCTGCGCGAGCAGCGGCATCAGCAGATAGACCGCGAAGATCACCCCGAGATACCAGAGATGTTTTTCCGAGGGGGTCATGCAGAGCGCCCGGACGAGCGCAGCTCCCGCGGCGGGAAGCACGGCTCCGGCGGTCAGCCCCGCGGCTCCCCGGACGAGTCCGGGCAGCGAATACAAGAAGGTCCAGAATACCGCGACCAGATACAGCGGCAGGAGCCGGGTGAGGTAAAACCGCAGCGGCCGGATCTCCCTCGGGATCAGCAGGGCACCCGTCAGCATCAGGAACAGCGGCACGCCCATGCGCCCGAACAGGTAGGTCAGCGCGTCGACGGGAACCGGGCCGATCGAAAGCGAAAAGTTTCCGTTCTCCTGGCAGTGGATCCAGACCACCGCTATGATGGCCAGGGTCCGGACCAGGTCCAGCCGGGTATTTCGGTTTTCTTTCGCGGATACTGCCATGATACTCCGTCGGCCGCGCCCGGGAGACGTTCGCACGCCCGTCGGCCTAGACCTCATCCTTCGTAAACTGCAGGAATCCCTCGCCGCGGATCTCGCTGGCGTCGGTCACGATCATGAATGCGTCGGCGTCGATCTCCGAGACGATCTCCTTCAACAGCGGCGCCTGACGTTTCGAGACCGCGACCATCAGCACCGGCCGGTCCGTCCCGGTGTAAGCGCCCTTTCCCTTCAGCAGCGTGGCTCCGCGCTTTATCTCACGCGTTACAGCCTCAGAGATCTCTTCATATCGATCCGAAACGATATAGGCCATCGAGGAGTTCCGGAAGCCCGTGGTGATCGCATCCGCGATCCGGCCGTTCAGAACGACCGTGACGACCGCGTAGAGCGAGATCCGGATACCGAAGATCCAGATCGACAGCAGAACGATGACGCCGTCCAGGACCGGCATGATCCGGGCCGTGTTGACATGCGGAAGCGCGCGCTGCAGGATCGCCGCGACCGTGTCCGTGCCGCCGGTGGTAGCCTTTCCGAGGAAGACGAAGCCCAGGCCCGCGCCCATCAGCGCGCCACCGATCACGGCGGTCAGGAACAGGTCGTCCGCCGCAAGCGCGTACTCGGGAATAAGAAAGAGCCAGAGCGAGAACACGCCCGTCGCGAGCAATGTCTTCAGAACGAAGCGCCAGCCGCGGATCCGGATCGAGACCAGCAGAAGCGGAATGTTCAGGATCAGGTTTCCGAGCCAGAGCGGAAGGCCGCCCGCGATCACCGGCCTCGTCACATGCTGAAGGATGATCGCGAGACCCGTGAACCCGCCGGGAATCATGTTCGCCGGCGAATAAAACAGATTCGTCGCGAGCGCCATCAGGAGCGTACCCGCGATGATCCAGATATAATCCGTCTTTCGTTCCCTGATAAAGCGAATGGCCACAGTACCTGCCCTTCCTTTCCTCTGTCCCGTCAGTGACCCCGTGACGCCTGTGCGGATGCGAGGCAGACCGGGGCCCGAAAAAACAAAAAATAAAGAAAAGCGGCAGCCGGCTGCCTCGTGCTCCCAGTCTGTTCTCGAATAGGTGCTCTGGACACAGGCAATGCGGGCGCAGGCCCGCACTCCTCCCGGAACCGGCCGCAAGGTCATTGTATCAGAAAAGGTCCGGAATGCCAAAAAAAGAAAGCGGCGGGCCCATTCGGCCCGCCGTATATCCTCCGTTCAGAGGACATCGATCTTTTCGCGCCGGATCTTCCGCATGAAGCCGAGCGCGATCAGCACGGTCGCTCCCTCCGCGATCAGGAATGTCAGCCACACCAGCCACAGGCGCGACAGGTCGTGCCCGACGATAAGCGAGAATACGAATGCGACCGGAAGGACGAACAGAAACTGCCTGCACACCGAGAGCACGAGCGACTGCGGGCCGGCGTCCAGCGCCTGAAACACGCCCTGAAACGCGACATTGGCCCCCGCAAACATCAGGCTCAGCGTGATCACGCGCATCGCGCCGACCGTCAGCTCCTGCGTGGCGCCGGAGAGCCCGAAGATCCCCGAGAACGGCCGTGCGAGAAGCTCGATCAGGATCACGCCCGCAGCCATGATCACGAGCGTATAGAGCAGGCCGTAACGAATGCCGGCCAGGATCCGCCCGCGGTCGCGTTTCCCGTGGTTGAAGGACACGACCGGAGTGATCGCGTCGCGCAGTCCGAACGCCGCGAACAGCAGAAACTGCTGGATCTTATAATACAGGCCGTAAGCCGTGACGGCGGCCTCGTCGATCCGCCCGAGGATCCGGTTCATGCCGTAGGTCATGAGGGACAGCAGCGCCTGGGCAATGATCGCCGGCAGGCCGATCGCGTAGATGCCTCTGATCACGGCCCCGTCGGGCTTCAGGTAACGGGGGGACTTATTCAGCTCGCGGTTGAACTTCAGGTGAAAGATCAGGCCCGCCGCGGCCGCGGCGATCTGGCCGATGACCGTCGCATAGGCCGCGCCGCGCACCCCGAGCTCCGGGCACCCGAGCAGTCCGTAGATCATGATCGGGTCGAGCACGATGTTCACGACCGCGCCGATGATCTGCGAGACCGTCGAAAACATGGACCGGCCGGTCGCCTGCAGCAGCTTCTCGAACAGCGCGAAAAACACCGCGCCGAACGAGATCACGCAGCAGACGGTCAGGTAATCCGTGCCCATCTCCAGGATCACCGGGTTCGAAGTCTGCGTCGCGATATAGGCGCCCGCGCCGAACAGTCCGAACAGAACGCAGGCAGCCGTGATCGCGATCCCCAGAAACAGCGCGTTCCCGGCAGTGCGGCTGGCTTTCTCCGGATCGCCCTGCCCGAGGCTCTTCGAAAGAAGCGCGTTCGCCCCGACTCCGGTGCCGATGCTGACCGCGATCATCAGCATCTGGATCGGAAACGCCAGGGTCAGCGCGTTCAATGCCTGCTCCCCGCCGGAAGCCATGTTCGAGACGAAAGCACTGTCGACGATGTTGTAGACCGCCTGCAGCATCATGGAGAGGATCATCGGGATCCCCATATTCAGAAGAAGCAGGCGGACCGGCATCGTCCCCAGCTTGTTTTCCGCATGCTGTTTCATATTCGCACCTCCCGCAAAAAGAAAAGACGCGCAAATCCGGATGATCCGGATTTACGCGCCTCGCTACTCGATCGGTGCTTATTTTACAAAACCGAAACCGCTTTCGCAAGAGGGCGTCATTCAAAAATCACGCCAAAAAAACCTCCCGGTTTTTCAGCACGGGGACAACCTCCCGCGCGCCGCGGTCCGCTGCCGGGTTCAGCCCTCCAGGGCAGCCGCCCGCACAGCGGAGATGATGATATTGCCCTTGATCTCCGACACGGGCGCTCCGCGCGAGCAGTCGCAGACGATGCCGTCAAAGCCCTGCAGCATCGGGCCGTAAGAGTCGGCATGGCCGAACTGCTGGATGATCTTCACCGCGACATTGCCCACGTTCAGATCGGGCCAGATCACGACGTTCGCCTTACCGGCGACCTTGCTCTCGCGCTTCACCTTCTTCGCGGCGACCTCCGGGGAGATCGCGGCGTCGAACTGAAACTCTCCGTCGATGGCCAGGTCGGGGCGCTTCTCATTCGCGATCCGCACCGCTTCCACGACCTTGTCCACGAGCTCGCCCTGACCGCTGCCGAGGGTCGAATAGCTGACCATGGCGCAGCGGGGCTCGCAGCCCAGCAGCGTCCGCACGGTCTCGCAGGCCGAGATCGCGATGTCCGCGAGCTGCTCCGCGTTCGGGTTCGTGCAGACCGCACTGTCGCCGATCGCGATCAGGCCGCCCTCGCCGCCCTCAAAGCCCGGAATCTCGCTGATGCCGATGCTCGAGACCGTGCTGATATCCGGCTTCAGGCCGATCATCATCTGTCCGGCGAGCAGGACGTCTCCCGTCGTGTTCTCGATGCCGGCGAAAGTCACGCCCACGAGGCCCGCCTTCTGCATGGCCATCGCGTAGTACAGCGGATCCTGCATGCGCCGCGCCAGCGCCTTCTCTTTCAGGCGCGTGTCCGGCCTGGCGACGAACTTCTCGATGATCTCCGCCTGCAGCGCCTCATCCGCGGTGTCCGCGTACTCGAAGACGTCCGCGTCATACCCGCGCTCCGCGGCCAGAGCGCGCAGCTCCGCCGCCGGACCGACCAGGACCGAGACGATATAGCCGTCCCGGGCGCACTCATAGGCGGCCTGCATCATCTTTTCGTTCGCAGCCTCCGGGAAGGCCACCCGCACCGGGTGCTCTTTCGCCTTCTCATAAATGCTGTCCAGCATGCCCATCGTCCGTTCTCCTCTTACATCTCTTCCTCGACGAGGTCCACGAGATCCTTGATCGTCTCGCAGGCAGCCGCGTCCTGCAGCTGAATGAACGCATCCAGCTCGTTCTCGATCTCAGCCGCCAGCGCGACCATCTGGACCGACGCGCCCTTCAGCTCATCCTTAAAGTTCGTTTCCAGCGACAGCTCATCCTGAGGCTTATCATAGCAGATCGCTACCAGCTCAATGATCTTCGCTTCCAGTTCGGTTCTTTCCATAATCTTTCTCCTTATCTGTCCGGTTCCTGATCTTCCGGTTTATTCTTCGTCCAGTTCAAAGACGACCGTCTTATAACCCGCTTCTCTCTGCCAGATCGCCGCGTGGATGTTCACGGGCAGACCCTTCTCGAGGAGCTCGTTTCTCTTTTTCTTATTAATGCCTCGCACGACCGCGTTCAGGCGCGTGCCTTCCTCCAGCTCCACCTCGCCGTACGCGAACTTCCCCATAGCCTTATACTCCGGCTTCGAGGAGAGCGCCGCGGGCAGAACGATCGAATGCAGCTTCGCCTTGCCGCTGATCTCGACCCACTCCATATCCCAGCAGCCGCACTTGTTGCAGGCGTACACGGGCGGGAACTCGACGTTTCCGCACTTCGTGCACTTTTTGCCGGTGATCTTTCCGGCCTCGAGATTTTCGTAAAATGTCTGAACGACCTTTTCCAGTTTGATAGCCATTCCGTACCTCCTTACTCCGCCGTCCGGATGATGTACGTGCAGATGTTCTGCGCTCCGCCGTAGCCGCGCAGCATCGCGGTCTTCGGAATCTTCTTCATCTGGCCTTCGCCGGCCTCGCCGCGCATCTGATGCACAGCCTCGTAAAGGTCGGCCAGACCGGACGCCGCGTGCGCGTGTCCGAACGAGGTGCGGCCGCCGTTCGTGTTGATCGGCTTATCGCCGTCGTAGGCCGTCCGTCCCTCGCAGATGTACTTCCATCCTTCGCCCCAGGGCAGATAGCCGGCCGCTTCCGCCGCGACCAGGTGCGAAGTGATGATGAAGTCGTTCGCGTAGAAGACGTCGATCTCTTCGGGCTTCACGCCGGTCATCGCATAGACCTGGCGGACCGCCTCCTCGGTGGCCGTCACTTCGAAATGAGGGGTCGTGGCCTCGCAGGCCGCGCTGCCGGCGCCGAGCATCTCGATGGCCTTATGCGATTTATTTCCCATGTACTTATCGACCAGGTCGGTCGCGCACAGGATGGCAGCCGCGGCGCCGTCGCACTTCAGCTCAATGCCGCCCGCCCGCAGATAATCGCCCATCTTCGGGTTATACGGGGAACGCATATAATCCATCACGTTATCGAAGCCCTTCTCCTGCGCGAGCTGCTCGTAAGTCCGGCGCTCGATGGCCAGAGGGTTCACGGACGCGTTCCGGCGGTTGTTGATGCACATCCAGTTCAGGGTGTCGTCCATCTCCTGATCCGTCAGGCCGCGGGTGCGCTTATACCACTCCGCCGCGTCGTCGTAGATCAGCTCCTGGCCCGCCATCAGGCTGCGGGTGTAGGGACGCTCGTACAGATATTTCGTCTTCGCCAGGAACGCTTCCATCGGCAGCTTCTCGCGCTTATAGGGGTGATCCTCCAGCGCGTAGGCGTCGCCGAACTCGACGCAGCCGGTCAGCACGCAGTCGTACTTTCCGGAGGCGATCAGGTCCGCAGCCAGCTCGACCGCGTAATAACCCGTGCAGCAGGCCTCCGAATGATGGATCGAAGCCTTGCCCTTCATGCCGAACCAGTTTGCGATCTGGACGTTCGGGGTCAGGTAGTTCGACTGCGCGTAGGGGTTCGCCTCGCCGTGGAAATAAAAATCGACGTCCTGCGGGTTCACCCCGGCATCCTCCATGGCTTTCAGTGCGGCATAGCCGTACAGCTCACCTTCCGTGAGGCCGTTCGTCTCTTCATTATCCACCGTATACATGAACGGGGTGCAGCCGACGCCGATGATCGACACGCCGCGGCTGTACGGATGCGGATGAGTCTGGTTCATGATCTCAGGCATATTCGTTTCCTCCAATTTCTTTTATACCGAAGCGCCGGTCATCCGGCGCCGGGGTCCGGGATCTTCGGAATCAGACCCCCTTGAACTGCATCGCCTCGTACTTCTTCCTCCGAGCGGCGACCTTCGCCAGATTCTCGGGATTTGCGAAGAAGCCGCCCTGGTTCTCGCCGATCTCAATGACGTGTCTCGTGCGTCCCTCGAGATCCGTGCGGTCCTTATACAGGCCGTTCTCGGCAATGACGAATTTCCACTTTCCGTCCTCGGTCTTCTCCAGCGTTCCGCCGGCGCCGCAGACCGCGCACTCGATCTCGTAGTGAATGCCGTCCCACTGCGGCTCGCCGAGGATCAGTGCGTTCGAGTGGCAGTTCGGGCACCAGCCCATATCCTCTTCGCCGAGCCACTTGCGCTCCGCCGGAGGCGTCTGGATCGCGGTCATGATGTTCTCGCCCATCTTATGCGCGCGCGCCATCAGCTCGTCGTCGAGCAGGCACTGGCCGGGGCCGGGGACCTTCGTCGCGAGGATCATATCGACGACCTTCATGTCCGTCGTGAACATGGTCGCCTGCAGACCCTCGAGCGCCATCGACTGCCAGGAACGGGTGGAGCCGCCCACCGCGATCAGGCCCGCGATGCGGTCCTTATGCTCGATCGCTCCGATCCTCTCCAGAAACGCGGTCTCGAAAGCAAGACTTCTCTGCGCGAATCTCAGATACATCGCGTTCGGCATCAGATCGTAGGTCGGGACCGAGTAGATCACCGCGTCCTGTGCGAAGATGGCTTCCATGAGCTTCTTCTTATCATCCTTCTCATCCAGCACGCAGCCGACGTTCTTTCCCTGGCCCATGCCGATCGTGCAGGACGTGCAGCCGGTGCAGTCAAGGATGTTGTAATCGTGAAGATTTACAAACGTGATCTCCGCGCCCGCTTCCGCGCAAACGGACAGCGCCTCCTTCAGCAGGATCTCGGAGTTGCTGTTCTTGCGTCCGGCTGTGACGCCCATTACTTTATAAGCCATAATTACCTCCCTTTATTCAGGTTTTTGTTTCGCTTCTTTATCTTTGGGGCTCTGTGCGCCGGAGCCGCGGACGCACAGACAGAATCACTCATAATACAGAAATATTATACTCTTAATTTGGTTATTTGTTTATTTGAATATAGGAAGACTTTGATAAGCAACTTTAATAAATAATATAAAAAAGCCGCCCCGAAAGGCGGCCGGACCGGTATTTCATCGGTCTTCTTATGATCGCTGTTCTGCCTTCGCCCGCGCTTCCTCCGCGCGGCGCGCTTTCTGCGCTTCGGCGACCTTCATCAGGTGTTCGTACATCTCGTCGCCGACGCACTGTCTCGCGTACTGGCACCACTGCACGCAGTTCAGCGTGTCGTTATAGATCTTAAAGCCGCAGTTTTCGCAGACCGCCTCCGTGTCGACCGAAAAGATCTCGATCTCATGGCCGCACTGCGGGCAGACCTTGTCATAGATCTCCACGCCCTTCTGGCCCTGGCATCCCTCCATGATCATCTCCGGCACCTCCTCTCAGTCCGTTCGTTCTGAGGCCAATATAATACTCCCGGCGCGGCATTTGCGTGGTTATGACCACGAATAAAAGTTTTCATCCTCCCCCGCTCTTCCGCCGTCCGGCTCCGGAGACAGTTTTTCCCGCAGCCCCCGGTCGAGCGTCATCATGTAATGCATCATCAGATACCATACCGTCTCATAATGCATATAGCTCAGGATCCCCTTATCCACGAAGATCTCCGTCATGGCAGGGAATTCCTCGTCCGCGTGCCACAGCTGGAAGCGCACGTTCATGAAGTCAAAGACCGGCATCTCATAAGACACGTCGGCCTTTCCCTGCGGGACGCCGCCCAGGCTGGCCAGGACCTGCCCGAGTTCGTCCGGATGCGCATCAAACGGCTTCGTGTACTTCGACATCATGCCGCCGCCGGGATTGCCCGCGGCGCTGATCAGGGTCACGAGGCTGTTCAGGTTAATGAACTCTCCCGTCGCCGCGGCGTCGTCCTTCGCATAACAGAGTACGTCGTACAATGTCATCGCCACCCCGTTCGAAGCCCGCCGCCACGCGTCCTCTCCGGTCCCTTCCCCGCTTCCCGGCCATGCCGGCGTGCCGCCCTGCGCGCGCATCCCGGCCCAGGCCTCCGGGCTCACCGGCGTCCGGCACTCCTCGACGAAGCCTTCTTCACGCGTGATCCGGTACACCCGGCACAGCATCCAGAAATACAGATACGTTTCGTCCGAGGGCAGCCCGTACTTCCGGATCATCCGCTCCTGGGCGTACCCGAGGAACAGCTTTCTGCCGTCGTCCGTCATCTTGTCGAAATTCGCCATAAGACACCTCCGTTCCTGTTTTCATGATAGCCTGATTCGGCCCGCCGTTTCAAGGAGCTCTCTTCCGCCGCGGGAACGCAAAAGATCCCGGGAAGCGCTATGCCTCCCGGGATCCTTCTCATGAACGGTTTTGATGCCGCGGCCGGAGCCGCCGTCCGAATCACCGTCCCGCATCTTCTTAAAACAGGCCTTTTTTCACACAAGGCTCGCTCGACACTTCCAGAACCCGATAGCCGGTCGCGTCGAACGCCTGCCTGAGCGCCGCCTCATCCGCCGCAGCCTCCGTGACGAAGACCGCCGTGCCTTTCCGATGCGAAGCCTTGACTTTCTTCGCCCCGGGAAACGCCCTGCGGATCGTATCGGCGATGTGCGCCTCGCACATGCCGCAGGCCATGCCCTCGATCCGGACCGTCGTTTGAACCATGATCTCACCTCAAATGAAATTCTTTCAGCGGCTGCTCCGGATCACGCCTGCCGGGATCGCTGCAGGCCCCGTGCTCCCCGCAGCCCGAAGAGCACCCGCTGCAGCCCGCGCACCCGCCGCAGGACTTTCCGTTCTTTCTGTCGAGGATCATACCCCGCACGATCAGTCCGACGACGACTGCCAGTATGGCGATCACCAGTACATTGCCCATAAAACATTACTCCTTCGCGGAAGCCGCCTGAATCGCGGAGACCGCCCTCTTCGCGCCGCGGTTCTTCTGCGGCCGCAGCAGCATGTACAGGAAGAAGATCACGACCAGGAAGCCGAAGACCGTCGTCACGCCGAAGCCCTGTCCGGTGAACAGTCTGCCGATCCCGAAGACCGCGAGGCCCGCCAGATACGCGAACACCATCTGATAGCCGAAGGCCGCCCAGAACCACTTGTGCGAGTTCATCTCCCTGCGGATGGCGCCCATGGCCGCGAAGCAGGGTGCGCACAGGAGGTTAAACACCAGAAACGCCATGCCGCTGGCCGAAGTGAAGACCGCCGCCATATTCTGGTAGACGGTGCCGGAACCCGCCGCGCGGTACAGGATGCCCATGGTGCCGACGATGTTCTCTTTCGCCACCAGGCCGGTGATCGAAGCCACCGTAGCCTGCCAGGTACCGAAGCCCAGCGGCCGGAAGATCCAGGCGATCGCGCCGCCGATCTTCGCCAGGATGCTGTAGCCGATCTCTTCTTCCGCCAGCATGCGGAACGCACCGTCCACGCTGCCGAAGAACGTCAGGAACCAGATCGCGATGGTCGAAAGCAGGATGACCGTGCCGGCCTTCTTGATGAAGCTCCAGCCGCGCTCCCACATGCCGCGCAGCACCGCGCCGACGGTGGGCAGATGGTACGCCGGCAGCTCCATGACGAACGGGGCGGGGTCGCCCTCGAACAGTTTCGTCTTCTTCAGGATGATGCCCGAGCACACGATCGCGGCAATGCCGATGAAGTATGCCAGGGGAGCCACCCAGGCCGCGCCGCCGAAGATCGCGCCCGCGACCATGGCGATGAACGGCAGCTTCGCGCCGCAGGGGATGAACGTCGTCGTCATGACGGTCATCCGGCGGTCGCGTTCGTTTTCAATGGTCCGGCTGGCCATGATGCCGGGGATGCCGCAGCCCGTTCCGATCAGGATCGGGATGAAGCTCTTTCCGGACAGGCCGAAGCGCCGGAAGATCCGGTCCATGATGAAGGCGACGCGGGCCATGTAGCCGCAGGCCTCCAGGAAGGACAGCATCAGGAACAGCACCAGCATCTGCGGAACGAAGCCGATCACGGCGCCGACGCCCGCGACGATGCCGTCGAGGATCAGGCTCTTCAGGATCTCGCCGCAGCCGACCGCGTCCAGGCCGCGCTCCACGAGGACCGGAACGCCGGGCACCCAGATGCCGTCGTCCGCCGGGTCGGGCGCCTCGCCGCCGTACTGCGCGTAGACCGCAGCCGCCTCCGCGAGATCCGCGCCGGTCGAGGTGACTTCCTCGGTCGCGAGGGTCTCCTCGTCCTCGACCAGATAGGTCGCCTCTTCGGTCTCACCGATCGTAGCTGCATACGCCTGTACCGCAGCGACCGCCGCGCCGGCGTCAAAGTCCTCCGACTCCGCGTCGATGAGTTCGAGCAGCTCGTCATTGCCCGTATACTCCGCGAAGCCCGCGATCACGCTGAACGCGTCCGCGTACTCTTCGTCTTTTTCCGTATAGGCCGCGGTACCGATGCTGAACAGGTGGAAGCCGTCGCCGAACAGACCGTCGTTCGCCCAGTCGGTCACGAAGGTGCCCACGGTCGTCACCGCGACGAAGTAGACCAGGAACATGATCACGGCGAAGATCGGCAGGGCCAGGACGCGGTTCGTCACGATCCGGTCGATCTTGTCCGACGTGGTCATCTTCTCCTTCGACTTCTTCGTGTGGATCTTATGGATGATGTTTCCGATCCAGACGTAGCGCTCGTTCGTGATGATGCTCTCGGCGTCGTCATCCAGCTCGGTCTCCGCCGCCGCGATATCCTGCTCGATATGCGCGAGCGTGTCCGCGCTCAGCTGCATCTTCTCGATGACCTTCTCGTCGCGCTCGAACAGCTTCACGGCGTACCAGCGCTGCTGCTCGGCCGGCATGTCGTGAACGACCGCTTCCTCGATGTGCGCGATCGCGTGCTCGACCGGGCCCGAAAACTTATGTCTCGGGATCATGTGCTCGCCGCCGGCCGCACGGATCGCAGCCTCGGCCGCCTCCAGAATGCCCTCGCCCTTCAGCGCGGAGATGCGGATGGCCGGGCAGCCCAGCTCCTTTGAGAGGGCCTTGAGATCGATCACGTCGCCCTTCTTATCCACGATGTCCATCATGTTCACGGCGACGACCATCGGGATGCCCAGCTCCGCCAGCTGTGTGGTCAGATACAGGTTCCGCTCCAGGTTCGTGCCGTCCACGATGTTCAGGATGGCATCGGGGCGCTCCTCGATCAGATAGTTTCTGGCGACGACCTCTTCGAGCGTATAGGGGGAGAGCGAGTAGATGCCCGGAAGGTCGGTGATCGTCACGTCATCGTGCTTCTTCAGCTTACCCTCTTTTTTCTCGACCGTGACGCCGGGCCAGTTTCCCACGAACTGGTTGGCGCCGGTCAGGCCGTTGAACAGGGTGGTCTTTCCGCTGTTCGGGTTTCCTGCCAATGCGATTCGTATACTCATGCTTTCGTTACCTCGATCATTTCTGCCTCATCTTTACGGATGGATAACTCATAGCCCCGCAGGGTCACCTCGATCGGATCCCCGAGCGGCGCGACTTTGCGGACATAGATCTCGATGCCTTTCGTGATGCCCATGTCCATGATGCGCCTTTTGATGCCGCCCGTTCCGTGCAGCTTCGCGACTTTCACGGTCTCCCCGACCGCCGCGTCCCGCAATGTCATCATTTCCTCTCTCCTTTTCTGTGTTTTTCTATGCTGTCATGATCTTTCCGGCCAGTTCCTTACTGATCGCGATCCGCGTATCCTTTACAATCACGATCAGGTTTCCGCCGGTCTCAGATACCACTTCGACATTTCCGCCTCCGACAAATCCCATGTCCTCGAGGTGTTTTTTGATGTCCGGACTCCCGCCGACCTTCAGGATCGTGCAGTTCGTACCGGGTGCCGCCAATGTCAGCGGAAGCATATTCGCTCCTTTCCGATGCATTTCGCAGAGTATATGCATCTGAATCCAGTTTGTTTGTACTCTTCGGAGTTTATAACGGCTAACTCTAGTTGTCAATGCCTAACTTTTATTAGAGGCACCTAACCTCTCCGCAAAAAAACAGCCCGGGTACTCCCGGGCCGCTGACTGAACGGCGTTTCGGATCGGTTCCTCAGTCAGAACCACTTCAGCTGCTCATAGTCCCGCTCCGCCCGCAGCTCCGGAAGCGGCTGTCCCAGAAGCTCCTCCGTCCGCTCCGGCCGGGCGATCCAGTCGCGCACATCTTCCGGTGCGATCATCAGCGGCATGCGGTCGTGCACCGGCCGCATCGAGTCGTTCGCCTCGCGGGTGATGACGACGAACCGCGTATCCTCCCCGTCCGGGCGCCAGACGCCCGCCAGATAGAGCACCGGCCTGTCCGGCAGCGTAAAGCGGACCCTGCGGCGCCCGGCGTCCCACTCGTAGAACCCGGCTGCCGGCAGCACGCAGCGGCGTTTCCGGACGCTCTCCGCGAAGGCGGGCTTTTCCGCGATGGTCTCGGCCCGGGCATTGATGATCAGCTTCCCATCGCGTCCGCGGAACCCCCAGGTCAGAAGCCCCGGGCGCAGGCCCTCTGCCAGCGACCACGCCTTCATCGCGGGCGTGATATCGCCGGGAGCGCCGGAAACCGGGCCGTGATCCATGGACGGAAACGCGTCCGAAAGCTCCGGGAAATCATCCCGGATATCCGCCCACATATAATCGTCGTAATAGTATCTTCCGCACATAAGCCCGTTCCCGTCTCCTGTTTTTGCGCTTTTCGTTGGACATGCGGTTCCGGATTGTTTATATTATTATACAGGACCGATGCATATTGAAGAAGGGAGGACTTCTTTCTATGGAGATTCTTTTAGTCAATGCCTGCGTACGCAAAAAATCCCGCACGATCAAACTCGCCAGAAAACTGGCCGAGAAACTCGGCGGAAACGTCACCGAGATCTTCCTCGAAAAAGAACGGATCAAACCCCTGTACGGTCTTCCTCTGGTCGACCGGAACATTTTCCTGGCTTCCGGCGAGCTCTGGACCGAAGAGTTCGAATATGCGAGACAGTTTGCCGAGGCGGACGCCATCATTTTCGCGGCGCCCTACTGGGATTACTCGTTCCCGGCTATCATGAAGATCTATCTCGAGACGATCAACGTCCCCGGGGTCACGTTCGAATACACGGACGACGGTCATATCAACGGCCTGTGCAAGGCCACGGCGGTCTACTACGTCATGACCTCCGGAAGGACCATCGATAACACGACCTTCGGATACGGCTACATCCGCGAGCTCGCCCGCACGTTCTGGGGCATCCGCGACACGCATCTCGTGAAGGCGGAGAACCTGGACTACCCGGGAGGAAATCTGGACGACGCCATCGACGCGGCGATCACGCATTACCGCTGAACCCATTCTTTCAGGCATGACAAACGCGGCCGGAGCAGTTTCCGGCCGCGTTTTTATTTCTTTATTTCTCTTTCTTTATTTCGCCTGCTCTCCCGCTCACCCGATCGGATGCTCCAGCGCGAACTGCCGGCCGTACTTCTCCAGCTCGTCCCGATAGATCGCGTCATTCCGCTCGTGGAAGCAGCAGCCGTTCGGAATGCTCGGATAGAAGCGTCCCGCCGGGCAGTACGTGTCGATCGCGCGGCGCACCTCGGTGCGGATCTCCTCCTCCGTCGTGTTCGTCAGGTCGATCGCCGGGCCGTCGATCCCGCCGACCATCGCGAGCTTGCCTTCGGTGATCCGCTGGATCTCGACGATGTCGTTCTGAGCGATAACTCCCTGCCAGACGTCGACCCCGATATCCACCATGTCCGTCACGATCGGCTGGCAGATGCAGTCCGCGTGATGCATGTAGATCATGCCGCAGTCGTGGATCGCGTCGGATATCTCCTGCTGCAGGGGCTTAATGACCTCGCGCCAGACCGAGGGCGGCAGGAAGGTATTCTTCTTATTTCCCCAGTCGTCATGATAAAAGATGATGTCCGGGTGCAGTTCCTCCGCCATCCGGCGGATATACTCGATCTTCCAGTCCTTCACCACGGTGAGGAAGTCGATCATCGTGTCCGGATCGATCTGATAGTTCAGGAGCGCGTCCTCCATGCCCATCAGGAAATGCGAAGTCTCGAACAGACCGCCGCCGAACAGAAAGCTGACCATCTTCTCACCGCGGTCGACCTTCGCCTCGGCCTCCTTCGCGGGGCCCCAGTCCAGGCCGTCCAGCGAGGGGACCTTCACCTGCTCTTCCCAGAGATCGAGATCCTTCAGCACCTTGTTTTCATCCGTGATATAGGGATGAGCGCCGGGGGCGCCGGGCTTCCAGACGTAGGTCACGCCCCAAAGGTTCTGATGAGGCTGTCCGTCCTGCGGGACCATGTTCGCCAGCAGGACCGGGTCCGGCAGCAGGACCAGCGCGTTCATCAGGTCATCATAGCGGTCCGGCTGCTCGCGGTTATAGATCGCCATCGCGTTCTCTCTGGGTGTCATCATGGTTTATTTCCCCTCCTCGTTATAAAACACAGCCCCGAAATAGGTCGAGGTCGACTGTCCGTTCGTATAAGGGATGCCGGCTTTCTTCGCCAGCTCGGCCACCAGGAAGCCGAAGCCCTCGATCGACGGCTGGAGCCGTTCGGGATAACGGCACGGCGCATTCGGATAGGTGCACTTTTCACACTCGATGCACGACTCGTTACTCATCATGAAGAAGTCGCCCAGCAGAGGCCGCAGCCTCGCGCCCAGATCCTGCGTGATGACGTGGAAGTCGCGCGACGTGTAGTCCAGCTCGCGGAAATCCAGCAGATCCGACAGAAGGAACGGCGTCGAGATCAGCAGCATCTTCTCATAGGGCGCGACCTTTTCCCGGCACTCGTCGAGTGTCCCGACCGCGGGCGGGCAGGCCCACGTGGTGCCCTGGAAGCGGCAGGCGCTCCGGTCGCAGAGCCGGCGCACTTTTTCATAGAACTCGAGCCGGTCGGAGGTCACGACGCCGGCGTTCTGGATACCGGCCGCGAACGCCTCCTTCAGGATCAGTGCCGTCTTCGGGCCTTCCTTCTCCGCCAGTTCAGCGATCTGCGCCTCGCGTTTCTCCGTCAGCTCGTCGATCGCTTCCGCGCAGCAGTACCTGCAGAGACCCTGCGCCTCCTTCCCGCGCTGCGGGCAGAAATACCGCGCCTTCCCGTCCTCGATGAACGTCTGATAATGCACGATCTCCTGCGGGTGCAGCGGGCGGTTATAAAGGAATTTCAGCGCGAGGCAGGACTGGATCACGAAGATATGCGCGTCCGGCTCCTCCGGCCATTCGCGCGCCAGATACTCCGCGACCGCCTCCTTCAGCTCCTCGACCTCGTCATCGTCGACCTCGCCGTTAAAGACTCCGTAGCCTTCCCAGAGCTGCAGCAGGAGCCTGCGGTTCCAGATACTGATCGTAACATCCAGCTCGTCTTCGTCCAGTTCGTCCCAGGTGTCGTCGTCGATCGAATCGACGATCTCTTCTACCAGTTCACTTTTCAGCATGGTTTTTCCCTCAGATGGCGCTCTGCGGCGGGTCGCGTGTACCGGCCGCCCGAATGATGTTTCTACATATGCATGATACTCCATTTGGGGCGTATTCTTCAAGTTCTAAGGCTGATGTGATAAACTCCCCTTAAGATGAGTGCTTCCGTGATCGAAAAACTCCTGTTCCGCGCCGGTGCGGCCTGCTCCTTCCTGCGCGAGCCGATCGAACTGACGAGACGGCTTGCGGACGGGAACGTGCGCCGCCTGGGAACGGACGGGCTGGACATCTATACCGCGGAGGGCCATGTCCCGGGCGCGGACCCGGTTCCGGACCCGGGCCGCGGCGCGGCTTCCGCTCCTCTCGAACAGGCCGACGTCGACCACCTGCTCATGCACTGTGTTTTCCGGCACATGCTGGTGCCGGAGAAGGTCCTCCGGCCGCTGTGGGACCTGGCCTGCGATATCAGCGCCGAGTTTCTGCGCACGGAGTTCTTCCCGGGGAGTGACGCGAAGGTCACGCGCATCCTGATCCGGCAGTCGATTCCGGACAGCACGGATCCGCGGCAGGCGGCCGAGGTGTACCGGGCGCTCACGGACCTGTTCGAGGATGAGCTCGAACCCCTGTTCTCCCTGTTCGCGCGGGACGATCACCGCTACTGGTACGAACCCGCGCCGGGCGGACGGATAGCGGAGGGAGGCCTTATGAGCGCACAGTCCGGCGGACCGGGACAGGTGAGATCCGAAGCCGCCTCTCCGCAGGAGCCGCCTAAAGACCGCGCCTCAGCCCTGAGACTCTACCGGGAGACCCTGGCGGTCCTGCTCACCGGGCGCTGGCCGGTCGACGAGGATCTCTCGGGCGGCCTGATAAAACGTAATCTTTTCGGAATCATCCCCGGCAGCCGCGAGGAAAAGATCCTGCTGCGCCGCTCCGGAAAGTATGACTTCTCGCGTTACCTGCGGCGCTTCACCTCGAACCGGGAGGAGCAGGTCCTCGACCTGAGCAGCTTCGACTATATCCCGTACTGCTTCGGTCTGGAGCGCTACGGAAACATGCCGCTGATCGAGCCGCTCGAATACCAGGAACCGGATAAGATCGAGGAACTGGTGATTGCGATCGACACCTCGGGCTCATGCTCGCTGAAGATCGTCGAGCGCTTCCTCGCCGAGATCGAGCGGATCCTGATGCACAGCGACAGCTTCTTCCGGAAGATGAACGTGCACATTATCCAGTGTGACGCGGTCATCCAGTCCCACGCGGAAATCCGCAGCTACGAGGAGTGGCGCGAATACATCCGCGGCCTGAAGATCCGCGGGCGCGGAGGGACGGATTTTACGCCGGTGTTCGCATTGACCGAACAGCTGATAAAGAAAAAGAAACTGAAGGACCTGAAAGGCCTGCTGTATTTTACGGACGGAGACGGGGTATATCCCACGAAAAAGACGCCGTACGAGACCGCTTTCGTCTTTACGACGCGCGAGTCCCTGCGGTTTAAGATCCCCGAGTGGATCGTCCCGCTCTGCCTCGACATGTCCGCGGACGACGTCCGCGGATAAGCGCTGCCACAGCGAAAGGAAAGACGTATGAACATTCAGGAAGCGAAGACCGAGATCGCGCGCACGCTGCGGGCTTACGCGAAGAGAAATGCCGACGGGAGTTTCCGGATCCCGCCGGAAAAGCAGCGGCCGCTGCTTCTGATCGGCCCGCCCGGCATCGGAAAGACCGCGATCATGCGGCAGATCGCCGAAGAACAGGGCTGCGGGCTGGTCGCCTACTCGATGACGCACCACACCCGCCAGAGCGCGATTGGCCTGCCGTTCATCTCGCAGAAGGAATACGGCGGCCGGACTTACGCGGTCACGGAGTACACGATGAGCGAGATCGTCGCGTCGATCTACGACTACATGGCGGAGACCGGGCACACCTCCGGGATCCTGTTCCTGGACGAGGTGAACTGCGTGTCCGAGACATTGACCCCGGTCATGCTGCAGCTGCTGCAGAATAAGACTTTCGGCAATGTTCCCCTCCCGGAAGGCTGGGTCATCGTCGCTGCGGGAAATCCGCCCGAATATAACAAATCCGTGCGGCCGCTCGACATGGTCACGCTCGACCGCGTAAAGCACATGGAGGTCGGCGCGGACCTGGCGGTCTGGATGGAGTACGCGAGAGCGCACGGGGTGCATCCCGCGGTACGATCGTATCTGTCGGTCTATCCGGATCATTTTTACAACATCACCGACACCGACGGCGGACAGCTGTTCGTCACGGCGCGCGGCTGGGAGGACCTCTCGATGATGCTGTACTCCTACGAGGAGGACGGCGTCACGGTCACGCCCGCGTGGTTCCTGCAGTATCTGCAGCACGATGAGATCGCGCGTTCGTTCGGCCTCTACTACGACCTGTTCCGCCACTTCACGGAGGAAGCGGGCGCGGCGGCTGCCGCAAACGGCGGACCGGACGGCGCGGACCGGACTCAGGACGGCGCGGACCGGGCCCGGGACGGCGTCGGCTCGCTCGCACGGCTGCTTCTGGCCTCGCCGGAGAAGCTGAGGCGCCGTACTTCGACGGAATGTCTCGCGATCGCCGCGATGCTGTACCACCCGATCGCGACGGCTGCGGCGGATACCGCCGAAATGCAGGCCCGCCTGAAGCGGCGGAAGGAGCTGGCGGCCATGCTGCCGGACAGCGCGAAAGCCGGAGATGCGCGCGCCGACGAGGAGACCCGCGCGTTTTTCGAACAGAAACGCAGGTCTGCCGCGATCAAGACAGAGCATGACGTGATGAAGCTTCCGGAGAGCGTCCGCGAGGAGGCGGCGCTCGCGCGGCTCGAAGACGATCTGGCCGCATGGCGGAAGCTGCCGGAGGCGGAGCGCGGCGATCCCGCAGCGTACGAAAGCGCGCTTATAGAGAATGAAGAGCGACAGCTCGCGGAAAGATCCGCGGCCGTGTCCGCGGATGTCGGAGACGCGTACCGGGTGCTGGAACATTGCCCGGAGGGCCGCAGCGCGCTGCTGTACTTTACGAACGACCTGGCACACTCGGAGGAGATCTCCGCCGTGCTGGAAAGATACCCGCAGGAGAGCTATGAACGATACGCGAAAGAGATCGGATAAGCCGAACGTCTGGCTGGTCGCCGGGTTCCCGGGCGCCGGAAAATCGCTGCTGACGAAGCTCGGACGTGACTTGCTCGGCGCCGCGGCCGTCTCGATGGACGACATCTACGAGAGCATGGCGGGGCACGAGCGGTTTCTCCGATACGACGACCGCGTTCTGGAGGCGGGTCTGGAAGCCGCCCTCCGCGAAGTGCGGCGCGGGCGCAGCGTCATGATCGATTCCTGCTTCAAGGACCCGCGGGAACGCGCCGAGGCGCTCCGCGTGCTCGCGCCCTGCGCGAATGTTTACCTGATCGACATTACGACCCCGGTCGAGATCTGCCGGCAGCGCGCCTCCCGCAGGCCGCATCCGGTCGACGAGGAGGCATACGCGTTTCACTGTGCGGTCGCGGCTCCCCCCGACGCCGGGGAGGGCTTCGCCGCGATCTTTCCTTTCGACAACCTGACTGATGAAGAGCGCGCCGAGTATGGGGCGGGCGCTGTACGCGCAGCCGCCCCCCTGCCGGCCGACGCGGGCCCGGGCGGGCACCTGACCGACGCGCAGCTTGAGAAGGCCCTGCGGCACGCGCTCGCGTTCCTGTCCGCGGTCGCCGATGCGTCAGCCGCCGGCGCCGAAACGGGCCCCCTCACGAAAAACGACGCCGGAAACGCATCCGGCGCCGCTGTTTCTGACTCAGACATCGAACTTCTCATCCGAAGGGCCCGTTCCTGGGAAGCGAAGCCGTGATCCGGCCGCTGCCCGCAGGCCGCCCGGCCCCTCAGAGATCCGTCCCGCTGTACTCGTACTTCACAGAGCCGTCCGCGCCCTCGGTGCGGACGACTTTTCCGTAACAGCCGTTCGGGTAGAACGGCATGAAGTTGATCGGCGCCCCCACGCGCTTAAACGCGATCGGCCCGTGCCACATGCCGGCCGGCACGCGCACGACGGTCGGCTCGGTGATCGTATAGACCTCCATGTGGTCCGGATCCTCGCCGATCGGCAGCTCGATCTCCGCGTCGAAATCGAAGAAATTCGTGATGTCCGACCCCGTGAAGAACAGATACTCCTCGACCGCGTGGTGCATGTGCGGCGCGCGGCCGACGGTGCAGGCCTCCTTCACGAGATTGCACATCGTCCACAGACGCGCGCCCTCGAGCGCGTCCTTCCCGCGGAAACTGATGCGCGGACTGACGAACCGCGGATCGTCATGCTCCTCGGGGACGTAGTAATGCACATACTTATCATACTTCCCGGTGCGCGGGCGCTTCGCCATCTCATAGTACGGCGCCATCATCTCTTCCTGGGACTTTACATTCTCATCCGTCTTCGTCATCCGCTCCGAGAAGCACGCGCCGCAGTAGACGCACTCCTTCGAGCGGTCCTTCACGCAGCGGCGGATGCCCGCGCCGTCGTAGCGAAACTCCTTCTCGGTCCCGTCCTCGCCGAAGACTGGTGAGATCTTCGACCAGTCGCCGTCGCAGTACATCGCCGAAAACAGCACCGGCTTCCCGATGCGGCGGAAATTGATCGGGCAATGATACAGCTTCGGCGGAATACGGATGATCGCCGGCTGTGTGATCGTGACCATCTCGAGATTCGTGGGATCCTCGCCCAGCCAGATGTCGATCTCCGCGTCGAACCCGTCGAAGAAATGGTTGAAGTCCGCCGTCGCCAGCACGATGTACTCATCCACCGCGTGGTGCGTGTGCGGATACTCCATGATCAGTTCTTTCGTGATCGAGGTGAAGTCCAGATAGACTTTCGCCTTCTCCATCATCGTGGTGCCCCGGAAGAATCCGCGCGGCGCCGCGAAACCGTACCAGTTGTGAAACTCCTTCGGGATCGTAAAGACCAGATCGTCGTATTTTCCCATACTGCTTCTCCTTTCAGCGGCTTCCCGGACGCTCCGGGCGCCGTGTAAGCGTCACTCGAAGATCTCGCGGATCTTCGCCGCGTACGCTTCCGCGACGGCCTTATGGCCTTCCGCGTCCAGATGCACGCCTTCATAGTCAGCCGTCTTCGCGACTTCGCCGAGGTCGATAAACTCGCACCCGTACATCTTCGCGATCTTCCGGTACTCGGGCGCGAGTCCGCGGGACTTCTCGATCATCTCCATCGTCGTGATGCCGTCCGGCAGCGACAGCGCCGCTTCACCGATCGGCACGGGCACCGCGACCAGGATCTTCGGCACTTTCATGCCCATATAGGTCGCCGGATCCTTTGCGATCTGGATCAGGCGCGCGAGGCCCATCGCGATCTCGACCGGTCTGGCGTTGAAGAAGCCCTTCGTGTCATTGGTCCCCAGCATGATGATGACCAGGTCCAGCGGCATGTGGGATTTCAGGCACGGGCGGAAGTAGGGAAGCCCGCTCAGATCGGGCATCGTCGGATCTTCGAATACGGTCGTGCGGCCGGAGAGGCCCTCCTCGATAATGCGGTACTCATCGCCGAGAAGCTCCTGCAGGCGGCCCGTCCAGCGGACGGAAGCGGCATGCCGACCGAAGTTTCCCTTCACCCAGTCGGGAGAAAAGCCATACGTGTTCGAGTCGCCGAAGCAAAGAATATTCTTCAAGATCAGTGTCCTCCTTCATCATATGAGAGCGAATCAAATTTGATTCCCATGACGCCGTCCGACGCCTTTGCGTTCTTATGATAGTCGTTCCAGTGGGTCTCCTTCTCTTTCATCGCGTCCGTGCAGTGCAGGATGTTTCCGTTCGCGAGCAGGATCCTCTGCAGCTCGCGGATATCCACGTGGTCCACGTTTCCGTCGCCCTTCGCGGCCAGCGCAGCCGCGGTTCCGGCAGCCTCGCCGGTCAATGCACACTGCGGAATGCTGCGCATGATCTCCCAGCCGCGGCCGCCGGCGGAGACCATGCGGCCCGCCGCGAGCACGTTCGTGACCGCGGTCGAGTAGAGGCCCTCGTAAGGGAACTCGTAGACTTCGGCGGGAACGTCCATGCAGTGCGCGACGCAGCCGATCGAGGTCTCCTCGTAGGCATATGCATCGACGCAGTTCAGTTCCTTCTTTCCGACGATCCGGCGGGTCATCCGCGTCTGGATCTGGGTCGGATAGGTCATGAAGCAGTAATCGTCGCGCTGGTTCTGCTTCAGGTAGTCGAGCATCAGTTTTCTGCTGAGGCGGATGTAGGCATTGCGCTGGTCCGCGTCCGTCGCGTCGAACTTCGGGATGACCGAATTCGTGTTGTCCACGTCGGGACGCAGGCCGAACCACCGCAGCGGCGCGGCAGCTTTCAGGCCGCCCTTCGCGAAGCTTTCCGCAAACGCCGATGCGTCGATCTCGTGCGTCCAGGACGAGCAGATGCACTCCGGATCGGTCTCTGTCGGCACGCCGGAGCGGTACAGCAGGTCGGAGTCGCCCGAGGCGTCGATGAAGACCTTCGCGGCGAAGGCGGTCCTGCCGGATTTATTCTCGACAAGAACGGCTTTGATCGTGTTCCCCTCCATGACCGGCGCGCAGAAAGCGGTATCGAACATCACGTCGATGCCCTCGTTCTGCACCAGCTCGTCGAAGGCGAGCACCGCGGCCGGGATGTTGAACGTCGTGCGGTAACGGGCTCCGGGCGGCTGATCCTCGACCCGCAGCGGACCGTCCTTCCAGCAGTCGGGAAGGTCATTGAAGCCATACTTGATCGTCGTATGCAGCAGTTCCTGCGCCAGTCCGCCCATGATGCGGTTTCCCGCGCCGTCGTCCAGCGGGAAATACACGCAGACCAGGCCGTTCGTGGCCAGCCCGCCCAGACAGACGCTCCGCTCGATCAATGTCACCTCCGCCCCGCAGCGCCTCGCGGCCACCGCGGCGGCAATGCCGGAGATTCCGCCGCCGATCACGACGACGTCGGTTTCCTTCTTTACCGGGATCTCCCGGGCTTGTTCCGTAATCGTATTCATATGCTTTCCTTCCGACCTCCTTTAGACTTAACATACTCCTTTTTCGGACCGGGATTCAATCCGTCGCGAAAAAATTTCCGGCATTGCGCGAAAAAAGAGCCGCCCCGAAGGGCGGCTCTTCTCTGTGCCGGTCATTCCCGTTTTCGGAAATCGCAGCTTCCGATTCCGGAAATTACTTCTTATTCCGCGAGAACAGTCTCTGCATGTACTCGAGACCGCTGTCGCCGTTGCCCTCGGAGAAGCCGAAGCCGGTTCCGCCGTACGCATAGGTGCGGTCCGGAACGCCGGGGACCAGCAGGTCTTCGTCGATCTCGGCGGTGCAGCGCGCCATGGAGCCGTCGCCCATGTACCAGCGCAGCGGGAAGCAGTTGAAGCGGAACCAGACTCCCGGAGGGATCTTGTCCAGGTCGCCGCCCAGGTTCTCGACGCCGACGATGCCGTGGCCGAGCATTTCCTTATGGCAGGGCTCCCAGGTGCCCCAGACGCCGATGTTCTCGAGGTCGCCGGCATACTCCATGTAGGCTTCCTCACCGTACAGCTTGATGTAGGTGAACTTATCGAACTTCGCGTAGGCTTCCTCGCCGAACAGCTCGATGTACTCTTCCGTGATCGGCTTGCCGGTCGCGCCCAGCAGGTTCATGCGGGTCATGCCGTTATTGCCCATGGCGGTGTGCAGCGGGTGATCCAGAGCCTGCGAGTCCATCGCGACGCACTTGACCTTATTCTTCACGAACCACTTGCCCGCCTCCAGGCCGGTGCCGGCGGCATAGTGATAGTAGGCCTTCGAGTCGTCGAACAGGCGGTGCATGCCGGTGTTCAGGCAGATGATCTTGCCTTCCAGATCAGCCTGGTCAATGCCGTACTTCGCACAGGCTTCGTCCAGGTGCTTATCCGTGATCAGGCCCCAGGGCTCGATATCGATCTTCAGAACGACAGCCTGGCCGGTGTACGCGTCGATGGGCATCTCGTGCGTGTAGCGCGCGCGGCGGCCGTCGAACTCATACTCCATGACGTGACGGGGAGCGTCGCAGTGCGTGCCGGTGTGCATCGTGCACTTGATGCTCTGCGTCAGAACGCCGCCCTTCGCCATCGTGTGGGTGTTGTCGATCTCGGGCTTGTCGAAATACGGCCAGCGCGGAATCTCGGCGCTGAAGGGGTGCGTCAGGTCAACAAATACGGTTTTTCCCATGTTTTTATTCCTCCTGCTTTAAATTGGAATCTTACTTGTTATAAAGCATGCGGATCAGATACTCGTTCAGATCCGCTGCAGACTGTTTCGTCTCTTCCTCGGTCCACTTCATGAAGCCCTCTCCCGACTTGAAGCCGAGCTTCCCGTCGGCGAGCATCTCGCGCAGCAGCGGAGACGCCTCGTGCGAATCGCAGAGATCCTTCAGAATGTAGTCGTGGATGTTCACGGTCAGCTGCGTTCCGACCATGTCGGAATTCTCCAGCGGCGCCAGCTGCGGCAGGCGTAGGCCGAACGAATACTTTACCGCATCGTCCACGGTCTTCGCATCCGCAATGCCCTGCTCCACGATGTAGATCGCCTCTCTCCAGAGCGCGTGCTGCATCCGGTTCGCGATGAAGCCGGGCACGTCTTTCTTACAGAGGACCGGCTTCTTCCCGACGCCCGCGAGCACGTCCATGACGGTCTGCGCGGTCTCGTCGGAAGAGGCGTCGCTCTTGATCACTTCCACCAGCGGAATGAGGTGTGCCGGATTCCAGAAATGGGTCCCGACAAACCGTTCCCTGTGCCGCAGCTTCGCCGAGATCTCCGAAGGACTCATGACCGAGCTGTTCGTGCAGAAGATCGTGTCGGGCCGGCAGCGCTCTTCGAGCTTCGCGAAGGTCTCCTGCTTTATCTTCATGTCCTCGAAGACCGCCTCGATCACGAAGTCCGCGTTCCGGATGCCGTCGCTGTCCAGATCTGTCGTAAAGGAGATCCGGCCGAGGCGCTCTTCCACATCCGCCTCCGTCATGACTTCCTTCTCCACCAGCTGTTTCGTGTTCGAGCGGATCCCGCCCGGCACATCTGTCTCGTACAGGTCATAAAGGACTACGGAATAATCCGGATTGCCCGCGAAAACGAACGCGATATTTTTGCCCATCATGCCTGCGCCGCAGATCAGAATGTTCTTAATCATCGTCGACTTCCTCATACTCTGTGTCGTTGACGATCCGCGCGCCGTCCCTCTCGTAGACCCCCGGGGTCCCGCAGACGGGGCAGCGCCCGAACGCGTCTCCCATCACCGGGATCAGTGCGAGTTCGTATTTAAACTTCTTCCCGCACCGATCGCAGTGATAATACATAAAGGATGGTCCCCAGGTCATTTGTTAAGCCCCAGGATCTCCCGGGCGTCCGCCGGGGTGGCCACTTCATTTCCGAACTCGCGGATGACCCGCGCGGCACGCTCGACGAACTGGCGGTTGCTCTCGGCCAGGACACCCTTCGAGTACATGACATTGTCCTCCATGCCCACGCGGATATGGCCGCCGAGGGCCACGGTCGCGTAAAGGATCTCCATCGCGGAATGACCGACGCCGAACGCGCTCCAGGTCGAGCCCGGGCAAAGCTGGTTCATGGTCTCGACCATGAACAGCAGGTTCTTCGTCGAACCGGGGATGCCGTTCGCGCAGCCCATGCACATCTGGAAATGAAGCGGCGCCTTCAGCACGCCTCTCTTCAGATAATACGCGGCGTTTCCGATCATGCCCGGATCGAACGCCTCGATCTCGGGCTTCACGCCCCACTCCTGCATGTTCTTTCCGAGTTCTTCGAGGAACTTCGGGGAGTTGATGAACAGGCCGGAATGCAGCCAGTTCATGGAACCGCAGTCGTAGGAACCCATCTCGGGGCGAAGCTCCTCCAGATGCGCCTGGCGCGTCTCATCGGTCGCATACAGATCGCCGGAGGTCGTCAGGTTCAGGACGATGTCGCAGTCCGGATGCTGTTCGCGCAGCAGCGTCACGGTCTCGCGGAACTTGTCCGCGCTCATGGTGCCGTTCCCCTCGTCGTCCCGCATATGCAGGTGCGCGACGGCGGCGCCTGCCAGCCAGCAGTCATACACATCGTCCGCGATCTCCTGCGGCGTCATCGGAACGTTCGGGTTGTTCTCCTTCTTAGGCCACGCGCCCGTGCATGCGACCGTGATGATCGTTTTCTTCGCCATGTCTGTCCTCCTTAACAGTGCGCTTCCGGGACCGGCATCAGCAGGTCAGGTAACCGCCGGAGCAGTCATAGTTCGCACCGGTCATGAACGCGCTCGCCTCGGAAGACAGGAACAGCGCAAATCCGACGAAGTCGGACGGCTCGGCCAGGCGGCCGATCGGCTCTCTCTTCAGGAAGTTCTTATACACTTCCGAATCCGGATCGAACATCCACTCGGTCAGGTCGGAGCGGAACACGGTCGGGCAGAGGGAGTTGACATTGATCCCGTACTTCGCGGTCAGATCGCATGCCATCGACGAGACCATCAGGTCCGCGCCGCCCTTCGAAGTGCAGTATCCGGTGTAGCCGGCCATGCCGCGCTTCGAGCGCTGCGAGGTCACGACGATCATCTTTCCGCCCTTGCCCTGCGCGACCATCTGCTCGGCCACGTACTTGCAGACGATATACACGGACTTGCAGTCGGCGTCCATGATGAACTGCCAGTCTTCGACGGACTGGTCCAGGATGTTCGCGGGCTTGTTATATCCGTGGCAGATCGCCAGAATGTTCACCTCGCCGTACTTCGCCACGCAGGCCGCGACCAGGGCCTTCACGTCGTCCTCGACCTGAGGATCCGCCACGAAGAACGCGCAGTCGATGCCCTCGGCCTCGAACTCATCCTGCAGAGCCTGCAGCTTCTTCTCATTCCGGCCGGTCATGAAGACCTTCGCGCCGGCATAACCGTACGCCTTCGCCAGCACGCAGCCCAGCGCACCGGTCGCGCCGGTGACCATGGCGACCTTGCCCTCGACCGAAAACATGTTGTTCACAAAGCTTTTCTCAACGTTTACCATAAGTTCCTCCTTGATTTTCCTTAAAACCGCGCGCCGGCGCTTCCGGCGGCGCTAATTTTTGACCATATTCCAATGCCCCGGCCCGATGCGGCGATCCCGGCCGGCAGGCATATCGTTTTCCTTATAAGTATATAGCTTTAATCAATCCATTCCAATGACCATTCGAAAGAATGGTGGAAAAACCTGTTTATAATTACTATAATTTCTTTGAATAAATAACCTCGATTTGTACCATCTCACCTATTATCGTCACGGAGTCCGCCCGTGCAGGATCCGCTCCCGCAGACCGGATATCCGAAAGGAGGAAGACCATGTTTTTTACCGAGTATGACCCGCTCACCGAAGAATATGTCATCGAAAAACTGCGGGAATCCCCTGCGGCGGAAGGCCGGGAACCGTACGGCGGTCCCGCGTCCTTCGCGTTCCGTTCCGAAAGCCCTTTCGCGCCGGATGAGCTCCGCTACGAGTTCGGAACGGACGGGGCCCTGACCTGCACCGAAAACGGCGAGACCTTTACCGCCCCGTTCTCGTGGGCGGAGAAAAACGGCATCGGCCTCCTGAGCCATCAGGTCCCCGGCACCGACCGCGCCTGGCACCTGATCCTGAACCTGGAGACCTGCGCGGCGACCGCCTTCGAGACCTGGTTCGGGGTCACGGTCCCCGTGGGCTATGACCTGACCGGCCAGCGGCCGCCGAGCTCTTACCGCGACATCCCGCGGGAAGTCCAGCGCCAGTACTATCTCGGCTGGATCGACACGGGCAGTAACGAAAAGCCCTCGGAGCTCCAGACCACCACGAGCCGGATCGAGGGCCGCGGCCTTCACTGGCAGTTCGAAGACGGGACCGAGATCCTGACCTTCTACCCCAGCGTGGTCTGCTGCACGGTCGTGGAGCTGGGCGAAAAGGCCGGCGGAATTACCGTGACCCAGGCCGCGGACTACATCATCATAAACGACGAGACCTACGTCTGCGCCCGCTGGGAGCCGGAGTTTTCAGGTAAGATGCATATCGACGTCATGGACTTCTTCGACATGGACGCGTTCGGTCTGGAATTCGGCTTCGGAGAGGATAACAGCCTGACTTACCGCTTCACACACGCGGTCCTCGAGCTCACCGGCGACGCGGCCCACCTCGAGCCGATCACTTCCGCCGGGGACCGGGAGCAGGTGTTCCGGGGCTACGGCGAAAAGAAGGGCGCGCGGTATGCGTACCGGCCCATGGACATCGACGTTCCGATGAAGCGCGAGGAAGCGCTCGCCTGCGCCGCGGCGAAGCAGGACATTCTGGCCGGCACCTCGGTAAACATCATGCAGTCCTATAATCACCTTCCCGCCGTCGGCGATCTCGCGGGCAGGAAGTTCACGGTCCTTCCGGATAATGAGCGCTACGCTCCCGCTCCCTGGAGCGGCACCGGCCGGAACGCGGCCGCGGAAGGCGACCCGGCGAATGCCGTCGAGTACGAGATCCTCTCCGCCGACCGTCTGAGATGGCGGTTTAAGGACGGAGCCTGGTCCGAAGAGAAGTACGCCTGCTACCGGCCGGATAAAGACCTGTACTTCTTCTCCCACATGATGACGGGCGACCCGGACCTCTCCTGCATGTCGCAGGTGCTGGACTTCCGGAACGGCCTGACCACGACGGTTATCGCGGGCCTGGGCAACTGGCGCAGCGAGTGGGAGACCGGCGCACAGGTGTTCTTCGGCACCCTGCGGTACGGCGATCTGAAGCCGCCGTTTGCGAGACGCCACTACTTCACCGACGAGCTGGTCGGAAAGTGCTTCGCCTGGAATTACGGCGAGACCATGCAGTCCATCCACATCTACAGCTCTCCGGAAAGCTACAGCTGGACGATCTTCCAGCCGAACAATGCCGGCGGCGCCACCTGGTCCAGCCCCTGCTTCTACATCAAGCTGAGGCCGGAGGTTTATCTGCTGCAGTGGATCGAGGAGAAGTGCAACGGCTGCCAGGGCCTGGTGGTCTTCAACCGCCGGATCCTGCACGACAGCGGCTTCTTCTACGGAACGAGCGCGAACGGCATCCGCCTCCAGCTCACGGGAGCCCACATGCGGGAGCTCGGAAGCTACGATATCCTGAAATATTTCGGACGCGGGATCCGATGAAAGAACGAACACAGAAAGGAGCATTATCATGACCAAGTATGGAGCAGGAGTCTATTCCGTTTATGACATGCCGCACGATCAGGAGATCGAACGGCACGGTCTGACGGAAGATCGCACCTATGCCGAACCCGGACACGAGATCAAAGTCGTCCGCGACGTGGATGTCGTCGTGGTCGGAGGCGGCCCCGGCGGCGTGGCGGCGGCTATCACCGCAGCCAGAAACGGCGCGAAGACCGTCCTTCTGGAGCGGTACGGACATCTGGGCGGCATGGCTACCGGCGGACTGGTGAACATCATTCCGAACCTCGGAGACATCTACGGCCGGCAGTGGATCGGCGGTTTCTGCCAGGAGTACATCTCCCGTCTGGCCGCCAGGGACGCGGCGAGCTTCACGGCTCCCGAAGCCTGGGGAAAACCGGATCCCGCCGAGGTCACGAAATACCTGAAGGCGAACATGCGGCACTTTTACGTCCGGAAGAACCGGGAAGGCGAGGACGTCGCCATCTACTCGGCGGTCATCGACCCTGAGATCGGCAAGGACGAGTTGAACATCATGTGCGCGGAGGCGGGCGTGGAGCTCCTGCTGCACTCCTGGGTCGCGGCCCCGATCATGGACGGAAACACCGTGAAGGGCGTTCTGGTCGAGACGAAGTCCGGCAGGCAGGCGCTGATGGCGAAGGTCGTCATCGACTCCACCGGCGACGGCGACCTGGTGCGCGATATCAACACCGAAAAGGTCGAGTATATGCGCCCCGGCTCCCGCATCGCCCAGTTCGGCTTCTGCTTCTGGATCGCGAACGTGGATATCGAAAAGTACGATCGTCTCCGGACCGAGGAGCCCGAGGTGATCGCCGAAGCGTCGAAGAAGATCACAGAGGAGGGCGGCCGGCCGTTCTTCTGCTACGGCCTGCTCGAAAACCAGACCGGCGTGGTCTGGGTACACCGGCTGATCGGCTCCCTGCACCAGACCGAGCCCGAGGAAATGACCTACGTCGACACGAGCGCGCGCGCCTACGCGGTAAAGAGCTTCGAGCTTCTGAAGAAGTACATGCCCGGATTCGAGAAGAGTTTCATCATGCTGACCGCACCGCAGCTCGGCACGTCGGGCGGTCTGCGCATGATCGGCGAATACTATCTGACCGAAGAAGACATGGATCTGGACGAGCCCTACGAAGACACCATCGCGATCTTCGCGGACAATGACCGCGGCGACGCCTCTCTCGAGCACCCGAAGACCTTCGTCCCCTACCGGGCGCTGGTCCCGAAAGACATCGAAGGCTTCCTGGTGGCCTGCCGGGCATTCTCGGCGGACGGCGAGTTCAGCGAGTTCTTCAACCTGATCCCGCACTGCATGTGCTTCGGCCAGGCGGCCGGCGCCGCGGCGGCGATCGCGGTGAAGAAGGGCATCCCTGTCAGGGACGTTCCCTACGCGGAGCTGAAAGAGCTGCTGCTTAAGGGCGGCGCGATCCTGCCCTGACCGGAAGCCATGCCGGAAAGCGATCCGGCCGATACATCCGACACATTCGAAACCTGCGGAGGCGCGGCTTGCTTCCGCAGGTTTTGCGTATTCCGAAAAAAACGAATGATCCGGGTTATTTTTCGGTTGCGCAGATAAAAAGCCGTGTGTAGAATAAAGGACATATCAGCAAATACATATTAGCATCATTCAAAAAAAATTATCTGCACCCCGATCACCCACATCACGAAAAGGAAGAGAGAACGGCCATATGATTGAGACTATTACCCATATCAATGACACGGTCAACGGCTTCGTGTGGGGCTGGCCCGCATTGATCCTGCTGGGCATCACCGGCGTCATCATGACGATCCTGACGAAGTTCTTCCAGCTGAGTCATTTCCGCCACTGGATAAAGAACACGATCGGCGCGATCTTCAGAGACAGGCACATCACGCGCCACACGAAAGATCACTCGATCTCGCAGTTCCAGTCGCTGTGCACCGCTCTGGCGGCTACGGTCGGCACCGGTAATATCGTCGGTGTGGCCGGCGCCATCGCGGCAGGCGGACCCGGCGCGGTCTTCTGGATGTGGCTGATCGCATTCTTCGGAATGATGACGAACTATTCCGAAAATGTCCTGGGTATCCTCTTCCGTAAGAAGGACGAGAAGGGTGCCTGGCACGGCGGCGCGATGTACTACCTGAAAGAGGGTCTCGGTTCGCTGAAGCACTGCAAAAAGATCGGCGCCGTACTGGCCGTCCTCTTCAGTATCTTCTGCCTGCTGGCATCGTTCGGCATCGGAAACATGAGCCAGGTGAACTCCATGGTCTCGAACGTCGAGGCTGCGTTCGGTCTGCCGACATACGTCATGGGCATTATCCTGGTCATCCTGGTCGGCCTGGTGGTCGTCGGCGGCCTGAAGCGCGTCGCGGCCGTCACCGAAAAGCTCGTGCCGATCATGGTCATCATCTACTTCATCGCCGCGCTCATCCTGATCGTTCTTCACGCGAACCAGATCCCGGCGATCTTCGCCTCGATCTTCAAGTGCGCGTTCTCCATCAGAGCGGCGGTCGGCGGCGGCATCGGCGCCGGCATCGCGGCGGCCATGAAATGGGGCTTCAAGCGCGGCGTCTTCTCGAACGAGGCCGGTCTCGGCTCCTCGGTCATGGTCCACTCGAGCTCGAACGTGAAAGAGCCGGTCCGTCAAGGCATGTGGGGCGTCTTCGAAGTGTTCGCCGACACGATCATCGTCTGCACGCTGACCGCAGTCGTGATCCTGGGTTCCGGCGTGATCGACCTCTCCACCGGTACGGTCGCTGCGGGTGCCGAGAGCATCGCATCGAGCACGTACATGAGTTATGCGTTCTCGCAGGTCTTCGGACCCGTCGGTGCAGGCTTCATCGCGATCGCGATCCTGCTGTTCGCCTACTCCACCGTGCTGGGCTGGAGCCATTACGGCTCGACCGCGTGCGGATACCTGTTGGGCGATAAGGCGGTCAAGGTCTACCGCATCATCTTCGTGGTCATCGTCTTCCTCGGCTCGATCATGAAGGCGCAGCTGGCCTGGGACATCTCCGACACGTTCAACGGCCTGATGATGATACCCAACCTGATCGGCGTGCTGGTCCTGTCGCCGCTGGTCATGAGGGCGACGAAGAACTACGTCGACCGGCATATGCGGAATAAAGATGTGAAACCGATCCTCTCGATGTACGCGGACATTCAGGCCGCGCAGGAGGAGGCGCTCCGGACGGAGGGCGACGGAGAGATCATGTGACCGGACCGGCGGCCTGCCGAACACGGATCCCACAGATAAAACAGACATTAAAAAAGGGTGTACGGTCCAGCCGTACACCCTTATCTTATTTATGTTTTATCCCCGCACCGTGTAATCGTACCCGTTCGGGTTCAGGTGCACCATCACATGCTTCACGTTTTCGAAATTCCTTTCGATCACTTCATGCACATTCTCCGCGATGTCGTGCGCATCTTTCAGGATCAGGTCTCCGTCCACACCGATCTCGAGATCCACGTAGATCTTATCCCCGAACTGCCGCGTGATCAGACTGTCGATCGTCAGGTCAATGCCTGCTTCCCCGGCATACTCGCCGATCGCGCTGCGGATGCCGTTCTCGGTCTCCGGGTCCGCGGACCGGTCGAGCGTGTTATTTACCGCTCCCAGGATGATCTTCACCGCGACGACCAGGATCACCACGGAGATCACCAGGCCCGCGACCGAGTCCATGACCGGGAAGCCCAGTCGGGCAGCCGCGATGCCGACGAGAGCGCCGATCGACGAAAGCGCGTCGGACCGATGGTGCCAGGCGTCCGCCTTAAAGACGCTGGAATTCAGTTTCTTCGCCTGGCGCATCGTGTACCAGAACATCGCTTCCTTCACCGCGATCGAGACCAGAGCCGCGATCAGCGCGATCACGCCCGGCTGCGCCGCGGTGAGATAGCTCCGGTCCAGAATCGCCTCGATGCAGCCGAGTCCGATCTTCACGCCGGTCGCGATCAGGATCGCGCCGAGGATCACGGAGGCGATGCACTCGAAACGCTCATGTCCGTACGGATGCTCGCGGTCCGCCGGCTTTTCGGAGATCTTCCGTCCGACGAACGCGATCAGCGTCGCGAACACATCGGACAGGGAATGCACCGCGTCGGACACCATCGCCGCCGAATGACCGAAGATGCCCGCAAACAGTTTAAATGCCGAGAGCGCGACATTGCCGAACACGCCCACAGCCGCGGTCTGATTTACGATCCCGGCCGTTTCGCCGCCGGCCGGCGTGCCGTTCACTGCCCTGCTCTCACTCATCGTTTTCTCTGCCATGATCTTTCCTTTCCTCCCCGAAGACGTCTTTGAGGCAAACAAAAAGACTGCCCTGTGCAGCCTTTTTATGATCCCTGTCCCGGGGGAACGGAGGGAAGCATATAAAAAGACTGCGGAACAAGTACTACTGTCCCGCAGTCCATAGATCGGTCTATGTCCGCTGTCCTTTCGGACCCGGCTAATGGAATGACCACCGCCTGTTCAGTTTGCCCTGTAGATATGTATGATAGGTCGTATCAGCATATGCAGTACAAATTGTTTCGGTCATTATAAACAGGCGTTATTCGGTTAGACAAGCGTAATATTTCAAAATTACGCGGGTCCGCCGTTTTTCGCTTACATGTATCCCTTCTTCTCGAACTGAAGCGGCAGACGGGTAATCTCTTCGCGCTTGATGCCGAACTTCTCGACATTGTAATCATCGATCGCCGCGAGGATCGCCTCGTACACGCCGTCGTAGATCGAGCCGGGGCCGCCCTGTCCGACGCAGGGGATGAAGGCCTTCGGATCGCACTGGTCGAGGAACTCATAGACTCTCTTATGGATGTCTTCCGCGTCCCAGTCGGCCTTATCGAAGTCCGCGCCGTCGAAGCCGCCCATGAAGCCGATCTTTCCGCACCACTCTCTGGTGAGGTTCGGAAGGTCGTTCGAGGACATGCATCCCTGCCACACGTCGATGCCCATCTCGACCAGATAAGGGACCAGCGGCACACCGTAGCTGTCGGAGTGATGGATGACCAGCTCGCAGCCGTGGGTCTTATAGTAGCCGTAGATCTGCTTATATGCGGGGACGTAGAACTCTTCCCAGACATCCGGCGGCATGAAGAGGTTCGTGCGGGAACCGAAATCGTCGTGGTGGAACAGTGCGTCGGGTTTCAGCTTATCACAGATCAGCTCGGCCAGGCGGAGCTCATACTCGGTCAGGTACTTGATCAGCTCCTCCATCTCGTCCGGATAGCAGGTGAGGTTGATCAGGGTGTTCTGGATCTCGCCGAGGTGATGGCACTGCTCGAACAGGCCGGGCGCGACGAAGACGGCCTTATAAGCCTGCGTCGTGTCCACGGAATCATAGACCTCGCGGAACATATCCCACTCTTCCTGCGGGAAGTCCAGGCTGGGCGCCTTCACATATTCCTTCCAGTTTTCGATGTCCTTAATGACGATCTTATCCGGAGTGTGCACCGGGAATCCGCCCGGCGAACCCAGAGGATAGCTGTTCGTGACGCCCCAGGCGTTCACGATGTTCTCTTCGCCCGGCTTCGGCGAAGGGCTGTGAAGATAGCCCGGGTGCATGCAGAGCCGAAGGGCTTCGTACTGGTTCGCGAAGCGGTCAGGATTTAAGCCTTTCGCGGCCTGGTAATAATTCTCTCTGGCTGTTAACATACTTTTCTCCTTTTTAAAATGTTCCCTTTCCGTTAAAGTTCCTGTCTGCTATGATTCCGGCTTCGGAAAACCGGAGCCGTCAGCTTAATGCAGGGCATCCGCTCCTCCTTTCGGGCGCAATATCATGATATCGCATTTACAGGTTATTTATCAAGTCCGAGCATCTCCTGAAGGATCTCTCCCGCCGTCTGCACCATCTGCGGGCACACGGTCTCGAACAATGCCTTCTCCTCCACGATGGCATAACCCTCATCCGTATTCGGGTCGCAGCCCAGAAGCTCGCGGCAGAGGCAGGAGCCCCGGCGCTTCTTAAACTCCTCCAGGAACCGGACCGCCTGCTCGTTCGGGGCAGCGGGCGCTTCGGGATCGTCCGGATCGCCCGAGGCATACTTCAGGCCCAGGACCATCAGAGCACCGGTGCAGGCGCCGCAGACACTGCCCAGACGCATGCCGCCGCCGAAACAGGCCGCTGTCTTCAGTGCCTGCTCTTCCGAAATGCCGCACACGTCGGCGAAGGCCCCGAACACCGAAGGAGCGCACACGACGCCCTCCCGGTTCAGGAGTTCAGCTGCTTTCTTTCCGTAATCCATAGGATCTCCTTTCTCAGAACGCCCAGTTTCCGTTCCGGAACACGGGGACGGTCTTTCCGTCCCGCGTGATCGCGTCGATATTCATGTCTTCCGTGCCGATCATAAAGTCCACGTGAATCATCGAATCGTTTACGCCCAGCGCGCGGCACTCTTCCAGCGTCTTCTCGGCAAATCCCCGGATCGTGTCCGCAAATCCCGTTCCCAGCGCCAGGTGGCAGGCCGCATTCTCGTCATACAGAGTATTGTAGAACAGGATCCCGCTGTTTCGGATCGGCGAGTCGAACGGAACCAGCGCGCATTCGCCCAGATACGCCGCGCCTTCGTCCGAGGTGATGATGTTCGTCAGCAGCTGGGGATTTAATTCCGCGTCCCACTCGACGGCCTTTCCCTCGTGGAAACGGATCCAGAATTTATCGATCAGCTGTCCGTCCCGGCTCAGCGGCATCGAGGCATAGACGATGCCCTCGGCCTCGCCGCGCTTCGGGGAAATAAAGCATTCCTCCGTCGGAATGTTCGGGTTAAAAAAGATGCCCTCCAGGCTGGTCTCCCCGCCGCCGCAGAAGATGCCCTCCGGTATCATGCCGACCGTGAGGTCCGTGCCGTTTCCCGCGGTATAATGCAGCTTATCGATGCCCAGACCGTTCAGGTAGTCGCAGCGCGCCTTCAGATCGGCATTGTGCTCCTCCCAGGCGGCGATCGGGTCGTCCGTCACGCGGCTGGTCATCAGGATCGCCTCCCACAGTTTTTCGACCGCCTGATGCTTCGTCAGCTCCGGAAAGATCTTCTTCGCCCAGGCTTCGCCCGGCACGCCCGCGATGCACCACTGATAGTGGTTCTCCAGTTTATCCCGGTATTCCCGCACCTGCGGGAACCGCATCTGCTGCGCCTTCAGCATCTTCTCCTGGTCGACTCCCTTCAGGCCGTCCGGATCGTCCGAATCCAGATAGATCCGGCAGGGGAACGTCTTCAGATAGTGCTCCCAGCGTGCTCTCTGGTAATCGGTCAGGTTTCCCAGCGTCTCCACCGTGCAGTACTTGTGGTCTACGCGGGTCAGCGCCTGATACTCCCAGTCCACGACCACGCGGGAGGCGCCCAGCTTATAGCACTCTTCCGCGACCATCTGCACGAACGCGGGCTGATCCAGCCCCGCCAGGATGAAGACCTCCTGGCCTTTCTGAACATTTACCCCGCTTTTTGCGATCAGGCGGGCATAGCTGCGAAGTATCGTTTTTTTCATTTGTCTCTCCTGTGGCTCCGATGCGGTCTGCGTTCTTTCGCATCTGTCTCTGTTCTACTCTTCGACCCCGTACATCTTCTTCAGAATCACCAGCGCGTCGGCCGCGGTCATCTTCCTCGGATTGAACTGCTGGAAGGTCTCGACTTCGATCACTTCCGCGATCTCCTCAAACTTCGAGACGTCATAGGCGAAGGACCGGATATCCGGCGTCAGACACTTCACGTCGCGGAACTCGATAAGCGCGTCGCGCGCTTTCGCGCCGATCTCCTCCGGGGTCTCGTCTCCGGTAAACACGGCGCCCAGCGACTCCGCGACCCGCTTCGTCAGTTCGGGGACGGCCGGGGCATTGAACTCCAGGACCCAGGGCTCCGCGTAAGCGCAGGAAAAGCCGTGAGGAATGTCGAAATATCCGCCGATCGTCTGCCCGACGGAGTGGCCCGCGTGCGTGTGGGCCTTGCTGAGGAGATATCCGCCGACGCAGGACGCGACGGCCATCTTCCCGCGCGCCTCCATGTCGCTGCCGTCCGCGACCGCTCTGGGCAGGTACTCGGCAATGGTGTCCATCGTCTTCTCCGCGAAGAACTGCGGCATCGGCGAGGACAGGATGCCGGTGTAGCCCTCGCAGGCATGCGTGAACGCGTCAAGTCCGGTGGACGCCGTGAGTTTCGGCGGCATGCCGGCCGACAGCATCGGGTCCAGAATGGCATAATCCGCGAAAGGAATGCCGGCGATGAAGTTATGCTTGATGTGATGCTCGTCGGAAAGGATCGCGCCGTCGGACAGTTCGCTGCCCGTTCCCGCTGTCGTGGGAATCATGACCAGGCCGTGTCCGACGTCGAAGGGCTCCGCCATGTTCGCGTAACGAATCAGCGGCGCCTCATTAAACCGGAGGATGTTCACGCCCTTCGCGCAGTCCAGGTTGCTTCCGCCTCCCAGACCGATCACGAAGTCGCACTGTTCTTTCACACAGAGGTCATAGGCTTTCTCACAGGCTGCAATGGCAGGGTTCGACTCGTTCTCATCAAAAACGACTGCGTCCTTTCCCGCGCCGCGCAGCACGTTCACGGCTTTCTCCGCGTATCCGCAGCTGTGGATGAAGGGGTCGCAGACGATAAGTGCCTTTTTCGCGCCCAGTTCATCCGCGATCTCCCCGAGGGAAGCGAGCGCGTTTTCTCCATAGATTAGTTTTACGGACTGATCAAATGAAAGTATCATGACGAGCTCCTTTCTTTCGTTTCTGCGCACATTTTCCGTGCCTGCCATCTCATGATACTCCGATTCGTCGGGGGTGTTCAAGTCAGATGTTCGGGCGCGGGAACATTGCCCCGGAAACGCGGGCGTGAAAAAAGCCGCCCGAAACGGGCGGCTGTGTAAAAACTGTGTGTATCTGTCCGGCGGGACCGCGCGTTCGCGCGATCCGATCCGTCCGCATCACTCGGTGCGGGTCTTCTTCCGGATCCGAATCAGGCGGATGATCACCGGGCTCAAAACGATGTTGAACAGAAGCTCGAACAGGAAGTTTCCGCCCACCATGCCGAAGATCATGTACTTTCCGGCGCTCTCAAATCCCAGCGCGGCAGCCCACTCGGTGATCGTCGGGAGGAAGAACAGCACGGAGCATAACAGGAAGATGCCCGTGTTCACGACCGGGCAGACGATCGCCGCGGCGATCACCGCCAGGGGCTTCGCGGACAGCGTATCCTGCTGCGTCCCATCGGGGCCCTTCTTTCTTCCGGACAGAGCTCTGTAGACCAGACCTGCGATAAGACCCGCGAGGGTGCCTTTCAGCAGGACCGTCAGGATCGTCCCGGCCGGCGAAATGGCCAGAAACGCTGCGGCGTCGCCAGACAGCAGAACGACCAGTCCGAAAACGAAGCCGAGCCATGCGCCCGCGCCCGCGCCGTAAAGCGCGGCGCCGACCACGATCGGGATCAGGACCAGCGAGATCGAGAACGGGCCGAAACGGATGAACGAACCCAGAAGCTGGAGAATGACGACAACTGCGGTCAGCAGCGCCATGCCTGCGAGTTTGCGGACATCAGTCCTTTTTCTTTCCATATGCAATTTCCTTTCTGCTATCGCTTCGGTCCGGCCGAATGCGGTGCGAGCAAATTATAGCAGTGAAAAAACACATTGTCTATCAATATCTTTCCAAAGAAAGTATACTGAGTACGTAAACATTGTGATCGTTCTGTTGCAAGGAGGTCAAATATGAGCGAACTGATACTTCCTGTGGATGGCTACGAGCATTACGAAACCGAATACATCGACGATCTGGGCTTCCGCGTCCACGCGAAGCGGCCGAAACCCGGCTATGTCCCCGAGCCGGAGCCCGCGCCCGCGGACCCGGACGACTGGAAAGCGGAGAAATTCGCTCTGGAAGCCGCTTCCGGCGGAAAGAACACTCTGCTGTTCGACGATCTGGGGCTTCCCTCGGTCATGGTGCGGATCCCCATGTTCCTGTGGTCCGACGTGATGGAGGGCGCGCCGAAGGAGCCCTGCTCCGCGTTCATCGTGGACGGGAAGGTAAAGGAAGAGATCTACGTCAGCAAATACCTGAACGTGAGCCGGTACGGACGCGGCTACTCGCTGCCCGGCCGGAACCCGGCGGCGATGTACCAGCGCGACGAGATGAAGGAGCTCTGCGCGAAGAAAGGCCGGGGCTGGCACCTGATGAGCAATGCCGAGTACATGGCCCTCGCCTGGTGGTGCCGGAAGAACGGCACATATCCGCACGGAAACACGCTGTCCGGCTGCGACGTGTACTTCCCGCACGAGCACGCCACGCGCGTCTACATGGGCTTCTTTAAGGGCCACACGATGGATATGCACATGTGGCCGAGTCTGACGGGCACGGGCCCGTCCACCTGGACGCACGACGGAACGCCTTTCGGCGTCACGGACCTGATCGGAAATCTCTGGGATACCCTCGCGGGCATGCGGCTCATGAACGGCGAGATCAACATCATTCCGGACAATGACAGCGCCATGAACGTCGACGAGAGCACCGACAGCCCTTACTGGAAGGCCATCCTGCCCGACGGCAGTCTGGTGCCTCCGGGAACGCCGGGCACGTATAAGTTCGATGCATTGACCCCCGGACTGGAGACCGAGGACTTCGTGGACCTGCATAACGGCGTCGTCCTCTCGACCGAGATCAAATACCCGCACTACACGGGCCATGACCCGGACATCACGCACCGTGCCTACACGCTGGGGCGCGTCGAGGATATCGTGGCCGCGCCGGGCGCCGAGCCGAACCTGCTCATCAAACAGATCGGCATGTTCCCCGTGAACCACATGCAGCGCAAGCCCGTGATCTTTATGCGCAACTACGGCGAGCGTATGCTGGCGAAGGGCGGCAGCTGGTTCGACCGCGAGACCGCGAGCATGTTCGAGCTGTACATGCGCGAGGACCGCAAGTGGATCGCGCAGGATATCGGTTTCCGCGCATGCTGGGTGGATCTGGACGCGTAAGGCGGCTGCCGGACAGACAGAAAGCAGAAAAAGGGAGGCTCTCCGCGGAGAGCCTCCCTTTTTGGCAATAAAAAATGCCCAGAGCCGGAATCGAACCAGCGACACGTAGATTTTCAGTCTACTGCTCTACCAACTGAGCTATCTGGGCATACACCTGATTAAATTATAAAGGTGAGTTGCGGGGGCAGGATTTGAACCTGCGACCTCCGGGTTATGAGCCCGACGAGCTTCCGGACTGCTCTACCCCGCGATATTAGAGCCGGACCGAAGTCCGATGAGTGGGGGAAGGTGGATTCGAACCACCGAAGGCATTGCCAGCAGATTTACAGTCTGTCCCCTTTGGCCACTCGGGAATTCCCCCATATATGCAAAAAAGCCGGTGATCGGACTCGAACCGATAACCTGCTGATTACAAATCAGCTGCTCTGCCAATTGAGCCACACCGGCAATCCGATCGATCTGTTTCAAACGTCAGTGGACGTTCGGCTTTTTAGCGACCCGCATGGGACTCGAACCCACGACCTCCGCCGTGACAGGGCGGCGCTCTAACCAACTGAGCCAGCGGGCCATGTTCGCCGGGCAGCAGATCCCGGCAAGGGCGTCGGAGCTTTGCTCCTCCTGCCTTCGCGGCTGCGCCGCGAGGGCATATCACACCCTGAAAACCGCATACAGAGAAAAGCCACAAGCTCTACAGAGTCTTATGAGATCAAGCCCTCGACCGATTAGTAACAGTCAGCTGCACGCATTACTGCGCTTCCACCTCTGCCCTATCTACCTCGTCGTCTTCAAGGGGTCTTACTTCTTTAAAAGAATGGG
>JAFWDI010000016.1 GCA_017513125.1 Lachnospiraceae bacterium | reverse complement strand
GTCGCGGCCGATCTGGTCAACCGGACGACGACGGACCATTTGGAATACAGGGACGGAGCGTATTATTATAAAAGATAAACGGCGGACCCGCTGCATTTCCGGGCGGGGTATTGTTTGGCTCTGCCCGTTGTGTTACAGTTAGGGCGGTCCGTTGAAAGGGGGCTCCTTTATGGCATATGTGAGAGAAGAAGACTGCATTTCGTGCGGCGCGTGTGAATCGATCTGCCCGATGAGTGCCATCACGGTGGGAGACGGTGCGGCTTATGTGAACAGCGCCGAGTGCATTGACTGCGGCCAGTGCGTGGACATATGTCCTGTGGGAGCCATTGAAGAAGAATGACTGGAAAAGGCGGAAGACCGGCAGCTTTTTGCCGGCCTTTTTTACCTTCGGACGATCTGATAAACGGTCTGATATAAGGGGGAAAGTATGGATCTTACGAAATATTCGCATGAGAAAGTCTCGGATCACGTCATCCGCGTCGTCGACGCGCTGGATGTCGCAGCCTATCTGATCGTGGGCGAGGAGCGGGCGGTCCTGCTGGACACCTGTTTCGGCTTCGGAGACGTGAAGGCTGCCGTGGAGGCGATCACGCCGCTGCCGCTGACGGTGGTGCTGACGCACGGACACTGCGATCATATCTGCGGCGTGGACTGCTTCGATCACGCGTATATGAACCTGAAGGATATGCCGATCTTCGAGGAACACAGGGACGTTGCGTTCCGCAGGGATTCCCTGGTGAAGATTCACGGACTTGAGCTGGATGAGTCGGAGTTCCGCGTGATACCGGACGGCATCCTGGAGGATCTGCCGGAGGATACGGTCATGGATCTGGGCGGCGTGACACTGAAGCTGCTGATGGCCCCGGGCCACAGCCCGGGGAGCCTCGTCGCGTTGATCGAGGAGGATCGCGTGCTGATGATCGGAGACGTCTGCGATGACAATGTCCTGCTGTTCGACGACCACTCCTCAAACGTCAGCGGATACATGGCCGCGCTGCAGCGGATCAGGGACCTCGACGGTTTGTACGACCACGTTCTCGGAAACCACGGCGCGTTCGTTTTTAAGAAGGAGATCATCGATAACGTGCTCGAGTGCTGCCGGAAGATCCTGGCGCATGAGGACGAACACATCCTCACGAACATGCTGGGGCACACACTGTATTCCGCCTGCGCGGTCGGGGATGACATGCTGCGTCTGGATGGGAAGCAGGGCAATGTGCTTTACCGTGAAGATAAAGCCGTGTAATGCTTCTGTCTCCAAATGCCGGAAGGATTGTATATTATTACAGCATCGCGATATAAAAGACCGGATGCGGTGAATAAAGCGTTTCAGAAAGGAGAGATCCATGATGTCCGAAGAGAAGAAGATTTCCGCTCAGGAAGATGCCGAACTGAACCTGGATCAGCTGGAAGAGGTGGCCGGAGGTCAGCATCTGCATCGGGAAGACTCCAGAGCGATCCTGGCCGAGGGCGCGGCAGCCGATAAGCTGGCCGACGATCTGGCACATAAGGACCTGGCGGGCCGGAAGCTCGCCGGAGGTCTGGCTGGCGGCCTGGCCGGAGGTCTTGCGGGCGGCCTGGCGGGCGGCCTGGCCGATAAGGATGTGCTGGACGGGGACGTTCCGAAAGCGCGTCCGTAAAGTACGGCCCGGCAGTGCTTCGAACTGAACAGAGACCGGAGAAGAGAGCATAGAAAACCGCGGCAGGACACAGATCCTGCCGCGGTCGTTTTTTCCGGCTCCCGAGCTCCGGACGGTCAATCCGGCGACCAGGACTCCTGAACGTCTTCGACGGTGAACAGCCCTTCCGTTTTCGTCGCGATCTGGTACTGATCCTCATAGACGATCTCGCCGGGTGAGTTCGTATACACGAGATAATAGGGGTGATGATACCGGTCCAGCAGCCAGAGCGCCGGGCCGATCATTTTCAGCATTTCTTCGGAGTTCTCGGTCTTAAACCAGCAGATGACCGGCTCCTGGCGTTTGCACTGCGGAGGCCAGGGGAGGTGCTCCGCGAACCAAGAGTCGATCTCCCGGTAGAGATCCGCGTCCTCTTCATCCATGATCTGATTCTGAATCAGCTGCCAGCACATACTGAAGACGCCTTTTCCCTGCATGGTGTTCCGGGCGAGCTCGCGTCCCTGGATCCTCACATATTTAAACTCCAGACTCATATGAAACCCCGCTCTTTCGGAGGGCGGCATCCCGCATGCGGCGGGACGCCGGCATTTTAAAAGTTCACTCAGAGCTTCCCGATCTTCACGGCGCAGACCTTGTATTCCGGAATGCTGGCGAATTCGTCGAGCGCGGCGTTCGTCAGGAAGTTCACCGGGGAGTCCGGGAAGTGGAACGGCATCCAGACTTCGCCTTCCGAGACCTTTCCGCCGACGTGCGCGGTCGCGGTGATCGAACCGCGGCGGTTGAACACAGCCACACGTTCGCCGTGTTCGATGCCGAGGCGCTCCGCGTCGGCCGGGTGGATCTCGACGAAGCCTTCGCCGGCGATCTCCATGATTCCGGGCTCGCGCAATGTCATCGAACCCGCATTATACTGCGCGAGGATCCGTCCGGTGGTCAGCAGAAGAGGATAGTCCTCATCCGGAAGCTCTGCCGCGGGGCGGTATGCCGTGGGATAAAGCAGGGCCTTTCCGCGTACGGGCCCGTTCACATGCATGATCGGCGTGCCGGGATGATCTTTCGTCGGGCAGGGCCACTGCAGGCTCTCGCCGGCGTCCAGCCGCCCGAACGAGATGCCGCCGTAGCTCGGGGTGACCGAGGCGATCTCTTCCATGACCTCGGCGGGCGTCAGGCGCTTCTGCGGATATCCCATCGCGTTCATCAGATCCGTGAGGATGTCGATGTCCGTGCGTGCGCCGGCCAGCGGCTCGATCGCCTTACGTACGCGCTGCACGCGGCGCTCGGTGTTCGTAAAGGTGCCTTCCTTCTCGGTATAGCTGACTGCTGGCAGGATCACGTCTGCATGCTCCGCGGTCTTCGTCATGAACAGGTCCTGGACGACCAGGAAGTCGAGCCGATCCAGCGCTTCGAGGATGTGGCCGGTATCCGGATCCGATACGACCGGGTCTTCGCCGCAGATATACAGCCCCCGGATCTCGCCCCGGATCGCGGCCGGGAACACTTCGGTCGCCTTCAGGCCGGGCTTCGGGTTCAGCGGAACGCCCCAGGCCTTTTCGAATTTCGCCTGTGCGGCCGGGTCATTTACCTTCTGGTAGCCGGGGTAATCCGTGGAGATCGCGCCCATGTCGCAGGCACCCTGAACGTTGTTCTGGCCGCGCAGCGGGTTCACGCCGCAGCCGGGACGCCCGAGCTTCCCGGTCAGGAGCGCCAGGTTCGAAAGGCTCATGACGCCTTCGGTTCCGGTCGAATGCTCGGTAACGCCGAGGCAGTAGATGATCGGCGCGCGCTCCGCGCAGGCATACATCCGCGCGGCTTCGCGCAGCTGGTCGACGTCGAGGTGGCAGATCTCCGCTGTCTTTTCCGGTGTGTAATCCGCGACGAGCCGCTTCAGTTCCCCGAACCCTTCCGTGTGTTCGCGCACATAAGCCTCGTCGATCAGCCCTTCCTCGATCAGGACGTGCATCATCCCGTTGGCCAGGGCCACGTTCGTACCCGGCCGCAGCTTCAGGTGGATGTCCGCGTCTTTCGTCAGCCCGATGTTCCGCGGGTCGGCCACGATCAGCCTGACGCCGCGTCTCACTGCCTGACGGATCTGCATGCCGACGACGGGGTGCGCCTCCTCCGGATTGGAACCGATCAGGAAGATGCAGTCCGCGTCATGGGTGATGTCATAGATCGTGTTCGTCATCGCGCCGGAGCCCAGCGTCTTCGCGAGGCCCGCGACCGTGGCGGAGTGGCAGACGCGCGCGCAGTTATCCGTGTTGTTCGTGCCGAAACAGGTGCGGACCATCTTCTGGACCATGTAGACGTCCTCGTTCGTGCTGCGCGAGCAGGCGAAGCCCGCCAGCGCGTCCGGACCGTACTGCTCCTTCAGTTCCATGAAACGCTTCGCGGTGAAGGCGATCGCTTCGTCCCAGGTCACCTCTTCGAATTTACCGGTCTCACGGTTCCGGATCAGCGGCGCGGTCAGCCGGTCGGGCGAGGAGACGAAGCCGAAGCTCGCCGAGCGGCCCTTCACGCACATCAGTCCGTGGTTCGCCGGACCGTCCGCCGCTTCCGCGTTGACGATCTCGTTCCCGCGGACAATCAGGTCGAGCTGGCAGCCGGTCGCGCAGTGCGGACAGGTCGTGCGCACGCGCCGGGTCTCCCAGGAACGATAGTTCAGCGCGCGTTTCAGGGTCAATGCGCCGGTCGGGCACACTGCGGCGCAGTTGCCGCAGGACTCGCAGTCGGTTTCCTTCCAGTTTTCGCCGAACGGAGTCTCCACGGTGTGGAAAACGCCGCTTCGTCCGCCCTGCAGCGCGCCGCTGCAGACCAGGTCATTACAGGTGTTGATGCAGCGCTGGCAATGAATGCATTTGCCCGGATCGTACTGCAGGTAGGGGTTATCCGCGCGGAGTGGGAGCTTCTCCTCGATGTGGATGCGGGAACCGGTATAAGAGCTTTCCTCCACGCCGTAGCGGTTGCAGAGCGCCTGAAGCGTACATTCGCCGTTTTCCGCGCAGCTCATGCAGTTCGTCCTGTGGTTCGACAGGAGGAACTCCAGCATCTCCCTGCGGTATTCCTCCAGCCGTTCGGTGTCGGTCCGGATGACCATGCCTTCCTTCGGCACGGTCTTGCAGGAGGCCAGCAGACGGTCATAGCCCTCCGCCTCGACCATACAGAGGCGGCAGGAGCCGATGTCGTTCACGCCTTTCAGATAGCACAGCGTCGGGATGTCGATTCCGTTCGCCCGGGCCAGTTCCAGGATCGTGACGCCGTCGGGCGCTTCGATGTGTTTTCCGTCGATCGTACATTGAATCATTGACCGCGCCCTCCTTCCATCGAACCGCAGCCGTACACGTCGCAGCGCAGGCAGCGCCCGGACTCGCGTTCCGCTTCCTCGGCTGTCATCGGGCACTCCACATGCGCGAAATCCTCACGGCGTTCGAAAGGATCCCGTTCCTCGATCTCCGCGCGGCCGGTCGGGATGCAGTTGTTCGGCACGGCGTCGGGGACGCGCACGCCGCAGCTGACTTTATGATGGTAGCCGAGGTATTCGTCAATGTTAAATGCCGCGACCTGACCGGCAGCGATCGCCCGGATGGCCGTGGAAGGGCCGCTCACGCAGTCGCCGCCGGAAAAGACGCCTTCCATCCCTTCGACCTGACAGGTCTCGTCTGCGAGGACCCTTCCCCGCTCGGAAGGCAGATCGGAAAAGGCGCCGAGATCGCTTCTCTGGCCGACCGCCAGGATCAGGTAGTCGCAGACGAAGCGGTAAGGATAGTTGCTCGAGTGCTCCGTGGTCACCATACCGCGCTCGTCGAGCGGACCTACGATCTGCGGCTGCAGCCATACGGCCTGCACCATGCCTGTCTCGCGGTTCGTCTCGAAGTTCAGGAACGCCAGGAGCGTGCGGAAGCGCACGCCTTCCTGCATCGCGCTCTCGATCTCGCTTTCGAGCGCGGTGTAGTCGTCGCGCTTGCGCGTAAAGACGTGGATCGTTTCGGCTCCGAGGCGCACGGCTGTGCGCGCGGCGTCCATCGCGACATTTCCTCCGCCGATCAGAACGACCTTTTTCCCGGTCAGATCCGGGGCGGTCCCGTTCGCGGCTTCCTGCAGGAAATCAGCAGCCGGGATCGCGTTCGGCGCGTCGGCGCCGTCCACCGGCATTCGGTTTCCAATCTGCGCGCCGAGCCCCAGATAGACCGCGTCGTGGGTCGCGCGGAGCTCTTCCAAGGTCACCTCCCTGCCGATCTTCGTTCCGCAGTGCAGGCTGATATCCCCGGTGCTCAGGATCGCTTCGATGTCCTCGTCCAGCCGCTCTTTCGGAAGACGATACTCCGGTATGCCGTAGCGGAGCATACCGCCCGGCTTTTCATGCTCGTCGTAGACGTCCACGGCGTGTCCCATCAGCGCGAGGAAATAAGCCGCCGTCAGGCCGGAAGGGCCGCTTCCGACCACCGCGATGCGTTTGCCCGTGGATACGTTCGGCTTCGGCGTTTTCACGTCGTTCGCGCGCACCTGGTCGACCGCGTACTTTTTCAGGCCGCGGATGTTGATCGGCGCGTCGACGATCGACCGCCGGCATTTTCGTTCACAGGGGTGCTCGCAGATCATGGCGCATGCCGTCGGGAAAGGATTCCGGTCGCGGATCATGTTCACCGCGCCGGCGTAGTCCTTTTCTTTTATCAATGCGATATACCCCGGTACGTCCACATGCGCGGGACACAGCGTCATGCAGGGGACCGTCTGAACGACGTTCTCCGCGCAGCAGCGGTCCTTCACGTGGCTCTCGTACTCATCCGCGAATTCGTTCAGGCTGTCGAGCACGGTGTTCGCCGCGACGACGCCGACGGCGCAGTCCGAGGTCATGGCGATCATCTCGCAGAGCTTACGCATCTTCGGAATGGTCTCTTCGGTCGCATCGCCGTTCAGGATGCTGCCCAGGAGACGGTCCACCTCCACGAGACCGTCCCGGCAGGGGACGCATTTTCCGCAGGACTGGTTCATGGACATCTGCAGGATCGAACGGTACATGACCAGGGGACACATCCCCGGCGGGTACGAATTGATCCTGGACCGGAATTTATTCAGCACGACATCCATGCGGTCGTTCATGTTGCCGCGTTTGGCCAGCTTTCTGATAACGATCACCTCCTCTGGGGACATCTTATCTAGCCGCAGTTTCCTGTGTCAAGGACTTGAACGGCTGTCCGGTTCCGGGGTATCATTCTGTTAAAGAACGGAGGCCCGGAACGATGAGATCCGCGGCCCGCGGATGAGGTGGATTCCATGTTTCAGATCATCGTACAGGTTCACGGTATGGGCAGCAGCTCTGCGGGCGCGCTGGTCGGCAGTGCGATCAGGCGGAGATTTCCCGATGCGAAGCAGGTGGTCGCGTCCCGCAGTAAGGGCACGGTCTCTTTTGTGACGGAGACGAAGCCGGACACGGATGCGCTGCGAGAGGCCGTCAACGACACGGGCTATCGGTTTATCGCCTGTGAGACGATCGAGTACGAGAAGAGGAAGCTATTCGGAGGTAAGAAAGCATGAAGACGGAGAACATCGTCATTGCCGGCGCCGGGACCATGGGTTACTCGATGGCGCGGATCTTCGCGCGCCGCGGATACCGGGTGACCGTGTACGACGTCGCGGAACGGGCGCTGGAGAACGCGCGGAAGATGGCCGGGGACGCGGCGGAACTCCTGGAGTTCACCACGGATAAGCAGGCGTTCGCGGACTGTGATCTGGTCGTGGAGAGCATCATTGAAAATCTGGATATTAAGAAGAACTTCTATGCGGAGATCTCGGAGATCGTGCGGGAGGACGCCGTGCTGGCGACGAACACGTCCGGTCTTTCGATCAATGCCATCGCCGCCGCGGTAAAGCGTCCCGAACGTTTTATCGGCATGCACTGGTTCAATCCCGCCGACCTGGTCCCGCTGATCGAGATCATCAAGGGAGACCGGACGTCCGGCGAGACGGCCGCGGCGGTCCGGGAACTGGCGCTGGCCATCGGGAAAAAACCGGTCACGGTCGAGAAGGACGTGCCCGGGTTTGCCGCGAACCGGATCCAGTTCGCGGTGCTGCGCGAGTGTCTGGACCTGGTGGAGAAGGGCGTGATCTCGCCGGAGGACATTGACGCCGTGATGAAGTACGGCCTCGGCTTCCGGTACGCCTGTCTCGGGCCGCTGGAGGTCGCGGACTTCGGCGGGCTGGACACGTTCCATCACATCAGCGAGTACCTTATGAAAGACCTCTGCGCGAGCCCGGACGTTCCGGGGCCGTTGGCGGAGCATTTCGAGCGGGGCGAGCTGGGCGTGAAGACCGGGAAGGGCTTTTATGATTATGCGGGAGACCGCGCCGCGGAAGCCACCCGCAGCAGGGACGAGAAGCTGCTGGCGGTGTTCAGGGCATTGTATGAAACCGAATAGGTCCATGTTATAATTAAATGTGATGAAAGCGGCGGCATAACGGACCGCCGCCCGTACCGAGCATAACGGCGCTGATGCGCCGGGAAAGGATCATAACTATGAAAACTGCTGAAGAGATTCGTGCTGTCGGTAAGGAACTGAAGGAGGGCCTTCTGCTGCGCTCGTCGCCCATCGCGATCAAGGTGCTGCACAGCCGGGACGAGATTCCGGAGAGCTGCGTGTGCCCGTCGCAGGCGGGAGAGAAGATTCCGGCGTTCTGCCAGACTTACAGCCTGGTTCGCCGTCACAAGCGCCACATGGCGATCTTCCGCGAGGACCACTGGTGTGTCTGGCCCATCGTGTCGCTGCGCCTGGGCGAGATCGACGAGGCCATGGAGAACGAGCTCGGGACGAAATTTTTCATCCGCGACGCGGACACCTGCATGCGCCACTGGCGGGACATCTTCCCGCGCATTAACCCGGATCTGGGTCTGGAGGGCCTGGCCCTCGCACCGATGGAGAGCGCGGATTTCGTTCCCGACTGCGTCGTGATCTATGCGGACCAGGCGCAGTCGCGCCAGCTGATGATGGGCGCGCAGTTCGTCACCGGCGAGCCCGTCACCGCGTCGTTCGACGTCGTGGGTTCCTGCATGCAGGCCATCGTTCCGGTGCTGAACGGTGAGAAGGACTATAACTTCACCGTGCCGGACGACGGCGAGTTCGAGCGTGCGCTGACGCTGGACGACGAGTTCTACTTCACGGTCTCGCTGAGGAAGCTCGACGAGATGATGGAGGGCATCCGCTGGTTTAAGAAGATCGGCTTCGGCCACGGTTCGCTGGCCATGCACATGGAGCTCGAGTATCCGCGCCCGCAGTTCTACGACGATGCCATGAAGGCCTGGGGCCTGAAGCAGGGCGAACTCTGGAAGATGGGCGGGAGATCCTGACAGGGTGATCTCACGATCGGAAAACCGATCTGTCAACATAGGGAGAAAAGACATCATGGCGAGAAAATTTACGCTGAAAAGAGACAGACATCTTCTGGGGGCTGTTGCGGTACGTGCAGTGATCACTCTGGACGGAGTAAAACTGGGCGAGCTGAAGAACGGTGAAGAAAAAAGCTGGGATATCAGTGAGGAGCGGCACTTCCTTATCGTAAACAGCAAGGGCGCCATTAATGAGGGCAATCTGGAGATCCCCGCCGGGAAAGGTGATCTAAGTCTGGCATTGGGGCTTAAAACCATAAGCGGTACCCGCTCCAAGTGGTATTTTCCCGGGGTGGACGGTGAATTGCTTTGGTGGCAGCCCCGCGGTGAGATCAATAATCCTTTAGTGAGATATCTGGAGGATGAGAGAAAAAGAAACGGCTGATCTTCCGGGAAGTAAGAAAACCGTGAACACAGGATACAGGGAGCGGGCATCGCCTGCTCTCTGTTTTTGTCCGGAAATGAACGGTCTCATCCGGCAAAGATCACACGGTAATACGCATGCATAGTCAGTCTCCACAGATGGAGCTGCCCTGTATATAATATCAGAGAATTATCTTTTGACGATCTGGATGGAGTGGCCGGCGGTGTAAGGCGTGCGCCCGTATTTACATCGAATACCGGTTCGGACGAATGTGTCGTGAAATGTCCGTTCTGCGGCCGCGAAGAGGATGTCTCCGGTTTTCAGGGGGCGACCGTCAGAGGGGCCCATGTGTATCTCGTCTGCGGAGGCTGCGGGAACCCGCTCCAGTACCGGATCACGCGGAGAAGAGCGGCATGCACAGCAGAGCCGCGAGAGCGATGATGAGCGGAGCGGTTTTTTAACGCGACATAGACTAAAACTCCGTTAAAACTTTGGAGAAGCCCCCGCGTCCATCCGGATGCGGGGGCGGTTCTGTGATGTTCTTGTCCCTGACGGTCAGCAGGAGAGGATATATCCGCCGTCGATGACCGTCACGGTGCCGGTGATCTGGGCAGCCGCGGGCGACGCCAGATAGACGGCCAGCGCGCCGATCTCGATGGGCTCGCCGAAGCGGCCGAGCGGCATCTGGTTATTGATATAATCGAACTGATCCTTCGGGATCCACTTTGACAGCTCGGTGTTCGTGAAGCCGGGGGCAATGGCGTTCACCCGGATGTTATACTTTCCGAGTTCCACGGCCATGCAGTGCGTGAAGTGGTTCGCCGCAGCCTTCGCGCTCGAGTAGGGCGACATGGCCTGGGTCTTATTTACGATGAAGGCCGCATTCGAGGTGGTGTTGATGATGCAGCCGCCGTTCCCGGCGTCGCGCATCTTCTTTCCGAACGCGTAGGTCATGTGCACGGTGCCGTTCAGGTCTGTGTTCAGGACCTTATACCAGTCCGAGAGCTCCTCGTCCATGTCCAGAAGCTCGTTTACGCAGGAGACGCCGGCATTGTTCACCAGAATGTCCGTAGGGCCGAACTCTTCGGTGACCTGGTCCGCGAGCGCGATGACGCTCTTCAGGTCGGTAACGTCGCAGTCGAAGCTCATGTATTTTCCGCCGTAGGGCTCCAGCTCGGCCAGGGCCTCGGCAGCCTTCGCGCGGTCGCGGCAGAGGATGGCTACGTTCGCACCGCTCTGCGCCATGGCGCTGGCGATGGCCAGACCCAGTCCGCGGTTTCCGCCGGTAATGACGGCGTTCTTTCCCTTCAGGGAGAAGGCGTCCTGCATGTTCTTAATGGGAGGGATCATCTTTATTTACTCCTTTCGTTTTTGAGTTCCGCCCCGCAACGGGGGACTTTCGTTCTGTCGGGGTCCTGCAGGGACCGGGCCGCCTTTTATCGGACCGCGCCGGTCAGGAGAGCCAGATCTCTGTGCCGTCCTCGCTCCAGGTAAACTTCGTGTCGAGCTGTTCCAGATCGCAGAGCATCCGAATGTGCGCGAGGACTTCGTCGCCTTTTCCGCCGCGGCGCATGGGCACCGGGTGTCCGGCGTCGTCGATGAAGCAGGGGATGAAGCCCGCACGTATCAGTTCGCCGTTTTCGAAGACGCCTTTCGCGATCAGCGTGTTCCGGGAAGCTTCGTCGCCGACGTAATAAGGCACTGTGGTCGTGATCGGCTCGCGCGGTCTTATCAGGGCTTCCGTGTTCACGCCCTGCCAGTGGTTCGGCGTGAACTTCCGCTGCCCGGCCAATGCCGTGCCCTCCTGCAGGAAGGCGTCCGTCGCGAAGATGAAATGGCCGGTGCTGTACCAGATCGGCTTTCCTTTATACATCTCGATGCCCAGCAGCGTATGCGGGTGATGCGCGAAGACCATCTCGGCGCCGGCGTCGACCGCGGCGTGCGCGAGTTCGAACTGATACTGCTGGATATCGAGGCTGTGCATGCGGCCCATGTGGAAGCTGGCCACGATCAGGGCTCCGTCCTCCTTCGCCCGGCGGAAACGTTCGCGCATGTCCGCAAGGGCGGCGGGACTGACCGAAGTGTAGATGTGTGTCGGGAGCGCGCCGGGTTCGTTCAGATCATTGTCATATGAGGTCGCCACATAGATGAATGCCGCGCCCGCCTTCGCGGGGGTCGCCTGGACGGTCTTCGGACCGACGGCGGTGTAGGAGAAGCAGGCGAACTTCGTGCCGTTTCGCTCAATGACGGCAGGGGAGTGCGCTTCTTCATAGTCCAGGCCTTCGCCGGCTGTCGCGATTCCGAGTTCGTGCAGCTTATCCAGCGTGTCGGCGATGCCATAGTATCCCTGGTCGAACGAGTGGTTTCCGGCGCAGGTGCCGACATTGAACCCCGCACCTTTCATGGCCTCCAGACGCACGGGATCCGTGGCCGGGGCGCTGTGATAGTCGTAGGCGCTCCAGTGCGGACGCGCGGTATAGGGGATCTCGACCTGGCCGATCACGACGTCGCCGCTTCGGAGAATGTCCCGGGTCTCGTCAAAATACGCTTCAACGCCCGGAACGTCCAGAATCAGATCTCCGACTGAGAGTACCGTGATTTTTTCGCTCATGGGGACTCCTTTCGGTGCGTCCGGCGGGGAATCATGGGGCTGCCGCCGCACATAATCATTATACTAGCCGCGGAATGCATTTTAAATACTCAAATAAGACCCTTCGGGAAGGGTCCTTTCCGCTATAAACATTGACGGAAGATATACGATAAAGTTATAATTTTTAATGTATATGGCCTCTTGAAACGAGGCGCGGAAATACAGTGAATCTGACCCGCGCGGCAGGCGCGGAACACATGAAATACAGGAGGAAAACATATGGCGAAAAAGTTCATCGACCTGACGCACCCATTCAGTGCGGAGATCCCCCGATGGCCCTACTTCGATAAGCCGAAGATCGACAACACGCACACGATGGCGAAGGGCGGCGTGCTTACGCAGAGCATCATGTGCACGATGCATACGGGCACGCACTGCGACGCGCCGAGACACGTGATGGAGTATGAGTTCGACGGAAGAAGAGCGCGGTACACGCACGAGATGCCTGTGGATGCGTACACGGGCCCGGCGGTGGTGCTGCCGATCGAGATCGAGCCGTGGGGACTGATCACGGATAAGCATCTGGACGCGGCGTGCGCGAAGATCGGGATGGACCCGAAGGACCTGGAGGGCATGGTGGTGTGCCTGAACACGGGGATGCACAGACTGTTCGACGACTCGAAGGCGTACTATCACTACGCGGCGGGCACGGGCATCGACGCGGGCAAGTGGTTCGTGAAGCATAAGGTGAAGTGCGTGGCGATGGACTCGCAGGCGCTGGACCACCCGCTGCACACGGCGATGGGAAATAACGGAATGACGCGGATGAACCTGCTGGGAGCGACGGGAAAGCCGATCACGGAGGAGTATAAGGAGCTGTTCGGAGAGGAAGCGTACGCGGAGTTCGACAAGTTTGAGTACATCCGGATCCACGGCGAAGAGACGTACATGGAGAAGTTCGGCGAGCTGGAGGAGATCGGAGTGTGGGGCACGTGGGAGCCTTGCCATAAGGAGATGCTGGGCCACGGGATCGTGGGCGTCGAGAACCTGGGCGGCGATCTGGATATGATCAAACCGGGCGAGATCTTCCGGTTCCTGTGCTTCCCTCTGCGCTGGTACATGGGCGACGGCTCGATGGCGCGGTGCGTGGCGGAAGTGGACGAGGATCAGCTGGATCCGACGGTGCCGGAGCGGAAGTATCCGTACGGCGGAACGGGCTACGGGTTCCCGGAGGACCACGGCGACTCGGGTCTCGAGTACATGCAGAGACTGTTCCACAGAAACGATAAAAAATAATAGGATCGGCCGTTGCCGGATCCATAATATTCAGATCAAATGAAGATCGGAGGATATGTGAATGAAATCTTATGAGACTGATGTTGTCGTCGTGGCAGCCGGACTTTCAGGACTGGCAGCGAGTATCTCCGCGGCGGAGAACGGCGCGCGCGTGATTACGGTCGAGAAGTCGAACACCACCGGCGGCGCGGCGAACATGGGCATGGGCCCTCTGGGCGTCGGCTCCCGCATCCAGAGAATGCAGATGGTGTCCCTGACTCCCGGCGAAGCGTTCCGCAAGCACATGTATTTCACGCATTACCGCGTGGACGCGCGCATCGTGCGTGATTATTACTTCAAGTCCGGCGAGACGATCGACTGGCTGGAGGAGATGGGCGTGGAGTTCGTCGGCGTGCAGCGCGCGTTCGGCGCTCCGGAAGACACCCGTGCGTATTCGGACGGTGAGTTTACCTGGCACGTCGTACGTCCCGAGGACGGCGGCATTCCCGGCCCCCGCGCCGCGACGGCCATGACGAAGAAGATGACCGAGCGCGCGAAGGAACTCGGCGTAGAGTTCATGTTCGAGACTCCCGCGAAGAAGATCCTCATGGAGGACGGAAAAGCCGCGGGCGTGATCGCCGTGGACAAGGACGGCGAGGAGGTCGAGATCAAGGCGAATTCCGTGATCATTGCCACCGGCGGCTTCGGCGAGAACCCCGAGATGATCAAGGAGCAGACCGGCTACGAGTTCGGAAAGACCATCTTCAACTTCGCCGTTCCCGGCATGCGGGGCGACGGCCTGAAGATGTGCTGGGAAGTCGGCGCCGGCCGCGAGCAGCCCACGATGGAGCTGATGTACCAGCTTCCGGATAACATGAACCACTTCATCCTGGACGGTGCGTTCCGCCAGCCCTGCCTGTGGGTCAACAGAAACGGCCAGCGCTTCATGCCCGAGGACCAGATCGGAAACACGACGTTTACCGGAAACGCCATTTCGGTGCAGCCCGGAAAGGTCGCGTACGCGATCTTCGACAGCAAACTGCTGAAGAAGTATAAGAAGAGAGGTCCGGACCTGGTCTCGCACGTGCACCCGCACGACCTGTTCGATCACTTCGACGAGCAGTGGAACCGGGATATCGCAGACGGCTACGAGCCTGTGACGCAGGCTGATACGCTCGAAGAGCTGGCTGAGAAGGCCGGTATCGACGTCGAAGGCTTCATGGCGCAGATCGAGGAGTATAACGACATGTGCGAAGCCGGTTTCGACGAGATCTTCGAGAAAGACCGCCACTATATGCAGGCGATCGAGAAGCCGCCGTTCTACTGCTGCCGTCAGAATGTCGGCGCCTACGGTACGCTGGGCGGCGTCCGCATTAATAATAAGATGCAGGTGCTGAACGAGGATTCGAAGGTGATTCCGAGCCTGTACTGCGTAGGCACGGACGCCTGCAACATCTTCGGCGACAGCTATCCGTTCATCCTCTCCGGAAACACGATGGGCTTCTGCATCAACAGCGGCCGCATCGCCGGCGAGAATGCCGCGGCGGAACTGGACGATTTCGAGTGGTAAGGTAATACGGCGCCCGGGATCCGTCAGGGTCTCCGGGCGCTTCCGCACTCATGGATTTAGGCGAAAAGGGAGACATACATGCGAATAACGATCGACGGAAAGGAAATCGAAGCCAGAGAGGGCCAGTCCGTTCTGGACGCGGCGCTCGAGGCCGGCATCTTCATTCCGCATCTCTGCAGCCACCCCGACCTGGAAGCGAAGGGGGGATGCCGTCTTTGTTCTGTGGAGATCGAGGGCGTGGAGGGCGCAGTTCCCTCCTGCATGACAGAAGCAAAAGACGGAATGAAGGTCACGGTAAACGGTCCGGAAGCGGACAAGGTCCGCCGGACCGCGATGGAACTGATGCTGGCGACGCACCCGGAGGACTGCACGGGATGCCCGAAGTACGGAAAATGTGAACTGCAGTCGATGTACCAGTATCTGGGCGTCAGCCCCGCCAGATGGCGGAAAAAGTCCAGAAGTCTGGCGAACAATGACAGCAACCCGCTCATCTCGCACCTGTTCACGCGCTGCGTGCGCTGCGGCAGGTGCATCAGGGCTTGTCAGGATCTGCGCGGCGTGAAGGTGCTGGACTATATCCAGACCGATATCGGCATCCGTGCGGGCATCCCCGACGGGAAGTCGCTGAAGGAGGCGGGCTGCCGCTTCTGCGGCGCCTGCATCGAGGTCTGCCCGACCGGATCGATCATGGACTCCGTGAAGATCATGCGCGAGGACAGAACTCACGCGGAGAACGTCGTTCCCTGCCGCACGGCCTGCCCCGCCCACATCGATATTCCGCGGTACATCCGCTACATTAAGAACGGCGAGTTCGACAAGGCCGAAGCGGTCATCCGCGAGAAGGTCCCGTTCCCCGAAACGCTGGGCAGCATCTGCACACATGTGTGCGAGGACGACTGCAAGCGGAACGAGCTGGGCCTGCCGATGTCGATCTGCAAACTGAAGCGTGCGGCAGCGGTCGAGAGTACCGGAGCCTGGAAGGCACGCTCTGTAAAGTGCGCCCCGACCGGAAAGAAGGCTGCCGTGATCGGCGCCGGCCCCGCCGGCCTGACGGCGGCGTACTATCTGGCGAAGAAGGGCCACGCGGTGACCGTGTTCGAGAAGAACGAAAAGGCCGGCGGCCAGCTGCGCTGGGGCATTCCGTCGTACCGGCTTCCCGACGAGGTCCTGGACCGCGAGATCGCGGACATCCTCGAGACGGGCGTCGAGCTGCGGCTGAACGACGGCGGGCAGACTCCCGGGGCATTGAAGGCGGAAGGATACGACGCGGTGCTGGTCTGCATCGGTACGCATCAGGGCGCGAGGCTGCCGCTGGAGGGAAATGATCTGCCTGGCGTTTACCTCAACACCGACTTCCTGAAGGCATCGCGCGCCGGGACTCCGCTTCCCGTCGGAGAGCGGGTCATGGTGCTGGGCGGCGGAAACGTCGCGTACGACTGCGCGCGGACCGCGGTGCGCCTCGGCGCAAAGGAAGTCCACATGGCCTGCCTCGAGAATGAGCAGCAGATGACGTCCACGCCGGACGAGATCCGTGAAGGCGAGGAGGAGGGCATCATCCTGCACTCCGCGCATTCGTTCCTGAAGATCACCGGCACGGACAAGGTCGAGGGCGTCGAGCTGCAGAAGGTCGAGCGCTTCTATTTTGACGAGAACCGCAGGGCCGTGATCGATCTGGTCGAGGGTTCGAACTTCGTCGTCCCTGTGGACAATGTCATCTTCGCGGTCGGACAGCGGCCCGAAGGCACGGACGCCATGGGGCTCGAACTGACGCACGGCCCGTACATTCAGGCGAACGAAAAGCAGGAGACCAGCATGGAGGGCGTATTCACGGCGGGCGACGTCTTTACCGGCACGAAGTCCGTGATCATGGCGATCGCGGGCGGCCGGACCGCTGCGGAGCAGATGGACCGGTATCTGGGCGGCGACGGCTGCATCGACGAGGAGCTCGTCGATAAGGAAGCGCCGGATCAGTATATCGGCCACATCGACGGTTTCGGCGACCTCGAGCGCGTGGAGCCCGCGGTCCTTTCCGCGGCCGAGCGCGCCTCCGACTTCCGGCTCGTCGAGCAGCCTTTCACCTGCGACCAGGCGAAGTGCGAAGCGGAGCGCTGCCTGCAGTGCGACCTGCGCCTGACCCTGACGCCGGTGAAGCTCTGGAACGAGTATTGAGAAAGGAGGACGACATGAGTACGATGGAAAAGATCCGCGCGATCCGTGACGATCAGTGCGCAGTGGACGTTCTCCTGAAGGAGGTCATCGCCCACAAGTGCAACTCCTGCGGAAAGTGCGTGTTCGGCTACGAAGGCGCGACCCAGATCATCATGATTCTGAAGGACTTCACGGAGAAGAAGGCCAGAAGCGGTGACCTGGACCTGATCCGGGACGCAGTGTACATGATGAAGACGCAGTCCCTCTGCGAGGACGGCGAGGAACTCGCCGCGGCGGTCGAGGAGTGCATGGAGACCTTTAAACAGGACTTCGAGGAGCACGCGGCGAAGAAAGCCTGCCGTGCGGGCGTCTGCAAAAAGTTCGTCACCTACCATATCCTCGCCGAGATGTGCACCGGCTGCGGCGACTGCATGGACGCGTGTGAAGACGACGCGATCCTGGGCAAAAAGAAATTCGTCCACGTCATTGACCAGGACGAATGCGTGCAGTGCGGAAAGTGCATGGAAGCCTGCGACGAGGACGCGATCGTGACGGCCGGCGCCGTAAAGCCGCGCTGCCCGAAGAAGCCGATCCCCTGCAAGAAAAGGTGACCGGGTGTCAGGTGACCGGGAACGCGGCGTGAACGCGTGAAGGAAACCGCAGAACTGTTAAAACTGGCTGTTGCCGCTGGCGGTGTTCGTGTCATCGATATCATGCATGACACAGTCCCAGTGCTCAGCCAGTTTTCCGTTTTCGATCCGGAACATATCGAAGACCTTGTTTACGGTCCCGTTCGAGCGGATCGTGCACTTATGGAAGACGACCGCCATATCGTCCTCGCAGACGAGCTTGATGATCTCCATGTGCGGATCCAGCGGGAAGAACACTTTCGTAAAATCGATAAAGCCCTGCTTCCCGTCGGGCGAGCCGGGGTTATGCTGCTTATAGGAATCCAGCATGTAGTCGTCGAGCCGGGAGAGGTCTTTTCCGTTAAAGACTTCCTCATAGAATCTCAGGATCAGTTCTCTGTTCGTCATGGCTTTTTCCTTTTCTGAATGAGCGTTTATACGCCCGGGCATTACCGTCCGCGGATCTTCGCGGCTGCCCGGATGATCACATGGATTGTAGCACGGATTTACATTGCGGACCATGCCGCTTTTTGGTATGTAAGAAGCAGGAAGCGGAGTGCGCCGGCATTTTCCGGCGCTGCTGAGTGGAGAATGGCTTATGTCTGAAACGAACACCGTTATTACGGAATATCTGGACAAAATCGGCATTGCGGGTCTGAAAGACGCCATAAATAACAGGCGTTATCTTTCCGGATGCGAGCCGGAGATCATCGAAGTAAAAGACGAGGAGCACATCGTGCACACGGCGTGCCGCACCTGCATCGCGAACTGCGGCGTGATCGCGCACGTGCGGAACGGTCAGGTCGTAAAGCTCGAAGGCGACCCCGTCGACCCGATGAGCAAGGGCCGCATGTGCGGAAAAGGTCTTTCCGGAATCAATGCCCTGTATCACCCGAACCGGAACAAATACCCGCTGGTCCGCGTCGGAGAGCGCGGCGGAGGCCGCTGGAAGCGCGTGACCTGGGACGAGGCCCTGGACACCGTGGCCGGCATGCTGATGGAGATCTATCACAAGTACGGAGCGGAGTACGTCTTCGGAAGTACCGGCGGCGGTGGAAACCCCGAGGTGTGGAGCGCCTGCCGCTTCTGCAATATTTTCGGTACCCCGAACTGGTTCGAGCCCGGAAGCGCACAGTGCTATCTGCCGCGCGTCCTGGCGGCGGCGATGATGTACGGCGGTATGGACACCAGTATCGCCGACTCGAACTGTCTGGAGTTTTTCGACGAGGAGAACTGCCCGGTCCGGTCGCTGGTGCTCTGGGGGACCGACCCCTCTTACTCGTGTACGGCGTCCGGCGGACGCATGGTGAACGAGCTGAGGCAGCGGGGCGTGAAGACTGTCGTGGTCGACCCGCGGCTGACGCCCGACGCGGCGAAGGCGGACGTCTGGCTTCCGCTGCGCCCGGAGACCGACGTGGCGCTTCAGATGGCCTGGATCCGCTATATCCTGGTGAACCGCCTGTACGATGAGGAGTTCGTGCTGCATTGGACGAACCTGCCGTATCTCGTGGACTGCGAGAGCCGTTTTATCGTGCATCCGGCGGACCCGAAGACTTCGGCGCTGGTCTGGGACCGGAAGACCGCTTCCGCCCGCGTCATGGATTATCCATGGAACGAAGATTACGACGTCGAGCTCTTCGGAACACATGAGATCGACGGGAAGCTTTATAAGACCGGCGCACAGCTGCTGCTGGAGCGCGTCGACGAGTATACGCTCGAGAAAGCCGGCGAGATCTGCTGGCTGGATCCGGCCGACATCGAGCGGGCGATCCGCATCTACGCGGAGAACACGCCGGGCTCTGTCTGCCTGGGCGTGGCGACCGACCAGAACATTAACTCCGAACAGTCCGCGATGGCCGCGAATATCCTTGACTTCCTGATGGGCAATGTCGAGAAGCCCGGCGTCGCCATGCAGCGCTTCCGCATCAGCGGCGTACTGAAGTCGCCGAACTATCCGGTGCCCGTGGCATTGAAATGCCTGCCCGAAGAGCAGTTCCTGAAGCGGCTGGGCGGCCGCGAGCACAAGGGCCTTTCGATCTGGTACGGCGGCCACGCGGCGAGCATCCTGAAGGCGATCCTGACCGGCGAACCCTATCAGCCCCGCATGTGGATCGACCGTTCCGGAAACAAGTTCGGCGTACTGGCCGAAGTCGGAAAGTGGGCGGAGGCCTGCGAAAAGCTGGACTACATCGTCCACATGTTCACCTACCCGACGTCCATGACCGCCTATGCGGACGTGGTCCTGCCCTGCGAGGAGTGGCTCGAGACCGAGATGGTCGTCGAGACCTGCAATACCCTGGTCGCGCGTCAGCAGGTCGTCCATCTGTGGGAGACCCGCGACGAGACCGTCATCTGGTCGAACATCGCGAAGCGCTGCGGCGAGATGGGCCACGAGATGTGCCGGAAGTCTTTCGATCCGGAGTTTATGGGCGAGGATCTCGCGTACTGGGATTCGATGGAGGAGTTCTTCGACCAGATCACGCCCGCGCAGAACATGACCTGGAAGGAGATGTGCGCGAAGGCTCCGTTCGAATACCTGACGAAGGAAGAGTGGAAGACCTATTACGTCTATAAAGAGCCCATGGAGGACGGCAGGCCGCAGGGCTTTAACACACCGTCCCGGAAGCTCGAAGTCTATTGCGACGGATATATTAAGCTGGGCAGGACCGGCGAGCCGTTTATGCCTTATCCGATGCCGCCGGCCGACCGGGATTACGAGCCGCTCCCGTACTACGCGGAGCCGACCGAAAGTCCGGTGCGTGACGACGAGATCAGCCGGGAGTTCCCGCTGGTCATGACGAACGGCCGGCTGCCGATGTTCCACCACAGCACGCTGCGCAATATCCCGGGCCTGCGCGAACTGATGCCGGTGCCGGAGGTCTGGATCTGTCCGGCCGACGCGGAGAAGTACGGTATCGTCCCGGGCGGCTGGACCTGGATCGAATCCGCCCGCGGAAAGATCCGTGCGAAAGCGTACGTGACGAAGGGCATCCGGCCGGGCTGCGTGTACATGGAGCGCTTCTGGACCCCGGAGACGCTGAACACGAAGACGCATGGCTGGCAGGAGATGAACGTGAACGTTCTGACCCGCTCGGAAGCCCCGTTCAATGACGTCGTGGGCACGCATGTGCTCCGCGGCTTCCAGGTGAAGGTCTATCCCGCGGACGGCGCACCTGAGGGCGTGCGGACGGAACCGCAGCAGTTCCGCAGCTGGCTGACCGTGGGACGGTCGTAAAGCGCGGCGGAGCCGGTGAGAGTGACGCCGAAACTGTCCGTGACGGTGAGACTGCCCGTGCCTGTGAGCGCGGGGCAGAGAGGAAGAAACCATGAAAAAACAGTATGCCATGGTCGTCGAAGCAGACCGGTGCCTGGGGTGCCACGCCTGCCAGGTGGCCTGTAAATTCGAAAACGATATCGCGCTGGGAACGTCGCGGGTCCACACGTATACGATGGGCCCGGTCGGGGAGTTCCCGAAGCTGTCCATGTATTTCCTGACGGTCCAGTGCCAGCAGTGCGAAGAGCCTGCCTGCACCGAGGTCTGCCCGACGGGCGCCTGCTTCAAGAGCGAAGAGGACGGCGTGGTCAGGATCGATCCGGACAGCTGCATCGGCTGCCAGAGCTGCCTGAAAGCCTGTCCGTTCCGCGCGAACAACTTTAACCGCGAGATGCGGATCGCGGATAAATGCACGATCTGCGATCAGCTGCGCGAGGCCGGTGAGACGCCCGCCTGCGTGAAGAACTGCCCGGGCGGGGCGCTGCATTACGGCGACATTCTGGATCCGGAGAGTGAAGCAGGAAAACTGCTCGCGGCGAATGAGGGGTACGTATATACATTGAAGGACGACGGCGGAAACCGGCCGTCCGGACGGTTCATACTGAAGAATGAGCAGTGGATCGACATGCTGCCGTTCGAGTTTGAAGAAGCGCTGCGGGAGGGGCGGTACGATGGCTAAAGCAGAGACGATCGCGCTGGCGCGGGCCAGGGAAGATCTGTACCGCTTCCTGGGCGGACTCTATGTCATGGAAGCGGACGCCGGACAGCTGGCCGCCATGAAGCGGATGACGTTTCCGGAGATCGCGGGGGACAGCGATTCGGACCGCGATCTGCGGGAGGGATACGAGCTGCTGAGCGGATACCTGGCGGCAGTCACGGAGGACGACCTGGACGACCTCGCCGCGGATTACGCGAAGGTTTTCCTGGCGGCGGGCGACGCGGCCGGGCTGGCGGCATTTCCCTATGAGTCCGTGTATGTGAGTAAAAAACACCGGGTCGGAGGCAGCACGGAGCTGCAGATGCATGCATTGTATAAGGCGCGGGGACGCGAGGCGGACCCGAACGTCTACCGGACCGTGGACGACCACATCGGCCTGATGCTCGAGTATCAGGGGCTGCTCTGCGGGGAACTGGCGGATGCTCTGGAAGCGGGCGATGCCGCGAAGGCGGAAGCGCTGCTGGCCGAGCAGCGGGAATTCCTGAAGAAGCACCTGATGAACTGGGCGCTGTCCTTTACGGCGGACGTGATTCGGTATGCCGAGAGGGACTTTTATAAAGGCATTGCCCGGATCACGAGCGGCTTTTTGAAGAAGGAGGCAGAGCTTCTGGAGAAGGGGGTGAGCGCATGGGATATCGCGTAGATCATGAGCGGATGAACGGGATCCTGGCAGAGCTCTCGGAGAAGTACCGCGTTTACGGCCCGGCTTTCGACGCGCAGAAGAAGCGTGTTCAGTACCGCGAGATCCGGCGGATCGAACAGATCGTGTACGACCGGCAGTCGGATTTTTCGCCGAAGGCCGCTTATTATCCGGTCTCGCAGGTCATGTTTTATTTCCGCGAGGACCGTGCCGACGACAGTGAACTGCAGGACGACCGGGAAATCCTGGTGTTTGCGCGGTCCTGCGACATCCACGCATCGCGGCGCCTGGACGACATTTTTTTGAAGAACGGTGACGCGGAAGACCTGTTCTATCGGCGGCTGCGGGAGAAAGTGCGGTTCGTCCTGATGGAGTGCGGAGAGGGTTACGAGAACTGTTTCTGCGTATCCCTGGGAACGAACCGGACGGAGGATTACGCACTCGCGGTCCGGTTCGGCGGGGACGGCCTGCTCATCGACGTCCGCGACGAGGCGTTCGCTCCGTACTTCGCGGAGGCCCCGGAAGAAGAGTTTACCGTGCGGTTCGTGACGGAGAACCGGAAGAAACTGCGGATCCCCGAGATCAGCCGAGGGAACCTGCGGCAGGTCAGCAAACTGGAGTACTGGAAGCAGTTTGACGACCGCTGCATCGCCTGCGGCGGATGCAACACCGTCTGCGGGACCTGCGCATGCTTCGATACGGTCGACGTGGTCTATCACGAGGGAAGCCGGGAAGGTGAGCGCCGCAGGGTCTGGTCCGGCTGCATGCTGGAGGACTTTACGCGGACGGCCGGCGGAGCGGTCTCGCGGAAGACGCACGGCGCGAACATGCGGTTCAAGGTGCTTCATAAGTTCTATGACTACTGGGACCGTTTCGGCGCGGAGCACATGTGCGTCGGCTGCGGGCGCTGCGACATCCGCTGCCCGAAGGAGATCTCGTTCTTCGACACGGTGTGCGGACTGCACGACGAGATCGGGAAGCTTTAAGCGGCCGGCGCCGATGACGGCGCGGGACCGGGATAAGGAGCAGAATATGAGCCAGACGGACAATATCATGAGACCGGAGCCGCACAGGATCCTGAAAATCACGCACGAGACGCAGGCGGAATTCACGTTCCGGGTGGAGTTTTCCCGCCCTTCCCGGTTCGGCCAGTTCTGCATGCTGTCGATTCCGAAGGTCGGCGAGGCGCCGATCTCGATCAGCGGAACGGGCGAAGACTGGGTCGAGTTCACGATCCGGAAAGTCGGGCGGCTGACCGAAGGGGTGTTCGAACTGCGTGAGGGCAGCACGATCTTCCTGCGCGGACCGTACGGGAAACCCTGGCCTGTGGAAGAGACCTTCGCGGGCGCGGAGCAGAGCCTTGTGGTCATCAGCGGAGGCACGGGACTGGCGCCGGTGCGCACGACGCTGAACTGGTTTTACGCGCATCCGGAGCAGATCCGGACGCTGTACCTGATCGCGGGCTTTAAGGACGCGGGCGGCGCGCTTTATAACGAAGAGCGGGAGAGATGGGCGCAGGCGGAGCATTTCCGGACGGTCTACACGCTGGACGACACGGAGGCTCCGGGCTTTGAGAAAGGCATGGTCACGGCGCACATCGGGAAGATCCCGTTCGCGAGCTTCGGCGAGAACTATCACGTGGCGATCGTCGGACCGCCGCCGATGATGCATTTCTCAGCGCTCGAGTGTCTGAAGCACGGCGTCCCGGAAGAGAAGATCTGGGTCTCCTACGAGCGGAAGATGCAGTGCGCGGTCGGAAAATGCGGACACTGCAAGATCAATGAGACCTACGTCTGCCTCGAAGGCCCGGTGTTCCATTATCCGAAGGCGAAGACATTGTTCGACTAGATCACATGACAGAATAAAAAAAGAACCGGCCACGGAAATGTGACCGGTTCTTTTCATGTAACGGTTCGGGCCGATGACGGCCTGAGCGGAAACTTACTTTCTGCCGACCAGAGCGTCGTCGAGAGGCTTTCCGGCAGCCTCGCGGTACCTGTCGTCCTTCGCCTTGATATGAGCGGGGCTCACCAGGCACAGCAGGATGACCGAGATCACGCCCAGGACCAGGGTCAGCGTGAAGATGTGGTTGTAGCCCGCGGCGATCATGATGATGGCGACCAGCATCGGGCCGAAGGCGTTGATGACGTTCGCGATCGGGTTGACCGCCGCGAATACGGTGGGGAAGTCCTCACGGCGCCAGTACTGCGCGGCCAGCGAGACCGTGTAGTTCGAGGACGCGCCCATGAACAGAGCCAGGCAGATCAGTGCGCCGACCAGCAGGCCGGGCTTCGCCGGGCTGGAGGCCACGCCGAGGATGCCCGCGATGACCATGATGACGCTCGCGATGATCATCGACTTCTTCGTGCCGAACTTCTGGTCCAGGACGCCCAGGACGAACGAACCGATC
>JAFWDI010000015.1 GCA_017513125.1 Lachnospiraceae bacterium | reverse complement strand
TCGAGCTCGATCGTCCCCGGCGGCTTCGACGTCAGGTCGTACAGCACCCGGTTCACGCCCTTCACCTCGTTTATGATGCGCACCATCGTCCGCTGCAGCACCGTCCACGGGATCTCCGCGGCCTCCGCGGTCATGAAGTCCGTCGTCAGCACCGCCCGCAGGCACACCGCGTAGTCGTACGTGCGGCCGTCTCCCATCACGCCGACCGAGCGCATGTTCGTCAGCGCCGCGAAATACTGTCCCAGCTCCGCGTCAACGCCCGCCGCGCTGAGTTCCTCGCGGAACACCGCGTCCGCCTCCTGGACGATCCGCACCTTCTCCGGCGTCACCTCGCCGACGATCCGCACACCCAGCCCCGGTCCCGGGAACGGCTGGCGCATCACCAGATGCTCCGGGATCCCGAGCGCGAGCCCGACCCGGCGCACCTCGTCCTTAAACAGGTCGCGCAGCGGCTCCACGGGCTTCTCGTCGAAGCCCAGCTCGACCACAAGCTCTTTCGGGAGCCCGCCGACATTGTGATGCGATTTGATCACCGCACCGGACTGCCCGCCCGCGCCGCTCTCGACGACATCGGGATAGATGGTCCCCTGGGCAATGTACCGGAAGCCGCCCTCACCGGCCAGCCTCCGCGCCTCGTCCCCGAAGACCTGGATGAACTCCGCGCCGATGATCTTCCGCTTCTGTTCGGGCTCGGTCACGCCCGCGAGTTTCTGATAGTAGCGCTCCTGGGCATTGACCCGGATGAAGTTCAGGTCGAAGTCGCCGGCCGGCCCGAAGACCGCCTCGACTTCGTCGCCTTCATTCTTCCTCATCAGGCCGTGATCGACGAATACGCAGGTCAGCTGCTTCCCGATCGCGCGCGACAGCAGCACCGCCGCCACGGTCGAGTCCACGCCGCCCGAAAGCCCGAGCAGCACGCGGTCGCCGCCGATCTTCGTCCGCAGCGCCGCGACCGTGTCCTCGATAAACGTGCTCATCTGCCAGTCGCCCGCGCAGCGGCACACGCCGAACACGAAGTTCGAGAGCACCTTCATGCCCTCCTGAGAATGCGTCACTTCGGGATGAAACTGCACCGCGTAGAGCCCCCACTCATCGTCCTGCATGGCCGCGACCGGGCAGACCGGCGTGTGGGCGGTCACGCGAAAGCCGTCAGGGACCTCCGCGATATAGTCCGTGTGGCTCATCCACATCGTCGTCTCGGGCGACACCGCCTGCAGCGGATGCACGCGGTCCTCGAAGGCCCCGGGCTGCGCGCCGAACGTCCCGCCGAACAGCACCGTGCGGCTGTCGGTCGTGACCGCGGTGTGGCCGTACTCGCTGACCGGCGCGGTATCCACACGCCCGCCGAGCAGGTGCGCCATCAGCTGCGCGCCGTAGCAGATCCCGAGGATCGGAATGCCCAGCCGGAAGATCTCCGGGTCGCACACGGGCGAGTCCGCCGCATACACGCTCTGCGGGCCGCCGGTAAAGATGATGCCCTTCGGCGCGATCTCCCGCAGCTCCGCAGCGGTCAGCGTGCAGGGCTTCACTTCGGAGTACACCCCGAGTTCGCGCACGCGCCGCGCGATCAGCTGGTTATACTGCCCGCCGAAATCGAGGACGATCACGATCTCATTCTTCATCAAAAACTCCTTCCACCTTACTCCCGCGGAATATCTGCAAAAACGGTCTCGACCAGCCGGTGGTACTCCTGCCAGGCCTCGTACCCTTTCAGTTCCGAAAGCGCGTCGTCGATGCTCCGATAATACCACGCCTGTTTCACCGGATCTTTCTGGTTAAAGCTCTTCCAGACCACGTCCCCGCTGATCTTCCAGCCGCGGAAAAAGGATCGCATATTCGAGAGCTTATCGCCCAGCCAGAGGACCTGGACCGCCGGATCTTTCGCGGCTTTCAGCGCCAGGATCGATTCCTCCTTTCGGACCCTCCAGCTCTCTTCCGGCGGCAGGTCATCGCGCTTATCCTCGGTCTCGGACAGGACCAGCGCCGCCACCCGCGGGCCGAAAAGCTCATAGATCTCGTCGATCGTTGCGTCGGTGTCCTCCACCGTGTCATGAAGGACCGCTGCGGCGAGAAGCTCCTCGTCGCTGGACATGGTCCCGACGATCGTCGCCACCTCCATCGGATGCAGGATGTACGGCGTGCTCTCGCGCTTTCTCGTCATGCCGCTGTGTTTTTCCACGGCAAATGCGATAGCTCTGTCAAAAAGTGTCATGATCTTCTCCGTCACAGATTCTTCTTCAGCGTCAATATGTTCTGCCCATCCTTATACTCATAGACAATGTCGTCCATGATCTGCTTCGTAAGGAAAATGCCCAGGCCTCCGATCTCGCGTTCTTCCGCGGACAGGCCGATATCCGGATCTTCTTTCGCCAGCGGGTCATAGGGAACCCCGTGATCCACGAACGTGACTGCGACGCAGATCGGTTCTCCGGTGACTTCCACGCGGACCGCGGCCTTGCCCGTCTCGGGACGGTAGGCATAGCTCGCGATATTGATGAAGATCTCCTCGACCGCCACCAGGATCTGCATCTTCGCTTTCATCGGGCAGTCGCCCGCGTCCAGATGCTCCTCGACGAACATCTGAACTTCCGGAAGGTTCTCCATGACCGCTTCGACTTCGACCTCGTTCAGGCTGAAGAGCAGTGTGTCCGTCTTTTCCAGCAGGTCCAGAAGTTCCTGCGTCCAGTGTTCGATCTCCGCGCGGCCTTTCTCCGTCTCGAGACCGCTGCGGCGGATCGAGCGGCGGATCAGCCGGGTGTAGCCCACGATGCGGGCCTTGTCCTCGACCTCTTTCAGTTTTGCCTCGCAGTGAGTCCCCAGATACTCCGAAAGGAACTTCCGCCAGAACGTTCCCGCGGTCTCGAAATCAAAGCCCTGGAAGCCTTTGACCACTTCATGGTCCATCTCCGAAAAGCCGACGAACGCGTTATAGATGCTGCCCAGCTCGAAGATCGGATGTCCGATCGCCAGCGTATCCATATCGATCAGCAGCACTTCGTCGTTCTGGAGCTCCAGATTTTTCGTGTGATAGTCGCCGTGGATCATATGATCGTCGTGCGGGACCGCCTCCACCAGGGAAAGCAGTTTCTTCCCGGCTTCCTCCGGCAGATGATCCCGCATGAAGCGCGCCCAGGACAGCACGGTCTCCCTCATGTCCGGCAGCTTCCCGGCAGGGACCAGCGTTCCGTGAATCTTCTTCAGCATGCTCACATATTCCTGCACGCACCAGTCCATCTTTTCCGGCTCGTTCGCCAGGATCTTCGAGAAGGAGCGGGCTCTGAGCATTTCGAAGACTGAGCCGTAGCTGTCGCCGACTTTGACCACGTCGTAGGAGATCGCGGTGGGGATCCCGAGGATCAGCGCCAGCTTCGCCACCTCCCGCTCGTGCTGAATGTCGGCGAGCGCGTCGGCATTGTTATAGACTTTCACGACGTTGTCCTGATCGATCCGGTAGATCGTGCCGTTCGCGCCGTGTCCGATCTCCTCGCAGCCTTCGATCGATACGACGCGGTACTGCTTCTCCACAGTGATGATCTCGGTGAAGCCGGTCATTTCGAGGATCTCGTAGACTTCGGAATTTACATTCACCATCCTAAGGTTGGGATAATTCTTCTTCAGGCGCAGGATAACGCGCAGGCCCGCACTGGATATATACTCCAGTTCCGCCGCGTCCAAAACCGCTTCGCAGTCCCCGAGTCCGGTCAGCTGATCCAGGATCTCGTTTTCGGTCTGCTCGGCATTGACCGAATCGATCTTTCCCTTTAACTCAATGATCATCTTCCTGTTCTTCCTTTCCCTTATACTCCAGACAGAGCATCGTCAGATCGTCGAACTGCTCCGCTTCCATTACGAAACCGTCCACCGCGGCGCGGACATTCTTCAGCGTCTGCATCGGATCATCGTCCGTATGCGCGTTCAATGCCGCCAGCATCCGGTCCGTGCCGAACCTTTTGCCTTCCGCGTCCGTGGCCTCCGGAACACCGTCCGTATAGAGGAACAGCTTCGCGCCTTTTTCCAGCGTGAAATCGTATTCCGTATACCGCATGCCGCGCATCGCACCGAGGACCAGCCCGTGCTTGTCCTTCATCAGCTCAAAGCCGCCGTCCGGATGCCGGATCACCGGGAATTCGTGCCCCGCGTTCGCCGCAGTGACCTTACCGGTCGAGATCTCCAGAATGCCCAGCCAGACTGTGACGAACATATCCACCTGATTATCCATGCAGAGCGCGTCATTCGTCATCTCCAGGATCTCCCCGGGGGACGTCCACATCATGGCGCAGTTTTTCAGGATGGTCTTCGAGATCATCATAAACAGCGCCGCGGGAATACCTTTTCCGGAGACGTCCGCCATCACCAGGCAGAGGTGATCGTCATCGATCAGGAAGAAGTCATAAAAGTCTCCGCCGACCTCCTTCGCCGGATCCATGCTGGCATAGACGTCAAACTCGCTCCGGTCCGGGAAGGCCGGGTAGATGTGCGGAAGCATGCTGCTCTGGATACGGGTCGCCATCGTAAGCTCCGTACTGACCCGTTCTTTCTCGCGCGTGATCTCCGTAATATCCTTGATGTACTTCCTCGTCTTCTTCGAAAGGTCTTCGAAGGACTCCGCCAGTACCTCGATCTCGTCGTCCGTACGGTAGCTGTCCTTCATCTCGAATATATGGCCGCCGGTCTCGCTGGCCATGATGTCCGCGGTCATCTCCTCGATGGGCCGCACCATCCTCTTCGTCATCATCAGCGCGATCCAGGCGCCCAGCAGAAACACGGCCACGATGCCCACGACACTGGTGATATTCGAGATGCGGGTGCTTTGCCGGAATTCTTCGCTCGCCGCTGCATTGATCGCGTCGTATTCCGCGAGCAATGCCGCCGTGGGCTGTTCGGTCAGTTCCTTGTCCACGACGGCGATCACGGCCCATCCGACCGTCGGCATCGGAGACCCGGCCATATAATACTCACGCCCGCCGAGCATAATCACGTTCAGGTCCGTGGTCTCCTCCAGCGCCTGATCCATAAACGAGATCATATCGGCGTTCCCCAGATTTCCCAGATCGTCCAGATCCGCCAGTGTGTTATTCGTACTGACGGCAAAAACTCCCGTCTCGTCCGAGGAGAGGAGCACCTGGTGCTGGTCGTTTATGATGAAGACCGATCCGCCCTCCGAAGAAACGGAGTTTAAGAAATCATCCATACGGTCCAGGAGGATATCGATTCCGACCACGCCGATCAGTTCGCCGTTCGTCACGATCGGCGCCGAGCAGGTGACCGATACCGCATCGCTGAAAGCATCCGGAATCACGCCGGTAAAATACACGTCGCCGGTCTCCACGGCGCCGGTATACCAGGGTCTTTCCCGGACCGGGAACGGGATCGGGTCTCCGTTTTCGTCCAGTTTATTCGCCGATTCGTCATCCACGCACAGATCGGTGCCGTCAGCCAGGCCGATATAGATACTGTCGATCTTATCGGAATTCCGCATCATCACCATCATGGGAACGGTGAGATTTGACGCGGTGTTCAGAAGTGACGACTGCGTGTAATCCACGCCTTCCTCGAACAGGACCATGGCGGAAGGCGTTCCGTCCAGGGACGCGTCGGGAAGATGCTGCTCGACATTGGCAAAACTCTCGCTGTGCCCGAACATATCCTGCGCCATACTCTGCAGGATGCGGATCTCTGTCACGATCTCGGCGATGTCCCGGTCCTCGGCGTCGGCTTCCAGGGTCGTCGTCTGAATGAGGGACGATTCCAGGACCTGCCGCACGGTCGAACCGGAGGCCTGTGAGATAGCCTCCTGCTGTTCGTCCCTCGTCCGGCTCACGATCCGGGAAAGTTTATACGTCTGATATCCCGATATCGCAGCCAGAAAGCCGACCGCTATGACCAGCACGATCAGCACGAGACTGATCGCTTTTCGCTGAAGGCCGCCTAAGGTCATACCGAATAACTTTTTCAAAGCGTCTCTCCTCTTCGATCAAACTCCGCGGCGCCGTTTCGCTCAGGCGCCTTCATACCCGCGGCGCTTCTCAGCCGCGCTTCTCCAGCATTCTCTTCAGATACACGCCCGTGAACGAGTCCGGATCCTCCGCGACCTCCTCGGGCGTTCCCTTCGCGATGACAGTACCGCCGCCGTCGCCGCCGTTCGGTCCCAGATCTATGATGTAGTCCGCGGTCTTTATTACGTCAAGGTTATGCTCGATCACGATCACGGTGTTTCCGCCCTCGCACAGTTTCTGAAGCACCTCCACGAGTTTGTGAACGTCCGCGAAATGCAGGCCGGTCGTCGGCTCGTCGAGAATATAGATGGTCCGGCCGGTGCTGCGTCTGGACAGCTCGGTGGCCAACTTCACGCGCTGCGCCTCGCCGCCCGAGAGCTCCGGCGAGGGCTGGCCCAGCTTCACGTAGGACAGCCCCACGTCGTAGAGCGTCTGAATCTTCCGCCGGATCGACGGAACGGTGTCGAAAAACTCCAGAGCCTCCTCGACGGTCATGTTCAGGACGTCGTAGATCGACTTCCCCTTATAGTGTACCTCAAGGGTCTCACGGTTATAGCGCTTTCCTTCGCAGACCTCGCAGGGCACGTAGACGTCGGGCAGGAAATGCATCTCGATCTTAATGATGCCGTCGCCGGAGCAGGCCTCGCAGCGGCCGCCCTTGACATTGAACGAAAAACGTCCCTTCCCGTAGCCGCGGGTCTTCGCGTCCGTCGTCTGCGCGAACAGGTCGCGAATCTGGTCGAACACGCCGGTATAGGTCGCCGGGTTCGAGCGCGGAGTGCGCCCGATCGGGCTCTGATCGATGTCGATGACCTTGTCCAGCTGCTCTATCCCCTCGACCCCGTCGGACTTTCCGGGATAGACCGTGGTCGCGCGGTTCAGTTCGCGCGCGAGGGTCTTATTCAGGATCTCATTCACGAGCGAGCTCTTTCCGGAGCCCGACACACCCGTCACGCAGGTGAAGACCCCGAGAGGAAAGTCCACGTCGATATTCTTCAGATTATTCTCGCGGGCGCCCTTCACGCGGATCCAGCCCTGCGGCTTCCGGCGCCGCTTCGGCACCGGGATCTCCTTCCGCCCGGCCAGATAGTCGCCGGTGATCGACTCCGGGCAGGCCATGATATCCTCGGCCGTGCCCTGCGCCACGATCCGTCCGCCGTGCTCTCCCGCTCCGGGTCCGATGTCAATGATATGGTCCGCCTCGCGCATCGTATCCTCGTCGTGCTCGACGACGATCACGGTGTTTCCGAGATCCCGCAGGTCCTTCAGCGCGGCGATCAGCTTATCGTTATCGCGCTGGTGCAGGCCGATCGACGGCTCGTCGAGGATGTAGGTGACTCCGACCAGTCCCGAGCCGATCTGCGTCGCGAGCCGGATGCGCTGCGATTCGCCGCCCGAGAGCGTCGCGGCCGCGCGCGAGAGCGTCAGGTAATCGAGGCCGACCGTGTTCAGGAAGTCCAGACGGGCCTTGATCTCCTTCAGGATGGGGGCGCTGATGATCTCCTGGTTCCTGGTCATCTCGACATGGTCCAGCAGCTCGCGGTGCGCTTTCACGGACATATCGCACAGGTCCGCGATGTTCTTTCCGCCGACCGTGACCGCGAGCGACGAGGGCTTCAGCCGCTTTCCGCCGCAGGCCGCGCACGGCGTGACCTTCATGTACTGCTCGTACTCCTGTTTCTGCCGCTCGGTAAAGCACTCGCGGTAGCGCTGCTTCGTGACCTCCATGAGTCCCTCGAACGTCAGCTGATAGACGCTGTCGCCGCGGCGCGAGCGGTACCGCACCTGGAAGCGCTCGCCGCGGGTGCCGCTGATCAGGATGTCCTGAATGTACCCGGGAAGATCCTCGAACGGCGTGTCCAGACTGAACCCGTATGCGTCCGCGAGCCCCTTCAGGATCGCCCAGGTATAAGAGTCCTTCTTCATGGTCTTCCAGCCCGTGACCGCGAACGCGCCCTGGTTCAGCGACAGGCTGCGGTCCGGAATCATCAGGTCGATGTCGAACTCCATCTTATAGCCCAGGCCGAAGCAGGCCGGGCATGCGCCGTAAGGGTTATTAAACGAGAAACTCCGCGGCTCGATCTCCTCGATGCTGATCCCGCAGTCCGGGCACGCGAAGCGTGTCGAGAGCAGGATCGGCTCGCCCCCGATCACATCAACGGTCAGGAGGCCGTCGGTGAGGGCGAAAACGTTCTCCATCGAGTCCGTCAGCCGGGTCTCGATCCCGGGCTTTACGACCAGCCGGTCCACGACGATCTCGATCGTGTGCTTGATATTCTTATCGAGCTTTATCTCCTCGGACAGTTCGAACATGTTTCCGTCGATCAGCACGCGGACATAGCCCGACCGGCGGGCCTGATCGAGGATCTTCGCGTGTTCGCCCTTCCTTCCGCGGACCACCGGCGCCAGCAGCTGGAAGCGCGTGCCCTCGGGCAATGCCATGATCCGGTCCACCATCTCGTCGACCGTCTGGCGCTTGATCTCGCGGCCGCACTGCGGGCAATGCGGAATGCCCGCGCGCGCGTACAGCAGCCGCAGGTAGTCATAGATCTCCGTGACCGTACCGACCGTAGAACGCGGGTTGTGGTTCCGCGACTTCTGGTCGATCGAGATCGCGGGCGAAAGGCCCTCGATGCTCTCCACGTCGGGTTTCTCCATCTGTCCCAGGAACTGGCGCGCGTAGGACGACAGCGACTCCATGTAGCGGCGCTGCCCTTCGGCATAGATCGTGTCGAAGGCCAGCGAGCTCTTTCCGGAGCCCGACAGACCCGTGAACACGACCAGCTTCTCGCGGGGAATATCCACGTCGATCTTCTTCAGGTTATGCGCGCCCGCCTTGCGGATGCGGATGCAGTTTTTCAGGTTCGTTTCGATCATATCTTCACTCCGGACGGCGCCCGGGCGGGCCGCAGCCGGCGCCTCAGCGTCCGTCTTCGTACAGTTTCTCCTTCATCTCCTTCATGCGGTCGCGCAGTTCCGCGGCCAGCTCGAAGTTCAGCTCGGCGGCGGCCTGGTGCATCTTCTTCGTCACCTGGGCGATCGCCTTCTTCAGTTCCTCCGTGCTCATGGACTCGACGTCCTTCTCGAGCTTCAGGCCGACCGGCGTGACAGCCTTCGAGATGCTGATCAGGTCGCGGACAGCCTTCCGGATGCTCTTCGGCGTGATCCCGTGCGCATCGTTATACGCCTGCTGGATCTCGCGGCGGCGGTTCGTTTCGCGGATCGCCCCGGCCATCGAATCCGTGACCGTGTCCGCATACATGATGACCCGGCCCGAGACGTTTCTCGCAGCGCGCCCGATCGTTTGCACGAGCGAGGTCTCCGAGCGCAGGAAGCCTTCCTTATCCGCGTCGAGGATCGCGATCAGACCGATCTCGGGGATGTCGAGGCCCTCGCGCAGGAGGTTGATGCCGACGAGCACATCGAACATGTCCATGCGCATGTCGCGGATGATCTCCGTCCGCTCGAGCGCGGCAATGTCGGAATGCATATAGCGCACACGGATGTCCGCGTCGCGCAGGTAATCTGTCAGGTCCTCCGCCATGCGCTTCGTGAGGGTGGTGATCAGGACTTTATTCTTCTTCGCGGTCTCCTTCCGGATCTCGCCGATCAGGTCATCGATCTGCCCCTCGATCGGGCGGACTTCGACTTCCGGATCCAGAAGACCGGTCGGCCGGATCACCTGCTCCACCCGCAGCAGTTCGTGCTCCTCCTCATAGACCGAGGGAGTCGCCGACACGAAGAGCATCTGATTGATCTTCGACTCGAACTCCGTGAAGTTCAGCGGGCGGTTATCGAGCGCCGAAGGCAGGCGGAAGCCGTAGTCCACGAGGGTCTCCTTCCGGCTGCGGTCTCCCGCGTACATGCCGCGGATCTGCGGGATCGTCATGTGGGACTCGTCCACCATGATGATGAAGTCATCCGGGAAATAGTCGATCAGCGTGTACGGCGGCTGTCCCGGCGCCAGCCCGGTCAGGTGGCGCGAATAGTTCTCAATGCCGGAGCAGACTCCGGTCTCCCGCAGCATCTCGACGTCGAACGCGGTGCGCTCGGCGATCCTCTGCGCCTCCAGCAGGCGGTCCTCTTTCTTAAACCAGGCCACCCGCTCTTCGCACTCCGCTTCGATCGCCTTCAGAGCCCGGTCCATCTGTTCCTTATCCGTCACGTAATGCGACGCCGGGAAGATCACCGCGTGTTCGAGGAGCGCGCGGATCTCGCCGGTCAGTGTGTCGATCTCGCAGATGCGGTCGATCTCATCTCCGAAGAACTCGATGCGGATCGCGTTCTGGCCCGAGGCCGCGGGGAAGATCTCCAGCGTGTCGCCGCGCACGCGGAAAGTGCCGCGGTGGAAGTCCATGTCGTTCCGTGTGTACTGGATCTCCACGAGCTTCCGGAGCATCTCGTCGCGGTCGCGCACCTGGCCCGGCCGCACGGACAGCGTCATGTTCTTATAGTCGATCGGCGAGCCCAGGCCGTAGATGCACGAGACCGAAGCCACGATGATCACGTCGCGCCGCTCGGCCAGCGAGGCGGTCGCGGAATGGCGGAGCTTATCGATCTCGTCATTGATCGACGAGTCCTTCTCGATATAGGTGTCCGTCTGGGGCACGTAGGCCTCAGGCTGGTAATAATCATAGTAAGAGACGAAATACTCCACGGCGTTTTCCGGGAACATTTCCTTAAACTCGCCGTAGAGCTGCGCGGCGAGCGTTTTATTATGTGCGATCACGAGCGTCGGCCGATCCAGTGCCTGAATGATGTTCGCCATCGTAAAAGTCTTTCCGGAGCCGGTAACGCCGAGCAGCGTCTGGAACTGGTTTCCCTCGCGGAAGCCCTCGATCAGCGCCTCGATCGCCTGCGGCTGGTCGCCGGTGGGCTCGAACGGAGCCTGCAGTTTAAAGTGAGACATGTCAATCTTCCTCTTCCGGCCAATGCGGGCCGCCCTCCGCGATGTAGCCCCGCAGCTGTCCGCAGACCCGCTCCGGACAGACCGCGCTCACGCGAATGCGGTCGCCGTACTCTACGTTCTCCACACTTCCGCCCGCATAGACCTGGTCGACCAGGCCGGCGCGGTCATAGGGAAACTCAAAGATCACTCGGAACAGTCCGGCGTCGACTGCCTTCTCGATCAGGGCCAGCAGCCGGTCCGTGCCCTCACCGGTCTTCGCGCTGATGCAGACCTGTCCCTCTCCGTGAGGGCGGATGTCGCTCGTGAAGGCGTCGCACTTGTTAAACACTTCGATCCGCGGGATCGTGTGGACCTCGAGTTCCGTGATCAGGCGGTTCACGACGTCCATCTGCGCCCGCCACTCCGGGTTCGACAGGTCGATCACATGCAGGATCAGGTCCGCGTACTCGAGTTCTTCCAGTGTCGCCTTAAACGCCGCAACGAGCTGGTGCGGCAGCTTCGAGATGAACCCGACCGTGTCCGACAGCAGCACCGTGCAGGTGTCCGAGATCTTCAGGGTACGCGTCGTCGTGTCCAGCGTGTCGAACAGCCGGTCGTTCGCCTCGATGCCCGCCCCGGTCAGCCGGTTCAGCAGCGTCGACTTTCCGGCGTTCGTGTAGCCGACGATTGCGACGACCGGCACCTCGTTCTTTTCGCGCCTGCTGCGCTGGGTCTCGCGGACCCGGCGGACGGACGCGATCTCACGCTTCAGCCGGGCAATGATCTCACGGATGTGCCGCCGGTCGGTCTCAAGCTGCGTCTCTCCCGGACCGCGTGTCCCGATCGGGCTCTTTCCGCCCGAGGCGGTCTGCCGCGTCAGGTGCGTCCACATGCCGGTCAGACGCGGGAGCAGGTACTGATACTGCGCGAGTTCCACCTGCAGGCGGCCTTCGGAAGTCCGCGCGCGCTGCGCGAAGATGTCGAGAATCAATCCCGCGCGGTCGAGCACCGTGACCCCCAGAAGCTGCGAGAGCACGCGCTGCTGGGAGGGCGAGAGCGGATTATCGAAGATCACCATCTCCGCTTCCCAGTTTTCGACGTCTGTCTTCAGCTCCTCGACCTTTCCGGCGCCGATAAAGGTCCGCGGATCCGGAGCATGACGGTTCTGGATCGTATACATGACACACTCTCCGCCGGCAGTCTCCAGAAGGGCCGTAAGCTCCAGTACGGAGGCGCGCGAAGAGTTCTCCTCAGGCGGGAGCGCGCTGCACTCGAGCCCGACGAGAATCGCCCGGGTTATGTATTTTTCGCGTACGTCTGTGCGGTCTTCGATCATAGTCTGCGCCGTAATCGTTTACAGCAAAAATACATCGATCTTCTTATTCACCGGCGCGCCCTTCTTCGCCTTCTGCGCAGGCGTCTCCCCGGCCTTCGCCGGAGCCGCCGCGGGCACGTCCTTCGCCTCGCTCACAAGTCTCGTGACACCGTCCTTCCCGCCCTTGATCACGGGGGACTTCTTCGCGGGTCCGAGGCGCCTCACTTCGCCCTCCGGGAGTCCGGCGCCCTCCACGCCGAGCTGCGACCGCACCGCTTCACGGATAAAGGTCGCGCGCTCCGTGCCCGTCTCTTCACAGGTCGCGTTCAGTTTCTGAAACGTCTCCTCGTCGAGGCGCACCTTGATGTCATACTTTAAGGGGTTCTTCGACTGAGGCCTTCCGGTCCTGGCCATGTTCCGCTCCTTTCATTCATTCTTTCGAAATCTGTGGTTCTGTGCTATTCTGTGCTTGGATGCAGGCTGTCTGCGACAGCCCGAAAAGGCCCCGCGGCCGCGCCGCGGTACACCTGTTTTATACTATCATATTCCGCGGTCCCGCGCACGGGTTCCGGCGGTTTTTTACCGGGAAAAGGAGAAATTAATGGTACTCACGATCGACACCGGAAACACGAATGTAAAGTTCTCTTTTTATGATCATGGAACCTTTTTAAAGACCCTGCGGACCGAGACGGTCCGGGACATGACCGAAGATCAGTTTCTGGCTCTGATTCCGGTGCTTTTCCGGGACGGAGGCATTGACATGAAGGACATCGAGGGCGGCATCATCTCCTCGGTCGTGCCGCAGGTCTCCGCGGCGCTTCGCCCCGCGATCGAGAAGCTGACCGGGCTGAAGTTCCTGATGCTGGGCGATAATGTCGAGACCGGCCTGAAGTTCGACATGGACGCGCCCGAGACGATCGGCCACGACCTGCTCGCGGACGCGGTCGCGGGACTGGCGATCTGTGAACCGCCCATGGTCATCTTCGACACCGGAACAGCGACGACCATGCAGGTCCTGGATAAGGACGGTGTCTATATCGGCGGCCTGATCATCCCCGGCATGCGGCTCTCGCTGAACGCGCTCTACCAGGGCTGCGCGCAGCTGCCGAAGCTGAACTTCGTGGATCCGCCCGTGTTCATCGGAAAAAACACCGTCGACAGCATGCACGCCGGCGTCGTCTACGGGCACGCGGCGATGATCGATAACCTGATCGAACGCACCGAGCGCGAGCTCGGCATGAAAGTACATGTGATCGCGACCGGCGGTCTGATGCCGCTGATCCTGAAGCACTGCGAGCATGACATCCTCTTCCGCGGTGAGCTACTGACGGACGGCCTGCTGCTGCTTTATGAGAGAAACAAAGCCCGCATAAACCCCGCATGACCCGCGCGGCGCATGCCCCACCCCCTGGAACAATTGCAAAAAAAGGACAGGCGCCCTGCCTGTCCTTTTCTTATCCGTTTTCTTCCGGTGTTCAGTACCACTCATCCTCATCGTACGGCTCATCCGCACCGGCGCCGCCCTGATACGGGCCGCTCTGCCCAGGACCGCCGTAAGGGCCGCCCTGCAGCCTCCGCGCGCGGCGTGCGGCGACCACACGGGCAATATAGACTCCCAGGTCGATCAGACGCATGATCAGCCAGGCGATCATGAAACTGTTTCCGCCGGACATGCGGAAACCGCCGCCGCCTCCGCCGAAGCCGCCGCCTCCGAAACCGCCGCCCGAAAAGCCGCCGCCTCCGAAGCCTCCCGAGGACCGTCCTCCCGATCCGCCCGAAAAACCTCCTGCCATCCGATGTTACCTCCTCACTTTACCAGCGCGGCGCCCATCTCCCGTGCTTTTCTGCATTCTTCCGGGAACACGGTCTCGCGCCTCTCCTTCCTGGCCTCCGGGTCGAAAAGGGTCCACGGCCAGTCTGTCTTCGAATAATCCGGCAGCTGCAGCGTCTCTCCGCTCACCAGGACCTCCGTCGGACCCACGAACGAGCTGAACGTCTGCCGGTAGCCTTCCATCATATCCGTGTAGAAGGTATCGGGGGCATTGCTCGTCATGATCAGCAGCACGGGAATGACGTTCTGATTACAGCACGGCGTCTCCGTGTTATACGTCAGGTTCTGGAAGATCAGCCGCTCGTACAGCGCGCGGAACGAAGACGTCAGCTGCGACAGATAGTTCGGCGAGCCGATGATCAGACCGTCCGCGCCGCGAATCGCGTCCAGCACCGGCGTGAGGCCGTCGCGGTAAACACAGTGTCCTTTCCAGGCCTCGCGTTTGCATCCGAAGCAGGAAATGCATCCGGTGAACTTCTCCAGCCTGAACAGGTCGAAGCGCTCCACTTCCGCGCCCGCTTCTTCGGCGCCCTTTACAGCCTCGCTGATCAGGATGTCCGTGTTCCAGCCTTTACGCGGCCCGGCATTGACCGCGATGATCTTTTTCGCCATATAAACCTCCCTGAAAAGATCCAACCTCGGTTTCGCTTTTTTATATCATACTCTCCTTGCGCCCGCCGCGCAATTTTCAAAAACGCATCCGTTTCCGTAGCGCACTACGCATGTCCGCGTTATACTGATAGCGGTATCTCTCGGAGCGCCTTCCGGCGCACATCCCCGGAAAGGAGGATCTTCGCATGAACCTGACCAAAGTTCTCCCGCAGAACCTCAGCATCATGCAGTTTTCACAGCCGAAATGCCTGGAGCTGTCCGGAAAGACCTTCCGGCTCGCCATGGACAACGGTTTTGACACCGAACTGACCTTCACCGACGAGACCTGCGCGCGCAGTGCCGCGGACGGGGAGCCGTTCGAGGCGCCCTACGTCTGCGTAAAGGGCGACGACACGACCTATCTGGTCTCTTTCGAGCGCGACATCACGGAAAACCACACCTACGTCCTCGACATGGAGCAGCGGCTGGTCACCTATGTGATCTGCCGCAAGGGCGTGAACCCGAAAAACCATCACCAGATGACCTGGGACATCGCGTTTGGCGCGATCGACCTTCCCGGTTTCCGGCTCCCGTTTAAACGCCATAAGTTCGCGACCGATCACATGGGGACGACCGTGCACTGGATCTGGTCGCCCTCGCTCGACACGAAGCACGCGTACCTGGAGCCGGACTACTACCGGATCACCTGGGATGACAAGGGCAGCGCCTCCGAAGAGTTCGATGCGACGAACGAGAAGCTCGTCTCGACCGACGAGGCCGCGCGCTATGTGCGGATCAAGGATGATCTGATTCTTTTCGTCTTCTCCGAGGAGAAGCTCGAGTTCTTCCTGAACGATCAGCAGTTTTTCCGCTGCGACAACATGGTCCTCATGCAGAACTACGACCGCATGTATCAGGTCGGCCGCTGCTTCGGCGACTGCATGCCGCCGGAGGGCCAGCGCCACATTTTCGGAACGATGCGCGCTTACGGAGAGCCGGTCGAACTGCCCGAGCGTTTCCTGGCAGCCGAAAATCCTTTTACGGTGTAAGGAGGATCGATCATGAATAAGACGAATAACGGAAGCCGCTACGGCATGACGCAGTACTGCAGCCCGCGCGATCTCGAGTTCAGCGGAAAGACTCTGACACTGTCCGGCGAAGGCGGGCCCGTGACCCTGACGTTTCACGACGAAAAATTCCTGACCTGTGCCGCAGGCGGGGAAGAACTCTACTCTTCCTACGAAGCGCTGAAAGCCGCCGACGGCGCGCATCTGATCTTCTTCGGGACGAAAGACCTGAAAGTCGCCGTGATCGACGATGTCAATGCCTCGGCAGCGCTCTCCCTCGGCGAGCCCGGAAGCTACATGTTCCTGAAGATCGAAGGCGCAGACGCAGCCGGTGCCGAAACGCCCGGCTTCACCGACGAGATGACGGACACGCACATCCGCTGGATCCCCGCGTTCGAAAAATATCTGGAGCTGCGCTTTACCGCGCCGGACGCCTGCGAGATCACGTTCTCGCCCCGGAAAGACCGCCCGCGCGCCGCGCAGGCCGCCTGCATCCGCATCCGCGAAGGTCTCTACCTGACCGAAGTGAACCGCACCTCCCCGATGTGGTCCGACATGCCTCAGGGCTATTCGCGCATCGTTCTGCTGCAGGATTATAAGCGCCTGCTCTTTGCCGGCGGAATCTATTCGCCGGTCCTGAACGACCTGAAGCTGCTGTCGGGCTACGGCGCGGATCCGGAGCCGGAAAACTGACGCTATACAGCCGCGGACACGCGGCAGACACGAAGCAGCCGCCGGGAAGACCCGGCGGCTGCCTTTTCTTTTATGCTTTTCTGCGTTTCCGCTCTTCCTGCGGCCGCTATGCCAGGCCGTTCGGTATGATCACGACCGCGATCTCCACGTCCTCCTCCGGCATCACGAACTCATAGACGCCTTCGGACACGAAGCGTCCGAAAGCACTGTCCCCGTTTACACTCACGTACAGATCCGCGTCACACACGGCCACGGTCGTCACGGTGACGGTCTCGCCCGCCTCCGCGCTCTTCCGAACATCCGTGACAAGCTCCTCGTCCCCTTCCCGGACCGTGATCCGGTAGCCGCTGCCGCAGGCCGCGAGGCCGAGCGCCATGGCCGCAAGAAACGCCGCAATGACCGCAGTACAGAAAAACCTCTTCATCCGACACCTCCGGATCACTCCAGGTTCTCCACCTTATTATCCAGCATCGAGTCCGGGTTATGCGAGTACAGCTCGCCGGCGACCTTCTCGCGCAGGTTCTCGATGATCGGGATGTGCTGCGGACAGACCTTCTCGCATTTTCCGCAGGCGACGCACTTGTCCGCACCGGTCCGGCGCTCCTTCATGAAGCCGTAGGTGATGGCGGGAGTGCAGACGTCATTGTAATCCGAGCTCTGCGTCATGCGGTAATAGTCGTTATACAGCATGAAGTAGTCGCCCGAAGGGATGTCGAGCGGGCAGGCCTCCTCGCAGTATTTGCAGTTCGTGCAGGGGATGGCGGTCTTCGCGTTAATGATCTCGACGACCTTGTCAATGATCGCGTACTCCTCGTCGTTCAGCGGCTTAAAGTCGTCGAAAGTCTTCATGTTATCCTCGAGGAACTCCATACGCGGCATGCCGACCGAGACCACGCGCACGCCGGGCAGCGAACCGACGAACCGGTAAGCCCACGACGCGATCGAAGCGTCGGGGTTATAGTCCTTCATCAGCTTCACTGCCTCCTCGGGCGGGTTCGCGAGCGTGCCGCCCTTGCAGGGCTCCATGACCACGATGGGCTTTCCGTGCCGGACCGCGGTCTCGTAGAGCTCTTTCGAGCGGATGGCGGGCGAGTTCCAGTCGAGGTAGTTGATCTGCAGCATCACGAAGTCGACCTCCGGGTGCTCGGTCAGGACGCGGTCGAGGAACTCCGGGGTCTCATGCAGAGACATGCCGAACTCGCGGTACTTTCCCTCCTCGCGCTTCTTCACGAGGAACTCAAACAAGCCCGCGTTCGTCCACTTCTCATAGGTCTCCGAGCTGATCGCGTGGATCAGGTAGAAGTCGAAGTAGTCGACGTGGCACTTCTCGAGCTGCTCATTAAAGATGGGCTCCATCTCGTCCGCGGTCTGCATGAACTTCACGGGCATCTTATCCGAGAGGATGAAGGAGTCGCGGGGGTACTTGTCCGCGACGCAGTGTCCGATGGCGCGCTCGGAGTTTCCGCAGTGATAGAACCACGACGTGTCGAAATAGTTATAGCCGTTCGCCATGCCCTTATCGACGATCTTCTGCCAGGCCTCCTCGTCGACCAGCGAGTCGTCGCGGAAGCCGGGGGCGACTTCACCGTTCTCAATGATGGGCAGCCGCAGGCAGCCGAAGGCGAGGCGCTTTCCGAAATCGATCTCTTTTTTCATATCTCAGACTCCTTCTCTCCCGACTCCCGCGTGCGCGATCGACGACTGGTTAAACGAATATACGTAACCCATGCCGCCCGTCACGTACATGCAGAGTCCGGTCACATAAGCCGACAGGTCGGACGCGAAGAACAGGGTCGGGCCGGCGATATCCTCGGCCGTCCCCACGCGGCCCAGCGGGACCTCAATGTTCGCGATGTTGTCCAGCATGGCGCGGCGCTCGGGACCGTCCTCCATCAGCTCATCCCAGAACGGCGTGACGATCGGGCCGGGCTTCACGCAGTTCACGCGGATGCCGTACTTCGCCAGATCCATGGCCAGGTTCACGGTCAGCGACTCACAGGCGCCCTTCGCCATGTGATACTCGTAAGCGGGCGCGGTCGGGTTAAACGCGCCGTTCGAGGAGCAGATGATGATCTTTCCGCTGCGCGCCTCTTTCATGTAAGGCACGACCGCGAAACAGCTATAGTAGACGCCCCACTGGTTCACGGCGGTGGTCTTCTCGAGCACTTCCTGCTGGGTCAGACCGGGCTTTCCGTCAAAGGTTCCGCCCGCGAACGCCGCGAGAATGTCGATGCGGCCGAACTCGTCGAACGTCTTTTTCACGACGGCTTCGATCTCTTCTTTATTCGATACGTCGGTGCGTCCGTAGAAGCGGGCAATGCCGCCCTCCGCCGTGATCTCGTCGACGACCCGCTGCGAGTTCTTCTCGTTCCGGGCCACGATCACGACCTTCGCGCCCTCGCGCGCGAACGCTTTCGCGGAGGCTTCACCCATACCGGAATTTCCTCCGGTGACGATGGCGACCTGGTCCTTCAGCATATCCTTCATGTTTTAACTCCTTTCATGCCAAAACCGCACGGGGCGGACAATGATTCTTCTCTTATCTGATTATATCAGTTCTTCTTTCGTATTAAAACCTGTGCCGGAGAACCGGGCACGCCGTCCTTTTCATAATACTACACAAAACACGGCCGCACATATCTCGTGCGGCCGCATCATTCCCGTCAGATAAACTGGACCCGGACGCCCGCCGGATCGCGGACGAAGAAGAACCGGACCTGAGACATGGGCGAGATGACGGGCGTGGGCGCGAACCCGCTTTCCGACAGTTTCCGGCGTGTTTCTTCGAGATCCTCCGCGTGAAAGCCAATCGAGATCTGCTCGCAGTCGATGCTCTCCGCTTCCGGGTTTTCGATGATCTCGACGTTCGTTTCTCCCTCCGCGTCCGCGAGGAACACGATCGGGCTTCCCATCGGTCTCAGGTCTCTCTGAACCGCGAGCCCGGCAAACTTTTCGAAAAACGCAATCTCTTCCTCAAACGCTTTAGTCTGAATGGTGACATGGACGAATTTCATCTATTTTACCTCCTGAATATACCGGCATTTTCCCGGGATCCATCCTTCGGCTTCGATGATTGATAATTCCCGTGTGAAGGATGTATAATCATGATAATCGATTTAGTGAAAGGAATCCACGACCATGCTCACCGGAAAGACCATTATTCTCGGCGTCACCGGCTGCATCGCAGCTTACAAATCCGCATATCTGGCCTCCGCGCTCACGAAGGCCGGGGCGGACGTGCACGTCGTGATGACGAAAAACGCCACGGAGTTCGTCGGACCGCATACGTTCGAGGCATTGACCGGGAACCGCGTCAGCGTCGACACGTTCGACCGGAACTACGAGCATAAGACCGAGCACATCTCGCTCGCGGACGCTGCGGATCTCGTGATCGTAGCGCCCGCGACCGCGAACTCCCTCGCGAAGTTCGCGCACGGGATCGCCGACGACATGCTCAGCACGGTCGTGCTCGCCTGCGACTGTCCGAAGATGGCAGCCCCCGCGATGAACACGAAGATGTACCTGAACGAGGTGACACAGGATAACATCGGGATCCTGAAGAACTACGGCTGGGAGATCCTCGATCCCGCGTCCGGGCGGCTCGCCTGCGGGACCAGCGGACCGGGACGCATGCCTGAGCCGGAGGTGCTCTTCGAGGCGGTCGTGCACGCGGCCGCACATGAGAAGGACATGCATGGGCTCAAGGTACTCGTGACCGCGGGACCTACGCGCGAGGCGCTGGATCCGGTGCGCTTCATCACGAACCACTCGAGCGGCACGATGGGATACGCGATCGCGAAGGCCGCCGCCGCCAGGGGCGCGAAAGTGACGCTGGTCTCCGGGCCGGTGGCGCTCACGAAACCGTCCTACATAGACGTGGTAGACGTCACCTCCGCGAAAGAGATGTACGACGCGGTCACCTCGCGCGCGCCTTACTGCGACATCGTGATCAAGGCCGCGGCAGTCGCGGACTACCGCCCCGCCGTGGTCGCGGATGAGAAGATAAAAAAGGCCGCCGACGGGTCCGATGCCGACACGGTCCTGCAGCTGGAGCGCACGGACGACATCCTGGCCGCGCTGGGCCGGGAGCGCCGTGACGGGCAGTTCCTCTGCGGCTTCTCGATGGAGACGCAGAACGTCCTCGAGAACTCCCGCCGAAAGCTGTTTAAGAAGAACCTCGACATGATCGCGGCGAACTCGATCCGTGAGGAGGGCGCGGGCTTCGGCGCCGGCACGAACCACCTGACGCTGATCACGGCGGACGAGGAGATCGACCTGCCGAAGGTGGATAAGGAGGAGCTGGCGTATCTGCTGCTGGATGAGATCATGAAGCGCAGATAAGCACCCTGTTTGGTATAAAAAAAGAGCGGAGGCGATGGTTTCGTCTCCGCTCTTTCCGTTCGTCCATGATGCAGGCCGACTTCTGTCAGCTCAGCCCCTCACTTCCTTCTCCTTCGCCAGCGTCACCTCATAGCCCTTCTGCACCAGCGCCGCGGTCTCCTCGTCCAGTCCCTGTTTCCAGGCGGTGTCGAGAAATGCGTCCGCCATCATGCAGCCCAGCTCCGGGCCCTGGAACCAGCCGCCCATCGCGAGGATATTGATGTTATTGATCTTGCGCGCGTGCTCCACGGTGTGCACGGACTCACACAGCCCGCACAGAACGCCCGGGAAGCGGTTCGCCATCAGGTTCACGCCCATGCCGGTGCCGCAGATCACGATTCCGCGCTCATATTCGCCGGACGAGACCGCCGAGGCGACATTGGCCGCTGCGTCGAAATAGTCGACCGGGGTGTCTTCGGTCGTTCCGACGTCCTTCACGTCGAACCCCCGCTCGATCAGATGCGCCTTCACGGCCTCCTTCAGGGTGTATCCGCTGCCGTCCGAACCGATAATGATCTTTTCCATTTCTTTCCTCCTGTTCTGATAACCGCTCTTCGCTCTCTGCGCCTCACGCGGCGCGTTATTTACAGATATCCCGTCGCCTTCGCCAGCGCGCCGAACTCGGGCTTCACCTCGTCATACAGCCGGCAGAAGATCTCATAATACTTCATGTACTCCTCGTGCACCTTCGCGTCCGGCTCGTGCCGGTCGGAGAAATCGACCCATCCGTCCACGACGTCGTAGCTTCGAAAGACGCCGGTGCCGACGCCCGCCGAGATGGCATTGCCCACGGGGGCACCCTTCGAATCCTTCATGTACGCCACAGGAATGTCGAACATATCCGCCACGATCTGCCGCCACAGCCGGCTCTTCGCGCCGCCCTCGGTCAGGATCATGGGATAATTCGGTTTCGCGCTGCTCTCGAGGATCTTCAGGAAGTTCTGGTAGAGCGCGTAGGTCGCGCCCTCGATGAACGCGCGGTAGACGTGGCCCCGCGTGTGCGCGAGAGACATGCCGAACATCACGCCGCGCGCGAGCGGGTTCCAAAACGGCGTGCGCTCGCCCATGAAGTACGGCAGGACGATCAGTCCGTCCGAGCCCACCGGGACCTGCTCGGCCTCGAGGTTCATGATCTCGTACTCGTCGATACCGAGCTGCGCCGCGGTCTGCTTCTCCAGCTGGCCGAATTCATTCCGGAAGTAACGCGTCAGCGCGCCGCAGGACACGGTCGCGCCCAGCGTCACGTACATTTCCTTCGAGAGGCCGCTGTGGATGATGTTGATCAGGCGCTCCCCGAACCGCGGCTCGCGGTGCATGTAGCCCATGCAGCCGGCGGTCCCCATGGCAATACTGATATCCCCGTCATGGATGCCGCCGTTCGCGACGAACGCGGCGTTGCAGTCGACGCCGCCCGCGCAGACCGGTGTGCCGGCTTTCAGGCCCGTGCGTTCCGCCGCGGCCGGGGTCACCTCGCCGATGACCTCCTCGCAGGGGAACATCTCGGGCAGCTTCTCGCGGTCCAGGCCCAGCTCGTCGAGCGCAGCCTCGTCCCAGCAGCGGCCGGTCATATCGAAGCCCATGCCGAAGATGCTCGCATTCGAATAGTCCGTGACCGCCTTTCCGGTCAGGCGCATGGTCGCGTAGTCCGATGGCGTCAGGAACTTATACGTCTTCCGATAGAGCTCAGGGCGGTTCCGCTTCTCCCAGAGGAACTTGACGTTCCCGTAGTAGGGATCCACCGTATTCGCGGACTTCGCGGACGCGTGCTCCTCGCCGAAAGTTTCCAGGATCCACTCCGCCTCCGCGGTGCCGCGGCGGTCCATCCAGATGTGCGCGTTCGCGAGCGGGTTCAGATCGCGATCGACCAGAATACAGGTCGGCGAGAATGCGCTCACCGAGACGCCGCGGATCTCCGCCGCGTCGACGTTCGCCTTTCGGATGGCCTCGCGGATCGTGTCGGCGGTCGCGTTCCAGTACCACTCGGGGTCCTGCTCCGCCCAGCCCGGCCGCGGAGTGATCAGCGGGTACTCGATGTACGCGCTGCCGAGCACCCTGCCCTCTTCCGACATCACGACGGATTTCGTGCCGCTGGTGCCGATGTCGGTTCCGACCAGATAATTTGCCATGGTTTCCCTCCTTAGGGACGCAGGCGTCACAGATCGGGTCTCACTTATGCCTCTGCCGCCATTTGATATACCTTTACCATATCCTCCTCGCGGAACACTTTCGCCGAGCCGATCTCCGGCGCGTTCGACGCGACGCACATGCGGGTCATCTGCCGGATCTCCTCTTCGGTCGGCTCCACGCCCAGTTCGCGCAGGTTCGTCGGCATGCCGATCGCGCGGAAGAACTCCTCCATCGCGTCGATGCCCGCGAGTACGGTCCGCTCGTCGTCGCCGGTATCCGCGACGCCCATGACGTTCACCGCGAAGCGCTTAAACTTATACATGCACTCGCTGTGCACGTACCGCGCCCAATGGCACCACAGCGCGCACAGCCCCGCACCGTGCGTCACGCCGAACAGCGCGCCGACCTCGTGCTCGAGGTTATGGCAGACGCCGTCGCCGCCCACGCAGCCGCAGCCCATCAGGCCGTCGTGCGAGAGGCTCCCGGCCCACATGACCGCCGCGCGGGTCTCATAATCATCCGGATCCCCGACCAGCTTCAGCGCCGCGTCCTTCACGGTGCGCAGCAGCGCCTCGCACAGCGCGTCTGTGATCTCCAGCGACCCGCCGTTCGTAAAGTACCGCTCCATCGTGTGCATCATGATGTCCGCGCATCCGGCCGCGGTCTGATACGCGGGCAATGTCATCGTAAACTCCGGGTTCATGACCGCGAAGCGCGCGCGGGCGATCTCGCTGTCATACCAGCGCTTCAGGTGCGGCTCGACGAGATCGTTCGTGATCACGCAGCTGTTCGATGTCTCGCTCCCGCTCGCCGCGATGGTCAGCACGACGCCGACCGGCGCGCAGTCGGCCGCGGTTCCTTTATGATCGAAGAGGTCCCAGACATCGCCCTCACATCGCAGGCCGTAGGCGATCGCCTTCGAGGAGTCGATGACGCTGCCGCCGCCGACCGCGAGGATGAAGTCGCAGCCCTCTTTCCTGCACAGGTCAATGCCCTCGTACACCTTCGACAGATGCGGGTTCGGGACGACTCCGCCGAGCTCGGCGTAAGGAACTCCGGCCGCGTCCAGAGACGCTTTCACCAGGTCCAGAACACCGTTTCGGACCACGCTCCCGCTCCCGTAGTGCAGCAGGACCTTCGTGCCGCCGCACTCCTTCACGAGCGCGCCGGTCTTTTCATGCGCATCCCTGCCGAACACGACTTTCGTGGGCAGGCAGAATTCAAATCCGTATGACATGGCACACCTCCGCTTTCATCATAGCATAAAATGCGTCTTTCTTCGCGCCGGGGTTTCGGGCTATAATGATTTTGACGGCCATGCAGCAGCGCCGGCCCGCGCGGAAGGACCGCCCGGAAGCGGCATTGCCCGAATCCGAAATATGATCTTAAAACAGGAGGATTATGCCATGTTGATGAATACCGATCCCGGAAAATACTCGCAGTATGTCGTGCAGGACCTGCACGGCGATCCGAAGGGCGACCCGGATTTCCAGCGCATGTACGAGGCATTTTCGCACCGTATCCTCTGGATGGACAGCAAGGTCGTCCCCGGCGCGATGCAGATGAACACCGCCTGGTACTACGCGGTGCCGGAGCGCGACCCGGTGTTCCCGGCGCATTCGCACCCGGAGGACGAACTGATCGGCTTCTTCGGGAGCGACCCGGACGATCCCTACGAGCTGCATGCGGAGATCGAAGTCGCGATCGAAGGCGAGCGCCGTCTGCTCACGAAGAGCACGCTGATGTTCATCCCGGGCGGCATGGAGCATATGCCGATGCGGATCCTGCGGGTGGATAAGCCGGTCTTCCACTTCTCGATCATGCGCGGTGGGGAGTATAACGGAGGGGCGTATAAGTAAACCGCATCATCGCGTTATCATGCGCGCAGATGATACTCATTATTATACTTTCAAACTTTAAGCGGGCCTTGTTCCTTTGATCTCTCATTGGAACAAGGCCCGCAAGTTTACGCAAGAGGCGCCGTTTCAGCGCCATTTTATTATTTCTCTTTGATCCTCGCATGCAGCCCCTGCAGCGACTCCACCCCGCTCGATCCGTGCTTCTTCAGCTCCAGAATACCCTCGGCCGAAGCCTTCGCCGCGGCGATCGTCGTCTCGTAAGGGATGTGCGCCTTGATCGCGGCCTTTCGGATGTAGGCGCCGTCCGCGGAAGCCTTTCCGGTGCCGGAAGGCGTATTTACGACGATCGAGACCGTGCCGTTCATGATCTCGTCCGCCACGTTCGGCCGGCCTTCATGGATCTTATGTACGGGCAGCGCCGGAATGCCGGCCTCCGCCAGGAACCTGCAGGTGCCGTAGGTGGCCTTGATCGTCATGCCCGCCTCGCGGAAAAGCTTCGCGACCTCGATGGCCTCCTGCTTATCCTTATCGTTAATGCTGAACAGCACCGCACCTTCGAGCGGCAGCACTGTCTGGGTCGCCTCCTGGGACTTATAGAACGCCTCGCCGACCGTAGCGGCCAGTCCGAGCACCTCGCCGGTCGAACGCATCTCGGGTCCGAGCAGCGGGTCGACCTCCGGGAACATATTGAACGGGAAGACCGCCTCTTTCACACCGTAGTAAGGAATGTCATGTTCCTTCAGATCCGACGCGGAGAATGTGCTGCCGGTCAGGTCCTTCGTGATGATCTCGGTCGCCAGCGGCACCATGCGGATGTCGCAGACCTTCGAGACCAGCGGGACCGTCCGCGACGCGCGGGGGTTCGCTTCCAGGACGTAGACCGTGTCGCCCTCGATCGCGTACTGCATGTTCATGAGGCCTTCGACGTGCATCTCCTCGGCGATCTTTCTGGTGTACTCCTTGATGGTCTCCACGTTCTTCGGGGAGATGTGCCGCGAAGGGATGATGCAGGCCGAGTCGCCCGAGTGGACGCCCGCCAGTTCGATATGCTCCATGACCGCCGGCACGAACGCGTGCGTTCCGTCCGCGATCGCGTCCGCCTCGCACTCCAGCGCATGCATCAGGAAGCGGTCGATCAGGATCGGCCGGTCCGGAGTCACGCCGACAGCCGCCTTCATATAATCCGCCATGTGATCGTCATCGTACACGACTTCCATTCCGCGGCCGCCTAGCACGTAGGACGGGCGGACCATGACCGGGTAGCCGATCTTATGCGCGATCTCCTTCGCCTCTTCGACAGTCGTCGCCATGCCGGCTTCCGGCATCGGAATGCCGAGCTTATCCATCATGGCGCGGAAGCGGTCGCGATCCTCCGCCAGGTCGATGACCTCGGGCGAAGTGCCGAGGATGCGCACGCCGTTCTTCTTCAGCGCGGCCGCCAGGTTCAGCGGGGTCTGTCCGCCGAACTGGGCGATCACGCCCACCGGCTGCTCCTTCTTATAGATCGAGAGCACGTCCTCGAGCGTCAGCGGCTCAAAGTACAGCTTATGGGAAGTGTCATAGTCGGTCGAAACGGTCTCGGGGTTGCAGTTCACGATGATCGTCTCGAAGCCGAGCTTCTTCAGCGCCATGGCCGCGTGCACGCAGCAGTAGTCGAACTCGATGCCCTGACCGATGCGGTTCGGGCCGCCGCCCAGGATCATGACCTTCTGCTTCCCGGTGCTCACGGGGTTCTTATCCGGCGCGTTATAGGTCGAGTAATAGTACGCGGAGTCCTCGGTGCCGCTGACGTGGACGCCCTCCCAGGCCTCCTCGCAGCCCAGCGCGATGCGCTTCTCGCGGATCTCATCTTCCGAAACCTCCAGCAGGATGCTCAGATATTTGTCCGAGAAGCCGTCTTTCTTCGCCTGGATCAGCGCCGCGTCCGAAGGCAGCGCACCCTTCACGGCGAGCAGGGCTTTCTCCTCTTCCGCGATCTCCCGCATCTGCTCGATGAAGTACTTCTTCACGGAGGTGGCTGCGTGGATCTCGTCCACCGAGGCGCCTTTCATCAGCGCTTCGTACATCTGGAAGTGACGCTCCGACGAAGGCGTCGCGAGCGCGATCATCAGCTGCTCCTTCGACATGGCCTGCAGCTTCGGAATCTGACCCAGGCCGTAGCGGCCGGTCTCCAGCGAACGGATGGCCTTCTGGAAGGCCTCCTTATAATTCTTACCGATGCTCATGACCTCGCCGACCGCGCGCATCTGGGTGCCGAGCTTATCCTCGACGCCTTTGAACTTCTCGAAAGCCCAGCGTGCGAATTTGATCACGACATAATCGCCGTCCGGCACGTATTTATCCAGCGTACCGTACTTTCCGCAGGGGATCTCGTCGAGCGTCAGGCCGCTCGCGAGCATCGAAGAGATCAGCGCGATCGGGAAGCCCGTCGCCTTCGAAGCCAGCGCGGACGAACGCGAGGTCCGGGGGTTGATCTCGATGATAATGTCGCGGTCTCCCACCGGGTCATGCGCCCACTGCACGTTCGTACCGCCGATCACCTTCACGGCGTCCACGATGCGGTACGACTTTTCCTGCAGGCGCGCGATCACCTTCGGGTCGATCGTCTGCATGGGAGCGGCGCAGAACGAGTCGCCGGTATGCACGCCCATCGGGTCAATGTTTTCGATCGTGCAGACCGTGATCATCTGGCCCTTTGCGTCGCGCACGACTTCGAACTCGAGCTCTTCCCAGCCGAGCACGCTCTCCTCGACCAGGACTTCCGTAACGGGCGACGCCGCCAGGCCGCGGGCCACGACGGTCTTCAGTTCTTCAATGTTATAGACCAGGCCGCCGCCGGTACCGCCCATCGTGTACGCGGGACGGAGCACGCAGGGGTAACCGAGCTCCTCGGCGATCGCGACCGCCTCCTCCACGGTGTGCGAGACTTTCGAGCGGGCCATCTCGATCCCGAGACTCGCCATCGTCTGCTTAAAGATATCGCGGTCTTCGCCGCGTTCGATCGCGTCGATCGGGGTTCCGATGACCTGAACGCCGTACTTATCCAGAATGCCGGCTGCCGCCAGCGCGCTGGAAAGGTTCAGTCCGGACTGTCCGCCCAGGTTCGGGAGAAGCGCGTCGGGTCGTTCTTTCTCAATGATCATCTCGAGCCTCTCGACGTTCAGCGGCTCGATATACGTCACGTCCGCCATCTCGGGATCCGTCATGATCGTGGCCGGGTTCGAGTTTACCAGCACGATCTCGTATCCGAGCTTTCTGAGCGCTTTACACGCCTGCGTGCCCGAATAGTCGAACTCGCAGGCCTGTCCGATGATAATGGGACCGGACCCGATGATCATTACTTTCTTAATATCGGTTCTCTTAGGCATATGCTCCCCCTGTCTGAAACCCTTCCTCTCAAAACGGCCGGTATCCCGGCCGTCTCACTTTATAAGAACAGGGCGGTCCGAAAAACGGTCTGCCCTGTCTGAAAATGAATTATAATACCACGCTCACTTTTTGATCTTCGGAGCGTTCTCAGCGATATCCTTTACTTTTTCCTCAACCGCGGCGCCGGCCTTCTTACCGCCCTCAACGATCTCCTGACCGACTTCCGCAGCCTTCTGCTTCACGTCCGCGGCCTTCTCGCCCACGGTCTCGCCGACATTCTTCAGCAGCTTCTTTCCGCCCGCTACCGCGTCCTTTGCGGCTTTCTCGCCGGCATCCTTCGCGTTCGCAAGTTCTTCCTTAAGACCCATCATGTACCTCCTTACGGTGCGGCACCACTGACCACCTGATATTATACAGGAATCCACTTATGATGCCAATAAATAATCGCTTATCATACCCCGGGTATCATAAGACCTCCGGGCCTGTTTTTCCAAAAGGCTCCCTGCCCGAAGACAGGGAGCCCGTTTCATGTTTCTGCGAGATCAGTTCGAGTTCTCCGCCTGAAGCTGAGTGGAACCCAGCGAGGACGAGCCGTTGAACGCCTCGAGCGTGAGGTTATCCAGATTGACATTCATCGAAGTGATCTGGGACATATCCAGCCCGTAGCAGGACCATCTGTTTCCGTCGGAATCGCGGAAGCAGATATCGAAGCTGGAACCGGAGTCAATACCTTCGATGGAGAAGTTATGCGAGGAACCGCCCGAAATGGTCGAGGCCCCCAGGCGATCGTCGCCCCATGTGTTCGAGGTCGAACTGGAGCAGTACAGATACATCACGGTGGAGCTGCCGACATTATTCACCGTAAAGTTCGCAACGAAGACTCCGTTCTGAACGCCTCCGCCGCCCGCAGGAGCCGTGTCGCTCGTTGCAACATTCGCAGCCTGATAGGTCTGGCCGCCGGCGCTGAGGGTATGATCGGCATTCAGCGTGATCGTGGCGCCGTTCGCAAGCGGAATGCTGTAGAACTGCCAGGTCGGTTCATGACCGGAGGCATCGATGCGGACGTCATAGACGCCGCCCGACGCTTCGGGAACCGCCATAGTCAGGGTCGCACCGGCACTGCAGGTCGAGGAACCGAACAGGTCGTCGCCCCACTGCGTGCTGTTCGTGTCGGAGATATAGCCGTACCACACCGAGTCGCTCGTGTTATTCTGCAGAGTCACCGAGATGGTTCCGGCCGCCGGCGCGGGAGTCGGAGCGGGGGTCACATCGCCGCCCGAGGAGTTCTGCGCCGTGTAAGACTGGCCGTTGACCGTGATCGTGTGATCCGCGTTCATGACGATCGTGGTGCCGTTCTGCAGCGGGACCTGAGCGAACTGCCAGGTCGGTTCATGACCCGAGTCGTCGAACCGGACGTCATAGACGCCGCCGGCAGCCTCAGGCACCGCCATGGTCAGGGCCGCGCCGGCGCTGCAGGTCGAGGATCCGAACAGATCGTCGCCCCACTGCGTATCGTTCACATCGGAAATGTAGCCGTACCACAGGGTATCACTCGTGTTATTCTGTACCGTCACGGAGATCGTTCCGGCCTGAGGCGTATTTCCTCCGCCCTGCATCTGCAGCTCGCCGGGGAAGACCTGGTTTCCGATCGTTGCGGTCACGCCGTTGACCAGATCCGCACCCAGGACGACCGTCGCGCCATTCGGGATCGTCACGTTCATGAAGACCCAGTAGTCTCCGTCCGTGTCGACCATGCGGATGTCATAGGTGTTCCCCTGTGACGGAGGAATCTGGACGCGCGCGGTAGAGCCGGTCGCCAGGGTCTGCCCGTTCAGAAGGTCATCACCCCACTGACTCTCGGAAGTAGGGCTTACGTACAGATACGCTCCGTCGTAACCCACCTCGTTATCGACCGTGATCCCAGCGCCTCTTCCGCCGCCTCCGCAGGCTGCCAGAGAGAGCGCCATCGCCACCGCGGCGATCAATGCGATAATCTTTTTCATGTTTCTCTCCTTTTCGTTACTGACATGCGTTTTGCAACGCCCAATGCGGTTCATACTGGTTCATACTGATACTAAAAGTATAGCATTTGTATCAGTTTTGTAAAGGAAACGATTTACGCCAGGAACGTCTTGTAATCCTCGTAATTCTTCTTCAGGAGCTCCGGCGTGTTCAGCCCGTAAGGGCACTTGCTCATGCATTTCCCGCAATGCAGGCAATCCTCGATCTTCTTCATCTTTTCCTGCCACTCCGGCGTCAGCCACGCGGCGGAAGGCGCACGGCGGAGCATCAGGCTCATGCGGGCGCAGTTGTTGATCTCGATCCCGGTCGGGCAGGGCATACAGTACCCGCAGCCGCGGCAGAACTCCCCTGCCAGCTCCTTCCGGTCGGACTCGATCCGTGCGCGCATCGCATCGTCCAGAACCGGCGGCTGATCCTGATAGGACAGCCATTCGTCGAGTTCGGACTCACGCTGAATGCCCCAGATCGGCGCGCAGTGCGAAAACTGCGGCTGATTCATGAACGCATAGCAGGCCGCGGAATCCGTCAGCAGACCGCCCGAAAGGCCCTTCATGCAGATAAATCCCATGTCCTTTTCCCGGGTCAGTTCCACGAGCGCCAGGTCTGCGTCCGAAGCCAGATAGCTGAACGGGAACTGAAGCGTTTCGTACAGCCCCGAGAGCACGGCTTCCTTCGCGACCGCCATCCGATGGTTCGTGATGCCGATGTGCAGGATTTTTCCCTGCTCCTTCGCTTTCAGCGCGGCTTCATACAGGCCGTCCTCACCGCCCGGCTTCGGCACGAACTCCGGGTTATGAAACTGGTAGATATCGATGTGGTCGGTCTTCAGCAGTCCGAGACTGGTCTCGAGATCCTTCCAAAAAGCCTCCGCGTCGTGCGCGCCGGTCTTCGTGCTGATCACGATCTTCTCACGCTTCGCGCCGCCGAACGCCGCCCCGAGTTTCTCCTCGCTGTCGGTGTACCAGCGCGCGGTATCATAGTAATCGATGCCGTGGTCAAAGGCCTTCTCCAGGATCCGGACCGCCTCATCCTTCTGAGTCCGCTGGATCGGCAATGCCCCGAAACCGTTCTTATTCACAACATACTCCGTCATTCCGAGTCTGACTCTGTCCATCTTTTCACTCCCTCTGTTTCATTACACAACTTTTTCGTGACTTTATCTCTTTCCGTCATTTCTTCCAGCGGTATCACTTCATAGACTTCCGCGATTCCGTCATGGACCCGGAAATGGATATCCATTCCCGCGAACGCGACCCCGTAGCTCTCGCGCTCCTCCGGCATGTAGCGCGGTCTGGGGTCCTCCTCAAGGATCCTTCGCGCCGCCTGACGCTTCTCTTCCGGAAACCGCGCCAGCAGTTCCTCCGGAAAGACCGCTTCCAGGCGGTGATCCTTCGTGCGCCCGGTGAACCCCTGCGACGCCTCCGGCACACAGTCTGAATACGGGACATAAGGCTTAATGTCATACACCGGACTTCCGTCCATCATATCGATCCCGGAAACGTACAGGACCGGACCTTCCTCTCCGAGTTCGAAGCGGTCAAGCTTCACGCAGGTCAGGGCAATATCGCTCGGCCGGAACGGAGACCTGGTCGCAAACACGCCTTTCTTCTCCTTTCCGCCCAGCCGCGGCGGGTGCACGGTCAGGGAATGTTCTCCCCGCGATTCCGAAAACTGCCAGAGGATCCAGAGGTGCGAAAACTCTTCGATCCCGCGGAACGCCTCTTCTTTCCGAAATTCGGGTTCGAAAACGATCCTCCCTCTCAGTTCCCCGATCCCCTGTCTGGGAATGCCGAACTTCGTCGGAAAGTCCGTACGGATATGCCCGATGATCTTCACGCCGCTCATGGCAAAAGTATAGCACATCGGCATCAGTGATACTATAATGGAGAAAAGCGGAATGAACGTTCCGCGTTTCGGAAGCATTGGAAGGAACAGGAAAAGGAGGACTCCTATGGCTAAGATCGATTATCTGTTTTCTTTAATGGAGCCCGCTGAACATGCGGTCTACACCCCGCATCTCACGGCGGTCTCCTGCACCGACCGTGATTATCTGGTCCGGCTGAACGCCGAGATCTTTGACATTGACCTGGAGGAGGCCTCCGGCTTCGTGAACAGCAGTCTGGATGACGACCGCTGCAAAGCCTGGCTGATCTGCGGGCGCGACGCTCAGAAGCCGCTGCCCCCGGCGGGTTCGATTCCTTCACATGACCCGACCGACGGTCTGACCGTGATCGGCTGTTTTATTCTCTACTGCACGCCCACGTACGCGAGCATGGCAGGCTTCGGTCTCCTCGCGGAGTACCGCGGCAGGGGCCTCAGCATCGAGAGTCTGGACCTGATCTGCGGGAAGCTGCCGCAGACCGTAAAGCGGATGGACGCTCACACGGACTCCGAGAACCCGACCGCGTGCTCGCTTTACCAGAAGTACGGGTTCGTGATTCTGGAGGAACTGCCTTCGTAAATGTGACATTTCTCTTCGAAGAACAAAAAAGAGGGCCGTTCATGCAGGCATGACGGCCCTCTTTTATTCTTCTCAGGAGCTTATATCAGCACACGCCCTGCGCCAGCATGGCCTCGCAGACCTTGTCGAAGCCCGCGATGTTCGCGCCGGCAGCCAGATTTCCGGGCATGCCGTACTTCTCGGCCGCGGCCGCGCAGTTCTTATAAATGTTCACCATGATGCCGTGCAGCTTCTCGTCGACTTCCTCGAAGCTCCAGGACAGTCTCTCGGAGTTCTGGCTCATCTCCAGCGCGCTGGTCGCCACGCCGCCGGCGTTCGAAGCCTTCGCCGGTCCGAACAGAATGCCGTTCTCCTGCAGGAACGCGATCGCTTCCGGCGTGGAAGGCATGTTCGCACCCTCGCAGACCGCGTAGCAGCCGTTCGTCGCGAGCACTCTCGCATCCTCGAGCTTCAGCTCGTTCTGCGTCGCGCACGGAAGAGCGATATCGCAGGGCACGTTCCAGATGTTGCCGCCCTCGACATACTGCGCATCCGGGACGAACTCCAGATAGGTCTTGATGCGCGCGCGGCGGACTTCCTTGATCTCCTGAATGATCGTGTAGTCGATGCCGTTCGGATCATAGATATAGCCGTTCGAATCGCACATCGCGATGACGGTCGCACCGAGCTCGGTGGCCTTCTGGTTCGCGTAGGTCGCGACATTGCCCGAACCCGAGATGACGACCTTCGCGCCCTCGAAGCTCTTTCCGTTCGCCTTCAGCATCTCGTTCGTGAAATAGCAGAGACCGAAGCCGGTCGCCTGCGTACGGGCCAGGGAGCCGCCGTAACTGAGACCCTTGCCGGTCAGGACGCCCTCGTAGATGTTCTTGATGCGCTTATACTGGCCGAACAGATAGCCGATCTCACGGGCGCCCACGCCGATGTCGCCGGCGGGAACGTCGGTATCCGCGCCGATGTGGCGGTAGAGCTCGGTCATGAAGCTCTGGCAGAAACGCATGACCTCGTTATCGCTCTTACCCTTCGGGTCGAAGTCGGAGCCGCCCTTGCCTCCGCCGATCGGCAGGCTGGTCAGGCTGTTCTTGAAGATCTGCTCGAAGCCGAGGAACTTGATAATGGAAAGGTTCACGCTCGGATGAAGGCGAAGGCCTCCCTTATACGGACCGATCGCGGAGTTGAACTGGACACGGTATCCGCGGTTCACCTGGACCTTTCCCGCGTCGTCGACCCACGGAACGCGGAACATGATGATGCGCTCCGGCTCGATCAGCCGCTCGATGATGCCCTGCGCCTGGATCTCCGGTCGCGCCTCCACGACGGGCTCGAGGCTCTCGAGAACCTCCTCTACCGCCTGCAGGAACTCCTTCTGCTCCGCGTTTCTGGCCGCCAGGCCTGCATACACTTCCGCCAGATACTCGTTTTTGATCGCCATGTGTATTCCCCCTGTAAATAATTTAGAGATTTGTGTTCAATGATGGTTTCCGCGGCATTCGCGGCGCTGTGCGCCGTTCTCATAACCGCATGATTATGGATGTTAGCATATATGCCCATATTCTGGCAATACTGCACGCGCTTCTGCAAAAGTAATTACTATTTACTAATCGATAGTATAAGCAAAATATTATGCCCGGGCCTTGCGGCCCGGGCATCCGGTGCATTTTATATCGGTTTCATGGCGCTTTATGCCTTATGCCGGCCCATTCCGCCGGTCCGCAGCTCAGACGATCCGTCCGATGTCGCGGACGATATTGTACGCGGAATTCGTCGCCTGGAAGATGTTCTTCGGGGTCGTGCAGTCGCCGAGCATATAGAAGTCCGGCGCGCAGCCCGCGAGCGCCTGTGCGCTCTCCGCCTCGGGCCGCTGGCCCACCGCGTAGATCACGGTGTCGGCGTCGATCATGCACTGTTCGCCCGTGTTCATGTCCTCGACCAGGACGCCCTCCGCGGTGATCTCGACCGCTTTCGTCGAGAGCCGCAGGTCGATCCGCTTCGCCTGCATCTCGACATTCAGTGCGGCTCCGTGGAGCACGTTTCCGCCCACGCCGACCATCGGCATCATCTCGACGACGGATACTCTCCTGCCCATTTCGGACAGATGGAGACCCAGCTCCACGCCCACGAGGCCGCCGCCCAGGATCACGACCTTGTCCCCGGCCAGGGACGTGTCATAGTAGATCTCTTCGGCGCCCTTCACGTTCGGAAGGTCATGGCCCGGCAGGAAGGTCGGGACGACGGGACGAGCGCCGGTCGCGGCAATGATCACGTCCGCGCCGATCTCGTTCGCGAGCTCAGGCGTCAGTTCGGTGTTCAGGCGGACGTCGATCGCGGGATCCTCCATGCAGTACCGCGCCTGCTGGTTCAGGTAGCGGTCCAGATGGCGCTTGAAAGGCACCGCGCGCTCGCAGCGCAGCGCGCCGCCGAGCTCCGCCTTTTTCTCGCAGAGGATCACCCGATGTCCGAGCTTCGCGGCTTCGATCGCGGCTTCCATGCCGCCGATGCCGCCGCCTGCGATCAGGACTTTTTTCTTCACGGCCGGCGCCGGAGTCAGCTTCGACTCGAGCTCGTGGCCGATCTCGGGATTGATAGCGCAGCAGATGCGCCCCGCGACGACCAGGTGCGAGAAGCAGTGCAGGCAGCGCAGGCAGGTGCGGATGTCGTCCTGCCGGCCGTTTCTGGCCTTCACTGGCAGATCCGGATCCGCGATCAGCGCGCGGGCCAGTTCGACGACGTCTGCCTTCCCGGAAGCGATGACCTCCTCGAGGAACTCCGGGTCGTTCAGGTAGCCGACGACCGCGACCTTCGACTGATTCACGTGTTTTTTGATCTCGGCCGCGTATCCGACATTGACCCCCTGCTGCATGAACATGCTGGGTTCCGAGGCCACGAATCCGATCGGATCCTCATGGTCTCCGTTCGAGACGTGGATCAGGTCACAGTGACCGTCGATCGCCTCCGCGATATACACGGCCCCGTCCAGCTCATAGCCGCCCGGGACGCCCTCGGTCGCGGAGATGCGGACCTCGATCGGGAAGCCGGGGCCGACCGCCTTCCGGACGCGGTCCAGGACCTCGACCAGGAAGCGGACGCGGTTCTCGGGGCTGCCGCCCCAGCGGTCCGTGCGGGTGTTCTGGACCGGCGAGAGGAACTGCGAGATGAGCCAGCCGTGTCCGCCGTGGACCACGACCATGCCGAAGCCGCAGTTCTTCGCGAACGCCGCGGCGTCGGCGAACTTCTGGATGGTGTACTCGATCTGCTCCTCGGACATGCCGACGACCTTCGCGGCGCTGCCCTCCAGTACCGGGCCGATGCGCTTCAGCTCTTTCGCGACGGGCCCCCAGGCGTCGTTTCCGTCCATGGTGGAACCCGAGGAAAACATGCCTGCGTGCTGCAGCTGGATGGCCGCGACCGCGCCGTGGCGGCTGATCGCGTTCGAGAGCCCGTAGAGAGGGCCCGCGGCGAACGGATCGTCCAGCGGAATGTGCTTCAGTCCGGCCTTGCCGTGCACGCAGTCGACCGTGGCGTCTCCGACCGCGACGGACGCGGCGCCGCCCATGGCTTTACGCTCGAAATACGCGTTCAATGCCTCGGTCGGGTAGTCCTTCTCCGTCAGCTCGTGGATCGAGGTCGGTGAGGAAAAGATCCGGTTCCGGAACACGGTGTTTCCGATGCGGATCGGCTCAAAAAGATGCGGGAATGCGGGTGCGCTCATAATTATTGTCTCCTGTTGTATTGCCTCGTCAATGGGTTCATGTGATATATCGTATTATAACCGGCACAGCAGATCGTGTAAAAGCTCGCCTCACCAAAGATAAGCTTATCTGCAGCTCCGCCCTTCGGGCTCCCGCCGCAGATAACAGCCATTCGCACTTTGCGTCATGTGCTTCGCTCACATGACCCGTGCTCATGTCTGTTGCCCTTCGAAGAGAGGAAGCGGCTGCTCATGCAAGCATGGCAGCCGCTTCCTCTCTCCTCAGGAGCTTATCACCAGATGAGTCCCAGTCTCTTCGCCTCGAACGTCAGTTCGTCGCGGAAATCCGGGTGTGCGATCCGGATCAGCATCTGCGCGCGCTCCGTGATCGTGCGGCCCTTCAGTTCGGCCACGCCGTACTCGGTAATGATCGTATCCGCCAGGTTCCGGCTGATCGACACAGTCGCGCCCGGGGTCAGCTGCGGCTTGATCTTCGACAGCGTACCCTTCTTCGCGGTCGATGCGATCGCGATGATGCCGCGGCCGCCCTTCGAGTGCAGCGCGCCGTACGCGAAGTCGGTCGCTCCGCCGGTGCCGGAATACATCGTCGAGCCCATACTCTCCGAGCAGATCTGGCCGGTCAGGTCGATCTCCAGCGCGGTGTTCACGGACTTCATGTTATCGTTCTGAGCGATCAGGAATGGATCGTTCGTGATCTGTCCCGGCAGGATCATATAGGCCGGGTTCTTTCCCATATCTTCATAAAGCGCCTCATCGCCGATCGCAAACGTACCGACGTGGCGGCCTTTATAGACCGTCTTCCGCTCGCCGGTGATGACGCCGATGCGGATCAGGTGTCCGATGCCGGGTGTGAACAGCTCGGTGTGCAGGCCCAGATCTTTCTTCGACTCGAGCGCCACGGCTACCATGTCCGCGGTGCCGCCCAGGCCGATCTGGATCGTGTCGCCGTCATTGATAAACTCGGCCGCGGTCGCGCCGATGATCTTATCCGTTTCGGACGGGTTCGGCGTCGGGACCGTATACAGGTCGTCGTCCGCCTCGATCAGTCCCGTGATCTGGCTGATGTGGATCCGTCCCGCCTCGCTCTTCAGCACGGGCAGCTTCGAGTTCACCTGAACGATGATGTTCCGCAGGCTGGGGCTCTTCAGAGCCTCCGCTTCATTGATCAGGCAGGTGGACATATACAGATAGCCGTCCTCGTCCATCGGAGTCGCCGCGGTCAGCAGGACCGTGATCGGGCGGTTCTTCTCCCAGCGATAGATCCAGTCATGCAGGTTCGCCGGCATGTACTGGTAGTTGAAGGTCTTCTGCGACTCGCGGTTGCCGGCGCCCATGATCAGACCCGTGCAGTTGATCTTTCCGTGAAGCTCCGGCATCGTCATAAACGGATAAATGCGGTCCGCGCCTTTCACGATCCAGACGTTGTCGACACGGTCTCCGATCGTGTGCAGCTCCTTCAGGATCGTCACGGGGGCGTCCGAATCCGTGCCCGTCACGACGCAGTCACCCGACTGGATCAGACTCAGCAGTTCCGGAATCGTGCTCTTCTTCGACTCATACATTGCTCTGTAATCCATAAAAATACTCCTTAAAAATGAAAAGTCTTTCGGGTCATCTCGATTGTTAAAAAAAAGACACGAAAGACTTTATCATATGAGCCTGCCGGAGACAAGCAAAGTTTTTATAAAATGCACTTGTCCCGAAATACAATTTCGGGACAAGTGCGCCGTTTCCCGCTTTACGCTTCGCGGACCGCCGCGCGATCGGCATCTGCCGTCAGCAGCCCTCGATCAATGCCGCGGTCTCCCGGCATATCATGAGCTCCTCGTTCGTCGGGATGACCAGAGCCTCCACTCTCGAACCCGGCTTCGAGATGCGCGCCTCGGTGCCGTGCGTGCTGTCATTGACTTCCCGGTCCAGATCGATGCCCAGGAAATCCAGATGACTCAGGATCTTCTCGCGGATAAGCGGCGTGTTCTCACCGATGCCCGCCGTGAAGCAGATCGCGTCCACGCCGTCCATGACCGCCGCGTAGGAACCGACGACTTTCGCGACCTGATAGCAGAACACGTCCAACGCGGTCTTCGCTTTTTCATCACCCTCGTCAGCCGCGGCGCGCAGATCCCGGAAATCGCTGGAGATGCCGCCGGAGAGGCCGAGCACGCCCGACTTCTTATTCAGGATGTTCATGATCCCCTTCAGGTCCAGCTGCTCCTTCTCCGCGATAAACTCGAAGAATGACGGATCGATGTCGCCCGAACGCGTTCCCATGGGAAGTCCCGCGAGCGGAGTCAGGCCCATGGAGGTGTCGACCGAACGGCCGCCGCTGACCGCGCAGATGCTGGAGCCGTTGCCCAGATGGCAGACGATGATCTTCAGATCCGCGGGATCCTTTCCGAGGAACTCCGCGGCGCGCTTCGAAACGTACGAATGGCTCGTTCCGTGAAAACCGTAGCGGCGGAAGCCGTACTTCTCGTAATACTCGATCGGGACGCCGTACAGGAACGCTTCCTTCGGGAGCGTCTGGTGGAACGCCGTATCGAACACGGCCGCCATGGGCTTCCCGGGCATCAGCTCCATACAGGCCTGAATGCCGGTCACATTTGCCGGATTATGCAGCGGTGCGAGGTGGTTGCACTCTTCGATCTCCGCGATGACCTCATCGTTCAGCAGCACGGAACTGCTGAACTTCTCTCCGCCGTGCACGACGCGGTGTCCGACCGCTCCGATCTCGTCGAGGGAGCCGATCACGCCGTGCTCCGGATCCGTAAGGATACTCAGGACCATGTGGACCGCGGCGTTGTGATCCGGCATGGGGCTCTCGATCACGACCTTCTCTTTTCCGGCGGGTGTATGCGTAAGGCGCCCGTCGATTCCGATGCGCTCGCAGTTTCCTTTTGCCACCACTTCCTCGGTCTCGGAATCGATCAGCTGATACTTCAGTGACGAGCTGCCGCAGTTAATGACCAATACCTTCATTTCTTCTCTTCCTTTCTTTTTCTGCGGGAAAAAACGCAGCCGCAGTAATTCTGACGATATAATCCGTATTCGGCCGACAGTTCGATCGACCGCTGGTAGCCTCCGCGCTTTTTGAAATCCGACGGGAGCCAGCGCGGGCCGCCGTCCTGCCCGGCGAGTTCCTCGCCGATGGCATTGAGCAGAGGTGCGTTTTTCAGAGGCGAGATCGAAAGCGTCGTGCAGAACCGGTCCGAACCCTGTTCCCGCGCACGCGCCAGCGTCTCCGCAAGGCGCAGGCGGAAGCACACCTCGCAGCGCCTGCCGCCCTCCGGCTCGTCCTCGAGGCCCTTCACGGCCTCGAGATAGCGCCCGGGCTCATACGAGCCCTCGAGGAAGACGATGTCGGGGCCGGGCAATGTCTCGTTATATGCCCGGACGAGCCGCCGGGCCTCCTCCATGCGCTTCCCGTACTCCTCCGCGTCCGTGATGTTCGGGTTATAGTAATAGAGCGTGATCGCGAAATGCGATTTCAGGTACTCCATCACATAGCTCGAACAGGGCGCGCAGCAGGCGTGCAGGAGCAGTGTCGGAACAGTGTGAGAGACCTCCGCGGGATCGTCTCCCGCGGCGGTCTCCGCTATGATCTGTTCCAGTTCTTTTTGATAGTTTCGTACGTTCATGTCGTTCGGCGGCAGACATCCGCCGTGCCGGTCCAGCTCCGGAAGCGCAGCAGCGGCTCCGGACGGATCACAGGAAATCCTTAATGCGTTTGCTCCGCACCGGGTTCCGAAGCTTCCGCAGCGCCTTCGCCTCGATCTGACGGATGCGCTCGCGGGTGACATTGAACTCCTTGCCGACTTCCTCCAGCGTGCGGGGATGTCCGTCCTCCAGGCCGAAGCGCAGGACGATCACCGCCCGCTCACGGTCTTTCAGGTCGTCGAGCAGCGTCTCGATATGCTCGCGCAGCATGACCTGTTCCACGTTCCCTTCGGGTGTGACGGCATTCTGGTCCGCGACGAAATCGCCGAGGTTCGAGTCATCCTCTTCACCGATGGGAGTCTCCAGCGAGGCAGGCTCACGGGCGATCTGCATGATCTCCATGGCCTTCTCCTCGGTGATCTCCAGCGCCTGCGCCAGCTCCGCGATCGAAGGCTCATAGCCCAGTTCCAGCGTGAGCTTCCGCTGCATCTTCGACATCTTATTTATCGTCTCGACCATATGCACCGGCACGCGGATCGTGCGGGCCTGGTCAGCGAGCGCGCGGGTCACGGACTGGCGGATCCACCAGGTCGCATAGGTCGAAAGCTTATAGCCTCTCGTATAATCGAACTTCTCCACGCCCTTGATCAGGCCGAGATTTCCCTCCTGGACCAGATCCAGGAACGACATGCCACGGCCGGTGTAGCGCTTCGCGATCGACACCACGAGGCGGAGGTTCGCCTCGATCAGCTTATCCTTCGCTTCCTGATCGCCCTCGGCCTTCCGCTTCGCGAGCTCCACTTCTTCCTCGGCGGTCAGCAGCGGAACCGTACCGATCTCCTTCAGGTACATGCGGACGGGATCCTCCGTTCCGATATTCTCGAGAATCTCGACCGCGTCGGCATCACGGCTGTCGCCGGACGCGCCATCAACATCCAGATCTTCTTCTGCGTCCAGGTCGTCATCCAGGTCGTCATCCAGCAGATCATTTTCATCCGGATCCAGATCGTCCATCTCATCACGGAAGAACGCGTCGATCGTGGGGCGGACCAGCTCGATCCCTTTATCGCCGAGGACCTCGGTGATATCGTCCAGCAGGTTCTGGTTCAGCTGTTCCGCGGGAATGACGGAAAGGATATCCGTGTTGTCCAGCTTCTGATCCTTCGCCTCCGCGATCTCTTCCAGTTTCGAGATGACTTCGTCAAATTTGATCTCAGACATGTTCGTGTGTTCTCCTTCTCGGGCCCGAAGGCCCCTTTTACTGTGACGCAGGCATGCGGCAGGCTCGGCAGCCGGCCCACGCAGCTGCCCCTCAGACGATCGGCATAGGGTTCTGACCCAGGCCCGTGTAAATGTTCGCGGCGTTCGTGACCCAATCGACTTCGTGGACAGGCGGGCCGCCGATGATCCGGATCGCGCTGTGGATGTTCTCCACCACGGTCTCCTTATAATCTCCGGCATACTCTCCGTCTTTTACCCATGCGGCCGGCTGTTCGAACTCGAATTTGACCTTCGAGGTCTTGATCCTCCGCACGAATTTGTTGTCCGACACGAAGACCAGCGATCCCAGCACCTGATCCATGTCCACGAGGTCTTTCGGCTCGCGGATCAGCAGAAGCTCGAACTGTCCGTCGTTCGTGTCGACATTGTACGCGACCTTATCGCGGAAACCGGCCACCTGGGACGCGTTCGTGATCAATGCGGACATGATCTGATCGTCCCAGCTCTCCTCCTCTGTCGTGATGCGTACGGATTTGGAAGTCAGGTTCAATAATTCTACGGCTCCCGACACGAGATATGCGGTGTAGCCCAGGATAGACTTCGCCCCCGAAGGCACCAGATAGGAAGTGCCGGTGAATGCTCCGAAACCGGCCACGTACTCAAAATACTTTTCGCCGTTAATACATCCGATATCGACCCAGTTCTCCCGGTCTTCGACCACGAGCTTCGCGGCGTCCAGCATGGTGCCGACGATGTTGTGCGACTTCGCGAGATCGTTCGTGGTGCCGGCGGGAATCAGCCCGAGCGCGGGACGGTCCTCCGGCTTCATGTTCATGAGTCCCGTCACGATCTCGTTCATGGTGCCGTCGCCGCCGCAGCTGACGACGATATCCTTCCCGAGCGCGCGGACCGGTACCTGAAGCGCGGCGTCGCCCGCGGCCTGCGTGATGTAGACCTCGGTGCGGTAATCCGCCTGTGAAAAAATGTTCAGGATCTCAGCCAGCTGCGGGAGAAGTCCGCCGTGTGCTTTCGGATTTACTATCAGCAGAACCTTTTTCATTACTGTAAAAATACAGGCCTCGTCGGACCGGCGCCGCGCGTCAGTCCCGGTCGTTTCCTCCTCTCTCCACTGCCACGATACCGGTACGTGCGATCTCCAGCAGACCGTAGTCTTTCAGGATCTCCACCAAAGCGTTTATCTTATCTCCGGTACCCGTGATCTCCAGCATCATCGAATGAGGCGAGTAATCCACGACTTTCGCGCGGAATACATTCGCCGCGTTCAGGATCTCCTGACGCGCCTCCCGGTCCGCACGGACCTTGATGATCACCAGTTCGCGGGAAACGACTTCTCCGTCGGACATGTCCTTGACCTTGATCACTTCGTGCAGCTTCGCCAGCTGCTTGATGATCTGGTCGCGGTCATGGCTGTTTCCGCTCAGCGTAATGGTCATGCGGGAAATGCTGCTGTCCGCGGTCTCGCCGACAGTCAGGCTGTCGATGTTAAAACCGCGGCGGGAGAACATGGATGAAACGCGCGAAAGCACGCCGTAGCGGTTCCGCACCAAAAGTCCGATCGTATATTTACTCATGATCTCTCCTCCTGCAGCATGATCTCGTCCACGGATTTATTCGGCGGAACCATCGGATAGACCAGCTCGTCCGGCGAGATCATACACTCGATCAGCGAGGGGCCTTCCGCCGCGAGCGCGCCCTCAAGCGCCTCGGAAAACTCTTCCGGCGTGGCGGCCTTGAATCCTTTCGCGCCGAACGCCTCCGCAAGCGCCGCAAAATCCGTCTTACGGTTCGTGGTCGTCGCGAAATAGTGCTCGTTCACGAAGAACTTCTGCAGCTCGCGGACCATGCCGAGCGTACCGTTATTAAAGACAATGACCGTGACAGGGATGTTCTCGGTGACCGCGGTGCCCAGCTCCATCATGTTCATGGCAAAGCTGCCGTCGCCGGTGAACAGGATGCTGCGCTTCCCGGTCGCGGTCGCCGCGCCGTTCGCGGCTCCCATGCCGAAGCCCATCGTGCCGAAGCCGCCGCTCGTCAGGAACGTTCTGGGACGGCGGAAGCGGTAGCGCTGGGCCACCCACATCTGATGCTCGCCCACGTCCGTGACCACGGGTGTGTCTTCCGGAACGCGCTCGCAGACAGCGTCGATGATCCCGTACGGAGTCAGCGGGCCCTCGAAATAAGGCTCGCGCTTTTTCTCGTACTCCTTCATGCGGGCGATCTCCGCCTTCCACTCGGGCTTCCGCGAACCCTTCACCTTCGCGATGATCCGCTTCAGGACTTCGTTCGCGTCACCGATCAGGTCGACGTCGCTGTCGATATTTTTATTGATCTCGGCGGGATCCACGTCGATATGGACGATCCGGGCGCGGCTCGCGTACTTCTCTTTATTACCGACAGAGCGGTCAGAGAACCGGGCGCCGACCGCCACGTAAAGGTCCGCCTCCGAGATCGCCTTCGTCGAGGCATAATGTCCGTGCATGCCGCTCATACCGAGATAGCCCTCGGTGTCGGCCGGCACAGCGTCCACGCCCATCAGGCTGGTCGAGATCGGCGCGTCCAGAAGCTGCGCGAGCTTCAGGATGCTCTCTTCCGCTCCCGCGTAGATCGCACCGCCGCCCACGTAAATGATCGGCCGTCTGCTCTCTTCCATAAGCTTCACCGCCGCGTCGATCTCCTCCTCGGAGCAGCGGGCCGCGGGCTCATAGGGAATGACCCCCGCCTGCGTAAACTCGCACTTCGCGGTCTGAACGTCCTTCGGAATATCGATCAGGACAGGGCCGGGGCGGCCTTCACGCGCGAGATAGAACGCCTCGCGGATCGTGTCGGCGAGTTCCTCGACCTTCTCGACGCGGTAGCTGTGCTTCACGATGCCCATGGTCGTGCCCATGATGTCGACTTCCTGGAAGTTATCCTGTCCCATGACGCTGATCGAGACATTTCCCGTCAGGACCACGAGCGGAATCGAATCCATGTAGGCCGTGGCCACGCCGGTCACCGTGTTCGTCGCGCCGGGGCCGGAAGTCGCGATCATGACGCCGGTCTTTCCGGAAGCCCGGGAATAGCCGTCGGCGGCATGAGTTCCGCCCTGCTCGTGCGAGCAGAGAATGTGGCGGATCCGATCTTTATTCTGATAAAGCTGATCGTAGATATCGTTCACCGTACCGCCCGGATAGCCGAAAACGACCTCCGTGCCCTGCTCGATGAGCGTCTCAATGACGATCTGCGCTCCTGTCATCTGCATGGTTTATCTCCCTTATGCAACTGCCGTCAATGCCGGCTCTCCTTACTCGCAGTCGATCACGCGGATCCATCCCTCCGGTGCCTCGATGCGGCCCATCTGGATGCCGGTCAGCGTGTCGTAGAGTTCCTTCAGTTTCGGTCCGATGGTCTCGGTGCCGCTCGGGACTTCGATCTCCCGGCCATGGTCGACGATCTTTCCGACCGGGCTGATCACCGCGGCCGTGCCGCAGAGACCGATCTCGGCCATATCCGGGACCTCGCTGAACAGGACCTCGCGCTGCTCGACCTCCATGCCCAGATAATGCTCGGCCACGTACATGATCGAGCGGCGGGTAATGGAAGGAAGGATCGAGTCGGACTTCGGCGTGACGAGCTTTCCGTCCTTCGTGATAAAGATGAAGTTCGCGCCGCCGGTCTCCTCCACCTTCGTGCGGGTCTGGGGATCCAGATACATGTTCTCGGCAAAGCCGTTTGCGTGGGCGACCATGCCGGGATACAGGCTCATGGCATAATTCAGGCCGGCCTTAATATTTCCGGTGCCGTGGGGCGCCGCGCGGTCATAATCGCTGACGCAGATCGTCACGGGTTTGATGCCGCCCTTGAAATAGGCCCCGACGGGGGTCACGAACATGCGGAAAATATACTCTTCCGAAGGCTTCACGCCGATCACGACGCCGGAACCCATCACGAAGGGTCGGATATAAAGCGTGGCGCCGGAGCCGTACGGAGGAACATAAGCGGCGTTCGCGCGGACGACCTGGTCGACCGCCTCCAGGAAACGTCCTTCCGGAAGTTTCGGAATGCAGAGGCGCTCGCAGCTGTTCGCCATGCGCTCCTGGTTCAGATCCGGGCGGAATACGACGATCTGGCCGTTCTCGGTCGTGTACGCCTTCAGGCCCTCAAAGCAGGTCTGCGCGTACTGGAATACGCCCGCGCACTCGCTCAGCGTGATCGTGCTGTCCGTGACCAGTCCGCCCTCGTCCCACGAGCCGTCCGTATAGCGGGTCTCGTAACGGTAATCGGTGCGGACATACCCAAACGGGAGTGCTCCCCAATCCAGATCTTTTTTCTCCATTTCATACACCTCCGAAGTCTTTCTGTCCGAAAAGTCCGTACAGTTTCCCAGATTAACTGAGTAAAACGTATATTCTGAATATTTATACCACAATATAGGACACGTTTCGAGTGGAAATTTCTCAAAAAAGATCTCATTTCGGCGAAAAAAGATGCTAACAGCGAAAATAACGTGCTGTTAACAAAAACGGATTTTCAAAAAAGGTTTATAATAAAAGCGATGTTTTTCCGAAACCGCAGGAGAAAAGACAGAACGAAGATCGGAGAAGCGACACCATGTCCAGAGCCAAACCCCCGAAAAAGGACAATCGTGAATTCTACCAGAACCTCAGCTGCAACCTTCGCTATTTTCGGGAAAATGCAGGAATTCGGTCGGGAGACCTTGCGGAGCAGATCAATATCTCTCCTTCTTACCTGGCCACACTGGAATCACCTGCCAGATGGGAGGATCACCCTTCTCTCGAGATCATTTTTGACATTTCGAAAGCGCTCAACATTGCCCCGTCCTGCCTGTTCATGAACCTGAAGGACGCGATTGCTGCGCGGGAGAGCGGACGAAAGCCGGACCGGAGCGCGCCGTATGACACAGCCCCCGAGCGGATGACCGTGCGCGAGCCGGAGCCCGGGCTGTACGAGATGCGTCTGGCGGACGTGATCGATCTGTACCGGGATGATCCGGAGGCATTTATGGAGGATCTCCTGCGGCACTATCGTAAGAGAAATCGCGGCGGCAGGACCGCCGGAAGCTCATAAACGACCCGTTCACGACTGGCGCAGGACCTGATACCGCGGTGCTTCGGCGCCGCTCAGATGCAGTGCGATCCCTTCCGCGATCCCGTAAGCCGCCAGCGCCTGATAATCGTCCGAGGCCAGTCTGGCGAGTTCCGTGTGATTCGACATAAAGCCGCACTCGACGAGGCATGCCGTCATTTGCGTAAGGCGCAGGACCGCCAGCTCCGAAGATTCGTAAAGGCCGCGGTCGTCGGAGCCGGTCCGGGCGGTCAGGCACGACTGGATGTGCGAACCCAGAGCCGCGGCGTCGGCGGTATCCGCGGAATAGATCCAGGTCTCCGCTCCGTTCACCGAGGCATCTTCCGGGGTAATATTCTGGTGAATGCTCACGAACACCTCCGCCCCCGCGTCGTTCGCGATGCGGGCGCGTTCTTCGAGCGGAACGTCCGCATCGGTCTCACGCGTCATGACGACCGTCGCGCCGGCCTGCCTCAGCGTGTCGCGTACGCAGAGAGCGATCGCCAGATTCAGGTCGCTCTCGTATATGCCTTCCGCGTCCGCCCCGACCTGCGAACCGCCGTGTCCCGGATCGATGCAGATCACGCGGCCGGACAGGTCCGTGTCCAGCGGATGCACTGCTCGGTGCGGGCGGTTTCGAGCGATCAGCAGGGCCGTGACCGCCGCCGCGATCACGGCGATCAGCAGAATCAAACGCCCCGGAGCGCCGCGGCGGGTGCGGCGGCGTTTCGCGGAAGCTGTCCGTCTGCGGTCCTGCCGTGCGGGTGCGGGGCGGCGCTCATGCCGCACAGGCGCCTGCCGGCGGGTGCCGCGGTATCTGTTTCCGTATGCATTTCTCCGGGGATCTCTTCTCTCAGTCATACCCGAATGATAACACAAAAGCCCCGCCGGATGCGGGGCTTGAAAAGATAGTAAACACTCTGTGAGAAAAACTTAAGAACTCTCTTACCTGCGGGGTCCGCGGGAGCTGCGGAACCGCAGGAACATCGGGCCGCGGCCGAAACTCAGCCCTCGTATCCGCGGGGATTGTGCGACTGCCAGTTCCAGCTGTCGCGGCACATCTCGGCCAGTCCCAGTTTCGCTTCCCATCCGAGGAGCTCCTTCGCCTTCGTCGCGTCGCTCCAGACGTCCTGAAGATCGCCCGCTCTCCTGTCGCCGATCTCATAAGGGACGTCCACTCCGCTCGCCTCCGAATACGCGCGGATCATCTCCAGTACGCTGTAGGGCGTTCCGGTGCCGATGTTGAAGATCTCGGTCCCGCGGTGGTCTTTCAGATAATTCACCGCCGCGACGTGGCCTTCCGCGAGGTCAGTCACATGGATATAATCCCTGCGGCAGGTGCCGTCGGGCGTATCCCAGTCCCCGCCGTACACGGTCAGTTTTTCACGCAGGCCGACCGCCGTCTGCGCGAGCAGCGGCATGAGATTGTTCGGACGGCCCTTCGGATCCTCTCCGATCAGACCGGACTCGTGCGCGCCGACCGGATTAAAATACCGCAGCAGGATCACGCTCAGTTCCGGGTCCGCTTTCGCGGCGTCCTCGAGGATCTGCTCGATCATCGATTTTGTCCAGCCGTAAGGATTTGTGCAGGCGCCGCGGGGCATCGTCTCGCTGTAGGGCGGTTCATTGGCTTCGCCGTAGACCGTTGCCGAGGAGGAAAACACGATGTTCTTTACTCCCGCATTCTGCATGCATTCGAGAATCGTGAGCGTCGTGTCCAGGTTATTCCGGTAATAGCGGACCGGCTGCTCGACGGACTCTCCGACCGCCTTCAGTCCCGCATAGTGGACCACGCAGAAGATATCCTCGTCCGCAAACACTTTCGCAACGGCTTCCCGGTCGGCCGCGTCGCCCTCGACCATAGTCACGGGTCTTCCCGTGATCTTCTCGACCCTCCTGATCGCTTCCGGAGAGGAATTCACGAAATTGTCCAGGACCGTAACGTCATACCCGGCTTTCAGAAACTCGACGGCGCTGTGAGAACCGATAAACCCGGCTCCGCCGCATAACAGTACTCTCATGGCATGTCTCCTAACTTAAGATTGGCGGACGGATCGAGGTCCAGTCCCACGGTCTGTCCTTTAATATACCGGTACCAACCGGCTGCTCCGATCATCGCTGCATTGTCCGTGCAGAGCACAGGCGAAGGCTTCACCAGTTCCGCGCCGGCCGCCCGGCAGCGCTCCTCCAGCGTCTGCCGCAGACAGGAATTCGCCGCGACGCCGCCCGCGAGCACCAGCCGTTTCTGGCCGAACTCTTCCACTGCGCGCATGGCCCGGTCGGCCAATGCCTCGACCACCGCCGCCTGGAACGACGCCGCCAGATCCGGAACGGAGATCTCCTCTCCGACCTGCTCCGCGTGATGCATCAGGTTCAGCGCCGCGGTCTTCAGGCCGCTGAAGCTGAAATCGTAAGGCGCGCCGTCAATGTGCGCCTGCGGGAACTCGTAGCGTGCCGGATCGCCGTCCTTCGCCGCACGGTCCATCTTCGGACCGCCCGGATAGCCGAGGCCCACGGCGCGCGCGATCTTGTCAAATGCCTCGCCCGCCGCGTCGTCGCGCGTCCGCCCGATGATCTCAAACTCCCCGTAGTCCTTCATCAGCACGAGATGTGTGTGCCCTCCCGATACCACGAGGCACAAAAACGGCGGTTCGAGATCCGGATGCTCGAGAAAATTCGCGCAGATATGCCCCTCGATATGGTTTACGCCCACGAGCGGCAGCCCGTGCGCCCAGGCCAGGGTCTTCGCAAACGACGTTCCCACGAGCAGGGCGCCTATGAGCCCCGGACCCGCAGTCACGGCGACCGCCTCGAGGTCTCCGAAACCGACGCCGGCCTCCTTCATGGCCGCGTCGACGACCGGTACGATATTCCCGATGTGATGTCTGCTGGCCAGTTCGGGGACCACGCCGCCGAAGAGCGTGTGCAGATCGATCTGGGATGAGATCACGTTCGACCGGATCACTCTCCCCCGCTCCACTACGGCGGCGGCCGTCTCGTCGCACGACGATTCGATGGCCAGTATCAGTTCGCTGTTCATGTCCGTCTCTCCTCAGTCCCGAAACCGGAGCGTCGTACTCATGCCGTCCTTCCCGCAGACCGCCTGCGGAAAGATCTCCTGCACCGCGTCGATGTAATCGCCCGGCCGGTTCATGGACGGTGAGTAATGCGTCAGCCAGAGCTCGCCGGCGCCCGCGTCCTTCGCGAGCTTCGCCGCGTCGTACATGGTCATATGCTTATACTCGCGGGCTTTCTTATCCTTCTCCCGCTCGCCGTACATGCCTTCGCAGATGAACAGGTCCGCGCCGGCCGCGGCCGCGGAGACTCCGCTCGAGGGCCGCGTGTCCGTGCAGTAAGTCAGTTTAATGCCCCGCCGCTCGGCTCCCATGACCATGTCGGAAGTATAGACCGCGCCTTCGTACTCGACGGTCTCGCCTTTCTGCAGGCGTCCCCAGAACTGCACGGGCAGGCCGAGTTCCTTCGCCCGGTCCGCGTCGAACTTCCCGGCGCGCCGCAGCACGAGCGAATAGCCGTAGCAGGTGATGTTGTGGTTCACGCGGAACGCCTCCAGCGTTACGAACCCCAGATCGATCGTCTCGCGCTTTTCCGTCAGCTCGCGGAAGCGGATCTCGAAGGGCAGCTCCGGCGCAATGACACGCAGCGCCGAAACGACCCTCTCCAGGCCTTTCGGCCCGATCAGGGTCAGGGGTTCGGTTCGGTCGGCATTGCCCATCGAGAGCAGAAAGCCCGGCAGCCCGCTGATGTGGTCCGCGTGATAATGCGTAAAGCAGATCACGTCGACCGGATACGTGCTCCAGCCGGCCTTTTTCGCCGCGATCTGCGTGCCCTCGCCGCAGTCGATCAGGAGCTGGTGTCCTTCGATCCGCGTCATCAGGGACGTCAGATAGCGGTATGGCAGCGGCATCATGCCGCCGGTGCCGAGCAGGCAGACATCGATCATAATTCCAACCTCATCACGATCCCGTCGTCCGCGGGATCGCGGTAATAATCCTTTCTCAGGCCGGCGTTTGCGAAGCCGGCGTTCGCATACATCCGGATCGCCGGATCGTTCGCGGCCCGGACTTCGAGCGAGACCAGTCTTACGCCGCGCGCACGGCATTCGCCGAGAAACGCTTCCAGCAGCGCGCTTCCGATCCCCTGCCTTCTGCGTGCGGGATCCGCCGCCACGCGGTAGACTTCCGCCTCGTCGCAGACGATCATGCCCAGAAGATATCCGGCCGCTTCGGGCGCCGCTTCCCCGGGGCTGTCCTCCGCGGGAAACGCCCCCAGACTTACGTTCGCCGCGCCGGCCATATGGCTGCGGACAGAAGCCTCGCTCCAGGCGTCGGAGAAGATCTCCTTCTCGAGAAGAGCCGTCCGTGCAATGTCGTCCGCCCCCAAAGGCCGGATCCGGACCGTCACTCTCCGTCCCGCGCCTTCCGCGCGGCCTCCTCCACGGTCATGCCGGTGCGCTTTTCAAACTCGCGCTCCGCCTGGGAAGCACGGAGATAATCCGGCACCTCGGCCGCCGCGCTCACAGTCTTTCCGTCACGCACGCAGTCCAGAGCGAGGACCGCCGCCGCGGACGCCCTGGGAAACGCCATGTGTGCGGGCATAAAAACATGTTCGACGGTCAATGTCTCTTCCAGCAGCTCCCGCGCCGCTCCGATCCCGTCGCCCGTAAAGACGACGCGCTCCCCGCGCGCGTTCAGGAGCTCCGCCAGTTCCGCGATCCCGCAGGCGAACGCGGGCTCGAGGACTTCGAATGTAGCGCGGTTCCGATAAAGGCCGGTGAAGACTCTGCGGTTTCTGGCATCCATCAGCGGGCAGATCACGCCGTCCGCGCCGCAGATCCCGTACGCCATCAGGTCCGGGGTCGGAATGTGGACCACCGGAATGCCGAGACTGTAAGCGAGCGCCTTCGCGGTGGCCGAACCGATCCGGAGGCCCGTAAACGAGCCGGGCCCGCCCGAGACCGCGACTGCGTCCAGTTCGGACAGTTCCAGCCCCAGGCGCTCCGTCAGCAGATCGACCGCAGGAAGCAGCGTCTGCGAGTGGTCCTTCGTACCGTTCACCGTGTATTCTCCGAGGACCCGGCGAACGCCGGCTGCATCCTCTTCCGCCGCAGCCACGGATACCGTGGACTGGGCGCTCTCGATCGCGAGTATCTTCATGTCAGTCTTCCTCTCCCGGCTCCGCGTCCGGATCCTCCTCCGGCATCCGCGCTTCGATCACCCGCTCGTCCGGGTCTTCCCCGCGGCGGATCTCCACGGTCAGCGCGTCTTCCGGCAGCAGTTCTCCGATCATCTCCGGCCATTCGACCAGACAGACGCCGTCCGAAAAGAAATACTCCTCATAACCCAGCTGCTCGAGCTCTTCGGGCTCGCCGAGCCGGTACATGTCAAAATGATAAAAAGGCAGCCTCCCGCTCTCATAGACCTGCAGGATCGTAAAGGTCGGGCTGTTGACGACGTCGTCGATCCCGAGTCCCTTCGCAAAGCCCTTCGCGAACACGGTCTTCCCCGCGCCCAGGTCGCCTTTCAGGGCCAGGATCTGTCCGGGCACTGCCTTTTCGGCAAACGAAGCCCCGATGGCCAGTGTCTCATCGGGGCTGTGAGAGATCATTCTCATAAGCTTATCTCACGTTTCGGGCTCCGGCAGACGCCGAACTTCAGCGGTTCAGGCCCTCGAGCTCGAACGCTTCATGGATTGCGCGCGCCGCACGGTCCGCATCCGTTTCATCGATCAGGACGGACACGCGGATCTCCGAGGTGGAGATCATGCGGATGTTGATGCCGGTGTTATAAAGCGCCTCGAAGATCTTCGCCGCCACTCCGGCGTGGGTCGCCATGCCGGCACCGACGACAGAGACTTTCGCGACCTTCTCCTCGTAATCGATCTTGTCCGCGCCGAGCGTCTTCTTCAGGGTCTCCATGACTTCCAGCGCGTTTCCGAGCTCCCCGTCATCGATCGTGAAGGAGATGTCCTTCGTGCCGTCGCGGCCGATCGACTGCAGGATCATATCCACGTTAATATTCTTCTTCGCCAGGGCGTTAAAGATCGAGAACGCCACACCGGGCTGATCCTTTACGCCGATGATCGAAATTCTGTCCGCATCCTTGTCGATCGCGATACCGCTGACCAGCATTTTCTCCATCATACCGTCATCCTCCTTAACGACAGTTCCTTCTTCTCTGTTCATGCTGTTGCGCACGACCAGCTGTACTCCATACTTCTTCGCGAGCTCCACCGAACGGTTATGCAGGACCTTCGCGCCGAGCGACGCCAGCTCCAGCATCTCGTCATAGGTGATTTCGCCCAGCTTCGACGCTTCCGGGACCACTCTCGGATCGCAGGTGTATACACCGTTCACGTCCGTGAAGATCTCGCAGACGTCCGCATGCAGCGCCGCTGCCAGCGCCACGGCCGTCGTATCCGAACCGCCGCGGCCGAGCGTCGTAACGTCGCCGGCTTTATTCACGCCCTGGAAACCGGTCACGATCACGATCTTCCGGTTCTCGAGCTCCGCCATGATGCGCTCGCTGCCGATGCTCTTCAGCTGCGCGTTCGAATAGCGGGAATTCGTGATCATCGGGACCTGCAGCGCGTTCAATGAAACCGCCGGCACACCCAGCGACGCCATCGCCATCGCCATCAGCGAGACCGACACCTGCTCGCCGGTCGCCAGCAGCATGTCCATCTCGCGGCGCGGGGCCGACGGATTGATATCCTTCGCGAGTGCGATCAGATCGTCCGTCGAATCGCCCATGGCGGACAGAACGACGACGATGTCATGACCGGCTCTGAAATCCTCGATGCAGCGGTTCGCCACGTTAAAGATACGTTCGCGGTTCGCCACGGAGGAGCCTCCGAATTTCTTAACGATCAACATGTTTCTTTCTCCTGCGTTTTAATGCTTTTCAGCGATACTGCTTTTATGATCCCGGGCAGAGCGCCCGTTATCAGCCGAACAGGCGGTCTATCAGCTCGTATCCGTGATTGAGATAAAGGCCGGTCTCTCCGGCGTTTTTCTCGGAGTACGGGAGTCCGCCCGTCTTCTCGTCCGTGCTGTCGTACAGAAGGAACGGGACCGGGTCGCCCGTGTGCGTCCGTACTGCGATCGGGGTCGGATGATCCGGCAGGACCAGGATCTTCATATCTTCGCCGGCAGCCTTCAGGCGCTCGTATACCGGGCGCGCCACGCGCTGGTCCAGGATCTCGATCGCGCGGATCTTCTTTCCGATGCTCCCCGCGTGTCCCATCTCGTCCGGCGCCTCCAGATGGATGTAGGCGAAATCGCAGCCCTCTTCGAGCAGCGCGTTCACCGCGGCGTCGACCTTTCCCTCGAAGTTCGAGTCCAGCAGGCCCGTGGCCCCTTCGACGTCGCAGACCTTCATGCCGCAGCCGACGGCCAGTCCTTTCAGAAGGTCCACCGCGGAGATCATGGCGCCCCGCTTCCCGGTCTTCTCATAAAAGTCCGAGAGCATCGGCTTCGTGCCCGCCCCCCAGAACCACATCGAGTTCGCGGTGTTCTTTCCTTCGGCGCGGCGGCGGACATTGATCGGATGATCTTTCAGAATCTCGAAACTCCTCTCCATCATGGAGCGGAACTTCGGATCCTTCGGCAGATACGGCCCGCAGATCTCGTCCAGATGGTCATGCGGCGCGGCCAGTTCCTCGACCGTCCCGTGCTTCCAGATCATGCAGTGACGATAGCTCGTGCCCAGCCAGAGCTGAAACTCTTCCGAGTCAAATTCGCGCTTCAGGATGTTTACGAGTTCGGCCGCTTCCTCCTGCGTGAGCTCTCCGCCGCTGTGATCGACGATCACACGCGCTTCGTAGGGGATGTTCTCCTCTTCCGAAAGCATGACGATGTTGCAGCGGAGGGCAATGTCGTCGTCCTCCATCGGCACGCCGATCGAAAGTGCTTCCAGCGGCGACCGGCCCGAATAATACTTCTCGGGATCATATCCCATGACCGACAGGTTCGCGGTGTCGCTGCCCGGCTTCATGCCGTCCGGAACGGTCTTCGCGAGTCCCTGTTCGGACTTTTCCGCGAGCATGTCCAGAAACGGCGTCGACGCCGCCTCGAGCGGGGTACGGCCGCCGAGTTCCTCGATCGGATAGTCGGCCATGCCGTCGCCTAATATCAATACATATTTCATCGGGAAAAGCTCTTTTCTCTGTCGTAAAACTCTGCCGTGAGACCGACGCGGCCGGTCCCGAAAAACTAGCACATGCGGATCCGGCCGATCACTCCGGGCAGGCTTCCGACCGCGGCGGCGAACGCCATCTCCGTCATCGGTGCGGTCACGAACGCGGTCTCGTCCTCGACTCCGGCGTCAATGAACTCTTCCACTTCGAACTGCTCCGCGGCAGCCTGCTTCGCGCTGTTTTTCACGCGGACGAAGAACTTCCGCTTCTGTTCTTCGATCCCGCAGAGCTGCAGCTCCTCGTCGTTCCAGAAGACCTTCAGGTTAATGCCGATATGCTTCGCGGCGTCGATCACGTCCGCCACGACCGCGCTCGAGGTGGGCAGAGAGCCCGCGCCCTTTCCGTAGAACATGATGTCGTCCACAACGTCGCCGGTGACCTTGATCGCGTTAAACACGTCGCGCACCGAATACAGCGGATCCGACTTCTCGACCATCATGGGGGCCACGATCGCGTGCGTGTCATAACCGTCCGTATACATGCTCGCGATGAGTTTGATCGAGCGGCCCATCGCCCGAGCGTACAGGAAGTCCTCGCTCGTGATCAGGCGGATGCCTTCGGTGTAGATGTGGCGGTAATCCACGGTCTTTCCGCAGGCCAGCGACGAGAGGATCGCGATCTTCCGGCAGGAATCGAAACCGTCGACGTCCGCCGTGGGATCCTTCTCGGCATAGCCCAGCGCCTGGGCGTCCTTCAGGACTTCCTCGAAGCCCAGACCCTCATCTTCCATGCGGGTCAGGATATAGTTCGTCGTACCGTTCAGGATACCCTGGATCCCGATGATCTTATCCGCGGTCAGGCAGGTGTTCAGCGGGCGGATGATCGGAATGCCGCCGCCCACGGAAGCCTCGAACAGGAAGTTCGCGTTCCGCTTCTCGGCGATCTTCAGCAGCTCGGGGCCGTAAGCCGCGACGAGTGCCTTGTTCGACGTGCAGACGGACTTGCCCGCCAGCAGCGCGCGCTTCACGAAATCATAGGCCGGCTTCGTGCCGCCCATGGTCTCGACCACGATGTCGATCTCGGGATCGTCCATGATCACATTCACGTCATGCACGATCAGATCCTCGTAGGGATCGCCCGGAAACTCACGCAGATCCAGGATGTATTTGACCCGGATATCCTTGCCGGTCTTCTTCGAAATGTAGTCGTGGTGTCCTTCGATGACCTTTACGACTCCGGAACCGATGGTGCCGTAGCCCATTACTGCAGCATAGATCATGCTCTTACTCCTCCTGTCCGTTCTTCTGGAGATACTTTAAGTAGGCACTGATAAACATGTCAATGCCTCCGTTAAGGACTTTATCGGCATTCGCCGTCTCCGCGTTCGTCCGCAGGTCCTTCACCAGCTGATAGGGCTGGAGGAAATAGGACCGGATCTGGTTTCCCCAGGCGATGTCCTTCACGTCGCCGCGGATATCGGAGAGCTTCTCGGCGTGAGCGGCTTCCTTCAGTTTCAGAAGTTTGCCGCGCAGCATCTGCATGGCCTTATCCTTATTCTGGAACTGGGAGCGCTCGTTCTGGCACTGCACCACGATGCCCGTGGGGATATGCGTGATGCGGATGGCCGAGGATGTCTTATTAATGTGCTGGCCGCCGGCGCCGCTCGAGCGGTAGGTGTCGATGCGGAGATCGTCGTCATTGATCTCCAGATCGGCGTCGTTCTTCAGCTCGGGCATGACCTCGCAGGAAACGAAAGAGGTCTGCCGCTTCGCCTGCGCGTTAAACGGGCTGATGCGCACCAGACGGTGCACGCCGTGCTCGGACTTCAGGTAGCCGTAGGCGTCGGGGCCGTTGATCTGGACGGTCACGGACTTGATGCCCGCCTCGTCGCCGTCGAGCCAGTCAAGGATCTCGGTCGTATAGCCCTTCGCCTGCGCCCAGTGCATATACATGCGGTAGAGCATCGAAGCCCAGTCGCAGGACTCGGTGCCGCCCGCGCCCGCGTGGATCGAGAGGATCGCGTTCTCGTGGTCGTACTCTCCGGTCAGGAGCGTCTCGAGACGCAGGTCCTCGAGTTCGGTCTTAAACTTCGCGAGCATCTCTCCGACCATCTCGGCAGCGTCGGCGTCGTCCTCCTCGCGTCCGAGTTCGATCAGATCCATCATCTCATCATACTCGGAAGCCATCCGGTCGTAGCCGCCCACGACGGTCTGCAGGTTCTTCAGCTCCTGCGAGAGCTTCGACGCACGGTCCGTGTCGTTCCAGAAATCGGGTTCCTCCTGGAAGCGGGAAAGCTCCTCGATGCGGCGGCGCTTCGACTCCAGGCCGAGCGCCTGCCCGACTTCCTCGAGCGTCTCCTTATAAGGCGCAAGCTCGGCTTTATACTGGTCAAATTCGATCAATGCCATGTTTTCTTCGTTCCTTCTCCGCGCCGCAGTCTTTACGCGCGCTTATTCATGCAGCACTGCTTATACTTTTTCCCGGAACCGCAGGGGCAGGGATCGTTCGGATAGATCTTTTTATTCTCGCGCTTCTTCGGGTCTTTCTTCGCAGTGTCGTCTTTATTCGTGCCGGTGACCTTCGCGACCTCCTCCCGCTCGACCTTCTGTTCGATGCGGATATGGGTCAGGAGCCTCACGGTGTCGGTCTCGATGGACTCGTTCATCTCATCGAACATGTCGAAACCGATGTTCTTATATTCCACGAGCGGATCCTTCTGGGCCATGGCCTGCAGGCCGATGCCCTGGCGGAGCTGGTCCATGTCGTCGATGTGGCTCATCCACTTATTATCCACGACGCGCAGCAGGATCACGCGCTCGAGCTCACGCATCTTCTCGGGCTCGGGCAGTTCCGCTTCCTTCGCCTCGTACAGGCGGAAAGCCTCCTGCTTCAGATCCTGCTTCAGCTGCGCCTTCGAGAGGCCGGCCAGCTGCTCATCCGTAAATGCGATCGGCGAGAGCGGAATGACCGAGCGAAGCTCCGCGTTAAGCTGGCCCAGATCCCACTCGGATGCGGGCGTCCCGTCGGGGATCACGCGGTCGACCGTGTGTTCGACCGTGTCCGTGATCATGCCCATGATCTGGTCGCGCATGTTTTCGCCGTCCAGGACCCTGCGGCGCTCCGCGTAGATGATCTCGCGCTGGTCGTTCATGACCTGGTCGTAATCCAGCAGGCGCTTACGGATGCTGAAGTTATTGTTTTCCACGCGCTTCTGCGCCTTCTCGATCGCGTCCGAGAGCATCTTATGCTGGATCTGTTCGCCCTCCTGAACGCCCAGGGCCTCAAACACGCCCATCATGCGCTCCGAACCGAACAGACGCATCAGGTCGTCCTCCAGCGAAATGTAGAACGTCGATTCGCCCGGGTCGCCCTGACGGCCGGAACGGCCGCGCAGCTGGTTATCGATACGGCGGGACTCATGCCGCTCGGTGCCGATGATCTTCAGGCCGCCCGCGGCGACCGCTTCGGGATCGAGCTTGATATCCGTTCCTCGGCCTGCCATGTTCGTGGCGATCGTGACCGCGCCGTGCTGTCCGGCGTCCGCGACGATCTCCGCTTCCATCTCATGGAACTTCGCGTTCAGGACGTTATGCTTAATGCCGCGGTTCCGCAGGATCCGGCTCATCTCCTCGGAGACGTCGATCGTGATCGTGCCGACCAGGACCGGCTGTCCCTTCGCGTGAGCCTCTTCGACCGCGTCGGCGACCGCGTTCAGTTTCTCTCTCTTCGTCTTATAAACGACGTCGTTATGATCCACTCGAATGACCGGGCGGTTCGTCGGAATCGTGACGACGTCCATGCCGTAGATGTCGCGGAACTCCTGCTCCTCGGTCGCCGCGGTACCGGTCATGCCGGCCTTCTTATCGAACTTGTTAAAGAAGTTCTGGAAGGTGATCGTCGCGAGGGTCTTGCTTTCGCGTTTGATCTTTACCTTCTCCTTCGCCTCGATCGCCTGATGCAGGCCGTCGGAGAAGCGGCGGCCCGGCATGATGCGGCCGGTGAACTGGTCGACGATCAGGACCTGGTCGTCCTGGACCACATAGTCCTGGTCGCGGAACATCAGGTAGTTCGCGCGCAGGGCGAGGTTGATATTATGCTGGATCTCCAGGTTCTCGGGATCGGAGAAGTTCGGGATCTTAAAGTATTCCTCGACTTTCTTCACGCCGTTCGCGGTGAGCATGACGGCCTTATCCTTCTCGTTCACGAGGAAGTCGCCGTCCTCCTCGAGCGGATCCTCGAGGAAATCTCCCATCAGGATATCCATCTTCGAGATCTCGCCGTCGCCCTCGCCGCGCTTCATGCGCTTCGCGAGGAAATCGCAGACCTCGTAGAGCTTCGTGGACTTTCCGCTCTGTCCGGAAATGATCAGCGGGGTCCGCGCCTCATCGATCAGGATCGAGTCGACCTCATCGACGATCGCGTAATGCAGGCCGCGCAGGACCAGCTGGTTCTTATAGACCACCATGTTATCTCTCAGGTAGTCGAAACCGAGCTCGTTATTCGTTACGTAGGTGATGTCGCAGTTGTAGGCCGCGCGGCGCTCGTCTTTATTCATCCCGTTCAGGATCACGCCGACCGTCAGTCCCAGGAACTCATGGACCGCGCCCATCCACTCCGCGTCACGCTTCGCCAGATAGTCGTTTACGGTGACGACATGGACGCCCTTTCCCTCCAGGGCGTTCAGGTACGAGGGCAATGTCGCGACCAGCGTCTTTCCTTCACCGGTCTTCATCTCGGCGATGCGGCCCTGATGAAGGACGATGCCGCCGATCAGCTGAACGCGGTACGGTTCCATCCCGAGAACGCGCAGCGCGGCTTCACGGACCGTGGCGAAGGCTTCGGGGAGCAGGTCGTCGAGCGACTCGCCTCCGGCCACCCGTTCTTTATACTCCGCCGTCAGCGCCCGCAGCTCTGCATCGGAAAGCGACTGCATGCGCGGACGAAGACTTTCGATCTCATCCACAAGCGGTGTGATGCGCTTCACTTCCCTGTCGCTGTGGGAACCGAAAAGTTTATTAAAAAGCCCCATAAGATCCTCCCGGATACGGTGTTTCTGGCCGTATTATCGAAAAACAGGCATCAAAAAAATGCCGCATAGCATATATGCCCACAGATTATAGCACAGGGCGGTCCAGGATTCAACAAAAGGAAAAGTTGCACAAAAGCATGTTATGTCATGGAATTCATTTTCCACTTTATTAACGCGCTTTATGCGGTTTTCCACACGGGTATTTACGATTTTGATAGATTTTTCGTGAGTTTTCCACGTTTTCCACATTCGGGTGCGCGAATTACGTGAAAAACAGTTATGTTTAGTCGTGTTTTATGTTTCGTGAAAATTGCCCAAAAGACGGGAACACGGACATATTTGATATTGGAATATCAGGCGCAGATGGTATAATTTAAACAGGAGCTCAACTTTGGTGAGCAGAAAGGAGTTTGCTGATGAAATATGTCATAACCGGAAGAAACATTGAAGTGACCCCCAGGCTCAGAGATATGGTAGAGTCTAAACTCGGGAAGCTGGAGCGTTACTTTAATCAGGACACCGAGGTCCTGGTCACGCTCTCCGTCGAGAAGGACCGGAACACGATCGAAGTGACGATCCCGGTAAAGGGCACGATCATCCGCGCCGAGGAGACCAGCGACGACATGTTCGTCTCTATCGATGTGGTCGAGGAAGTGATCGAGCGGCAGCTGAAGCGCTATAAGGGGAAGCTGCAGGATAAGTATCAGGCAGGCGGCGATCTGGCCGGACTGTTCGCGCAGGATGACGAGGATGAGGATTACGATATCCGGATCGTCCGCACGAAGAGCTTCGCAGTCAAGCCCATGGATCCCGAGGAAGCCTGCATGCAGATGGATCTCCTGGGCCATAACTTCTACGTGTTCCTGAACGCCGAGACCGACGAAGTGAACGTCGTCTATAAGAGAAAAGGAAACACCTACGGCCTGATCGAGCCGACCGTATAACGGCTCCCGCGCCGGTCTGACGCGGAACATCCTCCGACCGGCCGGCCGTGATCATAACTGAATAATAAAGAAGCCCCGGCGGATCGACCGCCGGGGCTTTTCATTTCGTTTATGCGGTTTTCAGTGACCGTACGTCAGCCGAGAACGTTGACCGCGCAGGACCATCTTCCGCTGAAAGCGTTCGAGACGATAACGCCGACGCCGGGGCTGGAGGCCTCAACGCACTGACCGTTACCCACATAGATACCGACATGGCCGGGCATCCAGAGGATATCGCCGGGCTGTGCGCTCGTGACGGGAATCTGCTGTCCGGCACCCGCCTGTGCTCCCGAGTAATGCGGAAGACCGACACCGGCCGAACCGTACGCCGCCATGACCAGACCGGAGCAGTCATAAGCTCCGCCGCCCGAAGCACCCCAGACATATGCGCTGCCGACCGCGCCGTAAGCATAGTTCACGACCTGTCCGCGCGCTCCGGAAGCTGCCTCTCCGCCGCCGCCCGAAGGCGCCGCCGCCTGAGCCGCCTCAGCTTCATCCGCCGCCGCCTGAGCCGCATCTGCCGCTGCCTGAGCCTGAGCCGCAGCCGCTTCCGCAGCCGCCTGAGCCGCAGCGTCGTTCGCAGCCGCCGCTTCAGCCGCTCTCTGGGCCGCTGCATCCGCAGCCGCCTGGGCCTGTCTGGCCGCTCTCGCAGCCTCTTCCGCCTCGTAAGCCGCAGCCGCCTCTTCCGCAGCGATCCGCGCCTGCTCGGCGATCATGGCCTGCTCTTCCTCTATGCTCATCGCTTCGTTGCAGTCGACATAGAGATCGGCATATCCGGCAAATACATAGCCGACGACTTCTTCGTCTTCGTAATCCACGGTGCTGACTTTAATGAAGTCTCCTTCCAGTGCCAGCACCTGGCCCGTCTGGCCCACGGCCATCGTGGTCGTAGTCTCACTGTCCAGACTGGCAGACTCGCGAACACGGAGTCCGTCTTCGGTAGCCTGAATGTAGACACGGCCGTTCTCCATGGCGAACTCGGTCGCGGCCTCACCGGTCAGGAAGTACTCGGCCATGATGTAGCCGTTTACCGAGCCCGACTCGATGTGATACCAGCGTCCGCCTTCGCCGTCCACGGTCTCAAGGATCGTGGCCTGGCAGCCGGTGAATACTTTACCCAGGACATCCGCTTCCGTGTTCGCCTCGGCGCGAACATTCACGTAATCCGGGACATTCGCGATGGCGATTCCCTGACAAAGGGTGTTGTAGGCGTTCTGCGTTCCGACAGATGCCACGTACATATCCGCCTGATCCGCGGTCACGGTCGTGATGCCGCTCCGTGCGATCGTGCCGATCGTGGAGCTTAAGGCAGCATGAGTTTCCTGCTCTGCGGAAGATTCAGACGCAGCCTCCTCAGCTGCCTCTAAACTGTCTCCGGCAGATACACCGCCAATCCCGCTCCTGACCAGACCGGCAGCCTGCGAAGGCACTCCCATCGCGGAGATGATCATGCTCGCGGTAACTGCAAATGTGGCAAGTTTTGCAAACGTCTTTTTTCTCATAACTCTCCTGTTTTTTCCGCCCTTCCGGCCTGCTGAGGCCGTTCGGGCTTATACATATGTTACGAAAATATTACACGATTTGTTGAAATTATAGCGTCAGAAAGGGGGTATGTCAAACTCCATACCCCCTTTTCGCCTGAATTGTTACATCTTTTATACAATGTTTATGATTACCGCGGTTTTCCTCTCCGGCCGCTTTCTGCCGCTTCCGGAACGCGCTTTTCGGCGTTTTCGCGCGTCACATCCAGCCGCCGTCCACGGTGATGATCTGCCCGGTCAGATACTCGGGCGCGTTCGCGAGCCCCCAGAAGACCTCCGCGATCTCGGCGGGCCTGCCGAAACGACCGGCCGGAATCTCGTTTTCGAGCGCCTGATACGATGCCGCGTCCATCTCCGACACGCTCAGCATATCGGTGTCGACGACGCCCGGCGCGACGGCATTGACCTGGATCCCGCTCGGCGCCAGCTCCTTTGCGAGCGCCCGCACGAAGCCGTCGACCGCGCCCTTCGAAGCCGAGTACGCCACCTCGCAGGAGGCGCCCACCGATCCGTAGACCGACGAGGTCGCGAGGATCTTTCCGCCTCCGCGCCGCAGCATCCCGGGGATCAGCCGGCGCGAGATGTCGAACAGCGCGTTCACGTTCGTGTCAAACACGTCGATCCAGTCGACCAGCGACATATCCTGCAGAAGCGCCTTCTTCGTGATGCCCGCGTTATGGATGAAGACGTTCGGAAACAGTCCCTTCTCCTCCATCAGCGCGAACAGCTCGTCGACGCAATCCGGATCGCCGAGATCTCCGACGAAGCCCGTGATCTGACTGTCGGACATCCGCTCGCAGTACCGGACCGTCTCCTCCAGCGCGTCGACGTTTTCCCGGCAGCACAGGAGCATATCCCAGTCTTCCGCCGCGAAACGTTCGGCCACAGCCCTTCCGATACCCCGCGAGGCCCCGGTGATCAGTACCAGAGGCCTCGTGTCGTCGTGAATGAATAATTCATCCGTGATCATATTCTGTCCTTTCACACACGGACCGCGGTCAGTCGCGGACCTTGATGTGCACTTCGCGCAGCTGATGCTCGGTCAGCTCGCCGGGCGCTCCCATCAGGAGCTCCTGCGCGTTTCCGTTCATCGGGAACGCGATGACCTCGCGGATGTTCTCCTCGCCGCGCAGCAGCATGATCATGCGGTCCACGCCGGGCGCCATGCCCGCGTGAGGCGGAGCGCCGAACTGGAACGCCTGGTAGAGCGCCCCGAACTTCGACTCGAGCTCCTCCTCGGAGTATCCCGCGATCTCAAACGCCTTCTGCATGATGTCGATCCGGTGGTTTCTCACCGCGCCGGAGGAAAGCTCGACGCCGTTGCAAACGATGTCGTACTGGTATGCGAGGATCTCCTCGGGATCCTTCGTCTCGAGCGCCTCCAGGCCGCCCTGCGGCATCGAGAAGGGATTATGGGTGAAGATCATCTTCCCCTCTTCCTTATCATACTCGTACATCGGGAAGTCATTGATATAGCAGAAGCGGAACGCGTTCTCCTCGATCAGGCCGAGGCGCTCGCCGAGGGCATTCCGCATCTGGCCCGCGAGCTCGGCCGCGCGCTGTTCCTTATCCGCGATGAAGAACAGCGTGTCGCCGATCTCGAGCGAGGCCAGCGTGCGCAGCTCTTCCTTCTTCTCTTCCGGGATGAACTTATCGATCGGTCCCTTATAGGAACCGTCCTCGAGCACCTCGATATACCCCAGGCCGCCCAGGCCGATGGAGGTCGCGTACTCGAGCAGTTTCTTATGGAAGGACTTCGACATGTCCGCGTGCACGCGGATCGCGCGCACGGTCTTTCCGATGAACGGCTTAAACAGGCAGTCGTTAAAGAACTCGCTCAGGTCAATGATCCGCAGCGGGTTCCGCAGATCCGGCTTATCCGAACCGAACTCGAGCATCGCCTGCTTATACGAAATGACCGGGAACGGACGGGGCGTCACGACGGCGCCTTCCGGCGCGAACTTCGCAAACGTCTCGTACAGGACTTCCTCGCCGACCTCAAACACATCCTCCTGCGTCGCGAAGCTCATCTCGAAGTCGAGCTGATAGAACTCGCCCGGGGAACGGTCCGCACGGGCGTCTTCGTCGCGGAAGCAGGGAGCGATCTGGAAATAACGGTCGAAACCGGCGGCCATCAGCAGCTGCTTATACTGCTGCGGGGCCTGCGGCAGCGCGTAGAACTTTCCCTTCCACTTTCTGGACGGGACCACATAGTCGCGCGCGCCTTCCGGCGAAGAGGCGCTGAGGATCGGGGTCGTGATCTCGACGAAGCCCATATCCGTCATCTTCCGGCGCAGGAAATCCACGACCTGCGAGCGGAACAGGATGTTCTCCTTCACCTTACGGTTCCGCAGATCCAGATAGCGGTACTTCAGGCGCACGTCCTCTCTCGTCTCCTTCGAAGTCTGAATCTCGAAAGGAAGCGGGCGCGACTTGCCCAGGATCTCGACGGACTTCGCCTCCAGCTCGATCGTGCCCGAAGGGATCTTCGGGTTATAGGTATCCTCGCTGCGGTGCTCCACGATGCCCTCGATGCTGACGCAGTCTTCCTTACTGAGGCCGTCCAGCAGCGAAGTGTCGCGCATCACGACCTGGAGCACGCCGTACATATCGCGCAGGTCGATAAAAGAGACTCCGCCGTGGTCGCGGATGTTCTCGATCCATCCTGCGACCCGCAGGGTCCTTCCCACATCACCCTCTCCGATCGAGGAGATGACCACGTCGCGGTAACGGTTTTCCACCTTCATATTCTGAAAAATCTCCTAACATTGGAATAAACAACAAGTAACATTTTAGCTTTCCGCGCGCGAATGTCAAACGCTTATCCCCATCCGCACCCCGATAAACGTGACGATGCAGGCCAGGCCGGCCAGAATCAGGGCGATTCCGAGCACGGTCCCGGCAATGCCGGCCGCGATCCATGTGCCGCGGGCGTTCGCCAGGAACTCCTCCGGGTCGTCAGGATTGATCATGATGTCGCGGTGTTCGCCGACGTCTCCGAGTTTATTCGCCTCTTCCGCCATGCGCTCGTAATGCCTGCCGTTATAATCATACGCGAGCGTCGTCAGGTTCCCGGCGCCGTGGATCGTCGGCTGGATGCTCCGATGCCTCTTAGTCACGACCGCCGACAGCGGCACGGTGCAGCGCCTCGCGCGGCGGATCCGTTTCAGGAAGCGCCAGGCCAGGAGCACGCCGACCGCGATAAAGATCAGTCCGGTCGAGATCAATTTAGGGCCAGAAGGCAGTTCGTTCGTCATGCGGGTACCTCTTCTCCACAGTTTTTAACATATTGGTGCATTGCTTTGCAATGCCGCAAGGGCATATACTGGAAAACGATATCAAAACGCCGGCGCCCGCCGCGCCGCAAGATCCGGAGCGGAACATGGAATTCATCTATAAGGAAAACGATACTCCCGAAAGCTTCCCTCTTCTGAAGAGGACCTGGGCCGAGATCGACCTCGACGCGGTCGAACATAATTTCCGCGTCCTGAAGGAACGCGCGGGCGGCGCCCGGTTCCTCGCTGTCGTGAAGGCCGACGCTTACGGGCATGGAGCGGTCCACGTCGCGAAGCTCATGCAGGAGCTCTCCGCGGACTACCTCGCGGTCTCGAACCTCGAGGAGGCGATCGAGATCCGGCGCGCGGACGTTTCGCTCCCGATCCTGATCCTCGGACATACCCCGGAAGAATACGTTCCTCACCTGATCCGCTGGAACGTGACCCAGGCGGTCAGCAACCGCGCGAAGGGCCTGGCCTACAGCGAGGCTGTGCAGGCGTACCGCGCGGAGACCGGCGATGCGGACGCGGTATTGAAGGTGCACATCAAACTCGACACCGGCATGACCCGCGTGGGCTTCCTGTGCGCCGGCGACATGACGGAAAGCGCCGTTGCGAGCATTGCCGAAGTCTGTTCCCTTCCCGGGATCGACGCCGAGGGCATCTTCACGCACTTCTCCGTTTCGGACGAACCGGACGATCCCGACAATGTGCGGTACACGGAAGCCCAGCTCGCGCTCTTCACCGAAATGACGGAGCGCCTCGCGGCCGCCGGATGCACGTTCCGGATCCGCCACTGCGCGAACTCGGGCGCGGTCGTCAACTTCACCGAGGCGACACGCTTCGACATGGTGCGGCCCGGCATCCTGCTCTACGGATGCGGCGACGGAGCCGCGGAACTCGGCCTGAAGCCGGCCATGCGCCTGATGACCACGGTCAGCGTGATCCGCTACCCCGGGGAAGGCGCCAGCATCAGCTACGGCCGCATGTACACCCTGAAAAAGAAATCCCGGGTCGGCGTTCTTCCGATCGGCTATGCCGACGGACTGCTGCGCGCGCTTTCGAACCGCGCGGTCTTTTACTCCGCGGCGGGGCCGGTGCGGCAGATCGGCCGGATCTGCATGGACATGTGCATGGTGGACCTGGACTATATGCCCGACGTGGATATCGGAAGCGAGATCGAGATCTTCGGTCCGGAGAACCCGGTCGACGGTCTGGCGCGCACCGCGGGAACGATCCCCTATGAGCTGCTCTGCGCGGTAAATAAAAGAGTGCCCCGCATCTTCCTGCGGGGCGGACGGGTGATCGGAAGCGAACACCGGATGTTTCTTTAAACAGAGTCCCTGCGGGGACGGACAGAAGCAAAAGCGCCGAAATAACGGGCAGTCATCTCCTTGAGGACCTGGCTGCCTTTTTCCATGCGAGCGGAAGGCCCAGGATCAGGACGGGCATCAGCTCCAGGCGACCGACCAGCATGTCCGCGATCAGCACGATCTTGCTCAGCGGCGAGAGGAACTCGTAGTTCGCGGACGGTCCCACCATTTCGAGGCCGGGGCCGATATTGTTCAATGTCGCCGCCACCGAAGTCAGCGTCGTCGACATGTCGTGGTTTTCCAGAGAGACCAGCACCACCGACACGACGAACACCAGCATAAACGTGATGAAATAACGGTAGATGCTGATCGTGGTGTTCGGATCCATGGCCTTCCGGTCCAGATAGACCTGGCGGACCTCACGCGGCTGGACCGCGTGGCGGAGTTCGTTCCGAACGGATTTCGCGAGCACGATCACGCGGCTGACCTTCAGGCCGCCGCCCGTGCTGCCGGCGCAGGCGCCGATGAACATCAGGATGACCAGAAGGCCCTTGCTGAACATGGGCCAGGCGTTAAAGTCCACGGTCGAAAAGCCGCTGGTCGTGATGATCGAAGCCACCTGGATGAACGCGTGCCGGACGGTGGGAAGCGCGGAGCCGAGCACACGGTAGGTATTGATCGAGATCAGCACGACGGACGCCGCGATCACACCGAGGTACACGCGCACCTCTTCCATCCCGAACGCCAGCTTCAGCTTTTTCGAAATGATATAGAAATAAGCGGTAAAGTTCACGCCGAACAGTACCATAAAGGCAGCCGCGATGACCTGCTGGAGCGGCGTGTAGGACGCCAGGCTCGAGTTCAGCACGCCGAAGCCGCCGGTGCCCGCGCAGCCGAAGCTGATGCAGACCGCGTCGAACACGGGCATGCGCGTAATGATCAGGATCAGGATCTCCGCGATCGTGAGCGCCATGTAGATCTGATAAAGCAGACGCGCGGTCGTCTTCATCTTCGGGACCAGTTTCCCGACCGAGGGACCCGGGCTCTCGGCGCGCATCAGGTTCATGGTCTTTCCGCCGCCCATCGGGATGACAGCCAGCATCAGGACCAGAATGCCCATGCCGCCGATCCAGTGCGTAAAGCTCCGCCAGAACAGCATGCAGTGCGAAAGTGCCTCGACGTCCGTCAGGATGCTCGATCCCGTCGTCGTAAAGCCGGACACGGTCTCAAAGACCGCGTTCAGGTAATGCGGAATATCCCCGCAGATCACGAAGGGGAGGGCTCCCAGCAGGCTTATGGCGATCCAGGCCAGCGCGACCGAGATCAGGCTTTCGCGGGCGAAGACCTCCATCCGGGCCGGCTTTCGAATGCGGGCGATCAGCCCCAGAATCAGGCATACCGCGATCACAGGCAGGAACGCCAGTCCCTGCCGCTCGTGATAGATCAGCGCCACGACGCAGGGAAGCGCCATCGCGATGCCCTCGATGCCGAGCACCTGCCCGACGATGTAGAAGATCACGGACAGGTTCATAAAACGATCTCCTTGATCTCGTTCAGGCCTTCCTGCGCGGTGATGATAATGACTCTGTCCCCGATCTGAATCGAATCGGTACCGCCGGGAATGATCACGCCGTCCCTGCGCATGATCGCGGCGATGATGACCTGCGGCTTCAGGCGCAGGTTTTTCAGCGGGACCCCGATGATGGGGCTCACGTCTTTGATCGCGAACTCCAGCGCCTCGACCCGGCCGCCCGCGAGGCGGTAGAGGGTCTCGACATTGCTGTCCATGCTGTTATTCATGGCACGTACGAAGCGCAGGACCGCGTTCGCGACGATATTCTGCGGGACGATCACGCTGCCGATATCGAAATCGTCCATGAGGTTATCATAGGAAATGTGATGCATCCTGGAGATGACCTTCGCCCCGCTGATCGACTTCACGTACAGCGAGAGCAGGATGTTCTCCTCGTCGCGCGAGGTCAGTGCCACGAACGCGTCGCTGGTCAGGACTCCCTCTTCCACCAGCGTGTCGCGGTCCGTGCCGTCGTCGTGGACGATCGAGGCTTTCGGGAAGAGATAGCTGAGTTCCTCGCAGCGCTTCATGTCCTTCTCGATCAGCGTCACGTCCATGCCCAGCTCGAGCAGCATCCGGGTGAGATACTCCGCGGTGCTGCTGCCGCCCACGATCATGACGCGGCGGACGGGATCCGTGTCCATCCCCGCCTTCTTCATAAACTTCATGATGTTCGCGTTATCCGCGACCACGGAAATAATATCGTTCGCACGCAGCGTGAAATCGCCGCCGGGAATGAATACTTCCCCGTTCCGCTCTACGATGCAGACCAGGATGCTGCAGCGGATCCGCTGCGAAAGGTCTTTCAGGGGGCAGTCGGTCAGAATGCTGTTTTCGCGCACGCGGTACCGCGACAGCTCCACGCGGCCGTTCGCGAACGTCTCCACGTCGATGGCCGCCGGGTACTTCAGGAGGCGCTGGATGGCGCGGGCCGAAAGAATCTTCGGGTTGATCACCATCGACAGACCCATCTCGTCGCGCAGGAAGCGCGCATTCCTCTGGGACTCCGCGGTCGCGACCCGGCAGATGGTCTGGCAGTTTCCCGCCTTTTTCGCGAGCATGCAGGCGATGAAGTTTTTCTCATCTCCCTCCGTGACCGCGATCGCCAGGTCCGTATCCTTCACGCCGGCTTCGATCAGGTCGTCCAGGTTCGTGCCGTCGGCACAGTAACCCATGGCGTCCAGACGGTCGGTCACGTTCTGCACGTTATCCCGCGACCTGTCTATTACGGTCACATTATGTCCTTCCCTGCAAAGCAGGGCGGCGATCGTGGAACCGATCGTTCCGCAGCCGATCACAAGCGTCTGCATGTCAACCTCCGTGTCGTCAGTTCTTCAACTGTCTCTTTCTATCCTTTTCCCGGGTTTCTGTCAATGCATTTTCACTCATCCGGGGATTCATCCGTCTTTTTCCGGTACCGTTTCAGCAGTTCATCCACGTCCGCGTCGCCCTCGTTTCGGACGGGGCCGCTGCCGGAAAGCCGGTGATTTATGCCCTTGCTCTCCAGGAAGCGGTAAGCGATCATAAAGCTCACGTCGTCAAACAGCGTGAAAAACTCCCGGTTTACCCTGGCGATCTTATCGGCGAGCGGGATATCGGGAAGCCCGTCGACATAGCGGAATACCGCGTCGAACGCGGCCGTAACGATGTCCTCCTGCTGTTTCAGGTCGCTCGTGATCTCCTGGACCGTAAAAGCCTTCAGGTACGCGCGGAGCCATTTCGTCCCGCCCTGCAGCCACTGTGCCGAGGTCTCAAAGTTATACGCCCCCTGCATGACTTCGATCTCAGATCTCCAGAGATCCGAAATATAGGATGCGTTCACGATCAGGTTCACCTGTTCTTCGGTCAGATACAGCCTGAAGCGGGCCGAAAACTGCTTCACGATGTCGGCGCGGCGCACCTTCGACTTCGGAAGCACGGTGCGAGGGCCGTTCGGAGCTCCCCGTCCGGGCGCGGCAGTCCCGCCGGGAGCCTGTCCCGGGAGCCCTCCGGTCGTCTTTTTCACGATCAGGGCAATGATGGCGATCGCCGCAATAATAAGCGCAATGGCCACGGCCGCAGCCGGTGAAGCCGCGATGCCCGCCACGATCAAAAACACTATGATAATTACGCCGCAGCCGCAGCCGCAAGAATCATCCACTGCAGGTCTCCTTCCGGCCTGTACCCGTCATCCGGAAAAGCGAATTTGAGATTTCCGAGAAAATATTATATATCATATCACAGCCGATGCTATAATAATCGTACGTTTATACCAAACATTTTTAAGGAGGTTATCATGGCTGAGCCCATCATGGAAGTCAATGTCTGTTTCGATTCCGCGGAGATCAGCGTTATGGAGAGCCCGCTGGGGAAAGTCTGCATGATCCCGTTTTACGGAGACGTCGCGTCCGAACTCTTCACCGGAAAGATCCTTCCCGGAGCCTGCGACGTACAGGTCACGAATGCCGGCGGCATCCGCCACATGTGCGCGCAGTATATGTTCGAGGGCACGGACCGCGAGGGAAATGCCTGCCATCTGTTCGTGAAGAATGACGGGTTTTTCGAGCCGGATTCGGAGCCTCATCCCTTCCGCACCTGCCCGACGATCATGACGGACAGCCCCGCGCTGGCGCCGTACCTGACGCAGGCCCGGTTCCGCACCGAGGGCTGGCCCAAGGAGGATCATACCGGGGTGATCATCAAATTCTTCGACGTGCTGGAAGACTGAATGTGTTTCTTCGGAGCGCGCGGCGGAAGCTGTTCGGCGCTCCCTGAAGGACAAAGACGTCAGACATTGAGAAAAGCGAGGGTACCGCTCGAATTCGACGGGAGACCCGATGGTTTCCCGCCTCAGTCGAGCTGAAATGTTTGTGCGGATACAAACATTTCCCCCTCGCTTTTCTGTGTGTTACGTCTGTCCTTCATGGTCGCGCCTCAATGCTTCCGCCGTACGCAGCCGCAGGAACGGTTAAAATGGCTGCGGAAGGCTGACGACCGCTCGAACAGTCACCTGCTCCACAACACATCATGGGCCCGAGGGCAGGCAAAACCTTCCAGTGCCGCATAAGAAAGGGCCCCCTGTGACCGGTCAGACGTCTCCGGCACTCGGCATGTGACAAAGAGGACCGTCCCCAATGTCACATTCACGCATCAAAGATTTCTGCTGCTTCCCTCAGCCGCTCCCGAATCTCGATATGCTGCGGGCATACCGCCTCGCAGGCTCCGCACTCCACGCACTCCGACGCGCGTCCCGCGCCGCGGCGGTTCACCTGAAAACCGTAGCCGTGCGCCGCACCTTCCTTATCGCCGTAGATTCCGTAAAGGTTCATCCCTTCGAACACGGTCGGGATCGGGATCTGTTTCGGGCAGCCCGGCACACAGTAGCGGCAGCCCGTGCAGGGAACGGTCGTCATCGACTGCAGGATGCCCCGCACCTTCGCGAGCGCCTCCTGCTGTTTTTCGTTCAGCAGCTCAAACGCTCTCATGAACGAGGTATTCTCTTCCATCTGTGCGATATCCGACATACCCGAGAGAACGGTCACCACGCCTTCGAGCGACGCGGCGAACCGGATGGCCCACTGTGCGGGCGACAGATCCGGGTCCGCTTCCCGCAGGACCTGCGCCGCCTCCGGCGGCAGATGCGTCAGCGTGCCGCCCTTGACCGGTTCCATGATGACCACGGACTTTCCGTGCTTTCTGGCAGTCTCCCAGCATTTGCGCGCTTCGACATTGCGGTCTTCCCAGTCCGCGTAATTGATCTGCAGCTGCACGAACTCCATCTCCGGGTGCTCGGTCAGGACGCGGTCCAGCACTTCCGCCTTATCATGGAATGAAAAACCGATATGCTTCAGGACGCCTTCACGCTTCTTCCGTGAGACCAGATCCCACATGTCATACTCGTCGAAAAACCGGATCCGGTCGTCCCCGAGATTATGCAGCAGATAAAAATCGATGTATCCCGCGCCCGTCCGCTCGAGCGACACGTTCAGCATCTCGCGGGCTTCTTCCCGGTCCTTCGCCGCCCAGACGGGGCACTTCGTCGCAAACACGAAGCTTTCCCTCGGATAGCGGTCGAACAGTGCGGTCTTCGCCGCCTCCTCCGACCCCGGATAGCCCCAGGAAGTGTCGAAATACCGAAAACCGCGTTCCAGGAACAGGTCCACCATTCGGCTGACCTGGACAACGTCGATCTCTTCCCCGTTTCTCGGCAGACGCATCAGTCCGAAACCGAGTTTCGGAATGGACTCACCCAAATACTTCTCCATATGATCTCCTTTCCGTTCCGCTCCCCGTTCGGACGGTTCTTTTCCCGGCAATGCCTGCCCCTGTCAGTCGTTCTCTTCCGCCGCCCAGCCGAACGAATATTTCACCGCGCGCTTCCAGCCGCGCACTTTCCTTTCACGCTCCTCCGCGCCGATCTGCGGGTCGAACACCCGGTCGATCTGCTGGTTCCGGATCAGCTCCTCCTTCGTCTTCCAGTATCCGACCGCGAGCCCGGCGAGATATGCCGCGCCGACCGCGGTAGTCTCCACGCACGAAGGCCTCACGACCTGCACGTCGGTAATGTCCGCCTGCATCTGCATCATCAGGTTATTTCTGCATGCGCCGCCGTCGACCTTCAGGGAACGCAGATCCATGCCGGTATCCGCTTCCATGACGGTCAGCACGTCATTGACCTGGAACGCGATCGCCTCCAGCGTCGCGCGGATAATGTGATACCGGTTCACCCCGCGGGTCAGACCGACGATGGTTCCGCGGGCATACTGATCCCAGTACGGTGCGCCCAGACCAGTGAATGCCGGCACCACGTAGCAGCCGTTCGTATCAGGCACCTTCGTGGCTTCCTCCTCGGATTCCAGCGCGCTGTCGATCAGCTTCAGCTCGTCCCGAAGCCACTGTACGGCCGCGCCCGCGACGAAGACCGAGCCCTCCAGCGCGTATTCGACCTTCCCGTCCAGCCCCCAGGCGATCGTCGTCACGAGCCCGTTTTCCGAGAATACCGGCTCCGTGCCCGTGTTCATGAGCAGAAATCCTCCGGTCCCGTAGGTGTTCTTCACGTCGCCCGGGAGGAAGCAGGTCTGTCCGAACAGCGCGCACTGCTGGTCGCCCGCGGCGCCCGCGATCGGAATCTCGCCGCCGAAAAACAGCGGATCCGTCATCCCGTAGACGCAGCTCGAGGGCTTCACCTCGGGCAGCATGGACGCCGGGATCCCGCACAGATCGAGGATCTCCTGATCCCAGCACAGGTCGACGATGTTGTACAGCATCGTGCGGCTGGCGTTCGAATAATCCGTCACATGGACGCGGCCCTTCGTAAGTTTCCAGATCAGCCAGGTCTCGACGGTCCCGAAGAGCAGTCCGCCTGCTTCCGCCCGCTCGCGCGCGCCCTCGACATGATCCAGGATCCAGACGATCTTCGACGCGGAGAAATACGCGTCGATGACCAGTCCGGTCTTCCTGCGGATCAGTTCCGTCAGGCCGCGTTCTTTCAGGTCGTCGCACCATTCTGAGGTGCGCCGGCACTGCCAGACGATCGCGTGATACACCGGCGCGCCGGTCTCCCGGTCCCAGACGACCGCGGTCTCCCGCTGGTTCGTGATACCGATGCCCGCGATGTCCTCCGCTCCGGCCCCGGCCTTCTGCATCGCCTCGACCGCCACGCCGAGCATCGTCGACCAGAGTTCCTCCGGGTCATGCTCGACCCAGCCGGGCTGCGGAAAGATCTGCGTAAACTCCTTCTGGGCGGTCGCGCAGATCGTCCCCTTTTCGTCGAACAGGATGCAGCGGTTGCTGGTGGTTCCCGCGTCCAATGCCATGATGTATCTCATATTTTGCCCTCCCCCGGCGCTGCGGCCGTTCATCGCGGACCGCAGATGCCGAAAACGCGGCCCGGACAGTCCCGGACCGCGCAGTCTTCCTCAGATTCCGAATACGTGACGCACGAAGCGCAGCGCGCCCTCGGCGTCGCGGTCGAGCGCCTCCTCGGAGGTGTCCCCGACCAGATCGCGCCAGACCTTGATCTCGCTTCCGATCGTACCGCCCGGCATGACGAACGGTTCCATGACCGCGGCACGGCTGTAGCCGATGTCACGCAGCGCCTGTCCGATCTCATCCCAGGGCAGTGTTCCCTTACCCGGCACCTGCCGGTTCCGCTCTCCGAGATGCAGATGCACGAGTTTATCGCCGGCACGGCGGATCGCGGCAGCGATGTTATCTTCCTCGATATTCATGTGGAACGTGTCCAGCATGAGGCCGACGTTCGGACTGCCGACCGCTTCGACGTAAGCGAGGCCCTCCTCGCAGGTGTTCAGCAGGTAACCCTCGAAACGGTTCAGGACTTCCATGCCGAGCACGACGCCGTTCTCCTCCGCGATCTTCGCGAGCTTCTTCATATTCCCGACCGAGCGCGCCAGATCCGCCTCTTTATCCACCGGCTGCGTATAGTCCACAGGCCAGTACGAGTACAGTCCGCCGCCCAGCAGATGGATATCCATCAGTTTCAGCTTCCCGAGAGTCCCTGCGAAAAAATCCAGGGCGCGCGCCGCGGTATCAGGATCCGCCGAGGAGATGTTCTGCTCCTTCGTCGGCCCGTATCCCGCAGTCAGCGTGACGCCCTTCTCCTTCGCATAATCCCGAAGTTCCGTCAGCTGTGCGTCCGTCGTGTAGGTCTTTCCGAACGCTCCGCAGGAGATCTCGAGGATGTCGAAGCCGAGGCGCGAGACCTTGTCGATATAATACCGGTAATCCGCATCCCACTCATGCTCCCAGTATGCAAAATAGATTCCGTATTTCACAGACAGCTCCTCTCCGTCCTCAGCCGTGCCTGCGATCCGTCACTCTCTCATAAAGATCTTGTGGATCGTCTTCTTATCTCCGGTCACCATCATTCGCTGCGACGAAGACAGCACGGTATCCGGCCCGACACTGGCCATGTCCTGGCCCTGCTCGCGGATGCCGATGATATTGATCCCGTACTTTCTGCGGACGTCCAGCTGGGCGATGGTCTTTCCCTGCCACTCCTTCGGGATGTCCACCTCGTAGATCTCCCAGGCTTTTCCGAGCTCGACATAGTCGAAAATGTGGTCCGAACTGTAGCGGATCGCCGCCTGGTCCGCGAGCTGGCGCTCGGGGTAGACGACTTCGTCCGCGCCGTTATTCAGAAGGAACTTCTCGTGAACGTCGCTCTTTGCGCGGGACACGACGTACTTCGCGCCGAGCTCCTTCAGCAGCGATGTCGTCTCGAGCGAGCTCTGGAAATCATCCCCGATCGCGACCAGGACCAGATCGAAATTACCTACGCCGATCGAAGAGAGAAAGCTCTCCCGCGTGGCGTCTCCGATCATGGCGTCCGTGACGAAGGGCAGGATGTCATTGACCCGGTCCTCCCGCGAATCGACGGCCATCACGTCCTGTCCCAGCTCCTCAAACTTCCGGGCCGCCCGGGTACCGAATCTCCCCAGACCGATCACCAAGACTGATTTCATGCTAGTCCCTCCTTCCGGCAATGCCGCGGTCCCGGACGTTCCGTCCGCGGCCCTCTGCGGCGTCAGCCGACATTTACGTTTTCTTCGGGGAGCCTCCCCGACGAAACTTTTTTATCTGCGAACGCGGACAGCAGCAGCGTCATGCCGCCCACGCGGCCCATGAACATCAGTGCCACCAGGATGCCGCGTGACACCAGGCTGAGTCCCGGCGTGATTCCGAGCGTCAGGCCGACCGTCGCGATCGCCGACGACGTCTCGAACAGGCAGGTCAAAAGCGGCAGGCTCTCGATCCGGCTGATCACGATACCGGCGGCCAGGAACAGCACATGGTACATGAGCAGGACCGTCGCTGCCGTGCGGACGGTCTCCGAAGAGATCCGCCGCCCGAACGCGGTCGTGTCTTTATGATTCCGAAACGCGGCCGCCGCGGCGCACAGCAGCACCGCGATCGTCGTGATCTTCAGGCCGCCGGCCGTGGAGCCCGAAGCGCCTCCGGTCAGCATCAGCATGATCATGAGGGCGATGCCTCCCTCGCTCAGCCCGTTCAGATCCGCCGTGTTAAAGCCGGCGGTCCTCGGCGTCACAGCCTGGAACAGTGCAGACAGCACGCGTTCCTTCGCGGGCAGATCCCCGAACTCAAACGCCAGATACAGCACGAACGGCACCGCGACGAAAAAGACCGACAGAAGCAGGACGAGCTTACTCTGCAGCGTGTACTTGCGGAAGCGCAGGCCGTGTGTGCGGATGTCTCCCCAGGTCTTAAAACCGATGCCGCCGATCAGGATCAGGGCAATGACCGTGACGTTCACGAGCACGTTCCCCTGAAAATGCGTCAGCGAAGAGAAGCGTTCCGTGTAGCCCATGAGGTCGAAGCCGGCATTGCAGAATGCCGAGACCGAGTGGAACAGCGAGTACGCGATCGCCTTTATCGGGCCCACTTCCCGCAGGAACACCGGGTACAGCACCGCGGCGCCCGCCAGTTCGAACAGGATGACGCCCTTCACCACGAATTTCGTCAGTTTTACGATCCCGCCGACATTGTCCGCCGAGATCGAATCCTGCATGATCTTCCGCTGGCCCAGGCTGATCTTCCGCCGCATGAACACCGAGAGCATGACCGCCGCGGTGATCACGCCGATGCCGCCGATCTGGATCATGCAGATGATGACGGACTTTCCGAAATCCGACCAGAAGGTCGAGGTGTCCCGCACGATCAGACCCGTAACGCAGGTCGCCGAAGTCGCGGTAAAGAAAGCGTCCGCAAACGATGCGCCGCCGTAGGGTCTGGTCGAGACCGGGAGCATCAGAAGGATCGTTCCGGTGAGGATGATCCCCAGAAACGCGAGAGCAATGATCCGGAATGTCGTCAGGCGCCATCTGATCCGTGGCATGGGCAGAAACTCCTTCGTTCGCGCCGGTCCGCGCCGCTCCCGCACTGAACTGCGGCGCGTCTGTCCGGCTGTGTATCAGCCTTCCCAGCGATAGCCGGGCATGTAGCTTCTCTGTGTCTCGTTCGTATCGAGCGCCGACAGCGCGCGCATCTCGGTCTCATCCAGCGAGAAATCGAAGATGCCGGCGTTCTCCGTCAGCCGTTCTTCATGGACCGATTTCGGGATCACGATCACGCCGCGCTGCAGGTTCCAGCGCAGAACGACCTGCGCCGGGGTCTTCCCGTGCCTGCGGGCAATGTCCGCGACCGTCTCTTCTCTCAGATCCCTGCCCTTTCCGAGCGGTCCCCAGGCTTCGACCCGGATACCGTGCGCATCGCAGTAATCCACGACCGCCTGCTGCGCGAAAGTCGGGTGTGTCTCGATCTGGTCCAGCATCGGGCGGACGTTTGCGGTCAGCGCGAGCTCCTCGAAGTGATGCGCGCGGAAGTTGCAGACGCCGATGGCCTTCGCGAGGCCTTCTTCATGGAAGCGCTCGAGCTCCTTCCAGGCATACGCGACGTCGCCCAGCGGCCAGTGCAGCAGGTAGAGATCCACATAGTCCAGGCCGAGCTTTTCCAGGCTCGCCTCGAATGCGGGGCGGACCCGGCCGGGCTCCATGTCCGTGTACCAGACTTTCGTGCTGACGAACAGCTCATCCCGCCGCAGCACGCCGTCCGCGATCGCGGCGCGGATCCCTGCGCCGACCTCTGTTTCGTTCCCGTAGTAGGCTGCCGTGTCGATCATGCGGTAGCCCAGCCGGAGCGCAGTCCCGACCGCACGGGCAGTCTCCTCCCCGCGCATCTCCCAGACTCCGAGCCCCAGTACGGGGATCTCCGCTCCGTTCGACAGTTTTCCGTATTCCATCCAGACCCTCATGCGCGGCGCCGCGGGCCGCGGATCACAGCGTGATCCCTTCGAGGTCCTGCACTTCGATCGTGCTCAGGACCTTTTTACTGATCCGGTTCTTCGAAGTCTCCTTCGCCTGGCTCACCACACGCGTGGCATGCTTCGCGATCGCCTTCTCGAGATAATTCCGTACGTCCCGCGCATTCGCGAAATTCTCCGGCTTATGCTCGACGCGGTCCGTCAGGAAGCGCTGGGCCTCGGCTTCGGCCTCCGGCGAGAGCTTATAATCCTGGGCTTCCGCCATGGACTTCAGGATCTCGAACTCCTCCTCGGCGGTGTAGTCGTCGAACATGATGTACTTATTAAAACGCGAGCGCAGACCCGGGTTCGAATCGATAAACTCCTGCATCAGCTCGGTATAGCCCGCCACGATGACCACGAGATCGTCCCTGTGGTCCTCCATGGCTTTCAGGAGCGTATCGATCGCCTCCTGGCCGAAATCGCCCTCGCCTTTATGGTTCGAAAGCGCATACGCCTCGTCGATGAAAAGCACGCCGCCGAGCGCCTCCTCGACGACCTCCATGACCTTCGTCGCGGTCTGGCCGATATAGCCGCAGACCAGGCCGGAGCGATCCACTTCGACGAGCTGCCCCTTCTCGAGCACCCCGATCCCCGCGTAGATCTTCGCAAGAAGCCGCGCGACCGTGGTCTTTCCGGTGCCCGGGTTTCCCATGAACACCAGATGCTTATTCACGGAGACCTTTTTCATGCCCTTATCTTCGCGCATCTTCTGGACGCGCATGAGATTGATCAGGCTGTTCACATCCTCTTTCACGCCTTTCAGGCCGGTCAGGGAATTCAGCTGGCTGATCAGTTCGTCCGCGGTGGGCTCTTCGGGCTCGTCTTCTTCCGCGTCTTCCGCAGCCGCGGCTTTCTCCTTCGTCTCGGCGCTTCCGGACATTCCGGACGCACCGCTTCCGGCGCTGTCCTTCCCGGCCGGGGCGCGGCCCGGACCGGTCTTTCCGGACGATCCGCTGCCCGATCCGCTTTTCGGCGTATCGAATTTCGGCGAGCGGTGGTCCGGCAGCAGCAGACCGTACTCCTTCAGGTTCGTGTCGAGCATGAGGCAGTACTTCGAGAGCGCGTCGATCCCGCTGTCGCCGAGGTCCATGTTCTTCGAGAGGAACACCTGCCCCAGCGCGCGGTACGTGTCGGAGAGATAGCGCGCCTCTTTATACTTATACATGTCGGGTTTGATCTTCTTCGCGGCGCTCGCAAGCACGAAATACTTAAACGCCTGCGGCATCACGCCCTCGAATTCGGTGTCGAGGCGGCTGTTCCGCCAGATCGACTCCGCGGTCGCGGTGTCCATCCTGCTTCCGAGGAACTCCTCGATGAAGCGGAGCTCCGTCTTCTGCAGGCTGCCGTCCCGCATTGAAATAAAGATCACGAAATGCAGAAAGTCCTTCTTCAGGATGTCCCGCAGCGGAAAGCGTTCCTTCGAGACCCGGTGCACGTCCAGATAGTCGCAGATCTGGTAGCACTGGCGGATGCGTTCCTTCAGTTCCGTATCAGCTGCCTTGCTCATGTTCACTCCTCGCCCGCCGGGCATGTCAGCGCGATGTAATGCGGGATAATGTCTTCGTAGTGCCCATCCTTCATAAGGAAGCCCTTCGGGATCACTCCCAGCTGTGTAAACCCGAGTTTCCGGTACAGTGCGAGCGCCCGCGCATTCGATGCGACGACCGCGTTAAACTGCATGACGCGAAAGCCCAGTTCGGCCGCTTTTTCCAGGCTGTGCCTGACCAGCTGCTCGCCGATGCGAAGGCCTTTCCGGTCCCGGTCGACCGCATAGGACGCGTTCGCGATGTGCCCGCAGCGGCCGACATTGTTCGGGTGCAGGATGTACAGCCCCGCCACGGCGCCGCTCTCCTCATCGACCGCGACTCCGGTGAACGACTGTTCCGCGAAAAACGCGGCCGCCTTCTCTCCCTCCAGATAGTCCAGCTGCGGAAACGCCTCACCGTCCTCCACGACCTGGTTCCAGACGCGGGCCGCGCCGGGCAATGTCCCGGCCCCGAGCTCTTCGATCCGTATGCTCACTCGCTTACCTCGTTAAATAACATGTGTTATCCCGCTCCCGGACGCCCTCAGCGGATAAAATTCGTCACCGTGAAAGGCTCCTGCTCCGGCATGCCGTACTTCTCTTTCCCCAGCGCGATGCTCCTCATCAGGAACACCATGTTCCGGGCGAGCGTTCTCATGGTCGCCAGGCCTTCCTCGTCCTGAACCGCCTCGCCGGGCGCCGCGCCGTGGATCATGTTCCAGTAGCGGCTCGAAACGACCGGCATCTGCGAGATCGTAAAGTATTTGTTCAGTTCGTCGAACGTCGCGGTGTTTCCGCCGCGGCGGCAGACCGTGACCGCGCAGCCGACCTTCATGCTCCGGTCGAAGCTCGTGCTGTAGAACAGCCGGTCGAGGAACGAGATCAGGTTTCCGTTCGCGGAAGCGAAGTAGACCGGGCTCGCGATCACGACGCCGTCCGCCGCCTCGAACTTCGGCGCGGTCTCGTTCACGATATCCTTCATGACGCACTTTCCGATGCTCTTGCAGGCCTGGCACGCCATGCAGCCGCCGATGGGCTTCGCCCCGGCGTTCACCGTTTCGTACTCCACTCCCTCGGCGTCGAAGATCTTCTTCATTTCGGCGAGAGCGACTTCGGTGTTTCCTCCGGTACGCGGAGATCCGTTAATGATCAGAACTTTCATAAAAACTCCCTTCCGCGCATATGTACGCAGTATTATTCTAACGCTTTTGCCGCGCAAAAAAAAGGGGCACCGGGAGCAATAAGCCCCGGGCCCCGAAAAGACGGCGTCACGGATCAATATGAATATTTTTCATGAACTTCGGCATGATACCGGTCATGTCGATCGGAAGTTTCATCCTCCGCTCGCTCACCGCAGTGACCTCGTTTTCGAACTCGGTGTTCCCGAGCATGCGGTTCACGAGCCACATGGCGTCCACGGCGTAATTCTCGACCTTATAATAATCGGAGTCGGCCGGATGCGACGAAGCGGCGCGGCCGAGGAAGCCGGCGTTCCCCTTCCGGTCCGCCGCGAGGACGTCCACGCAGCCGATGTAGTTCACGCCCTTATCCGTAAAGATCTTCCCGAGCTGCTTCACATAGCGGTCGCTCAGGGATTTCGAGTGCGTCAGCGCGATGAACACATACTGGTCGTCGCGGAACTCCATCTTCTCCATGACCTCGCGCAGGCGCTTATCGATCTCTCCGTTATAAATGCCGGAGGCGAAACCGATGAGGTTAAACTTTTCGATCTCGGGGTACGCGATCTTATTAATGTCCGAGATATCGCTTTCGAGGACTTCGGCCATGTGCTTCACGATGTCCTTCGTGTTCCCGGTCTGCGTAGCGTAAAAGATGATGGACTCAAACGAGCTCTTTCCTACTCTCTCTCTGATATACATGTTTTCTCTCCTGTTCCGCGGGCCGCGCCGCGTGGATACGGTCCGTGCACGCGCGGTTCCCACAATGATTAATCATATGGGAAAACGCCGAAACTTTCAATACTGAAGTTTCGGCGCCGCTTCGCACACATACTCATTCGATATCGAACTCCGGAGGGATGTCGATCTCGTCCGAGACATATTTCCCGTTCTTCTTCCGCTGCCGTACGCACTCGGTCAGCAGATACTCGATCTGGCCGTTCACCGAGCGGAAGTCGTCTTCCGCCCAGGCCGCGATCTGTGCGTAGAGCTTCGGCGAGAGCCGCAGCGGGACCTGTTTTTTCTGGCTCTCTTTCATCAATACAGACTCCCGGAATTCACGACCGGCTGCGCGTCGTGGTTCCCGCACAGGACCACGAGCAGGTTCGAGACCATGGCGGCCTTGCGCTCCTCGTCGAGCTCGACCACATCGTTCTCATTCAGCCGCTCGAGCGCCATCTCGACCATGCCGACCGCGCCGTCCACGATCATCTTTCTCGCGTCGATGATGGCCGACGCCTGCTGGCGCTGCAGCATGACCGCCGCGATCTCCGGCGCGTAGGCCAGGTACGTGATGCGGGCCTCGATGACCTCGATGCCGGCGATGTCGACCTTCGACTGGATCTCTTCCTTAATGCGGTTCGCGACCACCTCGCTGGAGCCGCGCAGGCTGCCCTCGTCGGCAATGCCGTCGCCGGTCGTATCCACGTTCGGCGCCACATCGTACGGATAGAGCCGGACGATGTTCCGCAGCGCGCTGTCGCACTGGAGCGAGAGGAATTCCTTATAGTTATCCACGTCGAAGACCGCCTTCGCGGTGTCGGTGACGCGCCAGATGACCGCAATGCCGATCTCGACGGGGTTGCCCAGGCAGTCATTGATCTTCTGGCGGCTGTTATTCAGCGTCATGATCTTCAGCGAGACCTTCTTATTCACCGGAACGGATTTCATCGCAGCGGCATTTTCCGCCGACGCGACGAACAGCCGCTTCTTCGACTCCGAGTCCACGTCGCCGCTCTGGTTCAGCTTCGTCTCCGCCGCGGGGTTCACGGCCACGCAGAACGGGTTCACGAAATAAAAACCGTTCTCCTTAATGGTGCCGTAGTACTTGCCGAACAGCGTGAGCACCAGGGCTTCCTGCGGGCCGACCACCTTCAGGCCCAGGAACAGGATCCAGGCGACGCAGCAGACCACGATCCCGGCAAACACGGGCAGCGGTCCGAACGCGATGCCGAGGATGATCGCGGCAAACGCCAGAACATAGATCACGATGGTCAGGACCAGCATCAGTCCGCCCGTTCCTTTTCTGTGCAGTACTTTCTCTTTCATGACTTCTTCCTTTCCCGGAAATGTTTCCGTAATACACTCTCACATTCCTCACGCCCCCTTCCTCCGCGGCTGCGTATATGAATGTGATATCAATATGATATCATTCCCGGGGCGGCTGTCAAGAGATTTCGGACAATGAAAAAGCCCGGGCCCTTAAAGAAGGGTCCGGGCAGCATCCGAAAGGAAGCATGCCTTCGCTGCGGCCGCGCCGGCTCACATCGCGTTCACATACGCGCGGATCAGGTCCAGCGTCCGCGCGAGGTCCGCCTCCGTGTGCGCGGCGGACAGGAACATGGCCTCGAACTGCGACGGCGCGAGGTAGATGCCGTTATCCAGCATGTATTTGAAGTAATCCGCGTAGCGCGCGGTATCGCTCTTCTTCGCGGACACGTAGTCGACGACCGGCTCCGCGGCGAAGAAGACGCTGCCCAGCGAACCGACGTGGTTCACCTGCGCCGGAACGCCCGCCGCGGCGACGATCCGCCCGATCTCGCCGAAGAAGCGGTCGCCCTTCGCGTTCAGGTCTTCATAGAAATGCGGCGTGTCGCGCAGCGTCTCGAGCACCGCGAGGCCCGCGGTCATCGCCACCGGGTTTCCGCTCAGCGTGCCCGCCTGGTAGACCGGGCCGACCGGAGCCACGCGCTCCATGATCTCCCGACGTCCGCCGTAGGCGCCGACCGGCATGCCGCCGCCGATGATCTTTCCGAACGTGGTCAGGTCCGGCACGATATCGTAGAAACCGCGCGCGCCCGCCAGCGACAGGCGGAAGCCCGTGATGACCTCGTCGAAGATCAGCAGCGCGCCGTTTGCGCTGCACAGATCGCGCAGCTCCTGCAGGAAGCCTTCCTTCGGACAGACCACGCCCATGTTCGCGGCGACCGGCTCGACGATCACGCAGGCGATCTCGTCCGGGTTCGCCCCGAAGAGCTTCCGTACGCTCTCCGCGTCATTGTATACCGCGGACAATGTATCGTTCGTGCACCCCGCGGGCACTCCCGCCGAATCCGGCATGCCCTGGGTCATCAGGCCCGAACCCGCCGCGACCAGCAGACTGTCCGAATGCCCGTGATAGCAGCCGTCGAACTTCACGATCTTATTCCGGCCCGTAAACCCGCGCGCCAGACGGATCGCGCTCATAACGGCTTCCGTGCCGGAGTTCACCATCCGGACCATCTCGATGCCGGGCACGATCTCACAGATCAGCTCCGCCATCAGGACTTCCTTCTCGGTGGCCGCTCCGAAGCTCAGTCCGTCGCGGATCGACTCCGCGACCGCCTCGGCGACGTCCTCGTGGTCATGTCCGAGGATCATGGGACCCCAGGAACCGATAAAATCGATGTAGTTCCTGCCGTCGGCGTCGAAGATCCGGTCTCCGTGCGCCCGCTCGATGAACCGGGGAGTGATCCCGACCGAGCCGAACGCCCGCACCGGCGAGTTCACGCCGCCGGGGATGTGCTTTTTCGCGCGTTCAAATAACTGTTCCGAAAAATCCATAGTATTAACCGATCTTCCCTTCCTTAATGCAGCGCGCCAGCTCCTTCGCGTAGTAGGTCAGATAAATGTCCACACCCGCGCGGAACGCCGACACCGCCATCTCGCACATGATCTTCTCCTCGTCGATCCAGCCCTTCTCGGCAGCCGCCTTTACCATCGCGTACTCACCGCTGACCGAATAGGCCGCCACCGGCAGGTCCGTCGCATCCTTCACCTCGCGCACGATATCCAGGAACGACATCGCGGGCTTCACCATGATGATGTCTGCGCCCTCCTCGACGTCGAGCATGGCCTCCTTCAGGCCCTCGCGGCGGTTATGCACGTCCATCTGATAGCTCTTCCGGTCGCCGAACGCCGGCGCCGAGCCCGCCGCCTCGCGGAACGGGCCGTAGAAACCGGAGGCGTACTTCACCGCGTAGGACATGATCGGGGTCGTCACATGTCCGTTCTCGTCCAGCAGCTCGCGGATCGCGGCCACACGGCCGTCCATCATGTCGGACGGAGCGACCATGTCCGCTCCCGCCTCGACGTGCGAAAGCGCGGTCTTCGCGAGGAGATCCAGCGTTTTATCATTGTCCACATAGTGACCGTCCAGCACGCCGCAGTGGCCGTGGGAGGTGTACTCGCACATGCAGACGTCGGTGATCAGGTAGAGTTCCGGGAAGCGCTCCTTCGCGCGGCGCAGTCCGCGCTGCACGATACCGTTCTCGGCGTACGCCTGCGAGCCGCACTCGTCCTTCTCGTCCGGAATGCCGAACAGCATCACGTTCTTCACTCCCGCGTCGAGCAGGCGTTCGAGCTCCTCGTCCATGCGGTCGACCGTGTAGCGGTTCTGACCGGGCATCGCATCGATCTCCTCGACGGCGTTTTCCCCGTCCATGATAAACATCGGGTAGATGAGACCGTCGGCGCTCACGCGGGTCTCACGCACCATGCTGCGGATCCGCTCATCCGTTCTGAGTCTTCTGGGTCTGATGATCATATCCATTTGAGCTGTGCTCCCTTCTGTTCTCCCGCACTTCCGCGGGCAGCTGTATTATACGTTTTTCGCGGATCTGAGTTCCGCGGCTTTCTCCGTGATCTTATCGATGACCGAGTCCATCGTCGCCTTCTCCGACATGATCGTCTTCATACCGAGCGCGTCGGCGCGCGCCTTCGTCTGCTTTCCGATGCAGACCGCCGTGACCTTCGTGAAGTCCGGCGCATGGCCGTCTTCGGTCAATGCCTCGGCGAACGCCGTCACGGTCGATGCGCTCGTGAACACACAGGCGTCGATCCGGCCCGCCGCGAGCATGCCCGCCACGTCGACGGGGCCGACGGCCTCGTGAATCGTATCATAAGTCGGAATATCCGTCACCTGTGCGCCGGCCTTTTCGAGTTCCTCGACCAGCTCGGCATTTCCGATCCGCGCGCGCGGGATCAGGATGCGCTCCCCGCCCGCAAGCGACGCCGCGAGCTCGCGCCCGAGGGTCTCGCCGTCATAGACGGAAGGGACGAAGTCGGTCTTCAGGCCGTACGCGGCGAGCGCCTTTTCGGAGCCCTTTCCGATCGCGGCCACGCGGATCCCGGCCAGGGCGCGGATATCATGGTCCTTCAGGAACGCCTCGAAGAAGATGCGGACACCCGAAGGGCTCGTGAAGACGATGTAGTCAAACGCCGAGGCAGCTCCGCCGGATGCGATCAGCGCGAACACTTCCTCCAGCGCAGGGTTCGGTTCGACAGCCTGCGTACGAATCGCGGGCATCTCGATGACCTCGGCGCCCTGTCTGCGCAGCCGTTCCGACATTCCGGAGATCAGTTCCTTCGGCCGTGTCACCACGACGCGGAGTCTCGCCAGCGGCTTCCTCTCGTACCAGTAAAACTTCTCAGCGAGCGAGCAGACTTTCCCGACCACGATGATCGCGGGGGCCTGGATGTTCGCCCGTTCCGCCTCTTCCTTCAGCGTCTCGAGATCCGCCACCACGCGTCTCTGCCCGGCGGTCGTTCCCTCCTGCAGGACCGCCGCCGGCGTCTTCGGATCCATGCCGGCCGCGACGAGCCCGCCGCAGATATCTTCCAGTGACGTCACGCCCATCAGGAACACCAGCGTTCCGCCGGTCCGGACCAGCGCTTCGAAGTCAATGTCATACTCCAGGCCCTTGCGCTTATGCCCGGTCACGATGTGCAGCGACGAGACGAAGTCGCGGTGCGTCACCGGGATGCCGTTATAGGCCGGAACCGAGATCGCGCTCGTGATGCCAGGCACGATCTCGAAGGGCACGCCGTGCTCCGCGAGAAGCTCGAGTTCCTCGCCGCCGCGGCCGAACAGAAACGGGTCGCCGCCTTTCAGGCGCACGACGACATTGCCCGCGAGCGCCTCCTCGAGCAGCACCTTATTCATCTCCTCCTGAGGCATCTTATGGTTCCCGGCGCGCTTTCCCACGTCGATGAGCTTCGCGCCCGCCGGCGCCATGGCCAGCACGCCCGGACCCACCAGCGCGTCATAGACGACCACGTCCGCCCGTTCCAGGACCGCACGGCCCTTCAATGTAAACAGTCCCGGATCTCCCGGACCCGCTCCTACCAGATATACTTTTCCGGTCATGTATTCACTCCTGTTATTTCGATGCTTTTTCCGCCGCTTCCACGCGCGCCTTCAACTCGCGTGCGCTGGCTTTTCCGATGGCTTCCGCCTCCGCGCGGTCCGCGCAGGGCCGCTCCGCCCTGCAGGTGTCCCAGACCATGGTCTTCTCGTCGCAGAACAGTCCCCGCAGGGTCAATGTCCCCTCCGCCCAGACCGCGTGCGCCGCGATCGGGGATGTGCAGCCGCCGTCGAGCTCCCTCACGAACGCCCGCTCGCAGACCGCCGCGAGCGCGGAGGGCACGTCCTCGAAACCGTCCAGATACGCGTGGTCCTCGCCCGCGCGGCCCTGCACCGCCAGGATGCCCTGCCCCGCCGAGGGGATCACTTCGTCCGGCGAAAAATACCGGCTGATCCGGTGTGCGAGCCCCATGCGCTTCAGGCCGGCCGCCGCCAGGATCAGGGCGCCGTACTGTCCCTCGTCGAGTTTGCGCAGCCGGGTCTGGAGATTTCCGCGAACGCTCTCGAACCGCGCCTCCGGGAACAGCTTCTCCAGCTGGATCACGCGCCGCATCGACGAGGATCCGACCGGTTTCGAAAGGTCGACGCACGACCACGGATCCGCGCCTTCAGGCACAGTCACGCCCTCCGGCAGCACGAGCACGTCCCGCGGATCCTCGCGCTTCGAGAACGCGAGCAGCGGAAGGTCCTCCGGCACTTCCATGGGCATGTCCTTCAGCGAATGCACGGAGATGTCGCTCCGGCGCTCGCGCAGCGCCAGATCCAGCTCCTTCACGAACAGGCCCTTGCCGCCGATCTGGTCCAGCCGGCGGTCCAGGATCCGGTCGCCGGTCGTTTTCATCTTCAGGATCTCCGCCGTGACGCCGGTCTCGGGCCGGGTGATGTAATCCCGCACCATCTCGGACTGCACGAGCGCGAGCGCGCTCTCACGGCTTCCGATCACGATCTTTCTCGTTTCTGTCATGTTTGTTATATCCCGTTTCGCGAAACGGCCGCGCTTCACTCCGCGGCGCCGCTCCGATTTTTCAGAAGCTCCGCGATCTCCCCGCGTACTTCCTTCGCTTTTTTATGGTCTTTTCCGCTCGCGGTCATCCCGACGACGACGTCGCCTTCGGTGACCACGCCCGGGAAGTAAAAGTCGCACAGTTCCCGGTTTTCGCAGTCATTGACCGGAATGCCCGCCGCCCGCGCGTCCCGCACGACGGCCTCGTTCACCTCGGTCCGGTCCGTGCAGGCGAACACGAGTGCGGCTCCCGCGAGGTCCGAAGCGTCATATGTCTTCCGCACGAGGGTCAGTGCGCCTCCCGCCGCCAGCGTCTCGAGCCCCTCCGTAAATTCCGGCGCCGCCGCGGTCAGCTCGCCGGCGAACTCCGCCAGCACCCGCACACGGCGTTCCGCGATCGCACCGCCTCCGATGAACACGACCTTTTTCCCGCGGAGGTCGAAAAACAGCGGGAAATGGCTGCGCTTCGCCCCGCGTTCGTTACACTTTTCCATAAGCCGCCTCTTCCCTTCCGTAGGCGTTCTCGATGATCTCGACGCAGCGCGCGAAGGCTTCCGGCTCCAGCTCATCCCGGAGCATGAACAGCATCTTCTGAGCGATCTTACCCGAGGACGAAGCGATGTCGCCCGCGAGCTTCTGCTTTTCGTTCTCGCCTACGTCGAGCCTGCGGATGCTCTTCCTGATCCGGAAGCTCATGTCGTCGGCAGCCATGGAATTGATATGCGCGACGTGCGAGATCACCTCGCGGTTCGCGTACCAGCTGCGGTATCCTTCCGTCGCCTCGTCGAGGATGGCCTGCGCCTGTTTCCAGGCCGCGTCATTGACGTCCACGCCGGTGCGGAAATCGTCAATGTCATACACCGTGAAGCAGTCCAGTTCGCGGATCTCGGGCTCGATGTCCCGCGGCACCGCGAAATCGATCAGGATCATGGGGTGGTCGGGCAATGCCTTCACCACCTGGTCGTAATACAGAGTATAATTCGGGCTCGTCGTCGCGCTGACCACGATGTCGCATTTCGGGAAGAAGTCCATCTTCTCTCCGTAGAGGATGCGGCTGCATCCGTCCGGAATGAGAACGACGCCGCTGTGGTACTCGCGGACGGTCACCGTGACGTTCGCCCCTGCGCGCACGAGCGCTTCCGCGGTCAGCTTTCCGAACTGTCCGTTTCCGATGACCATGCAGGTCTTCCCGGCCGGATCGTAGCCCTGCTCCGCGAACATCTTCAGCGCCGCCTCCATGGCCGTCTGGTCCGCGTGCGAGAACACGACCTCGGTCTTCACGCGCTTCGCCGCCGCGACCGCATTCCGGAAAAGGACCTCGAGGACCTTGTCCGTCATGTAATACTCGCGCGCACAGGCGAGCGCTTCGCCGACCTGCGTCAGGATCTGGTCCTCCGCGACGATCGCGGACTCCAGACCGCTCGTCATGCTGAAGAGATGGCGCACGGCCTCTCCCCGCTCGCGATCGGTAAAATACGAGCGGTGTTCCGCCGGATCCACACCTTTCAGCTCGCACAGCGCCTCAAAAACGCCGGCGCCGGGGTCGGCGCTGACCCAGATCTCGGTGCGGTTGCAGGTCGAGAGTATGACGACGCCGTCCGCGCCGGTCCGCTCCCGCAGAAACTGCATGGATCCTTCCATCTCACTGTTTTTGAAGGCGAACACCGAGCGCTCGTTCACCGAGCCCGTCGTGTGATCGATGCCTGTCATCTGAATCATGTCTGCCCTGCCTTATTTCTTCTTCTTTTTCACGAAATAATTTACGATGCCTCCGCCGATGATGATCACGAGCGCGACCAGAATCACGGTTTTCGAAGCTTCCTGGGGAACGCGTCCCCTTCCGCCGATGCTGTCGGCGTAAAACGTCAGTTCGTACTCGATCTCGAGCGGGTCTCCCATGGCCGTCGTGTCGGCGATGACGCGCATCGGCTCGTTCATGACCGTGATCGGGATCACGAACGTCGAGTTGCTGCCGTCGGTCGTCTGGTTATAAAATGTCTCCCCGCCGACGACCATATAGTCGTAATAGGAACTGCTCCACAGCAGCTTCGCATAGCCTTTTCCGTCCTCGACGATCAGCCAGGTCGGCGAAGTCACGCTCGCGCGGCCGCTGCCGCCGGTCATGTCGACGTCGATCGAGTAGACGCCGTCGGCCTCCTCCATCGCGATCGGTTCGACCGGTTCGCCGAGCCGTCTGGGACTGCCCGCGTCCTCATCATCCACCATGCCTGCGTAGAGCTCGCCGACCGAGTTCGTACCGCGCGTGATGTCATAGAGCCGGATCGCATCCTCGATCCGGTCGTAATCCGGAATCACGTAGGAAGTCACTCCGCGCGGAAGGGTCCCCGCGTCGAACACGACCTGCCGGCCGTACCATTTCTGGCGGTTCACCGAGAACGAAGCCAGGTTGATCCCCGCGTTAAACGCCTCGAGCGGGATCGTAAACGTAAACCGTCCGTTCTCCGAAACGAGCGGAATGTAGTCCTCATAGGGCGCCGCGGCTGCCTCCTCCGGCGTGCCCAGGTAGACGTGGGAATAGCTCTCCGTGGCCATGGTCAGGACCGCGGTCATCTCGCCTTCGGAGACCGTAACTTTCGCCTCCAGAATACGGAAATACGGCGAACTGCACTCCGTCCCGACCACATAGGTGCCGTCCTCGACGTCCTCCGGGTAGATCGGGGTCATGCCGTAGCGCAGCGTGTCGCGGATCGCTCCCATCTCCGAGTAGGACGCGACCGCCTCATAGCCCTCGGCGGCCTGCGCCGCGGGGTACAGCTCCGTCCCGATAAGGGCAGGCTCCGCCAGAAGGCAGATCATGATCGCCCCCGCCAGTATACAGATGATCTTTTTCCCTGCGGTCTTCAGCATCGGTCTCTCAGCATTCTTCCTTCCGTCCGCGCCCCATACGCGCTCACAGTTCCTTCGCTGCCTTTGCGTGTTCCACATACAGTCTGCGGAACGTCTCATATTCCGCAAGGCCTTTTACGACGCAGTCCACGCGCGGGACGATGCGCCGGAGCATGTTTTTCCAGGAGTCCTCTCCTTCGCCGGACATGTCATTGACTGCGTGATCTCCGGCCGTCACCAGAAGCGGCGCCAGAACCACGCGCGAAGGCGAGAGATCCCGCACTTCCTCGCAGACCGCCTCGATGCCGCCCTCCGATTCCAGGATGCCGACGATGCAGGCTCCGCCGTACTCGCTTCCGCCCGCGTCAAGCGCTTCCTGAAGCATCCGGTAAGGCCGGTCCGCCTCCATCCCTTCGGGGAGCTTCTCCGGCGCGGTCCCGTGCCCCATGAGTACGAGCGCGTCCCAGTCTTTCAGCGGAAAGATCCTGCGAAGGGCCGCCGCCAGATCCGCCGCGTCCTTTTCGTCCGTGATGACCGGCGTTCCGCACGCGATCCGCTCGAAGCGTCCCCGGGCGGCCTTCAGGACCTCCAGCAGGTCCAGATATTCGTAATTGGCGGTGATCAGCGTCGGCTGTACGAGTACATCGGTGACGCCGGCCAATTCCATCCGCTCGATCGCCTCGGCAGGGGAGTCGATGTGTCTGTCCCGCGCCTCCATCGTTTTCCTGATGAACCGGCTGGTCCATGCGGTATACAGCTGCCGGTCCGGGAAGGCCAGGGCCAGGTCCCGCTCCGCGGCAGTGATCGTATCCTTGATCGTGTCTTCATGTGTGGAGCCGAAGCTGACGACCAGAAGTGCTTTTTTCGCCATGTTGTATCCTCCGTGTGTCCGGGCAGGCATTGCCCGCTTAATTTACAGGTTTTTCTTTTTATAAATAAACACGGTCGCGATCACCGTGAACACCGCGAGATAGATCAGCAGGACCGGGATCCCGATCAGATTCGGCCGTTCTCCCAGAGCGATGGCCCGGATCATGCTGCTCGACTGCGACAGCGGCAGCGCCTGCACGACCTGGCGGAAGCCGCCGGGAATCGTGTCCGTGGCGAAGAAGGTGTTGCACAGGAACGACATCGGGGTGATGATGAACGCCGTGAACCGCGGCGCGTCCGTGTAGCTCTTCGCGAGGAACGACAGCACGAGCGCGATCGTCGCGAAGACCATGCCGTTCAGGAACATGACCAGAAATGTCAGCGGAGAATAATGCAGGCCCGTGCGGATCGGCAGGGTCAGAAGCAGGATGATGCAGCCCGCGTACATACCGCGCAGTGCGCCGCCGATGATCTGCCCCAGGATAAACTGCCACAGCGGAGTCGGCGAGATCATGATCTGGTCGAGCGCCTTCTCATACAGCCGCTGCACGCTCATGTTCTGGGCGACGGCCGAGAAACTGCCGGTCATCGTAGACATCGCGACGATGCCCGGAATCAGGAAATTCAGGTACGGCTCGCCGTGCGAGGTCGTCTGGATCCCCAGCCCGAAGATGATCAGGTACATGAGGGGTGAGACGATCGCCGCCATCGTGATCTTATAGAAGTCCCTTTTGAACTCCGTCCATTTTTCCCAGATGACTGTAATGATGCCCATCGCTTATTTCTTCTCCAGGCTCTTTCCGACCCTGGCTACGAATACGTCTTCGAGCGTCGTGTTCCGGAACACCGCTCCCTCTCCGGCCTCGGACAGGTGCGCGATCGCCTCGTCGCGGCTGTGGAAATAACGGCTGTCGAGCGTATCCTTCGCGATCGAGTCGACCGCGAAAGACCCGAGTTCTTCGATCAGCGCCGCCGGGGTGTCCGTCACGTCCAGCTTTCCTTCGTCGATCAGCGCGACGCGGTCGCACAATGTCTGCGCCTCGTCGATATAGTGCGTCGTCAGAAGCAGCGTGATCCCCCGCGAGCGCAGGGTCCGCAGCAGATTCCACATCTGGCGTCTGGCCACCGCGTCCATGCCTGCGGTCGGTTCGTCCAGCAGCATGATCTCCGGTTCCGTCAGGAGCCCCCGGCAGATCATGAGCTTCCGCTTCATGCCTCCCGACAGGTGGCGCACGATCCGCTTATGGAAGTTTTTCAGCCCCGCGAACTCGAACAGCTCTTCGGTCCTCTCACGGATCAGTTTCTTCGGCATGCGGTAAAGACGCCCCTGGTACTCCATGACCTCGTCCATGGTCATGTCCTGGCGCATCGAATACTCCTGCGTGATGACCGCCAGCTTCCGCTTCAGCGCAGCGGCCTTCCGGTCCAGCCGCTGTCCGTCCACGAGAATCTCGCCGGAGGTGGGTAGAAGGACCGTCGAGATCATACTGATCGTCGTGGTCTTTCCGGCGCCATTCGGGCCCAGAAGCCCGAAGAACTCTCCGGTCCCGATCTTCAGGTCGAGGTGGTCCACCGCCGTGAAGTCGTCAAATTTTTTCGTCAGGCCTTTCAGTTCGATCATTTCGCTTCCTTCGCGATGATCAGCAGGAAATATCCCACGTCGTCCGGAATGGCATCCACGCCGTGGAAGATCCTCTGCGTCTCCATACCGCAGTTTTCAACCGCGTAAACGTCGCGCCCGCTGGCACGCAGGAGATCCTTCACTTCCTTCACGTGGCTCGCGGTCTTCATCAGGACGTAGGTGCCGGGCTTATCCAGCTTATCCTCGGTGTTATGCACGCCGGGGATCACATGGAACGGCTCGTCCCACTCGACGATCGGCACGTTCGCCGCGGCAGCGGCCGCGCAGATCGAGCTGATGCCGTTCACCAGGTGCACTTCGTACCCGTCCGCCTCCAGATAATGCTGCAGATAGGTAAAAGTGCAGTAGATCGTGGAATCGCCCAGCGTGATATAGACCAGGTTCTTGCCGGTGTCCAGGATCTCCTTGATGATCTCGGCGCCTTTCCGGTGATTTTCCTCGATCTTCGCACGGTCCTTCACCATGGGCATGTCGATCGCGATCAGCTCTTTCTCAGCGAGCTCCGGCACAGACTGCACCGCGATCTTATAGGCGACCGACTCCTTCGGGTCCTTCCCGGGCACGGCGATCACGTCCCCCTCGCGGATCAGGCGCACCGCCTTTAAAGTCATCTCTTCGGGATCTCCGGGGCCTACGCCGACCCCGTAAGCAATTCCTTTTTCAGCCATAGTTTTCTCCTAAATATCAGTTTTTGAACAGGCAGCAAAATACGTTCGATTTTTTCGAATAACACAAAAAGGGGACCCGCCCGCTGCCAGGCCGACGGATCTTCTTTTATATCTTTATTTAAATTATAATATGATATGATAGCAGATGAAAATATTCAGAATTGTCAGATTTTTTATCTCGAATCCCTTCATTTTGGACTATATTTGGGTTTTGCCGATGTTGGACCCTTCGCCGCTCCCCGCAGCCGGAATCTCCGCTTCCGAAGCAGTCTCGTGAACCGCGCCGTGCCCTTCGACCATACCCGCGCCGAACTGCGTTTCGTACAGCTCGGTGTAGACCCCGCCGAGCTCCACGAGTTCCTCGTGCTGGCCGCGTTCCACGATCCGGCCGTCCTTGATCACGAGGATCTCGTCCGCCGCCAGAATCGTCGAGAGCCGGTGCGCGATCAGGATGCTGGTGTGGGTCTTCACGAGCGGATCGATCGCCTCCTGGATCTTCTGCTCCGAGATCGAATCGAGCGCCGAGGTCGCCTCGTCGAAGATCAGCAGCGCGGGATCCTTCAGCAGCACCCGCGCGATCGAGATCCGCTGCTTCTCGCCTCCCGACAGCTTCAGCCCGCGGTTTCCGACCATCGTATCGAGGCCCGCCTCCTGCGCCTCGATGAAATCCCAGATGTTCGCGCGTCTGCAGGCGTCGATCAGCTCCTCCTCCTTCGCCGAAGGCTTCACGTAAAGCAGATTTTCGCGGATCGTACTGTTAAACAGATACGTCTCCTGCGTCACGATGCCGATATTTTTCCGAAGCGAACGCAGCTCGCACTTCCTCACATCGACGCCGTCGAAGTACACCGCGCCCTTCTGCACGTCATACAGGCGCGGGATGAGGTTTATGATCGTGCTCTTTCCGGAGCCGGACGGACCCACGAGAGCGATGCTGTGTCCTTTCTCCAGCTTAAAGCTCACGTCCTTCAGAATCTGCCGCTCGGGTTCATAGGAAAAGTCCACGTGCGAGAACTCGACCGCGCCGTCGGCCTTTCGCGGCAGCCGGATGGCGTCGGCGTCGTCCCGGATCTCGGGCTCCATGTCGAAGTAATCGAAGATGCGCGTGAACATGGCCATCGAGCGGATCCAGTCGACCTGGATGTTCATCAGCGAGTTCACCGGCCGGTACATCTGTCCGAGCAGCGCTACGAGCACCGTGATGTCGCCGACCGTCAGCGAGCTGTCGTAGCGCATCATGATCACGCCGCCCACGAAATACAGCAGCATGGGACCGATGCTCGTGATCGTCGACAGCACGACCATGAACCAGCGGCCCGCCATGCGTTCCTTGATGTTCAGGCCTATCATCCGCTTATTCGCCTTCTGATAGCGGCCGAACTCGTAATCTTCCTTCCCGAACAGCTTCACGAGCGTCTGTCCGCTGACGGACAGTGTCTCGTTCAGAATGCCGTTGATCTCATCCTGACATTCCTGGGACTGTGCAGTCAGTTCCCAGCGCTGCTTTCCCGCGCGCCGGGTCGGCAGCGTGAACAGCGGCACGATGATGATGCCGATCGTCGCCAGGATCCAGTTTTTCCGGTACATCGCGATCAGAGCGACCACGAGCGTGATCACGTTCGAAATGATGCTCGTAAAGTTATTCGAGATCACGGACTCCACGCCCGAGATATCGCTGGTCATGCGCGTGATGATGTCGCCCTGGTTATTCGTCGTGAAGAACCGCTGCGACATCATCTGCAGGTGGCGGAACATCTGGTTCCGCATGTCGAACGTAATGTGCTGGCTGATCCACGCGCTCAGATAACTCTGGCCCACGCCGATCAGGTGCGAGACCAGCGTCACGAGCAGCGAGAGCACGATGAAGAAGATCAGCTTCCGCAGGTCGCGCCCGATCAGGCCGTCGTCAATGATCCGGCCCGTCAGGATCGACGGCAGCAGCGCGAAGACCGACGAAAACGCGATACAGACGATGATCAGCGCCATCTGCGGCCAGTAGGGCTTCATGTATGACAGGATGCGCTTCAGGAGCACGCCGGTAACTTTCGGCGCGTTCTTCTTCTCTTCTTCGGTGAGAAATCTTCCTCCGGGTCCGTGTCCTCCAGGGGGCGGCATATACTACATCCTTTCCTGACTGGGGCATATTGCCATAATCCGGGTTTCTTTTTTATAATGTATCATAGAAATAAGCCGGGTTCATATGTTTTATCACACTTCCCGCCGCGTTCGGAACAGACATGACCGTCTTCCGTCCGGCGGTTCCGCTGCCGGCTTATCCCGAGAGAAAGGAGCATTGCCATGACATTGATCAGACAGACCGCGCAGGGAGCCGCGGAAGGCTTTTCGACAGAGCGGGCCGACTGCTGGTTCGGCATTCCGTTCGCGAAGCCGCCCGTTGGCGAGCTGCGTTTTAAGCGCGCCCGTGAGCCGGAACCTTGGGAGGGCGTGCGCGCCTGCACGGAGATGGGGCCGCGGCCGCATGATTTCCTCGCGGGTCCGATGCTCGAGACCGAGATCTTTACGCAGGCGCCTTCCGAGGACTGCCTGTACCTGAACGTCTGGGCGCCGAAAGGCACGGAGCCCGGCGCGAAAAAGCCGGTCTTCGTCTGGATCTACGGAGGCGCGAACCACACCGGTGAAGCGAGCAACCCGCTCTACGACCTTTCCGCGTTCGCCGAGGACGACATCGTCGCAGTGAACTTCAATTACCGCCTGGGCCCGCTGGGCTTCTACGACTTCACGAAGTACGGAGCGGAGGGATTTGAGTCGAACTGCGCGCTCTCCGACCAGATCGCGGCGCTGAAGTGGGTGCGGAAAAACATCGAAGCATTCGGGGGAGACCCGGGCAATGTCACGATCTGCGGCGAGTCCGCGGGCGGCATGTCCTGCTACGCGCTGCTGGCGAGCCCGGCCGCACGGGGTCTGTTCCGAAAGGCCATTCCTATGAGCGGCATCGCGGACAATATCGACTATCCGAAGGTCCACGAACTGAACAATGCACTGTATTTCGAGGGGCTCGGCATCGATCCCTCGAAGCCGGAGGAACTGGAGAAGCTGAAGACCATGACCCCCGAGGAGCTGCGCGGCGGCTGCCTGAACGTGCTGCTCGACACAGACGTGTACCCCGGAATCGAGCTGACCGGCATGGTCTCGGGCGACGACCTGCTGCCCGATAAGGTCTGGGACGCGCTGGATAAGGGCAATGCCGCTGACGTAAAAGTCCTGATCGGCACCTGCCGCGACGAGGCGACCCTCTTCTACCCGATCAAGATGGTCCCCTACACGCCCGACATGGTCCGTCAGATGCTCGAATACTCGAACCACCCGGAGCGCTTCGGCGGGTTCGAAAAGGTCTACGGCGACCTGACGACGGACGCCGCGCTGATCCAGATCGGCACGGACCGCCTGTTCTGGAACGACAGCGTGCGCTGCAGCGACGCCCAGGCGAAGCATAACACGGTCTGGCGCTACCGCTTCGACTTCGTGACCCCGCAGGCCGCGCAGTTCGGCCTGTTCGCGACGCACTCGGCAGACATCGGCCCCGCGCTGAAGAATTCCTGCGGCGCGCAGCTGATGATGTTCGACCAGGGCGAGACCCCCGAGCGCCTCGCGAAGATCCGTGAGATCGTGCACGGAGCGTTCGTTAATTTCGTGAAGAATGACGATCCCGCGGGCACGACCGGCCCCGGGTGGAAGCCTTACACCCGCGAGCACCGCGAGACCATGCTGATCGACGTGACCGCCGACGGCGAAGACGCCTGCACGCTCGCGGAGGATCCGCGCGGCGAAGTCTATGACGCGCTGTGGGCGGATCTGCGGTTCTTCGAAAACTGACGGGCGGCTGATCCCGTCCGGAGAGATCCTGCTTCTACGTTTTTTGAAAGGAGTAATCTATGTATCCTGTCACATCCCCGATCGAAACCATGCAGGAGGCCTTCAGTGTGAAGGGCCTGAACGTCGCCGTGACCGGCGGAAACCGAGGGATCGGAAAAGGCATTGCCCTGGCATTCGCGCAGAGCGGCGCGAACGTCGCGGTCCTCTGCCGGAACCGCGCCTCCGGCGAGGAGGTCGTCTCCGAGCTCGCGCAGTACGGCGGGCGCTATGTCTGCATCCCGGCGGATATCGCCGACATTGACAGCGTGCGCGCCGCGGAGAAGGAGCTTTTCGGGTTCTTCGATCATCTGGACGTCCTGGTGAACAATGCCGGCGTGGCCACCACCACCCGCTTCCTCGACGACGATGACATGAAGGA